>CAYWXV010000048.1:0-15000 GCA_964462535.1 uncultured Alphaproteobacteria bacterium
TCATCCTTCATCCCTCGTCCCTCGTCTTCCTCCCGTCAGACTTTCGCCTTCTGCCTCGTCGTCTGAGGACCTCCACATGATTGCCTCGAGCCCACTCGGCGATTGCTCTGGCCAGTTGAGCGCTTCGTTCGAAGCCCCCCGGGCGAAGCCGAAGGAGTCGACGACGCTGATGGAGTTTCATTCTGATCGCCCTGTATGGTCTGGCGCCGCGAACCGATCGTTCGGTCCTGATTGCAATCCAGGCAATCTCGTCCGATGTGAAGACCCGCGTCCTCCAGCGTGTGATGAATCGAAGCTCGCGTTCCGTGACGACGATGCGCCGATTCGAGAGAGCGGCAATACCCAGGGCTCCGAGGGCGACAATCGAGAAGAGGGCCAGGAGTATGACGATAGGATCGTTCAGGACGACTGCGAACGATCCGTCGTCCGCCATCGTTCCCGTGACCACACCGTATGCGATCAACGTCACGATGTATCCCAGCGCGGAGAGGTAGTAAATATCGAGTCGATATTTGAACGTCGTCTCTTCCATGTCTTCGAGTAGCTGCTGGCGCTCGTTCAGGACTTCGCCGTCCGGTGCTTCTCCGCCAGAGCAAGCACGTGTCTCGCAATCCGCTCATCGGCATCCAGAACCGCCATACTCTTCGCGGCATTCCCCATCTCGTCGAGGCGGAGACGATTCTCCAGAAGGTCGGTCAGCACATCCAGCAACCGGCTGTCAAGTTCATCATCTCTGATCATTTCTGCGGCCCCGGCGTCGCGCATCGACGTTGCATTCTCCATCTGCCGAACCTTCTCGATGGGAAGAGGGACGAGGATGGAAGGACATCCCACGGCGCGGAGTTCGGCAATCGTCGTTGCTCCGGCACGTGCCAGTACGATATCAGCGGCCGCATATCCAAGCTCCATCTCGTTCAGGAACGTTGTCCTGTAGAGACCTGGCTCCCGGCGTTCTCCACCTGCATAACTGGTTCCCGTCTGCCAGACCAGTTGCACGTTCGCGGAGCGAAGCCGATCAAGAATGGCGTCGAGAGCCTTGTTGATCGAGCGTGCGCCCAGCGAGCCTCCAGTTGCGAAGACGATCGGGCTATCGGGGTCCAGGCCCAGACGTCGGGCGGCCGTTGCTCGATCGGGAATGTCGGCAAAGACCTGACGCACCGGGTTGCCGCTGGCAACGACAGTCGAACCCGGAAAGTGGTCGGCGGCCTCATCGAAGGCAACATGAATCTCGGTCGCCCTTGACGCAAGCCGACGAATCGCCAGACCTGGGTAGGCGTTCGATTCCATGAGTACGAGTGGTATGCGACGAATCGATGCCGCAAGTCCGACCGGCAGACTGACGTAGGCCCCCGCACAGATCACACAGTCAATCCGAAGTCGACCAAGCATTCGCCATGCCTGTATAAAGGAGACACCGAGCTTGACCGGGAGTAGAAGGCTCTTCACAGAGAGGAGCTTCTCCAGACCACTTATCCAGAGGAAGTTGAGCGGATAGCCACTGCGGGGAATCACCTTCTCCTCCAGACGTCCTCGGGTTCCGACGAACTCGATGTGGATATCGGAATGAAGACGTCGACAGCAATCGGCAACCGCAGTCGCCGGAAAGATGTGTCCTCCGGTTCCACCGGCGGCGAAAAGGAGTCGTAACGTCATAACCGGGATGTCAAAGAGCTGCTGATCATCGATCTCTCGCTCGCGCGTTTCACGTGAGAGCCGGCTGCACGACCGGGTCGACCTGCGTCATCACTTTTGCCTGACGCGAAATGTTGAGGAGGACGCCCAGGGCCGCGGCGCTGAAGAGAACCGCGCTTCCGCCGTAGCTGACGAACGGCATTGGAAGCCCCGTCGTCGGCATCAGCCCAGTCGTCACCGCCGCGTTGAGAATTGCATAGAGTGCGATAACGATTGCGACACCGGCAGCAACGTTGCGCCCAAGATCATCGGGAGCCATTCGAGCGGTCAGCAGGCCGCGCGAGATTATCAGCGCGAAGACAGCCAGGATGGCAAACGTCCCGATCAGCCCGTACTCCTCTCCGATGATCGAGAAGATGAAGTCGCCGAAGGGCTCCGGCACGTAGTCACGCTGATGACTCTGACCCGGACCAACACCAAAGAGCCCACCCGACCCGAAAGCAATCAACCCTTGTGTCAACTGATAGGTCGCGTCGTTCGAGACTCCGGTCCCTTCTGCACCATGCATGCTCAGATAGGCAAGGATGCGTTGCATGCGATATGGGGCAGAGATTGCATAGAGGGCGATCGTTCCCAGACCGCACGCAATCACCATTCCAAGGTGGGCCAGTCGCACACGACCGACGAAGAGAACGATCATGGATATCGCGAAGATCGTTGCTGCGGTCGAGAGGTTTGGTTGCAATGCGATAAGACCACAAACGAGCACGATCCAGAAAAGCATCGGGACGAAAGCCCGCTTGAAGTTTCCAAGGTAGGATCTCTTCTCCGCCAGCATCACACCCAGGTGAGCCACCAATGCAAACTTGGCCAGTTCGGAGGGCTGGAATGAGACGAAGCCGAGAGAGATCCAGCGTGTTGCCCCCTTGATCTCCCGCCCGTCGAAGAGGACGTAGAGCAGGAGACCGAGCGAGAGGACCAGCAACGGCTTCGACCAACGCTCAATCCAGTGATAATCGATTCGCGCGAAAATGAGCATGATGCCGATACCTGCCATGACTCTTATCGCGTGGCTCCAGAAAAATGTCTCCGTGGAACCTGTTCGATCGCCGGCAACACCGGCTGAAGCAGAGTAGACGAAGGCTATGGAAAAGAACATCAACCCCAGCACCGCAAGGAGCAGGAACCAATCGGTTGTACCGTTCTGTCGTTGTTCTGTCTGTTCCATTTCTATTCGGCCGCTGGTCCGCCGCGGCGGATGGGCGTCTCGGCGGATGGGCGTCTCGGCTGCTGGGCCGCTGGGCTCATCGACCCTACTATCTACTATCTACTATCTACTATCGACTCCCTACTACCTACTATCTATTCCCTACTACCTACCAACTCCTTGAACACGTCGCCTCGATGCTCATAGTTGTTGAACATGTCGAAGCTGGCGCAGGCAGGGGAGAGGAGGACGATGTCACCCGGCTGGGCAAGCTCGCCCGCAATCCTGACTCCTTCCGTCATGTCGAATCCCGCTCGATGTGTGGGGACGATATCATGAAAGGCCTCTTCCATTTCATCGGCCGCCTCGCCTACCAGCACGACGGCTCGCACATGTTCCTTCAGGAGAGGAAGAATCGTGTCGTACACGTTCTTCTTGCTTCTCCCACCGGCGATCAGCACGATCGGGCTGTCGAAGCTCTGTAGCGCGTACCAGAGCGAGTTGACATTGGTCGCCTTTGAATCGTTGACGTAGCGTACGCCGTCGATCTCGGCAACCGGCTCCAGTCGATGCGGAACACCTGCGAAGGACGCAAGTCCCTCTCGGATCGCATCGTACTCTACACCCAGGGCGCGCGCGGCTAGGGCAGCAGCCATGGCATTGTAGAGATTGTGTGGACCTTGGATTCCGATTGCGGCAACCGGAATCAGAGAAACATCCTCTGGACTGGATTGTGCGCCGGGCGCGACGCGGAGATGGACCTCTCCATCGTGTGTGAACGCTCCAGCGATCGGAGCGTCGTGAAGTCGTATCTGCAGGCTCTGTGCCAACGTGCGGGTCGGTAAATCTGCGAGGACGGAATCGTCGCCATTGTAGATCAGAACGTCCTGATCCGTTTGCCGCATCGTGATGCGGCGCTTTGCACTGACGTAGTCCTCAAAACGTTCATAGCGATCCATGTGGTCGGGCGTGACATTCAGGATCACCGCAACGCGGGGATGGAATGTCTCGACATGCTCCAGCTGGAACGAGCTCGCTTCGACAACCACGATATCGTCGGGGGTCGTGTTCGGTGCGATCTCACTCAAGGGGATCCCGACATTCCCGGCTACCCAGGTCTTTCTTCCAGCAGTGCGGAAGAGATGGGCAATAAGCTCGGTCGTGGTCGTCTTGCCATTCGTTCCCGTAATAGCAACGATCGTTCCACGACAACGGCGGGACGCGACTTCCAACTCATTTGTGATCGTGATTCCCTTCCGACGAGCCTCGGTTACGATCGGGATCGTATCGGGAACGCCGGGGGAGAGGACGATGACATCGTTGTCAAGGAGCGCAGCGGTGTGACCACCGAATTCAAACCGGGCACCGATCGAGCGAAGTGTCTCGCGAGCTGTCGACATCTCGTCTTCGGAACGACTGTCACTGACAAGGACCTGATGTCCTTCCGAGCGAAGGAGTCGGGCGACGGCGAGACCGGATCGAGCGGCGCCGACTACGCCATACCTGATGATCTGCGGAACGTTCATCGGATCTTCAGCGAGACGAGTCCAACGATTGCAAGGAGGATCGCGACGATGTAGAAGCGCATGACAATCTTCGCTTCCGGCCATCCTTTCTCTTCGAAGTGATGATGGAGGGGTGCTCGCTTGAAGATGCGCCTCCCCTCACCATACCTCCTCTTCGTGTACTTGAACCACGCGACCTGCAGCATGACCGACAGAGTCTCAGCGAAGAAGATTCCCCCGAGGATCGGGATCATATACTCCTTCTTGACGAGAATCATCAGGGCGCCAATCGACCCTCCGAGAGCAAGAGAACCGGTGTCCCCCATGAAGATCTGTGCCGGGTAGGCGTTGTACCAGAGGAACCCGAGACCGGCTCCAACAAGAGCGGCGCAAAAGATCGTGAGTTCATCAGCCCCTCTGAGCTGTGCGAAACCGAGATACTTGGCTGCCTGGAAGTTCCCGGTGACGTAGGTGATTGCGGCAAGTGCAAGAGCAACAATGCTCACCGTTCCGATCGCCAGCCCGTCGATTCCGTCGGTCAGGTTGACGGCGTTCGATGTCGCCGTCAGAATGAAGATCACCACCGGAATGAAGAACACGCCATACTCAAGAACGCCATCCTTGACGAACGGGAGCGTCGTACTTGTGTTGAGTTCTGCGAATCCCTGTGGGAACCACTCCGGAAAGAAGTAGATAGTCCCGCCAAGTATCAGCCCAACACCTACCTGCCCGATGATCTTGTAGCGACCAATGAGTCCCTTTGGAAGACGTGCCACCACTTTCAGGTAGTCGTCCAGAAAGCCTACTGCACCAAGGATCACGGTCACGATGACGGCCAGCAGGACGTAGGCGCTCTTGATATCGCACCAGAGGAGAGCCGGGACCACGAGTGAGAGGAGGATGATCAATCCCCCCATCGTCGGCGTACCCGCCTTGGCCATGTGAGACTTCGGTGCTTCCTTCTTCCCCTGTTCACGGATCTGCCGCCGCTTCATCGCCTCGATGATCCGTGGTCCGAAAACGAAGGCGATGAGCAGCGCAGTAATCGCCGCCGCCGCCGCACGGAAGGTGACGTAGCGGAAGAGTCCGAAACCGGGGGGATTGAAGACCGACTGGATGTATTCTGCCAGGTAGTAGAGCATCGCTTCCTATCCCCCTTTCCCGGGCTTTTGAACTCGTATCCCCTCCTCACGTTCCTCCATCGGCGCAACGGCCGCTGTCACCACCTCTTCCATCCGCATACCTCTCGATCCCTTTACCAGAAGAACATCGTCGACGGAGAGAAAGGCGAGGACGGCATCGATCAGACGCTCCTTGCTTTCGAAATGAAGCGGAGGACGCATGTTCCGTTCGCGCGCGAGACGTGCAAGACGCCGCCACGCATACTTCATTTCAGGACCATGAAAGAGCGTCTGATCGATTCCACCGATTCGCACGATCTCATCGGCAAGACGCCGATGTTCCGTTGCTGAGCTTCGTCCCAGTTCACGCATATCACCCAGCACGGCGATCCGCATTCCACCGGGTGCAGGGGTGATCGATGCAAGAGTCTCCAGAGCGGCTATGGTCGAGTCGGGGTTGGCGTTGTACGTGTCGTTGAGGATCGCCGCGCCACATGCGGCGGTCATCGGCGCCAGACGACCATAGCCATGAGAGGAGACTGCCGGGGCGAATGCCTGAAGGCCCTGTTTCACCTGTGTCATTGGAAGACCCAGGAGTCGTGCCGCGGCTGCGGCGGCAAGGGCATTCAGAGCTGAGTGTCGACCGGGAACGGCCAGCGGAATCAAGGCGCGTGCTTCGCGCCGGGCGTGACGGTCGATGATTTCAAGCCGGGGGGCGCCCCAGCGATCGACCTTCCCGATTCGACCTCGGACATCGACACGTCCACGTGTGCCGTAGACGAGTCTGCGATCGCGGCGGGTCTTCATCGCGGCGATAAAGGGGTCATCGCCGTTGACTATTGCCCAGCCACCATGCTCTTCCAGATACCGGAAGAGCTCACCCTCCTCACGAGCCACCCCCTCGACGGAGCCGAGGAGTTCCAGGTGTTCGCGACCGATCGAAGTGATCAGTCCATGTGTGGGATTCACGATGTCGCAGAGGAGAGCGATTTCGCCTGGGGAGTTCGTTCCGATTTCGATCACGGCCATCTGGTGGTCGGGTCGAAGACGGAGGAGCATGGCGGGAGCGCCGATCTGGTTGTTAAGGTTCCCTTCGGTTTTGAGGACCTTCCACCGGCGGGAGAGGAGATCGGCAAGGAGTTCCTTGGTCGTCGTCTTTCCATTCGAACCGGCAACGGCAATCACCGGTATATCGAAGGTGTCACGATGGGAGCGGGCGATCCGCCCGTAGGCGGCAAGTGGATCATCGACAATCACCAGGGGGTCTGCGACCTGGCGAGCGACGCGCGAACGGCTCCATGTACGGGACACGACGGCGACCGGCGCACCATGACTGAAAGCCTCCGGGACATACTCATGTCCATCGAAACGCTCCCCTCTAAGTGCGACGAACGCGAATCCTTTTGTCAAAGAACGGCTGTCGGTTTCTAGACCTCTAACTTTTCTACGTAGCGCCGGTGCGTCCCCCCTGAACTCGGCATCGGGCAGGATGCTCAGGAGATCGCGGACAGAGCCGAGGATCATGCAGAATCTCCGGATATCATCCGGGTGGGTTCGAGCGGGGAGCAACGGACCGGTTGCACCATTCGATCACCACCTCACGATCGTTGAAATGCCGGCGTTCACCGCCGACGATCTGGTAGTCCTCGTGGCCCTTTCCGGCAATCAGAACGACGTCGGAAGAGCCGGTCAGATCAAGCGCCTCCACGATAGCGGCGCGCCGATCGACCACGGACCGATACTCGACACCGGAAGGGATGCCCGAGGCGATCTCGCTGATGATCGCCTCGGGATCCTCGCCACGGGGGTTATCCGATGTCAGGACGATTCGATCGGCCATGGTGGCCGCGATCGCCCCCATCAGGGGGCGCTTGGCGCGGTCTCGATCACCTCCACATCCGAACACGACCGTCAGCCGAGCGTGCGGACCTATTTCGCGGAGCGCCATAAGCACGTTCTGCAAGGCATCCGGAGTGTGGGCGTAATCGACGACCGCGACAGCGCCGTCAGGTAGGGGTATCGTGTCCATCCGCCCTGGGACCCCATGAAGGAGCTCGACGGCGCCGACCAGATGGTTCCGGTCATGGCCGGCGGCGAGCGCCAAGGCAAGAGCGGCTGTCACGTTGTAGACATTGAAGGCACCGACCAGCGGGGAGGTAAGAGTCACACTTCCACCACCAAGTCGTTCCGACAGCGTCACTTTCCACTGGGAAGTTCCTGGACGTAACTCCACCGATTCGATGCGCGCGTCCGCCGACGTCGATTTTCCGTACCGGATGATTGAAGCGAGGGAGTCGTGTACCATGGATTCTCCATGTACGTCGTCGATGTTGACCACTGCGGGTCGCTCGCTGTCGAGTTTGTCAAAGAGTTGTCGTTTTGCATCGCGATAGGCATCCATTGTTATGTGGAAGTCCAAATGATCCTGCGTCAGATTCGTGAAGACGGCGCCGGCGAATTTGATGCAAGCGACACGCTGGAGAATCAATGCATGAGAGGAGACTTCCATGACGACCGAGGAATAACCGGCGCGGACCATTTCGTCGAGTATTTCGACCAGTTCCGGCGCCTCGGGAGTTGTGTATCCGGTTGGAATTACGCGATCCAGCACCTTGCCCAAGGTTCCGATCAATCCCGTCGCCTGGCCACAGGCATCAAGCAATTGCTTGAGCACATAGGCGACAGTCGTTTTTCCATTGGTTCCGGTTACACCATAGATTTTCAGATTCTGTGCGGGATATCCCGCCTTGTGATGTGCCATCTGCGCCATCGCAAGACGAGCGTCATCGACAACAACTATGGTTACTTCATGAGATGTTGTCAGGTTTATCGATTCCGGAGCATCCAGCACCACTACCGACGCTCCGTTTTCTATGGCCTGCGGTGCGAACGAAAGACCACGATCGTCCGGGCCATTTATCGCGACGTACAGATCGCCCGGCTGGACCTGTCGACTGTCGTAGCGAATCGCTCCCACCATGCGATTCCTCTCTCCGCGAATTTCGCGGACACCAGATACCGGTTCGAGAAGAAATGACAGGGAGAGCATGTTCAGTTATTAGTGCTAGTAAGTTGACCGTTGATATTCAGGAACGACTGTGCCGTTGTTTTTCGAATTCTTGTTTTCGGATTTCCTCAGATATTTTTCTCGACTCTATTTCCACCCCGATATTTCCACCCTCGCCCCATAATTCCACCCTTCTTCTCCACCGTCCGATACTCACTTTCCACCGCCACACTCGATCAGCATTTATCCACTGATCCCCTTTCCCCCTCTTCCTTCTATTCCACTTTTCTGTCGCGGAGCACCAGCCGCACTTCTCGTGAAGGGGGAAGAGGGCTCCCTGGGGAAGGGTGCTGTTGTTGAACAACTCCGGTCCCCTGAATTTCAGGTGACAAGCGAACCGTAGTAAGGAGGGCGAGGGCTCGTCGGAGCGAGAGACCTCTGAGATCGGGGACGACGGTCGGCTTTGTCTGCGTGACGAGCGTCACGACGCCCCGTGGGTTTGCGAGTTCTCCGGGAGGAGGGATTTGCGAGACGACTGCACCACCATCACCCTGGAGAAGGGGGCGGAGCCCGTAGTGTTCCACGAGCCTCCGCGCCCCCTCAGGGTCGATACCCCGGACATCCGGAACCCGAAGGGCTGGGGTTCCGGCAGGGTGCACTGTCGAAGAGACGTCGGCGACATGGACCGAGGCAGCGGCCTGTTCCGACGGAGCAGCTACTCCAACAATGCGTCGTGCGATTTCCCGGAAGATGGGAGCAGCGACCTGCCCCCCGTAGTATCCATTGGTCGGCGAGTCAAGCAGGACCAGAAGCGCGACCGCCGGTTGTTCGGCTGGAAAGAAGCCGATGAAGGAGGAGTTGTACTTGCTTCTGGAGTACGCGCCCCCATCCAGTTTCTGTGCGGTACCGGTCTTCCCCGCGATTGACAGGCCCGGGATTCTGGCCTCTCGCCCGGTCCCCCGTTCTACTACACCGACCAGCAGGTCCCGGACAGTGCGGGCGGTCTCCGGACTGACCACCCGCCGGATTTCCTGGGCCTCGACCTCTTCTACCATGTTCCCTTCGCGATCCATCCGGCGCTTCAGGATGTGGGGCCGCATCATGACGCCGTCGTTGGCGATCGTGGCGTAGGCAACAAGAAGCTGAAGGGGGGTCACCGCCAACTGGTACCCGAAGGCCATGAACTCCCGCGTATCCGGACCGAAATCGGAAGGCTTCTTCACTTCCCCCCTCACCTCACCGGGGAGATCGACACCCGATACGATGCCGAAGCCGAAGTCCCTGACGTACTTGTAGAATCGGGGCGTCGGAATCCGGGATGCGACCTTTGCCATCACGATGTTGCTCGACATTTCCACGCCTTGACCAAACGTGAGCGTCGAAGCAGCATGGTCGTCCCGGATAACGTGGGCGCCAACCTTCCATTCCCCCCCCTCCGCATCAAAGACATCGTCGACTGACGCAACGTCCTCTTCGAGGGCGGCGGCCGCGGTCACGGCCTTCATCGTCGAGCCGGGTTCATACGTGTCGGTTATCGCTCGAACCCGAATAGCATCGGCCGACGCCTGTGCGATCTGGTTGGGGTCGAACGTTGGCCAGCTTGCTACGGCCAGAAGCTCGCCTGATCGGGGGTCTATGGCGATTGCCGTTCCGTTGGCGGCTCCTGTGCGCTCCACTCCCCGACGCAACTCTTCTTCGACGATCGTCTGGGTGTTGATGTCGATAGTCAGCATCAGAGCATCGCCATGTTCCGGGGGGCGCTGAGGAAGGTCGACGTCGGGGCGGCGCCGACCACGGGCATCCCGTTGCATGATGATGTAGCCGGCGCTCCCGCTCAGCTGCTGATTGTAGTAGAGCTCGACTCCACTCAATCCCTGGTTGTCAATGTTCGTCCCGCCGATAATCTGTGCGCCGACGGTAGCGAACTCGAAGTGTCGAAGGGGTTCGCGCACCCGGATCAGACCGTTGTCGTTCAGGTCCTTCAGTTGTTCGAGAGGGGGTCCGGAGACTTTCCGACGAAGCCAGACGAATGACGTGTTGGGCGTGGTCACTCTCCGGACCCATTCTCCAGGCTCACCACCAAAAACCCTGGAAAAGGTGGCGGCCACTTGTTCTGGATGTTCAACGATTCGGGGATCGACGGCGAAGGAGACACCGACGGAATTGCTGGCCAGCAGATGTCCGTTTCGATCGTACAGCAGTCCACGTTCGGACTGAAGAATCACCTTCGATTCGTACTGTCGCCTGGCCAGTTCAGCGTACGCATCGGCTTCGACGATCTGCAGCTGCACCAGTCGCCCCGCGACGATCAGCAGTGGCGCCAGTGTCACGACTGCTACGACGAGGAGTCGACGGGTATCCCGGACGGGGCGCCGTCTGGGAGAGGCGGTATGGAGCGGAGCGTCCGTCAACGCTCCGGAGATTCATTCCGTTGACCGGTCCCTTCACTCGATTCGGCATTTCGATCGAAGGGGATTGAGAGGGGAGGGCGGGCAGGCATCGTCATGCCAAGCCTCTCGTGGGCAATTCCCGTGATCCGATCGACCGACATCAGACGGAGCATCTCGGCACGGAGCTGCTCGTTGCTCCGGAGGACGACATCTCGTTCCCGCTGGAGCGATGTGATGTCGACCATCAGGTCATTGACAGCGATCGCGTTTGCGATGTAGAGGACGGCGATAACGCTCGAGGCAAGGAGCATGGCGACGGCACCCCAGCGACGCAGGGCAGGGCGGACTCCTCTCCTGACGCTGGAGGCAGGGGAGAGACTCCGTGAACGCGGAGTGTGTCGTCTGGAGCCGGACGGGCTTCCGGCGCTGATTGGAGATGCAGCCTGTTGCACTAGGGACATCTGAGCGTAGCGATTGGTCCTTCGACTATTCTCCACTCCCGGAACTCGACCATGCGTTGATGGAAACTGCCGGGCATGAGGGCGCGGAGTCGACCTCCGTGCAAACGATCCTAACTGTGCTCTGACGTGAGTTATTGATCGTCGACCCGTTCGGCTGCGCGGAGTCGTGCACTCCGTGCGCGTGGGTTACGATGGATCTCCTCCGAAGAAGGAGAGAGGGGCTTTCGATGAACTACCTTGAGTCGTCTTTTGCCGCCGCAGACACAAACCGGCAATTCGGGGGGGCAGGTACAACCGCGCTCGGCATTCCGAAACCGTTCCTTGACGATGCGATCTTCAAGCGAGTGATACGTCAGGACGACGATTCGTCCGCCGGGGGCAAGGAGATCGATGTAGCCATCGAGCCCCCGTTCCAGCTCCTCCATCTCGTTGTTGACTGCAATGCGGAGCGCCTGAAAGACGCGGGCAAGCGTTTTGGTTTGGAACGGCTGGGGAATTACACCTTCGATGATCTCTCTGAGGTCAGTTGTGGTACTGATTCCCCCACCCCGACCATGGACGATGGCGTTGGCGATCTTCCATGCGGCCGGCTCTTCACCATAACGACGGAGCAGCGTCGCCAGCTCGCCGGCCGGTAGGGTCTCGACCAGGGTTCGGGCAGACGGGCGATCGGCATCTTTGCGGAAGCGCATATCGAGGGGCATCTCGTGGCGATAGCTGAGCCCGATCTGATCGGAGTCGAGTTGGCGGCTCGAAACACCCAGATCCATCAGTACCCCGTCCGGTCGAACACCCTCCACCCCCAGCATCTCCACCCCCTCGGCGAAGTAGGCCTGCCTGATGATCACGACCGGATCGGCGTCACGAGTGAGGTGCGTTGCACTATACTCTATAGCACCAGGGTCGGCATCGAAGGCGAACAGGCATCCTCCACCCCCCAGGTTCTCCGCAATCGCGGCTGCGTGACCTCCGCCACCCAGGGTGGCATCGACATACGTCCCACCGGGTCGGATCGCCAGTGCCTCCAGAACCTCCCGGAGCATGACCGGGGTATGGTAGGAGGGGGCGTCCATGGATGGACCGGTCAAATCCCCCGAATCCCCATCACCGACGCAGCGACGCTTGCGTACGATTCCTTGCGACTGGTCAGGTAGTTGTCAAAGAGCTCGGGGTTCCAGATCTCGACATGATCCATGGCCCCAAGAATGAGAGCGGTCTTCTCTATGTGGGCGAAGTCGAGCAGCATTTTCGGGATGGAGACGCGGAACTGCGTATCAAGTACTGCTTCATCAGCCCAGGAGAGAAGTGTCCGAAGGAAGAACCGTTCCTGATCGTTGAAGAGGTTCAGCTGCTTCAAGCTCTCCTCGAACTTCTTCCACTCGTCCAGGGGATAGGCGAAGATGCAGGGGTCGTCGTCGGGACCACGTGTCAACACAAAGGTGTCCAGCGCCTCCGGCGAGATGCTCTTCCGCATCTTCGCTGGAACACTGACGCGGCCCTTCGCGTCGACGGAGTAGATCTCTCTTCCCTTGAAAAACGACATTGCTGCTTCACATGGTATGCGGGGTTTCCCAATTTCCCCCACTTTTCCCCACCAACCGTGCGCAAGCTAGGTTTTTACTGTTCGCACTCGCCTCGAACGAATAAAGTTCTCGGCCTTTTTTCAAAGGAATCAAAGAAACCGCCATTTCGGCGAGAATTCGCGCCTATGGTTGTTTTTTATGTGCGTTATTTTCAGTTCACTAAACGCAAGCGTTGCACTGAACAGATTTTCAGTATCGGTGGATGGCGATTCTGGAGTCGCTGGATGCTTAGATCGGGGTGGCGCCTAGGTGGCGGATGATCCCCTGGATGAAGGGATCGCTGTCGTGGTTGTCCTGGACAACTGCGGGACGATCGGTGGCCTGGACGGGTGGTGTCCCGACTACCCCCTCGACAGACAGAGGGGTGTGAAAAAAGGCTGTCAGACGGTCGGCAAGGATGACGCGATTCCGGTTGATCTGGGCTACCTCGGTATCCGTGGAGCCATACAGCCGCATCGTGTTTCCCAGGACCTCGCACGGAGCCATGACCTTCAGCGTCATCGCCAGTGCCGGCTTGTCCTCCCGAAGCTGCTGGACGAACTCTTCCCACTTCACCTGGAGCTCGGCCAGAGAGACCCCGGCCGCTGTCGGCTCATCGCCACCGACACCCTGGCCGCCCCCCCCTCCCCGCGAGGTTCTCCTCTGTCCCTGCTCGGGATCCACCGGGAACAAAGGATCCGGTCGACCGGCCGGCGCCTGCGTCGGGAACGCAGCAAGCGATGCCGGGCTGCTTTGTGCTGCTCCCCCGCCACTCTTGTCGCTCCCCCCTCGTGTCGACGAACGAGGTGAGGGAGAGGATGCTGGGACTGTCGCCCCTGGAGATTGTGAAGGAGGCATGGCAGGGAGACCATCGATCTTTGCGAGCAACTCACGCAGATCGACTGTCGAATCCATAACGGCCAGCTGAACGAGCGTCAACTCCAGGCGGAGCCTTGGCTGGGGTGCGCCTCGAAGCGCGTGCTGGCCGGCCAATACCAGATGCAATGCGCGAATCAGATCACCTCGCTCAAAGCTCGATCCTTCCTGCGCATACCGATCCACGTAGATTTTCGCCGTTTCAATCAAACGGGTCGAGCCGGTGGTCAGCAGCGTCAGGAAATTCCGCAGGTGCTCGGCCAGCCCCAGTAGAAACTCCTGCGCATCGTATCCCTCCTTCATTATCCCGTCGACGATCTCAAACGCCTCGGCTGGATCACCGTCGCGCATCATGTCGGTGACCCGGAAGAAGAACCCCTGATCAATGAGGTTCAGCGCCTCGTTCGCCTGGTCGAAGGTGACGACCGGACCACAGAAGGAGATGACCTGATCGAAGATCGACTGTGCGTCACGCATCGATCCGTCGCCCTTCCGGGCGATTACCATCAAGGCGTCTACATCGACGCGAAATCCATCCTGCTCTGCAATGAAGGCAAGCCGCCCGACGATGTCGGAGATCTGCATTCTCCGGAAGTCGAATCGTTGACACCTCGAGAGGATGGTGGCTGGAACCTTGTGTGGTTCCGTTGTGGCGAAGATGAAGACCAGGTGCCGCGGCGGCTCTTCGAGTGTCTTGAGCAACGCGTTGAACGCCGAGGTCGACAGCATGTGAACCTCGTCGATCACGTAAAGCTTGTACTTGCCCGAGACGGGGGGATACTTGGCGTTGTCGCGCAGCTTCCGGATGTCTTCGACGGAGTTATTCGACGCACCGTCTATCTCAACGACATCGAGTGACCGCCCTTCCGTGATCTCGACGCACGACGGGCACTCGCCACATGGCTCGAATTCTTCCGATGGCTGTTCGCAATTGAGCGCACGGGCAAGGATTCTAGCCGTCGACGTCTTTCCGACACCCCTTGGACCCGAGAAGAGATAGGCGTGGTGCAGCCTACCCTGCCGAATGGCATTGCGAAGGGTTTGGGTAATGTGTTCCTGACCGACGACGGAAGTGAAATCAGACGGGCGCCACTTCCGCGCTGTGACCTGGTAGGGCTGGTTCGATTGCATGAGCGACAACAATAAGGAGAAAGTGGCAAAGAGACTTCAAATGGCAGGGCCTGAGCGGGTTACACGGGGTGACGACTCCCGTATTGCACGGATGTAGTCCGGCGTGGT
>CAYWXV010000049.1:0-19294 GCA_964462535.1 uncultured Alphaproteobacteria bacterium
GCTCTCACCCCCCAGCCCCCTCTCTCAATGCTGAGAGAGGGGGAGCGCAAAGAGATCTTCATGTCTCATATTTCATATTTCATCTTTGACACCCCTCACCCCCCGGTGCGGGCTCGCAATGCGGAGAGAGCGGGGGCCAGAACGCCCGGACCATGAACGCCAAGGCGGCCAGATGCCAAGACGCCCAGAAGCCCAGTGACCCAGCCCCTAGTCCCCAGTCCCCAGATGCCCACATCTTCCTCACTCGTCTGGATCAGACGCGATCTGCGGATCGACGATCATCTTCCCCTTACCCTTGCAACAAAGGCGGGGCCGACGGCGGTTGTCTTCGTCTTCGACACGAACATTCTGGATCTGCTTGAGGACAGAGATGATCGGCGCGTTACGTTCATCAGCGACTCGCTCCGCGATGTAGATCAGGCATTGCGCGACCACGGCTCTCGGTTGATCATCAGGCACGGCGACCCCGTGCGTGAGATCGTCAACGTAGCGAAGGATCTTGGCGTCCATACTGTCTACGCTGGGCGTGACTACGAACCGTCAACCAAGAAGCGCGACGAAGCTGTGGAAAGGGAGCTTGAGGGCGTGGGAGTACGCTTTGTTCGGGTGAAGGATCAGGTGATATTCGACCGCGGCGAAGTGCTGACGGGATCGGGAACGCCCTTCAAGGTCTTCACTCCATATCATCGCGCGTGGCTCGGGCGGATGACCGACGTGACGGAGTTGCCAGCCGATATTCGGCACGAGCCCGATCTCGAGCGACTCATCCCGCGTGCTCGTCTCGCTAACCTATCGATCGAACTGTCGCTCGAGAAGATCGGATTTCGCCGAAGCGATCTGTGGCTCCGACCAGGGACGTCAGGAGCTGTCGGGCGGCTGACGCAATTCATGAACGAGATCGGAGCGTACGGGACACAGAGGAACATCCCTTCGGTCGAAGGGACCTCTGGACTCTCCGTTCACCTTCGGTTCGGGACCATCTCACCACGCGAGGCGCTGCGTCGGGCGCGTAGTATCGAGAACGATGGAGCGCGGACGTGGATCGGTGAGCTGGCATGGAGAGATTTCTTCCACATGATTCTCGATCATTTCCCGTTCGTCGTTGAACGAACATTCCGGCCCGAGTTCAACGACATTCGTTGGACCGGAAGCCCCGACTGGTACGACGCGTGGAAGGAAGGAATGACGGGTTTCCCGATTGTCGACGCGGCCATGCGGCATTTCAAGCGGACGGGCTGGATGCACAATCGACTCCGCATGATCGTCGCGTCCTTCCTCGTCAAGGATCTCCTTGTCGACTGGAGACTGGGCGAGGCATGGTTCGCGCGAAATCTTCTCGACTTCGATCTCGCGCTCAACAACGGTAACTGGCAGTGGGCGGCATCGACCGGTGTGGATGCACAGCCATATTTCCGGATCTTCAATCCGGTTGAGCAGTCGAAGCGGTTCGATCCGGAAGGGCTGTTCGTTCGTCGTCATCTCCCCGAACTTGCCGGCTTCTCGAACCGCGACATACATTTCCCCGCGTCGACATCGATGGATGTCCAATCAAAGGTCGGATGCGTCATCGGGCGCGACTATCCGGCACCGATCGTAGATCATGCCGTGCAGCGGCAACGGGCTCTCGAACTGTATGCGAGTTTTCAACGCAAAGGACGCTGAGGGAATCCGGCTCCTCACTCTGACTCCGCGTCGAACGACAGACCACTGACAACGGACTGCGTCCTACCATCTCCCCCCGTTCTCAACCATCTACTCTCGACTCTCTACCAACGTGCTCTTCCTTGGAATAGACGGCGGCGGAACAGGAACTCGCGCGGCGATCGTCAATGATGATGGTCGTGTCGTTGGTATGGGTACAGGTCAGGGTTCCAATTACCAGTCGGTAGGGATTGAGCGGGCGCGGATGGCAATCGACGAAGCGGTCGCGGATGCGTTCGAGGCGAGCGGGCTTGCGCGGTCTACGTGCGACGCCGCGTTCCTTGGTATGGCCGGCGTTGTGACAGAGAGCGATCGTAACACCATTGTCGCTATGGTCGCCGGCCTGGGTCTTGCCAGGCGCATCGAAGTCGATCACGATATCAGGATTGCTCTAGCAGGTGGTCTTGCCGGACACGAAGGAATCGCGTTGATAGCGGGCACCGGTTCTTCGTGCTACGGGCGTCGCGTCGATGGGCAGGATCATCGTGCCGGTGGATGGGGTGGACTCCTTGATGATGTCGGCGGTGGTTACTGGCTTGGCCTCCAGGGGCTGCGCGCCATCGTTCGAGCCCATGACGGGCGTGGACGGTCGACCACGCTTCACGACGCGCTGCTGCAGGCGCTGGATGTCGCGGAGATCAACGATCTTCTCCGTCGGACGGGAATCGATGGATTGTCGAAGGGCGAAATCGCGGCGCTGGCACCCCTCATTCTTCAGCATGCGCACAGTGGTGATGCGATAGCCATCGATGTCGTCGATCAGGGAGCAGCCGAACTGTCCGCCATGATTGCCGCGGTCAAACGCACACTCTGGGGTGAATCATCGTGGCCAAGCGTGGTTGGCGTCGGTGGTCTCCTTCAGAACGCGCGGTATCGCACAATGATTGACCCGGTTCCTCAGCGGCCACTTCTCGCGCCCGTCGTTGGGGCCGCGCTACTCGCATTCGCTGTGTGTGGAATAGAGATCAACGAGCGGATCATTCAGAACATGATACAAACGACACCGCCAAACCCGCATGAAGCCTGACCCACGTCTGAGCGATCACTACTCTCTCCTCCCGACGTCGTACGACCCAGTCGCCGGAACGCTTGTCGGGGGCAACAGAATCGAACGTCGGCTAAGCGAGCTGTCCGGGATCTGGGCAGACGTGGATGCGTTCGAATCAGCCCGTGCGGACGATGACCCGCTCGTCTACAGCGTGGAAACGGTGGAGCCCGCGCAGGGTGAAGGGGGATTGCACTACGGCATTGGGCGGATTGAACCCGGGAAGGTGGGGAACGAATACTTCATGACTCGCGGTCATCTTCACGATTGGCGACCGGCAGGTGAAGTCTATGTCGGGCTTGGTGGAGAGGGGGTAATGCTGCTCGAGAGCGAGATAACCGGCGAGAGTCGTCTCCTCCGTCTACACGGGAATGATGTCGTGTACGTTCCCGGCTTCACAGCCCACCGAACGTTGAACACCGGAACCGCCCCACTTGTCTACATGGGCATCTATCCGGCGATGGCGGGGCATGATTACTCCACCATCGCCGAACGGAATTTTAGATCTATCGTTGTCGACCTCGATGGTGTACCGACGATGATTGATCGAGCGGACTACAGAATGAAGTAGACCCCACCGTAGAGAACGACCTGATCAAAGTCGCCGAGCACGAACTTCAACTCACCGAAGAGATCGACCGGACCGGCGCTCCCGCGAACGCCACCACCAAGATTGATGCCGAGCTCAGTCTGGCTGTTCCCATTCTTTGGCTTCGCAAATCCGATGTCGAGACCACCGATTCCGTAGAGGCCGCCGCTCCGGGAGAACGGAAGAAACGTGTAGTTGATGTTGCCGTCCACCGTGAAGAACGTGCCGCCGTCGACGAAAAAGATGTCGAGGTTTGGCGTGATCGCGAAATTGCGGATCGACCCAACCGGCAGGAAGAGACGGCCGTCCAGCCCTACCTCCGTGTCGGAGCCATAGCAGAGACCGAGTCCCCACATCGCCTTGTCCTGTGCCCTCCCCTGCGATGCTGTCAGGATGAGCGCGACAGTCGCCAGCGTAAGTGTCGAGAGAAGTCGATTCATTGTGGTCGTGATGCTTGATGGATGTTGTGATTGTCCGGGTTGATTGTCCGGGTCGAGCGGCTCGGACCATCGACTCATCGCAAACGGACTGCGGCGATGAATTGTGAGCGCTCGCGAACTGAAGGGGCAAAAATAGCAAAAGGGCATCCTTGACCTCCGATCCTGTCACCGGAAACATCAACAGTTCAATCATGTCGCAATACGCCACGCGCCCAATTCCAGGCGAGATGCCGAGGCCTCATCGCGTCACTCGACCGTGGGGAGCATTTTCGCAGTATGTCAACAATGCCGAGTCGACGGTATCGCTCATGACCGTCGAAGCCGGGGCGCGCCTAAGTCTCCAGTCGCACACGGGACGCGCCGAGCTCTGGATCGTTCTTGATGAAGGAGCGATCGTCGAGATCGATGACGCGGTCCATCATCCGGCCGCCGGTGATGAACTCTGGATTCCGGCCAACGCGCGACACAGACTATCCAGCAGCGGCCCCCGCGTCCGTGTACTCGAGATCGCCTTCGGCAACTGGCAGCAGGAGGACATCACTCGTTATGCGGACGACTACGATCGCCCCGAACAAGGGGAGTGATCGTGCGATGAACCTCGATGACCCACACGACTACAGGAAGACGACGCAGCTTCTTGCGCCTCTCACACATCCACCCGTTCCCCCCGGCACGTACGACATCTATCCCGCCCATCCACTCCCTGCCGGTTCGATCGAGCATGGATACGACCGGCTCGCGAAGCGGATCGCGCGCGAGAGTGTCGTGGTCATTGACGGATTCGCCGGCGTGCTCTGGGATGCCTTGCGTCGGCGACTCGATGCCGAGCTTGAAAGGCTCGGCGTAACCGCACACTGGATCTGCGTTGACGCGTGGTTGCGGAGCGCCGATGAGATTGCCGACCTGGTCAGACCCTTTCTTGGCGGCGATGACCCGCTGTGGGGAACACGGTACACCGGGCGGATGGAGGATTTCTTCCATCCCGTTGACGCGTTGCCGGCCTCAGATGGAATGAGCATCCTGTACGGAACCGGCGCCTCCCTTGCCGGATGGAAGGGACACCTTGTCTACGTCGATCTCCCGAAGAACGAACTTCAGTTCAGAGCCCGCGCCGGATGTCCTACCAATCTTGGATCGAGAGACCTACTCCCACCGAAGGTGGCATATAAGCGCTCCTACTTCGTCGACTGGCCTGCCCTCAATGGACTGAAGCGACGGCTCATCAACAGGATCGACACGATCGTCGATGGACAGAGAGCCGACACGCCGGTCTTCATGTCGGGTGAGGTGCTTCGGAAGGGATTGGAGGAAATGAGTCGTGGCCTCTTCAGGGTCCGTCCCTGGTTCGAGCCTGGTCCGTGGGGTGGCGACTGGATGAAGAGCCACATCCCCGCACTCCCCCAAGAGGCGCCCAACTACGCCTGGTCGTTTGAGATGATCTCGCCAGAGAATGGTCTCCTCTTCAGCGCGGACGACATCATGCTCGAAGTCTCGTTCGACATGTTGATGTTCGAGCATGCACAGGAGGTTCTTGGGAACGCGCACGCGCGGTTCGGCGTCGAGTTCCCTATACGCTTCGACTACCTCGACACGTTTAACGGGGGCAACCTGTCGGTACAGTGTCACCCCCGCCCTGACTACATTCGCGAACACTTCGGCGAGAACTTCACGCAGGACGAAACCTACTACATGCTCGACTGCGCGCCGGGGGCCCGTGTCTACCTGGGATTCAACGAGGATGCCGACACCGACCAGTTCCGGCACGTGCTGGAAGAGAGTGCGCGAACAGGAGAGGCGATCGATATCGATCGGTACGTCAACAGCGAGCTGGCGTCGCGGGGGGATCTGTTTCTGATACCGAACGGAACCATCCACTGCTCGGGGATCGGGAATCTGGTGCTTGAGATCAGTGCCACACCCTACATCTTCACGTTCAAGATGTACGACTGGGTTCGACGCGACCTGGACGGGAATCTCCGTCCCCTCAATATCGCCCGTGCATGGGCAAACCTCTATTTCGAGCGACGGGGCGAACGGGTGAGGAACGAACTGGTGTCGCGGCCGGCAGTCATTGACGAAGGGAGAGACTGGCGCATGGTTCACCTACCCACGCATCCTGAGCAGTTCTACGATGTTGTCCGCTACGAATTCGAAACTGAGTTCCGCGCTACAACGGAAGGCGACTGTCACGTCATGAATCTTGTGGAGGGGGAGCGGGTGATGGTGGAGACCGAATCGGGTACGAGAATGGCGATCAATTTCGCGGAGAGCTTCGTCGTGCCCGCAGCGGCCGAGAGCTACAGGATTGTCAATCTGGGGAAGACCCCCGCAAAGGTCGTCCGCGCGTGGGTCGCCAGACATCTTTCCGTATTTTCCGCGCCACAATAACCATCCATCAGCAGCATTCTATCATGTCCGAGTCGAAATCGTACGGTCTGCTCAACGGGAAGAAGGGGATCGTCTTCGGCCCCATGGATTCGAGCAGCATCGGGTGGAGCATTGCCCTGGCCGCCTATCGGGAGGGGGCACGGCTCGCGATCTCGAATGTCGCGGTCGCCATGCGGGTAGGTCAGGTCGCCGAACTCGCCAAGCTCTGCGGCGACGCTCCGTTAATCGCATGCGATGCATCAAAGGATGAAGAGGTCGCGGCCTGCATGGAGACGCTGAAGGAGACGCTCGGCCCCGTCGATTTCATCATCCATTCGATCGGCATGTCGCAGAACATCCGGAAGGGGTTGACCTACGAGAACGTGAACTACGACTGGTTTCTTAAGACGATCGACGTCTCGGCCCTGTCGCTTCACCGTATCATCACTCATGCCTTGAAGAGCGACGCGATCAATCCCGGCGGAAGTATCGTGGCGATGAGCTACATCGCGGCGCAACGGAATTATCCCTCCTACTCGGACATGGGTGACGCTAAGGCCCTCCTCGAATCGATTGTCCGGAGTTACGGGCCAATTCTGGCCGAAAGGGGAATCCGGATCAACACAGTATCGCAGAGTCCCACGCGGACGAGGGCGGGCTCGGGGATCGAGAACTTCGAGAAGATGTACGTCTACGCCGACCGCACAGCTCCGTTGGGTAACGCCTCGGCCGACGAGTGTGGCGATTTCGTTGTGACGCTGGTAAGCGACATGACGCGCAAGCTGACGATGCAGAATCTCTACCACGACGGCGGATACAGCAGCATGGGCCTCACCGTCCCGATGCTCGACCTGATGTACCAGGCGATCCTTCAACAGGAACGGGATGGGGTGGCGAAGTAGCACATCGTGGGTTCGGCGGGCGCGTCGCGCCCCCGGAGGCATCAGAAGAACTACGAAGGCACAGAGACGCGGAGGCTGGTTTACAAGCTCTCGCACTTCTGTGCCTTTTTCGTTGAACGATGTGGCGTCGCGGCACAGGCCGCTTTCAGAGGTCCGCCGATCCAATCGGTTCTCCGAACCGAAACCGTGGTGAAAGAGTCTGCTTAGCGAGCCACGGATCGCGGACCGGCGCATGCCTGTCCCACGCATTTTCGCTTATACCACTGCCTGGCTCCAGGTCGATTGACCGCGTACCTCACTTCATCTGGAACAGCCCCACAAAGAGACCGAACTGCACGGCGGGGCCATTGGCGTTGATGTCGGGCATTCCACTTACGGCGACGTCGTTGTTGTCTGTCCAGTCGGATGACAACGTGCCTGCATAGCCGCCGCCGACACGAATCATCAGCACCTTTGCCGGCACCCACTCCAGATTGAGCGCTGGGTAGTAGAACAGGCGGCGGCTGGAGAGTCGGGCGTTGTACGCCGCGCTGGTCGAGTCAGGGTTGAGTACCGAGCTCCCGGTTCCGTTCACAAGTGACTGCGTGGACTCCAGATCGAATGAGCCGAGACCGATCATCGTTCCCGGTGTCAATGTGAGCGTCGAGCTGACGCGGATTGCGTAATCGATCTGCGCCGCCGCGACAGAGTGACGAAGTTCCAGTGATCGTGTCACCGGTGTCGTTCCATCCGCCGTTCGTGTCGCCGTCACCTTCTTTGAACCGCCCATGCCGTAAAAGCCGAACCGAACGTTTGGTTGAATGAAGAAGACGGAGACGAATCCACCACCACCGTTCATGATCATCGGTCCGCTGAATTCGGGGAGCTCCAGATTGGCGGCGATGGTGTTGACTCCGTCGTAATTCGGAACGAAGACGCTCCCCAGATACCCTCCACCAAGTCCCCAGTAATCCGATCGGATCGGATCACCCGGCTTGTCACGGAAGCTGAACGGATCGTTCGGGTTCTGTGCCAGAAGCTGGTCGCCACCGGCGAAACAGATCGCGAGGACGGTCAATGCAAAGCGAAGACGAGGTAGAAGACCCATGCTAGATCGATGTTTGCAGCGAACTGGACGGTTATCCCGTCGGTGGTTATGTCGGGCATGCTCGCAACGGAGCTGCCGTTTTGATCTTCCCATTCGGCATCGGCATAGCCGACATATCCGACACCTGCCCGTAGCACGACTAACGGCATCGGTTCCCTCGCCTCGATACTTAGTTGCGGATAGTAGAAGAATCGGGTCGTGTGCACATGGGCATCGTAGGCCAGGTCTCTCGGCTCTGGAACCAACACACTCGCATTCATTCCCACTACGGGCGCCTGTGTGCTCTCGATCTCGACTGTTTCTCCCCCAATCATCACCGACGGGATCACGGCAATCCGTGGCGTCAATGTCAGCAGGTAGTCGAACCGGGGCCGATCATGGAGGCTCTTAGCTCCATCGACCTCACGACCGTGGCAGGGCCAATGTCAGCGATGGTGATTGCTCGCCGTCGCCCCTTGAATCCCGAGACGCCGACCGTCAGTCGATCGTGTTGCGCGAACGGAATCGTTCACCCACCGCCGTCCAGATAGACTGGACGGTCCAGCGTTGCGATCCCTGCGGTGGCAGCCAACCGATTGAATCCACTCTGATCCAGGAAGATCACGTTGCCGACGTACCCACCACCTATCCATGACATGTATGGTGGGGTGGGATCGGGCTCAACATCGCTGAAGTTGTACAGGTCTCGTCGATCCTATGCGTGCACGAACCCAACGAATAGCACGATTGCCGGACGGCAGCATAGGATCCAACGAGCTGACATGCGTCATCCACCCCGCGTCTATCTTCCGATGCCGGGAATGGAGAACTGGTATGTCAGGCCCAGGTGTCCGTTCAGCAATCGCGTGGAGGGGATGTCATCGTCCAGCAATGCCCCCTTCAGGTCGTTGCGGTAGGTCTCATCGTAGAACGACGTCAGCGGAAGACCGACATCGATCGTCAGTCCAAGCCACCACGCCTTCTCGTCCATCAGCACCAGCGATGCTCCTAGCCGAGGCTCGATCATGACGCCGAGCGCCTTGTCGGCCATGTCACGCGTTGCGTCAGTGAACGCCGAATCGTAGGGAGTGTTGTTCGGCTCGCTCCCCCCCATCGGCAACCCGATGTTGAGCGCGATCTTGAACGAGCTCCAGCTTATTGCGGGCTCCACATACAGATAGCTGGCGGAATAGCTGCGCGTGTCGAGCTGCTTGTTCACCTTCACACCAACTCCCCTCCCCTCGTATCCAGCGGCAAGAAGTGCATTGATCACCTTGTTGATCGGATACTGCATGTTGAGACCGAATCGATATGCGACGCCCGGCGCAGGCTCCAGCGTAGAATCGATTGATCCCGTGCCAACAGCGATGCCGAGACTCCCACCGACACCAATCGTGAATCGACTGCTCGCCTTTCGCGCTGAGTAGTCAGTCTGTCCGTTTGCAGCCGTCACGGCACATACCGCGACGACGAGCATGATGGCGTGGATTCTCTTCATGGCCTTGTCGGTAGAGATGAAGGTTGAGGGGATCGATAATTAGTTGCGCGACGTGCCGGGGATCGCGAACTGATACGTGACACCCAGGTATCCGGCGACCATGTTGAATGTACCGTCATCGTCCGTAAGGTTAGAACCCCGGTCCGAAATCTCGTTCAGGGTGTACCCACCCATCACGGTAAGACCGAGGAACCCGTTCTTGTCCTCCATCAATGGAATCACCGCGCCAAGCCGTGGTTCGATCAACGTCTCGAGCTTGTCTTCCTCGGCTGAGGTCATGTCCGACGTTGTCTCGGATGCAGTGGTTCCGAGCTTTGTGGTGTTTGTTCCCCCCATCGGCATCATGAAGTTCATGCCCAGGTAGAATGCGCTGAATTGGAAGCCGGGGTTGATCGTGAAGTAGCCGACACGTGTGATCGTGTAGATATCGGCGTCGTTCTCAGCACGGAGCTTCGTGCCGCGGCTTTCATACCCAAGGTTCAGACAGGCGGAGATGACCGGGGTCAGGGGGTAGGTGGAGGCAGCGCTCACGGAGAATGCGAAGATCGGACTGACTTTGGATCCCAACGGTGGATCGATGATCATCGAGGCCCCAAAGTTCGTCGCAAGACCCGCCGTCAACGATGCCGTCGCGGTGCGATTCGAGTAATCGGTCTGGGCGACTGACATGGACGATGCAAGAACCAGAAGCGTGGCTGTCATCAGGAAACCGGATACAAGTCGCATTGATGTCACTCCTGTTGATGTTGATGTTCGTCGAAGAACGTTCGAAGATATGAACCTACTCTCTTGCCGCCAGCCAGACATACTTCAAATCATATCGGGCCATGGCGTCCAGCGGGCAGTCACGAACCCAGGGCTGTAGCAGCCGATAGTGCATGTCATAAAACAGTGGGAGGGCCGGGGCATCGTCCATGGCAATCTGCTCGGCTCTCGCATAGTATCCCATCTGTGCCTTGGGATCGATCGTGGACACCCCTTTGTTGAACGCCGCGATGTAGTCGGCACTGTAGTAACGCGTCGCGTTCGGATAACTCTTCACGGTAGAGTCGGTCGGAATCAGCTCGCCGTTGAAAAGAAGGAGATAGGTTTCGGGATCGGGATAGTCGCCATACCAGCGTGCGCCCCAGAAAAGGAGTTTCCCCAGGTCCGCCTGATCCTGCAACTGCGGGAAATCGAAGACTTCGATATCCACCTGGACGTTTAAGTTCGATTTCAACATTTCCTGCACCACCTCTGCAACCTGACGAAGACGCGGCTCGGGATAAATCGTCAATTCCACTTTTGGGAACCCCTTCCCTTCCGGATACCCGGCCTCTGCAAGTAGTCGCCTCGCTGAATCGGGGTTGAACGTATATCCCTTTATGGATGAGACGGGATATCCGGGAAAGACAGGTGGGACGATGCCATGATCCGCCGGTCCGAATGGAGAGTTCTGCAGAGCAAAGCGGACAATCTTGGCCCGGTCGACGGCAAACGAAAATGCGCGGCGCACTTCGCGCCTGTCAAACGGCCTCTTCGTTGTGTTGAAATCGAAAAACCACGTGAGCATCGCTGGGGACTGCTGGATCTGATAGGTAGCAAAGGCCTCGCGCGGCTTGCGTGTCTCCAGATCGAAAATGTCGGCGAATCGCTCGGTGGGAATGTTGTACGATTCCTCAAGGCCACCATTCATGAATTCTGACAATTGCACCTTGTCGTCCTTGATGAAGGTGCAACGGATTTCGTCCAGAAGTGGAAGCCGATTTCCGTGCTCGTCTTTTCCCCAATATTCCGGATTCCGCTTCAACACGATCTCCTGATCGGCCCTCCAGCTACTGAAGACAAAAGGCCCGCTCCCCACGGGATTCCGGAAGAAGTCCTTCCCGTATTTCTCCACGGCCTCGTGCGGAACGATAGATCCAAGTGAATTACAGAGTACGAAGATGAACGGGGCGTAGGGCTTGATGAGTTCAATCTGAAACGTCGAGTCGTCCACAACCCTGAACCCGGGAATTCCCATCGAGTCAGCCCCCCCTTCCGGCATCTCCTTCTTCATTTCGGCAAGCGCCCTCGTATTGAACTCCGTCGCGCCGACGACCTTGTCATTGAAGGCCCAGAATGCAACAGTGTTTGCGCGGGGATCACAGCCGCGGGTCAGCGAATAGCGGACGTCATTGGCCGTCAATCTCCGTCCCTTCCCGCCGGGGAAGCATTCCGAGTTCTGGAAGTTGACGTCGGTGCGGAGTTTGAACGTATAGGTACGCCCATCCTCACTTATGGAGGGGATTTCGCGAGCCAGCTCCGGTATCATTCGAAGCGAGTCGTCGAGGTCGATGAGTTTGTCGTAAATCTGAGAGGCGATGTCGTCGGCGTGCTTCGAGCTGATCAGGACCGGATCAAGTGCATTGGGATTGCCGCGAAGGACATTCATCCGATAGACGCCGCCGTAACGCTTCCCTCCCGGTGCATCCCGCCCACCGTCGACGCGGTCCTCTCCACCACCACAAGCCATCATCAGAGGCAACAGGAGCGCGAGGAAGGGTAAATGGCGGAGAGACATCGTGGACTGGAATGGGAGGGGGGAAGAGCGTCCCGACCCTGGTGGATCGGGACGCCTCTATCGGACTGGATGTCGGGGAGGCCGGATTCGAACCGACGACCTTCTGCTCCCAAAGCAGACGCGCTACCTGGCTACGCTACTCCCCGAAGCCGCGAAGTATAAGAAAATTCCGTGCGAGAAAGTGGACCCTGTCACCGATTGCGAAACTGTGCTCTTCGCCAGCGACGACACGACCCTGCGTGGCGTGATGTCGCCGGTGATCCATCCGTCTGCCTGTGGACAAGTCGGCAAGGACCTTCGACCTCACGCACGACTAAGACGTCTCTTGAGTCCCTCTATCACTGGCACCGGCATGGGATCGACGCCATTGCGAAGCGCCATCCAGTAGCTCACCCAGTCCCCCAGATGGATCAATGAGAAGATCCGGGCTAACCTGGTCTCCCCCGTGGACTCCACAACAACTGAGCCACCGGTCAATCGATTGAGAATCGATTTGGTTGCATCGATTCGGGCAGCCACGCGTGGATGATCCTCTCGGTCTCTCAGGAAGACCGGAACGAAGCGGTTCATGAGGTCCCCTGGCAGCCCATACCCGTTGATCTCATTGTGGTTCATCTCGGGGAGGAGATTTCCGAATGCGACCTGTTTCGCGTTCTCCTGTATCTGACCCCTCCACCTGAGATTTACGACATCGAGGCGATCCGAAGCGGAGTATACAACTGGTACCGAACCGGCAAGGCGGGCGGCAATGGCGCGGGCACGGTTACCGGAGTCGCTGTTCCTTCCGTAGCGTGCTCCCAGCCTTCGCGTCAATGACTCCGATTCGACAACACCATTCTCAATCGCCTCGCGGACGCTTGCACCAAAGAGTCCGCTGGTCACACCAAGCTGCCAGGCCAACGGAACAAAGCTATATGCAAGCGCCGCACGCGGTTGAAGACCTTTGGGCAGAAGGATCGAGCGGTATCCCCTGGTTCGCGCGATCTCGCCAAGTCGGCCGCCGGTCGTTACCACCAGAATCGCTCCCGCAGACCCCTCCACCCGCTCCAGCGCTGTCAAGGTCTCCTCCGTCTCACCACTATACGAGCTGGCAATAACGAGAGTGGATCGGTCGCAGCGCGGAGGCTCGTAGCCGCGGGAGATAACGATCGATACCTGCGACTCGGGGTAGGACTGTGCAAAACTTCTGAGGAGATCGCCCCCGATAGCCGAGCCACCCATTCCCAGGACAACAATCCTGCGGGCGCGACTCGCAGGGATCTTCCCCCCTTCCCTCCCCAGCTGCACACCATGTGCGATGTGGTCGGGGAAGGAACGAATTGCGTCGTACACTACTCCTCCTCGTTGATCACGACGACGTCACCGAAATCGGCTGCGGCAATCACGCGCTCGCAGAGGTCTTCGTTTTGCACGAGGAGCGCAAAGTCGTGATCGTGGTATTCGCCAAAGGGGAGATCCTCACCGTGGTAGGTTAGGACATGGTTGACGGCCGCCTTCAACGACTCGACAATTTCCGGTCGTAGAAGGTCGGAGGGCTCCCACACCATGCGCCCATAGTAATAGCGCTCGGCGGAGATCCTCTCCTCGGGGAAATCGTAGGCGTAGAACTCGAAGTCCTCGCGCTCAAAGAGCGTCTCGTATCCAATGACGGTATTGTCAAGCAGGAACGTTCCTACCTGGTAGAACGTGGCTTCGTAGAACTCCTCTTCGCCGTCGGGATCGGCATCATCGTCGACGTCCTCAGCTTCCTCCTCTTCCGCGTTCGATTCGCGCTCTTCCTCGAGCACGTTTTCGTAGTCGTCCGGATCGATATCCTCGACGGCATCTCCTTCCTCGAGCGAGTCGGCCTCGGCGATATGGAAACTGATCAGCCACCATCGACCGACCGTCGCAACAAGGTTCGGGAACTCCTCGGGGGCGGTAATGACCAGGTCGCGCCCGATGTGGGCGTCCTCCACGGTCTCACTAACGACACGGCGGATGAGGGCCATTCCGGCGCGTGCGTACTCCGGTGCGACGAACGCATCCGACATGCGCTGTAGCGTCTCTTCTGGATTCTGCAGCTCCGGGAAGAGGGTTTCGGGATCGACGTCTTTCTGTTCCATGACTGGCAGGATGTGCGTTGTACGTTGGAGCCGAGCAGGGTTGAGCAGGGCCGAATATACGCCTTTTCTACCCCCACCTCTCCCCATTCACCGTTCGATTCACTTTCGAACGGTTCCCTCCTCCAGACTCCAGAAAAGGAGGTCGAGCTCCTGCAGCGAAACCTCGAATGTATCGGCCAGCGCCTTGAGCAACTCCTCGTGTCGGAGGTAGGAGGCGCGTGAACCAATGCTGGCCGGAACGGCGTCGATCATCCCGCATCGATGAAGATGCTTGAGGATGTGCCGATCGATGATGGCCAGGTCCAGGCACCCGATATTCCGCAGGAAATGCGACGCCTCCTTCCACCCCAGTCCGGAGACCGCGGTGACCAGTGCCTCCCGACGTTGCGGGGAGTTGAGCGACGCATCGTCGAGGATTCCCATTACGTCGCGCCGACGCCCCATCAAGGCCAGTAGTCGAGCCCCTTTCTGGTTGTGGAATCGAATGTAGTGCGCCGGGTCGCGCAGGATTGGAGTGGGGTCGAACGGGCGTGCAAGAAAATCGCTCTCCCGCAGACGGGAGACGACTCGTTCAGCATGAAGCGCCCTCGATCCTGGAGTCAGCAAACAGTAACAGAGCTCCCATATGTACTCGTCGCGCGGAACGGCACGGAACTCATCGATCCGGCGCTGAATCGTTGACCGATGGCGCTCGAAATGAACTCGGTACTCTTCAGGGATCATTCGACGGCCAGGGTTCTGGTCCATACGCGACCCCGAGACATGATTTGGAGGAGATAGAGGGCGCGCGGGAGAGAACCGATGGCTATGGTCTCGAGGCTCCCTTCCTGCAGGCATACTCCCCGGCGCTCCATAGCGACACGCCCACTGACATCGACGAGACGGAGCGTCCAGTGATCGCCGTTCTGAAACGGACCACGGACCGCAATGGCTTCCCGCGCAGGTACTGGAGTGACCGTGACACATGGTGCGTCGGGAGCGTCGACACCGGCAACGATGACCGTGAACGGAAGGGACGTGGCTCCGCATCCCGACTCGTACGAGACGCGAACGGTGTATGCACCCGATGACGTAATGAAGTACGTCCGCGATGTTGCTCCGGGTATCTCGACCCCATCAACCGACCATTGATACGCATCTGCCGAACTTGATTCGAGAAGAGAACTCGTCAACCGAGTTATTGTCGGCGGTGGAATCGGGGGGTAGACGTGAACACGCACGGCGGGAGAGACTCCGCTGCACCCGGCCTGATTCGTGACCTGAACGCTGTATCGACCTGACTCGCTTACGCTGATGCTTTGGGTGGTTGCCCCGGTTGACCAGACGTAGGCGACGTATCCAGGCCCGGCGTCGAGCGTTCCAGTTTCCCCTGAACAGAGAAAGAGCGTGTCGCCGTCGAACAGGACTGGGCGTGGAACCGTTGCAATGGTGAATGAGTCGGTGGGGTAGGACGTCCGGTCCGGATTGGTGGCACGTAGTCGGAGTCGGTAACCGCTCCCGCTTGGGGCGCCGTCCGGTAGCGTGGCAACAATGATTCCCGAAGCGGTTGCGGTTCTCTGACCGACCTCGGTTGGCGCAACGAACGAGCCGGTGGAATCGCTTAGCTCTACGCGAAAGATGTTCCCATCGAAGAAGACACCTTCCACCGTGTACGGAAGGTGGACCACCGCCCCGGGACAGAAGGGGCCTGCAGGTGACGATGCTGGAGCAATGCTGGCGTCCGAGCCACGTCGAAGCAGATAGAGATCAATGGATGAGGGGGGAGGGAGAATGACGCTCCCAAAGCGTCCGGAGACGCCGTAGTTGCCGGCCAGATAGAACTCACCAGTTCGATCGAAGGCCACGCCGCCACCTCGCGTTCGACCCGGTACGGGATTGTGATCGCCGAACATGGGAACGCCAGCGCCACTGACACCGATCACGGCCACATTTCCGTTGAGGGTCTCGCGGAGCACCAGATCCCCGAACAGAATGCTGTCCCGATAGTCTGCTACGACGACAACGTCCCCGGTCCCGTTGACGGCGACGTCCACAGCATGCGAGCTCCCTCCACGCGCAACACTCCCCCATGCAGGGAGCCCCTGCGCGTTCAGTCGGGCGACGAACAGATCCTCGCCACCGTCCCCGCCGATGGTCTGTGACCCAAGATCCAGGGAGTCGGCACACGAGCCGACAATTGTGATGTTGCCGAACGGATCGACCGCAACGCCACCCGCGTGATCGACGGAATCGCTTCCAAGCCGACGACCCCAGATGCCAACGCCATCACGTGTGTAGCGACCAACGGCGACGTCTGTGCCGGCGGAGATTCCGAGATCCGACCCTCCAAACGTGCCGCGACCCTCGAACTCACCGACGATAGCAATCGCCCCACTGGCGTCGACCCCCACATCGATGCCACGTTCGTCGCCCGGTCCCCCATCCCCCACCAGCCACAAGAGTTGCCCCGTCGACTCGTACTTGGCAAGGAAGAGATCCGTACCACCAAACGCGCCAATCTCGGCAGTGTCAAATCGCGCCCCTTGGCTGAAGGTTCCGACCACGATGGGGCGATCGAGACTATCGACTACAACGCCACCGGCGATGTCCGCTTCCGTGCCCCCACCACGCCTGGCCCAGACCCACGAACCGGAGGGGGAGAGTTTTGCAATGAAGAGATCATAGTCGCCGCTTGAGGCGAGGACCGTAGAACCGAAGCTGACCGTTCGCTTGAACGACCCGACGACGTAGGCACTCCCACCGCGATCGACTGCGATTCCTGCCGGCACGATCTCCCCCGCCCCTCCATTTGCCGCACCCCACCGAATGGCGCCTCCCGAGCTGTACCGGAGAACGACGATCCCGGCGGTGCCGATCGAAGAGACTTGGACACCGTCGAAGCGAGCGCTCCCCTGAAAGGAGGCCACCATCACAACGTCACCATTGGGGGCAACCGCAACTCGCCCACCCGAGTCTATCCCCGAGCCGCCACCAAATCTCCCCCACTGCCAAACCTGCGCATGGACGGGGGGGATGAGAGCGAACAGAGAAAGGAGTGCGAGAGAAATCGAGGGGAGTAATCGCATTCGAGAATATACTTTGGGCGACTCGCTATTTTCCAGACCAATCTGTGGATCAGCATCCGGGAACGCGTTGACTCCTGACTTCGGAGACGGACAACGGATGATCAACATCTGCCAACGGCCAACCATTTTCGAACCATGTCCCTCACTCATTCGATCGACCGAGTAGCATCCAGTTGGGCAGAGAGGAACCGGCCGGAGTCGATGAATACCGACTGGGGTCAGTCGCTGCTGGCCTATGGTCTGTTGCGGGCGTACGGGACAACAGGAAATCGGGACGCACAAGAGTATCTCCGCCGCTGGCTGACCTACCACCTCGGGGCCGGCGTACATGTGAACTATTTCGTTGGATCATGGAGTATCGGGCTTCTGTATCCCGACGTCATGGCGTTCTCGCCGGAGTTCGTCGCACCGTTGCGTCACCTTGCACGATCGATCTTCACGTTCATAGAAGAGAAGGCCATTCGCAACGGCACCGGACTCATTCTTCACAACGTCGATCTCCCCCATCTCTACATCGACACGGTCTACTATAGCGCCCCGATCCTCGCGAAACTTGGCGCGACGCTCGGTCGGAGTGACTGGAGCGACGATGCGATGCGACAGATCGAGGGACATTTGAAGATGCTCCGGGATCCGGAGACCGGCTTCTCCATACACTGCCAGGAGAATCTCTCTGAGCGACGCTCGGAAGGGGCGTGGGCCAGGGGAAACGGGTGGATCGCGATGACGTGCGCAGAGCTGATGCCGTATGTCAGCAAGAACTCCCGTGAGGGGCGCCATCTCCGTTCTATCCTGCGCGACCTGGTCGTTCGCCTCCGCCCACTTCAGACACGCAGTGGGCTCTGGCGAACGATACTGAACGACCGTTCATCGTATGAAGAGGTCTCCGCGTCGGCGATGTTCGTCTTTGCGATGATCCGTGGACGACGCGCCGGGTGGCTGGACTCCAGCGTCGATGACACCATCGCTCGTGGTCTGCGAGGCATCCTCCGCAACATCGACGCTGACGGTCGAGTCATCGGTGTATCCGAAGGAACCTGGCCCGGCACGGTCGACTACTACAAGAGCCTCGATCGCGGTGAATGGTGGTGGGGTACCGGCGGGGTGTTGCTGGCACTCTGCGAGGCGCTCGCCACGGGATGAGTGCGACCAACCCTCAAAGAACACACAATGGACCTGATCGCTCTAGGTGAGTGCCTTGTCGAATTCACGCGCCGTGAAGATGGATCGTGGCGGGCTGGATTTGCTGGCGATGCCGTGAACGTGCTGGTCCACGCCGCCCGCCTTGGTCGACGGTGCGGATTCATCTCGTCCATTGGCAACGATCTCTTCCGTTCGCTGATCGACATGAGTCTCGTTCGCGAGGGGATCGACATGTCGCACGTGCGACGCGACGACGAGCGGCGTAATGGCCTCTACTTTATAGAGAACGATCCCCACGGCGAGAGTACGTTTCACTTCTGGAGGGATGGGTCCGCCGCCACACGGACACTCGTCGATGGCAATCTCGAGTCAATTTCCCTGTACGCGTCAACGGGACAATTCCTGTTTGTCAGCGGCGTGACGCTTGCGGTAATACGGGATATCGACCGAATAGTGGAGTTGCTTGCGGCGGTGACGAGGACGGGTACACGCGTTGTTCTCGATACCAATTACCGCCGAGCACTCTGGGATTCTCCTTCCGTCTATGAACAACGTATCGACAACGTCCTCCGCTACACGTCCATTTTCCTCCCATCTATGAGCGACATTCATCACGTCTGGACGGAGCGGGACGTCGTCGATCTCTGTCGAGAGTGGACCGCCCTCGGTGTCGAGACCATTGTGATCAAGAACGGCGCAGAGGGCGTTCTTCACTACGACAACGGAGAAATGCGCGGCATACCTCCTCTCCCCGACATCAAGGTCATTGACACCACGGGAGCGGGCGACGCCTTCAACGCGGGGTTCCTATCGGCCACGATCGAGGGCGCA
>CAYWXV010000050.1:0-19003 GCA_964462535.1 uncultured Alphaproteobacteria bacterium
TCTTTCCCCTTACTCACCGACTGGAACACGAGAAGCGGAAGCAACAGCAATTGAAGCTCATTTTGGATGATGGAGTCCATTCTCATGAACGTTGCATTGAAACGAAAGCCAGGAGCTATGCACAGCCTAATGCTTTGTTGAACGAAAACTCGAGTTTTGAAACAGCCAACATAGAGTCAACCTTCTGTTCGTGAGATAATCTTGGCTCCGACGGCATCGCCCCAAACGTTGACGACGGTACGTGACATATCGAGAAGTCGGTCGACGCCGAGGATCAATCCAATACCTGCAATGGGAATAATTACGGCTCCTGAGGTACCGGTGGGATCAATACTCTGATTAACGGCAGCAATAACAACTGGCATCAATACAAGCGAGGCGGACGGTATTCCGGCCGCACCAATTGCAGTAAGAGTCGCTGTTATCGCAATGATTATGCTCTGTTCGAGACCGAGTTGCACACCATACGATTGGGCAATGAACGCCACAGCTACTGCTTCAAAGAGAGCTGTTCCGTCCATGTTAATTGTGGCTCCAAGGGGCAGAACAAAGCCCGCAGCCTTTCGCGAGCAACCACCCTCTTCAACGGCACATTCTATTGTCACCGGGAGTGTTGCTGACGAGCTATCAGTACTGAACGCAGTCATCAAGGCCTGACGCATCTGGTGCAGAAATCGAAATGGATTCGTGCGACCGAACATCCAAAGAACCAATGGCAGAACAATCAAACCATGGATGAGAAGTCCCGCAAGAACCGTCCCAACGTATTTTGCCATTCCTCCAGCGAATAGATCGAGGCCAATTCGGCCGACTGTCCAGGCGAGAAGTGCGAAGACGCCTAGCGGTGCAATGAGAATGACAACATGAACCATCGCCGTCATCGTGTCAAACAAAGCGTCAAAGAACCTCACTACAACAGTTCCCTTCTCTCCAATTGTCGTCAGCATGATCGCAAAGAATATTGAAAAGACGATGATTGGAAGGGCTGCTATTTTTGGATCCGCTGCCGATGCGATGGGATTGGCTGGAATCATGTCTTCCACAATTTTCAGCATTGCTGAGCCAAACCCCGTCGGTCCTGTTTCGATCTTAGCCTGGACGTCCTTATTACTTGAATACTCCTGCTCTCCACGCTCTACTTCGGCCGCCCCCATTCCATCCCCTGGACGAATAGCATTGACCAATATCAGACCTACTACCACAGCTACCAGCATTGTTGACAGGTAGTAGGTAATAGTTTTCAAGCCGATACGCCCCAACTTTCTGAAATCACCGATCGACGCAACGCCAACAATTACGGATGAGATTATCAAGGGAACGATGAGCATCTTCAGCAATCCCATGAAGAGGGTGCTGCCGATGAAGTGAAGGATTTCTATGGCTGAATGGTACCCCTCAGAACCAGTCCCCTTCAGACTAAAGAGCCACGCTCCCACAAGTCCCCCAACCATCATACCGGCCAGAATTAGCCATGTGATCAACCAGGTGCGACGCCGATGAGTGTTGGTGAATCGTTCCATGGCGCCGAAGATACAATTCGATTCAGCGCAACCCTTGTATCTTTGCCGCGCCCTGTCGACCGGCTTCAATCATCTCATCTCGATCCAATCATTGGAGGATCAACATGACCACACGTAATTCTGGCAGTTCAGCGTTCATGCTGTTATTGCTTAGTCTCACAATCCTTAGCGCCTGCGGCAAGAAAGAAAGCAACGCCAGTAGTGACACCACCGCTGCTGCCGCAATGCCTGCGGGCGGGTTGACGGAACAGGAGTCGAAGAACGCAGCGATGTGCGCAGAGTATGTCGAGAAAGTCTTCGTTCAGGGAGACACTGCCTGGCTGCGCGCACACACATCGCCGAACTTTACCGAGCATAATCCGTTCCCGGGTCAGGAACCGGGCGTCGATGGAATGATCAAAGGTCTGCTGGAGTGGAAAACCGCTTTCTCTGACATGAAGATCTCTATAGATGGACTACTCGTCCGTGGAGACACCGTTGTCATGCGCTCGACATTTACCGGAACAAACACCGGACCTTTCATGGGTGCGCCGGCCACGAACAAATCTGTGAAGTGTGAGGGTATCGACTGGGTCATCATCAAGGATGGGATGCAGACTGATCACTGGGGACAGTTTGATGTGATGGGAATGATGCAGCAGCTCGGGATGATGCAGCCGATGGGTGGACCACCCCCAACGTCTGAAGCACCTGCGCCGGCCGGAGACAACGCGAAGAAAGACACAGCTGGATGATAACATCCCAGACCACGTACACTTTACAGGAGATTCGGAATGACCACACGAACCATGCGCGGAACCAGCGTCCTATTGATGCTGCTACCAGTTCTGCTGATTATTTCCTGTGGAAAGAAGGAAGCGGGGGGGAGCGGTAGTGCCGACTCAACCGCCGCTATGTCAAGCGGGGACGGCGGCATGACGGCCGAGGAGACGGCGAACATCGCCCTCTCACGCGAGTTTGTCGAAAAGGCGATCAGCAACGCTGATACGGCCTACGTCCGGGCTCACACCGACGCCAACTTCGTCGAGCACAGCCCATCACCGGGTCAGAAGTCCGGCGTGGATGGTCTGATAGAATGGGTGATGATGAACAAATCCGCCTTCCCTGATGTCAAACTCACGATAGAGAACATCTTCGCAAAGGGTGACCAGGTTGCAATCGTCTCCATGTTCACCGGAACCAACACTGGCCCGATGATGGGACAACCAGCTACGGGCAAGGCAGTTTCTGCACAGGTTGTTGACGTCGTCAGGATCAAGGATGGCAAGATGACCGAACATTGGGGACAGATCGACGCAGTGAAGATGCTGACCGACCTTGGAATGATGGGCCCAATGGGCGAAGCTCCGGGCGCTGGCGCAGCAAATGCACCGGCCGCAGGTGGAGAAATGAGCAAAGACAGCGCGAAGTAGCGTTGAACATCACAACGGCCGGGGCCACGCTCCGGCCGTTTTTCTTTCTTCAAGCAATCCGCGGATCTTCTTCTATCGTTCACTCTTCTATTCTCATACCGCTCTTCCTTGCGGCAATTGGGCTGCACGCTCAGCAAGCGCCGACCGACTTTCTTTCACGTCTTCCCGAGCATCGTGAACTGACGGTTCCGTACGAGCTCGACGAGAGTTCCATCATCCTTCCTCCCGGCTCCTGGGTCTCCGACGACCTGCATCCCCTGTTGCTCGGCGATGATCCAGGGCGATGGCATGTCTGGATCGTTGGGACGTTGCAGGGATTCGATTCCGTCGTCCCTATGGTATTGAAATTCGAAGGGAACGAATCCGACTACGTTGATGTCTATTTCCTGGTCGTCTTCGATCTGCAGGGAAGCCGCATTCGGACTGATCTGCTGGGAGTCTTCGCGAACGTCAACGGAGACTACAGTACCTCTCATGCGGTCATCGATTCGAGCCTGCATGTGACGCGAAGTATCGAGTGGTGAGCCTTCCCCGACATCCGGACGGGATCTTGTATCTTCGCGGGTTCAGTATTTCCCTCCGTCCCTCGACGCGGTATCCAACACCCGAAAAACACCCAACCATTTCAATACATCGCATGGTTATGCATCCGAATTCGATCAGACTGCTTCGACTGTTGTTGGTGACGGTCATCGCGGGCTTCCCGACGTTTGTAAAGGCACAGACCCCAGGCGATGACTGGGCCAAGTGGTGGTATGGCGCCTATCTTGGCGTGAACGTCAATCTCTTCAGTGGAACGCTGCACAACCTCAGCGTAAACGACGTCAACGTTGCCAATCCTACCGGCTTTGACGCCGGTTCAGGGCTTGGACTGGGACTTGGTGGCCTTCTCGAATACAATTCAGGTGAACTCCTGGGGGGAAACGTCTTTGTCGGATATGACAACAGACATGTCAACTTCGACACGAAGAACGCAGCGCGCGACACGGTAACGCGGCGGATGAACGAGGAACTCTCCACCAGTCTTGCGTACGTCACAATCGAGCCCAATCTCCGACTGAACCTGATTAACAGATTCTTCCATGTAATGGTCGGACCGAGCTTCGCGATCAATCTTTCAAATGGTTATGAATACTCATTCACTGATACTGCGAATGTCGGTGTAACACGCTCGAGTGATCTGGCAAACGTCAGAAGTTTTGTGATTGGTGGACAGCTCGGCGTTGGCTATGATTTCGTGGTGAAAGGACCGAAGGCGAGCCCACAGATTCTTGCCACCCCATTTGCTCAGTTCCGTCTGGGACAGAATCTGCTCGACCCGCCGACCGGGAGCACAGACGATTACGGAACAAATACGATCCGCGTCGGTGTGCAAGTGAAATTTGGCTCACCAAGTACACCACCAATCGACACCGGCGACGACGATCACACAGCCGGCTTCAGCGTACGCGCCCCAAATGTCGTGACCAGCTCACGACGCCTGCAGGAAACGTTCCCACTGCGGAACTACATCTTCTTCGACGCAGGATCGACAAACCTCCCCGAACGGTACAAGCAGCTCTCTTCCTCCGACGCATCATCGTTCCGCGAAGATCAGCTCATCCGTGGAGGAGCAGAGACCGGGCGAAACGACCCGATGATGGTCCGCTCGCGCCGGCAGATGGAAGTGTACTACAACGTCCTCAACATCTTTGCTGATCGCATGCGTCGCAATCCTGCCGCAAAGGTGACCCTGAGCGGGGCCGCAAACGGTGATGCCGACGCTGGCAAGAAAATGGCCCAAAACGTCAAAGACTATCTCGTCAGTCGATTTGGCATTGATGCTGGTCGCATTACCGTCGAGGGAAAGGCGATGCCCACACATCGCTCTGGATCGGGAGCTTCAAGCGGCGAAGACAGAAAACTCCTGGAGGCTGAGAATTACCGTGTGGAAATTTCGGCACAACCTCAGGACCTCCTTCAGCCCGTCTCCATTGTCTCGATGCAGGACGAGCCTATTGATAACGATATCGTCCTCACCGTCCCCAACGACGATAATGTTGCCTCCTGGAGAGCGGAAGTGACGGAACGAGGCGGAACACCTCAGATGTTCGGCCCCTTCACTAATCGGAATATCGCCCGCATCGATTCCAAGACGCTTCTTGGCTCGAAGAGTGAAGGACGCTATTCGGCTAAAGCGATTATTCTCTGGAAGGATGGAAAGGAGACGACCAGTGACGAGGAGGATTTCCGGTTGGTTCGCTCAGATGACGAGGAGGAAGAGAGCGGCACCCGATACTCGATTCTCTTCGAGTTCGACGAGTCGAAAACCGTGGAGACATATCGTGACTTCCTTGTAAAGACGGTCGCGCCGGCAATCCCCGACGGTGCTTCAGTGATTATTCACGGACACACCGATGTCAGTGGGGAGCCCGATTACAACGCAAAGCTCGCGCAGAAGCGTTGTGACGCCGCCCGCGAGATCCTTCAGGGAGAGCTCACCCGCCTTGGCCGCAAAGCAACATTCGACAGCTACGGATTTGGTGAGGACGAGCGTCGCTCTCCCTTCAACAATACCCTTCCGGAGCAACGGTACTACAATCGAACGGTCGTGATAGAAGTAGTACCAGGCCGATAGGGAACAGAGAGCAGCCTGAAATGGAAGAGGACTTTCCGGCCCCCTCGCAGAAGTGACAGCGACGGGGCCGGAAACGGATCATACTCTCCTCCCGCTTGAAGCCATCCAACTTCCGCGCGAGTTGGCGTGACACGCGATTCACCAGTCGGTGCAACCACCGGACGCGCAGCATCTAACACGAAAACATCTCATGTTGACCAAAGATCGATTTCTCCGAAAGCTCTTTCCATCGGTGGCGGTGTTTGCCCGGTCCCCGGTTGCCCGCGTCCTGGACATCTTCGACTCCTTCATTAAGCGAAAGAATCCGGAGTGGCAGCAACTCCCCCCGGCGTCCGTCCGCATGCGAATCGGGGTAGGAAATCATATTCTCAGAAATCATCAATATTTCATCGACACCGGCAATTACATTGTCACTGAATTGCGGGAGAAAGGATACCTGAATCCTGACTCGCATGTTATTGAGCTGGGATGCGGTTGCGGACGAAATGCTTTGGCCTTCTCGAAGTATCTGTCAGAGAAAGGACGCTATATCGGTCAGGACGTGGACCGGGAAATGCTTGGGTGGTGCAAGAAGAATCTCCAGAGCCAAAACGTGACATTCTACGATGTCGACGTCTTCAGCACCGTGTACAATCCAAAAGGGAAGCCGATTACCGATTACAAGCTTCCGGCGGACGATAATTCAATCGATTTGATCTTCTCAATATCAGTCTTCAGTCATCTCATCTACGGCGACACCGCCCACTATATCCGCGAAAGCGCCCGCGTCTTGAAGAAGGGGGGACATATCCACCTCACCCTCTTTATCATTGATTTTCTGAGAGAGCGACTTGGGGACCGGTGGACGTTCTCACACAAAGTCGAGAACTACTACGTTGAGAATCTGAAATACCCGGAAGCCGCAGTGGCGTATGATCTGGAAACAATCGAAGCCCTAATGAAAGAGAACGGGTTGAGAATTGTGGAGATCTACAACAAGGAGATGCACCAACAGACTATCATTGCCGTGAAGGAGTAGGGGAGTGGCGTAAGGTCGCTTCGCAACAGACCGCTTGGCTGTTAACTGTCCGACCGGCAGACGATGGACGTCCGCCGGTCGGATTGTTTTCTCGGTGACGGCCGGCCGTACCCCACACCCCTCGTCTATATTTCGACGTCAGGCTGGATCGTTGCCTCGTACCCGCTGTTCCGCAATCTACAGCCGCCCGGCCTTCTTCGCCGTCATCCTCCCACCTCCAAAGCCTTGCGAATTTCCCGCAGTCTGCGTGAAGGAGCCACATGGTACTCACGCTGCAGGCGGTCCCGGAACTCATCGTATTCACGAATCGCACGGACGCGCTCTCCTTCGGCATCCATGAGACGAAGGGATAGACACATCGCCTCCTCATCCGCGGGATCGGTTTCCAGCATGTCCTGAATTGTCCTTCGGGCTACATCGTGCTCGCCACGTATCAACGCAAGATCGGCCAGCCGAATTCGAGCGCCGCGGGCACGTGCGCGAAGATCTTCGCGCGGACCGTCACACCAGTCGTCGTAAATCCCTTCGAGGAATTCCCCCCGATAGAGAGAGCAGGCTTCGACCAGCAGATCGTATGACCTATACGACGAGCCTTCTCGATCCGCCTCGCGCGCTTCGCTGATCATTCTCAGGAAATCGAGAGCGTCGACACGAAGGCGACCGGGATGGATCGCATAGGTAGAGCCGTCGAAATCTATTGCCTCGCCGACGACCTGACGAAGACCGGAAAGGGTCACATGGAAGAGATTGCCAGCAGCCTCGTCCGAGGTTGATTCACCCCACACCATGTCGACAAGCTGTTCACGTGTCTTCCTGCGGTCCAGCACCGCCCCCGCGACCAGAGCTGCGAGGAGCTTCCTGGGCTTCGAGTCACTCTTCTGCGTTCCAAAATGCCGCCCCCCTTTCTCGCTGCCATTCCGATCCAACACGCGTAGACGACCGAAGGCCAGAATGCTCGCGTCGAATTGGTGGGCCCACGTCTCAGTCTGTCCGGCCGCATCGCTGCTGACAATTCGACGGTGTTCATCCGGTAGAAGGGGCAGAACATGCTGGCGCAGGAGGGGCAGATACCGTCGAAGCATCGCAGGTGTGCCTGTTCGCCAGGTATCAATAACGTTCACAACACGGTGAACCAGGGCATCAACGAGAGCACTCAACCGTCTTCGGCGGCCGTTGCGTGTGCTGACCAGCGCGCGAGCCACCGCCGCTGCCGCAAGGACGGTCAATTCCTGATCGAAGCTGTGAGCGATGTCCAGATCGAGCACCTGAATCGCGATCTCTTCCGCTTCGTCCGGATCGATCGTTTGCGCATGGAGAAGAACCTCCATTCGAATCTCCAGAATCCGCTCCTCGACTGCCGGATAGGCCTCTTGAATTCCGATCTCCCGAAGCCGCTGGAAGTCAATCACGTCATCGCTCCACTCACCACGCCGGGCCACGAGAATAGCTCGGCTGGCATCCAGTAGGAAACGTCGATGATGCCGTTGATTTCGTTTCGCGTCCTCCTCGATCATCTCGATCGTCTGCATCGCCTCCTCGTTTCTCTGCGCACCTCGAAGTATCAGAACGCGTGAGATCAGGGCTAGCTGCCACATCTGAATCGATCTGGTCTGCCAGCGGAGCTCGATGCAACGATCCAACGTGGTCAGGGCACTCTCAAACTCACCTCGCTCGGCCTCTATAGCGGCAAGCGCGTACCAGAGATTAGACTCGGCGCGAGGGAGTGGAACGTCGTGTAATTGCGTCAACAGCTGACGCGCCATTGGCTCGAACTCGTCGTATCGATCGTGCAGGTAGAGATCGAAGGCGAACTGCAAGCGGATCTGCATAGCCGCACGTCTTTCGTTTGCGGCCTCGCAGGCCAGCAGGAGCCGCTGTAGACGATCACGGATGAGGTCGACGTGTGGATCCGTCACGTAGACGGTGAGATTCGCCAGAAGCATCACGGCGTCGTAGCTCCGTACCGTGAAGACGTCGGGATCGTACGTATCGATCATCTGCAGCAGAATCTCCGCAGCCTCCGTGTTCTTGTCGATCGAGCGCAGACTCCACGCGCGATGGTAGTTGATTCTGTCGAGTACCTCGTGCCGACCCGCTGGTTCGATCTGTGAGGCATATGTCTCTGCTCTGTCGAGAAGTGCATCAGCCTTCTCGATGTTCTTTTCGCGATACTCGGTCTCCGCAAGACTGCAGAGAACGTGTATGGCATTCAACGCGTCAGCTGGTGTCGAGATATCACGATCGAGCAGAGGGAGGATGTCGTTAAGAAGACGGACCTGCTCGGTAGCATGCCCCAACTGGTAGAGGCAGCTCAGATGATGCTGGGCGTAATCGAGTTCCTCTGTCAACGTCAGGTGTGGAGCTAGCTCGCTCCAACGACGCCGGGCCTCGCCGAAGTAGACGCTGGCGGTGAAGCGGTCGTCACGACGACTGATGGCAGAGGCTGCATTTACGATCGTCTTCAGCAGGCGTGGCCTGTCTTCGTCAGCTGCTGTTTCGATTATGGTACGGATGGTTGCGGCCGGCAGTCTAAGACCTCGGTCTATCGCGGCATCGGCAAGGATGTAGTCGAGCCGATCGCGAAGGGCGGCATAGAGATTCATCCGCCGGGCTTCGGCAATTGCCGCTTCGAAAAAGAGGTCGTGTGTGAACTCGATGAACTTGCCCGATACCTCGATCAATTCTCGATCGACGAACGAAGAAAACCAGTCGCGCGGCAGTCCGAGTGCGTAGGTGGCTTCAATAGGGGCGCGGCGTCCCAGCATCGCTGTCATTGCCACGCACCCCCGTTCCTGATCTGGAAGTTGTTCCAGTCGACGTCGGAGCGAAGGGAGTGCATCGCCCGCAGTGAATGGTGAACGGGCGAACGGATGAACACGCTTCCAGATGCCACCGTGTAGAGCGACACAGCCACTTCTGAGAAGTGATGAGATTGCTTCACGGAAGAGAATCGGAAGACCAAGAGTGGCGGCAGAGAGCCAGGCGATATCGTCGTCGTCTGGATTGAAGTCGAAGACGCCCTCGATCAATTCACGCAGGGCCTCCGGAAGTAGACGTTCGAGTCGAACGACCCGTTCGGCAGCCCCTACATGGCGGATCAGCGACTGAGCCCCGTCAGTGAAACCGGGTTTCATAGTCGCGATCACCATGAAATCCCCTTCCACTCCCGACAAAACGTCCTCGATCGGACGGAGAGCTTCGATACCGGCACTGTCCAGATCATCAATCGCGAGCACCAGATGAAGTCTGCGAGCGATTGCTTCCAGGGCTCGCCCCAGTGCAATACCAGCCCCATTGGAGGCCCCCGCCTGATCGATAAGTGATTCGAGTGATCTTCGGAGGTAGGGACGAGATTCCAGCGCCTCGATTACCGCGTCACGCAGAAGAGCGTCGCTCCGCCCTTCATCACCCTGGTGGAAACGAAGACGGACAACGAACGATCGATCGACGTCTGAATGGCGAATGACTTCATCTAGAAGACGGGAACGCCCTGTTCCTGTCTCGCCGATGATGAGGGAGACGATACGGGCGCCGTTGTAGGCGTCACGGTATGCGTCTAGAAGGTAGGAGCGCTGACTCTCTCTCCCCACCAGGGGAAGCGTCCCGCGCAGCGTTGGCTCGAAGGTGGCAGCCATAGCGAGCACCGTGTGGATCGGAGGTACAGGGCGATACGGCCGAGTTGCCGTCGCACGTCGTGCTCGATGCGCAGAGGAGCACCACGTTCTTGACCGCCCGATGTCGCACCGTCACAGTGACGACGGGACATCTCTATGGGGATACTCTTGATTCATCCGGTTTGTGCGCGCGGATGATCGCGTCAAGGGAGTCGAGCGTGATGCCGTAATGGTTGACGATGCTCTCTCGCACGAGCGAGTCATGACCATGCATGTACCGATTCATCGCCTCTTCCATCTTGCGGGGATCTTTCAATCCGACGATGCTGTCGGTGACGCTTCTGGGAATGGCAACTCCCTGCGAGGCATAATCGCGGAAGACACGTTCCTCAAATGACGCCATCGTATCCGGGGGTGTCGTCGACGTTGCGACAGAAGGAGAATCTGCCGGCACCGCAGGACTCGACGGCATTGTCGAGTCAACGGTAGCCCGTGGCGCGTCTTGTTTTGCGTCGCCGCAAGCGCTCAACAGTAGGACAAAGGGTAGGATAAGAAGCGGAGCAAGGACCTCCACCGGCGCACGGCCGTCAGATCTACGGAACATCATCGATGCGGAGTTCTTGATGCGAAGACTCGGCGGTTAATTGCCGGAGGACTCTGACCAGCTTCTGGACGGGGGCCAAGTTATTGAAATTCCTTGATCTGTCAAGCAGGTGGTACTGGCTTCACTTGACTGTGTATCCGGTCAACTTCATCACCATTCCCTGCTCGGCGCCAAACGCGTCAACACCGATTCCCCGTACCTCTTTGCGGACTAGAAATCCAATCGACGGAGCAAACCAGATGATCTCTTCGATCCCCCCTTCCATCTGTCCGCCACTCGTCTCGTAACGGACGCGGAAGGACATGTTTCCGCGTTGCACCTTGATCGGCTTCCCTGCAACGACCATACTCTCCGACCCGCCGAATGACGACAGGAGATCGATGTGGACCGGCATCTCGCTGATAATGGTATCGAGGTGGAAGCTCGTGTCAGACGTCACGCGTCCACTTGTCGGGATGGTGACCCAGATCCAACGCCGCGTGTCGACGGGATTCGGAGCTGCGATCGCCAGATCCCCATTCTCGAGATAGGCAACACACGTGGTGTCGTTGGCCCCTCCACCTTGCTGCGCAAATACAACCGCATCCTCACGGCCGGCGAAGGTAACGTCTGACGCGACGACCATCAGCGTAGCCACAGTGTCGTCGGGCCTCCAACGGGGTGCCTCGGCGGAGTCGCGCTCTCCGTCCTTTTTCGTCGAGTCGTTTGAAACCCGTGCACCACGCTCATCGAGTGCTGCAACAGAGAAGGTGTAGGTCGATCCGACCTTCGGCCGAAGAACGGCCAGCGTCGGATCATCATCCTTCATACATCCGATCAGAACAGGGAGGAGGAGGAGGAGGAGATAACGGAACATTCTTGAGTGGTGGTTGTCAGTGTTCGGCTGGTAGTTGGCGAGTCACCTGTTTAACGAGAATCCTACCGGCCGGTCATCACTTTTCGGAAGCCGCCGATCGTTGCGCCATCGTCAACGAAAACATATTCCCAACGGATGAAGCAACCCGGATCGGGGGCGAATGAAAGATCGAGGTATTCCCGGCTCACGATCTTGTTACCACCTGCCTGATCCTCGGTCGACTGTGTGATTCTGACTCTATCACCTTTGATGCTCTTCCCATCGATCACAACTGAATCGACACCGACGTACTGGGTCGAGACCCGGTATGTCGTCAGGACGACGCCGTCATTCTCGGTAACAGGAGGGAGGGATGTCGAATTCCCTTCCCCCGTTGACAGGAGAAGCCATCGGGGCGTTTCTGCAGTGTCGTTCGTCAACAGCCAGGGAATGGATATGTCACCGTTGGAGTGGTAGTAGATCCGATACTCACCATCTCCCGATGCGAAATGAACAACGCTGTCTCGTTCAAGGAACGACTCGTTCGCGCTGACTACCGTGTCAATGACCGTACGGCGCGTTGCTGCAATCTCTTGTCCGGTACTGTCCGTCTCGACCCGGCTGAACGTGAACAGCGCACCGTTCATCGGCCGGATAATCTGAACAGCCGAAGGACCGTTCGTCGTGGCGTCGCTACAGGCCGAAAGGAGAAGGGCCGTCGCGATCAGGATGAGCGTACCGTATCGATTAGACATGGAACAAGATCAAGGATCGAGGACAAATGAGCAATGCTCAAATACTCTGCGGTGTGGACGAATGCGACTCGATACGTTCGTCCACGTCGCCGGTGCACGCATCGTCGGCATTGCATTGAGGTGGGAAGATGGGAAGGGAGAGGTGAGGTCGACCCGTGGTGACAACAGTCTATCAATCAACATGGGACACGACCGAATGGTCGTGTCCCATGTTCCGCAAGCAGACTGACGATTGGACTGGGACGACGGATTCCTGGCGAACACCGTTGCGGACTCTTCGCCGGCGTCGTCGTTTGTCTTTCGAAAGGTTGAATGACACGTCCTGCCATCGGTATACGACGACAGCTGTATCGAGGTATCGTTAATCCATAATGCGCCGAAGGAAGGCCGGGCGATCGGCTGTCGCCTGACGACGGGGCTCCTGCTTCTCCTCGCGTTCGGTTGCCTGCTCGTTTGTCGACGAGGCAGCCTGCCTGAACGTCTGCTCGCTCTCCTGCTCCTCTTCGCTCTTCTTCGTGATGGAGAATCCGCCGCGCTGTATCCCGCCGTTGCGACGGATGAACGCAGGCTCGTTGTAGCGTTCGTACTCGTCGGGTCCGCTCGGGACATGATCGGGAAGGTTCGTCGTGATCGGACGAATTGTCTGTGGAAGAGGTTGGACGGGGGGTGCCTGCGTGGCGTTCTGCCCTGACTGACTCAGAGGCTGGATAACCGTCGTCTGTGTACCGGCCAGGGTCTGCGTCTGACGCGCAGGCTGCTGGCGAACCTCTTTCTTCTTGCTGAAGCCGGTGGCGATCACGGTCACCAGCATCATCTCTCCAAGATCGTCATCGAGGACAACACCGAAGATCACATTGGCCTCGTTTCCGACCGCCTCGTGCACGACTTTCACCGCCTCGTCTACCTCCATCATCGTCATATCGCTCGATGCGGAGATATTGATAAGGACCTGTTCGGAACCCACGATGGAGATGCCCTCCAGGAGGGGAGAACTGATGGCGTTCTGGGCGGCTTCGACGGCTCTGAACTCGCCGCTGGCACCGCCGGTTCCCATAAGTGCGTCCCCCATGTTGGCCATGACCGTACGGACGTCGGCAAAGTCGACGTTGACAACACCGTGCCCGGTGATGATCTGTGCGATGCCCCGTGTCGCGTTGTAGAGGACGTCATCCACCTTGTGAAACGCCTCACGAAATCCCGTCCTCTTGTCGATGATCGACAGGAGTTTCTGATTCGGGATGACGATCAGGGTATCAACATGCTCGCGCAGTTCGCGAATACCTTCTTCGGCCTGGTCCCGTCTGCGATTCCCCTCCCAGTCGAATGGGCGGGTAACAATACCGACCACCAGTGCGCCAAGCTCGCGTGCGATCTCGGCAATGATCGGTGCACCTCCTGTTCCTGTCCCGCCACCCATTCCGGCCGTGACAAAGACCATGTCGGCGCCCGTCAGCAGTTGCTTCACTTCCTCGCGATCTTCAATGGCCGCTTCTCGACCAATGACCGGATTGGCGCCGGCGCCAAGGCCACGCGTTAGCGCCTTGCCGACCTGAATGCGTTGTGGCGAACCATTCTTCGCCAGTGCCTGCATGTCGGTGTTGACAACGAGAAACTCCACTCCCTGCAACCCGCGTTCAATCATACTGTTGACCGCGTTGCCACCTCCCCCTCCTACCCCTACGATTTTGATCTTGGCGCCGTGATATTCCACGGACCGATCGAGCTCGATCATTATGACCTCCCCAGTCTGTGTAGATGAGCGTACGTGTGTATGTATACTCGAGAACGAATTCGTCTCTAGAATTCTTCGAAGAACTTTCGCATGCGTGCCATGATTGATCGCCGTTCCCGCTCCTCGTGATCGCCTTCGTCGACGCTGTCAAGCATCACGTTGTCGGCGCCAAGGGCGGGGTACTCGCTCCCCTTGAATGCACGAATGACGAGTCCGACACCAGTCGCGTATATCGGACTCTCTACCTCGGGAGCCAGAGCGGCCCCACCGATACCACTTGGGATGCCGATCTTCACCGGCATTCCCAGCACCTGCTGAGCGAGTTCTGCTGAACCGCGAAGCAGCGCCCCGCCACCCGTCAGGACAACGCCTGCCGAAAGGCGACGGAGGTATCCTGACTTCCTCAACTCGACAAGCACGAACTCCAGGATCTCCTCCATTCGAGGTTGAATGATCTGGCAGAGAATGCGCTTGGAGATCTCCATCGGCTTCCTTCCACCAATGCCGGGGATCATGAAGATCTCGTCGTTGAGAATTGTCGACTCCAGAGCACATCCATACTCGCGCTTGATCTGCTCTGCCTGTTCGGCGATGATCCCCAGCCCTTTTCGGATGTCGTCGGTGACCATTCGACCCGCGATGCCGATGACCGATGTATGCCGAATAGTCTTGTCCTCGAAGACAGCGATGTCGGTCGTCCCTCCGCCGATATCGACAACGGCGACACCAACTTCCTTTTCATCGTCGTCCAGGATTGCATAGCTGCTGGCTAGCGGCTCCAGAACAATGTCGTCGACACGCAAGCCGGTCCGCTCGACGCAACGGAAAATGTTCTGCGCCGCAGTTACCAGACCGGTCACGATGTGGACGCTCGCCTCCATTCGGAGTCCCGACATGCCGACCGGATCGTAGATCCCATCCTGCCCGTCGATGATGTACTCCTGTGGTATCACATGGAGAATGCGTCGATCGGAAGGCATGTTGACCCGTCGTGCATCGAGCAGCAGTCGCTCGACGTCCTCACGCGTGATGATCCGATCGGAGTTGGAGATCGTTACGACCCCCCTGCCCGGCGACGACTGGATGTGATCGCCTGCAATGCCGACCGAGACACTCTCGATCGCTACACCCGACTGGCTCTGTGCCTGACCAATCGCCATCTCAATCGAACGGACCGTCTTCTCGATGTTGACAACAACACCCCGATTGAGCCCATCCGATGGGGCGTGTCCGATGCCCAGGATGTGAACATCACCGATGTCGCTGTCGCGGGCGGCGACGATCGCGCAGACCTTGGACGTACCGATGTCGAGTCCGACGACGATACGTCGAGTGTCAAGCTCACCGCCGTTCTGTTGTCCCTTCGCCATCGTCTGCCTGGTTGCTTGTTGCTGGTTGCTGGTTTCTGTGTGCCTGGTCTCTGGGCTCCAGGCAATTGGGCCTCTGAGAGTTACTCGATAGAAATCGAAGGGATCTTCCTTCAGCCTTCTTCGCGCTCGTCTCCTCTGTCTTTCCTTGTCTCTCTTTCTGCTATCCTCGGACCTGGTTCTCCTTCCATCTGACGACGACTTCTCCATTCCAACGGAGGTCAATCATCTCCAGCGAGGGGAGCCCCTTGCGGGAGGCAATCTCGGTCAGGAACAGATCGAGTTTGCGAAGCCGGGATTCGAGGTGCTCTGCAGATCCAACGCGGATCGGAACACCTCCATCGGCAGTGACCAGTTCGTAGTCGTCTTTCGAAAGTCTGTTGATCTCCGATATCTGTCCGAACAGAATCGGCGATTGCGTCTGGATGGTCTTCATGACGTGAAGCACCTCCTTGGTCGCGGCACTGTCAAGGATCGCTCTACCGCCAACGACCTTCTGATCGACGCCACCGATGATTGGAACGTCGAGCGCTACTGGGGCGAACCGTCCCGGGAGAAGCGATCCGAGCGAGTCGAGATAGTTGATCCTTCCCTGAACAATCGTCGCAGCAACGGGAACGCGCTCGGCGATGTCAACCACCAGTGTTCCGTTCTCCCCCCGGTATACGGAGACTCGTTCGATCAACGGGTGGGAGGCGATTCGCCGTTCGATAGCAGACAGATCCAGACTGCGCAATGGAACCGAATCGGGGACTACTCCCGGAGGAACAACCTCGACGGAGTCAAGCACATGCCGTCCGACGATGCGGATCGATCTGACGTCTGCTCGACGCTCCCATCGGTTTGCGATCGTGAACAAGGCCGCGATCACGCCTACAATCACCAGCCCGGTCGAGACCTTGGTCGCAAACCTGCGGGCCTCCTCACGATCGTTCGGCTTCTTCTTTGTCAATCGTATGCGTCGGGCTTTCACGCTGGCTGTCCGCTGTTGGCTATTGGCTGTTGACTCTCCGCGATCAGGCGCAACACCTTCCGTTCTATCCGTCGCGAAACTTCTTCATCCCTGCTCTCTTCTAGCTCCCCGAGTGGGCACCGATGAGTTTGATTTCGAGTTCCAGCTCGATGTTGAACTTCTCGCGAACCGACCGACGGGCGACTTCAATGAGCGACATGACATCGTTCGCGGTTGCATCCCCACGATTGATGATGAAGTTTGCGTGGAGCTCACTGATCTCGGCTCCGCCACATTTCGTCCCCTTCAACCCGCACTCCTGAATCAATCGAGCGGCGTAGTCACCCGGCGGATTCTTGAAGATGCTCCCCGCATTGGGCCATTGAACCGGTTGCGACGTGTTCCGTTTCGTCATCGTCTCCCGTCGGACCTTCATCATCTCCTCGGGAACACCCTCGGGGAATCTGAACGCGCCTTCAAGGATCACGTCGCCGACAAGTGCCGAAGTCCGATACGCAAAGCCCCCCTGATCTCTGGCGACACGCACCAGACGGTTCCCTCGGATGACTTCGACCCAGAGCATGTGATCAGCAATCTCGCCACCATAGGCGCCGGCGTTCATGATGATCGCCCCACCGAGGGTTCCGGGTATGCCGGCCAGCATTTCAGCGCCGCCGCAACCGTTGCGGATACAGAAGTCAACGAACTTGGCAAGTCGGATTCCGGCACCGGCGACGATCGAACCATCGGGTTCGAGCCGCGCGTAGCTGAATCCATGTTCCAGATTGACCACCGCCCCATTCACACCCTGATCCGCGATCAGAATGTTGCTGCCGTTACCCATCAGGACGTATGGGATGTTCCCGGCCCCCAGATATTCAATCAGGGCAAGCGTGTCATCTTTGTCAACCGGCTCCAGATAGATATCAGCCGGACCACCAATCCGAAACGTCGTGTAGCGTGCCAGGGGCTCGTTCAATGAGATACGGCCACGAAACGTTCGCCGTATATCGTCAAGAGCGATCACACCGGCTGCTCCAGAAGGCTGAGGATCTGATCGCCAACCTTCCAGATATCCCCGGCTCCCATCGTCACCACCACGTCGCCTGGTTCCAGCAGCTCGACTGTGCGCACCGCCAGCTCTTCGCGAGCGGGAACGTAGTGCACGTTGCGATGCCCGAACCCGGATGCACTCGACGAGATCAACTCTCCGCTGACTCCCTGAATCGGACGTTCCCGCGCGGCATAGACATCGGTGACGATCACGACATCGGCGTTGAAGAATGCCTTTCCGAACTCCTCGTAGAAGTCGCGTGTTCGCGAGTAGGTATGAGGTTGGAAGAGTGCGACGATCCGTCGCTTCCATCCCCTCCGGATCGCGTCGAGCGTCGCGCGGACTTCGGTTGGATGATGTGCATAGTCATCGATAACCAGGATCCCACCGCGATCTCCCTTTACCTCGAAGCGTCGGAGCACACCGCTGAACTTTGCAAGGGCAGATGCGATCGTCGCGAAGGGAACACCCAGCTCCAGTCCTACTGTGATCGCCGCCATCGCGTTCTTCACGTTGTGCTCGCCGGGAACGGCAAGGTTCACCTCTCCAAGAACTTCACCACGACGTTCGACGGTGAAGCGGGCTCGCGTCGCGTCGTATTCCGCATCGACAGCACGGAGATCACATTGCGGAGAGAATCCGTAGCTGATGACACGCCGCTTGAGCGTCGGCACCAGTTCCATTACGGTTGGTTCGTCCAGACAGAGGGCGACGAAGCCATAGAAGGGGACCTTGTTCGCGAACTCGATGAAGGTTCTGCGGATGTCGTCAAGGTCGGAGTAGATGTCGAGGTGCTCCCGTTCGATGTTCGTGATCACCGCGACCGTTGGTGAAAGAGAGAGGAAGGAGCGATCGAATTCGTCGGCCTCGACCACAGTCCATTCACCATGACCCAGGCGCGCGTTGGCTCCGTTCAGACCGGAGAGACGTCCACCGACGATGACGGTCGGATCGACTTCTCCTTCGATCAGAACCTGACCGATCATCGACGTTGTCGTCGTCTTTCCGTGCGTTCCCGCAACTGCGACCCCATACTTCATTCGCGTCACTTCGGCCAGCATCTCGGCGCGCCGGATGATCGGCAGCTTCCGGCGCATCGCCTCCTGTGTCTCCGGGTTCTCGTTCGGATCGACAGCGCTGGAGTAGACCACGACGTCTGCATCGGCAATGTTCGCCCCATCGTGACCAAGCATGACATTGGCACCCAGCGAGACAAGACGGTCCGTGACCTCACTCCGAGAGAGATCGCTTCCGGTGACCTGGTACCCTTGATCGATGAGAATCTCGGCGATGCCCGACATGCCGATTCCACCAATGCCGACAAAGTGAACGGTATGTATGCCGCGGAACACGGGGGAGGGGGGGGGAGTTTGATGCCTTGCGTTGGATGCCCGCTTCGGCGGACGTTAGATGCTTCGCGTTAGATGTCCGCTCGGCGGACGTTAGAGGCTTCGCGTTGGATAGATGATGTTCTGTACTGTGTGACCTACTTCCTGAGACCTACGTTCTAAGACCTCATCGCC
>CAYWXV010000051.1:0-18984 GCA_964462535.1 uncultured Alphaproteobacteria bacterium
CCTTCATCCTTCATATTTCATATTTCATATTTCATCCTTCCTCCTTCCCCCCACGCTCCCTACTCCCCACTTTTCCGCTACTTTCGCGGTTCATCGTTACGTTCCACCAATCCGCGTGTCTGGATGAAGATCACGATAGTGGGTGCCGGAAACGTCGGCGCGACAACCGCGCAGCGGATTTCCAGTTTCGAGTTGGCAAGCGAGGTCGTGATCCTGGACGTTGTGGAGGGATTGGCCAGGGGCAAGGCGCTCGATATTTATCAGGGAGCGCCGCTGGTGGAGAGCGATTGCCGGGTGACCGGCACGGCCGACTACGAGGCTACGGCCGGTTCGCAGATAGCTGTGATCACTGCGGGTTGGACGCGAAGAGCCGGCGTGAGTCGCGACGACCTGCTCGTCAGGAATGCCGAGATCGTGTCGGGTGTCGTGCGGCGTCTCGTTCAACGTTCTCCCGACTGCATTGTCATCGTCGTCTCAAGTCCCATTGATGAGATGACGTGGGTGGCACACCGGAGTAGCGGTCTTGACCGTTCGCGTGTGATTGGAATGTCCGGGGTCCTTGATGCCGCCCGTCTTCGCACGTTCATTGCAATGGAACTCAACGTGGCGGTGGAGGATGTTGAGGCCACCGTCATCGGAGGACATGGCGAGCTGATGCTCCCAATGGTGCGCAACGCCACGATCGCCGGAATTCCGGTTGAAGAGGTTCTTCCCCCGGACCGCGTCGAAGCGTTAATCGCCCGTACCCGAAATGCCGCAGACGAGATCATCGAGGAGCTGAAGACCGGATCGGCGTACTTTGCTCCATCGGCCGCCGTGACGGCAATGATTGAAACGATTGTGCGTGACAAGCCACGCATCATGCCATGTGCACTTGCGCTGGATGGGGAGTACGGTCTCACCGACGTTGTGTGCGGCGTCCCGGCGAAGCTTGGCCGGCAGGGGGTGAAGGAGATCATCGAACTGCGGTTGACCGAGGAGGAACGGGTAACGTTTCAGCAGTCGGCCGATGCTGTCCGTCGGAATCTGGCGAAGCTGGCGATGTAGCCAGGGTCTTGTCCGGCACACGTGTGCCGCGCCCCATTCGGGAGTCGACCTTTGATGTTGAACAACCAACAACCAAACGATAAACACAGAAGTATGAAGCGCTTTCTCTCCCTGACGGCCGTGGTGGCCGTCGCGGCATTGACGTTCATCGGATGCGGCGACAGCGGTCCCTCGGAACCGGTCAACACCTACCTCACGTTCAAGGTCGGCGATCAGTTCACCTACAACTACTATTCGCGTGATGCCTCCAATCAGCGCCTCGATGCCTCCAAGCAGGTGCGGAAGTGGTCGGTTCTCAGAACAGACCTGACGTACAATGGGCGAACGACGGCAACAGAAATCGAAGAGCAGGTATTCGATGCGACGGGAACGGTACTCGCCTACCGCGACACACTCTACATTTCATCAACGGGACAGGGGAAGGTGGAGCAGTATGATATCATCGGCAATTTTCTTGCCCTGATTCCATTTGCCGCAGCGTACCGCGACAGTGTTGCCCCTACGTGGGTTCAGATCGGCGACGTGAAGACCACGGGCGCGCTGACCTGGGTTGCACTCCCGACGATCCAGGTGAACAACGTTCAGGTTCCCGTCGGCCCGACGACCATCAGCGTGAATATTCAGCTGACGATGAATGCTTCCCATAAAGGAAAGATCAGCGTCACGACCCCGGCAGCGACGTTCACGAACAACTTCGCCACGGACCACTCACTGAAGTTCACTGTTCTGAGTGCTGGGATCCCACTCCTGACCGACTCACTTCAGGCCCATTACGATATTGATACGAAGGGGGGCATTACGAAGAACTCCGCCGACAGCAAGACGATTACGCTAAGCGGTTCGACTATCGACGTCCCGGGTTATGAAATGGAGCTTGTAAGCTACACGCGGGCGCAGTAGGTTTCCGCGGCACACAGGTTCAACGGCGAGGGCCTTCGTCCGGGCGTGTTCCGCCGGGCGACGGCCCTCGCACGAATTGCTCCCCACCCATCTCGCGACGTTCGTCGTTGACTAGTCCAACATCGCACACAACAGACGCTTCAACCGCACATTACCCATGCAGAGTACTTTCCTCCGCAATCTCCTGCTGCTGATCCCCACCGTCGCGTTTGTCGCGACCATGGCGGGTTGCTCGAACGAGGATTCACCCGCAAGCCCCGTCGGCGGATTCGTCGCCAAGGGAATTGTGATCCAGAAGAACGGTGTCGATCTGGTTGTTGTGGACTCGACCGGTTCGGTATCCGGTTCCGTGACCATCGACGAGGGATCAGTTCTCGACGTGACTGTATTGTTTGTCCTGGCCGATGGATCGCGCGGCGTACCAACCTCAACCGATCATAGCCTGGGCGCGACGGTTCCCGCCGCAGGTGCGACTGTCTCAACCTCGCCATGGCGCATCACCATCTCCGGATTGATGCGCGGCTCGACAACGATGACCGTCACGCTGCAGAAGAGTGGCGCTGCTGTCTATTCATCGCCGGCGATTCCCATTACCGTGAAACATGTTCCTGCGAACCTCGAGACCGGCGACACGTTGACCTACGACGCTCGGGACCGCGACACGAACGACATGCCGTCGGGGCAGACAACCAAGCGGAACTGGCACGTCATCCGCACCGGCGCATCCCTCTTTGGTCGAGATAGCGTCACCGAGATTCTTGAGATCACGTTCGACGCGTCAGGGACAAATGAACTTGGCCGCGACACACTCTACTATTCTATCGCTGCAGATGGATCGGTCTATCAATACAACCTCCTCCACGATCTCCTTGGGCGCATCGAGGGGGGTGAGGTGTTCGCCGGAGATATCCCCGCACAGTGGGTGAAGATCACGAGCACGCAAGCTGCGGCCGGGGCAACGTGGTCCGCCATAACGCCTGACTCCATCAAACTGTCAAACGTCACTCTCAGCGGGGTTCCATTCCCCGTGGATATTACCTTCCGCATGTCGGCGAGCCACAACGGGCCGCAGCAGGTGACGTCACCTGCCGGCACGTATACCGGCGTGCGGACAACGCATACGCTCAACGTGAAGATCGCGTTGTCGGGCTCCATCCCACTCACGGTCCTCAACGACGCGGTAACGGCGACCTTCGACTATGCCTCCTCCGTTGGGATCGTGCGTCAGACGCTGCAGGGAAAAAACCTGGTGGCGTCGCTCGGCGGACAGGATGTCGCGCAACCGGTGCTTGGCTACGAGATAACTCTGACCGGTGTGAAGAGGAAGTAGGTGCGATAGTTCGGATTGCGCATGTCGGCCACAACGGACGGCATGTGGAGCCGTTGGGCATCAACACCAATCCTTGACTTCAAAACGAAACGAGCGTGGACGAAATCGATCGTCCACGCTCGTTTGCATTAATAGCCGTGCGTATACAGATGTCAGCGCATCGCCACCTCCGTGCCTGCGAGTCCCCGTCGCAGAAAGCCGGTGAATTGTTCGGGCGTGAAGCGGGCCTGCATTCCCGTTGATGCCACGGCTTTCTCATCGGGTGTCATCAGCACGTAAAACGGAAGCTCTATCGTGTTGAAGCGGTCGATCTGCATCTGCCGATTCTTCTTGTTCACCTCGTCGCGACCGTCGGTGTAAAGACGGACCAGGACGTAGCGGTTCATCAAGTCGGAGACTTCCTTCTTGGGGAAGATCGTCCGTTCCATCCAGCGACAGTTCGTGCACGAATACCCCGTGAAGTCTACAAAGAGAGGCTTGCCGGTCTCCTTTGCTTTCTTCAGGGCCGCCTCATAATCGTCCTTTATCCAAGCCTCCTCGGAACCCGCGTTCAGCGATGCGGCCATGCCCCCCGATTCACCTGCTGAGGAGCGTCCAGTTGGACCGAATCGGAACGAGGCGGAAGCTACTCCTTCACGCGGCGGGGGGACGTAAGCGTCAACCTCACCAATACTCCCACCGAACATACCCTGGAGCAGCCAGAAGCTGATCCCGAGGAATGCAACCGCCATCAGCACTCGGACCGGACCGACCCGCTCCACTGGCGTGTCATGTGGAAGTTGGAATCGGCCGAGCAGATAGACCGTGATCAACACCGAGCAAGCGATCCAGATGGACAGCACCAGCTCGCGTGTGAAGATCCCCCAATCCCACACGAGGTCCGCGTTGGACACGTAACGGACCGCGAATGCCACCTCGATGAATCCAAGAACCACCTTCACGGCATTCAACCACCCACCCGACTTCGGCATGGCCTTCATGAATGACGGGAAGAGGGCCAGCAGGAAGAATGGGAGCGAGAAGATCGTGGCGAACGCCGCCGAGCCCAACAGCGGCCAGAAGAACTCCCCCTTCGCCGCAAGAAGAAACACGCTGCTCACGAATGGAACTGTGCATGTAAACGAGGTCAGCGAGAAGACGAACCCCATGAGGATAACGCCTCCGACCCCCTCCCCATCTGCTTTGCGGTTAAGCTTGTTGAGGATCGACGTTGGTAGCTGGATCTCGAAGAGTCCGAAAAGATTGAGAGCGAGTACCAGGAAGATGGCTGCAATGAAGATGTTGACCCACGGACTGGAGGCGAAATCCTGAATGCCGCCCGCTCCACCGGTGATAACCGTCAGCAGGAATCCGAGTCCCGTAAACGTGAGGATGATCCCGAACGAGTAGAGAAGAGCGTCGCGGAGCGCGCGGCCGCGCGTCGTGCTCTTCCGTTTCGTGAAGAAGCTGACGGTGATCGGAATCATCGGATAGACACAGGGCGTTCCCAAGGCGAGTAGTCCCGCGAGCGCGGCGGTTGCCAGGAAGGCCCAGAGACCTGCGTTCTTCGCATCAACAATCTGATCCAGGCTCCCCTTGTTTCCCGCGACGCCGCCGCCGATCCCGGCCGATACAGTCGATGAATCGGTGCCGGCCGCAGAGTTCGACGCGGAATCGCCGCTGGTCGCACCTGCCTGTGCGATCGAGTCCTTTTTCGCCTGATCCAAGGCCGCATTCGCCTGTGCGATCGAATCCTCGCGGGCCTCCCGAGCACTCTCGATCGAGTCAGCCTTCGCCTGTTGTAGTGCTTTCAGGCTGTCGGCCGCATCAACGCTTGCCTTGTCGTCAACGGTGACCTTAAACGTGAACTTCTGGTCGGTTGGGGGAATACAGGTGGCATCGTTGCACGTCATGAAATAGAGATTCACCCAACCCTGTTCAGTCCCCGGCTTCGCCCCTTTCGCAATCTTGACCGGCACGGTCAAGACAACTGTCCCCTCCCAGTACTCCGTCTCGATCTCGAAGCTCGGATCCATGTGGCGGACCGGCTTGGGACCGCGCAGTCTTCCGTCAAGAGTGAACAACGCCTTGTCGCCAACCGTCACCTCGGTCGATTGAGGCGCGCCGTTCTCCCCCTCCACATATGTCTTTGTCGTGTAGAGATGATGTCCATTCTTGAGCGAAGCTTGAATCTTCACCTGCACGGTCGAACCTGGTGCGCCGGAGACCTCGGGTGTCAGGAGCTTCCAGACGACATTCGTATTCGTCCCCTGCGCCATGACGGTCGGCGCAAGGCCTGCCGTAACAAGGAGGGCAAGAAGCAGCGATAAGCGTTTCATACTCATGACTGAGGCTAGTTCGGAGCGCGGGGGAGAGAGCCGAAGGAAGCGACGCGGGCCCCTGTTCATAGATGCCCGGTCGAAGAGAAATTTACGGGGAGTCGCGACCTTCTTCAACAACTGCCGAGTTCGCGAAGAAGGGATTGCAGAGCGGCTATTATTCGTTCCGCATCACCGACCGGATCGTTCGAGAACGGGCCGCCATCTACCAGATCGCGAGGACCGCCAAGTAGACGCGCAGCAGCGCTGCGGATTTCATCGGGGAGCGTAGGATCATCACGTATGGCACGAAGATTCGCCATTGCGTGGGATCCGTAATCACGGCCGACACGCGGGGCGACATGCTGTGTGACCACCCCAACCGCCATCCGTGAAGAGACACGGGCGCGGCCGTCGTTTCCATCGGCCAGCGCCCGTCGTGCGTCTTCTATGAGCGAACGGCTATCGATTCGCGGCCTCGTCCATCGGCAGGTGGAGCTTGCCGTTTCCATTTCCGTTGCCATTGCCGCTACTGGAAGTGTGAGGTGGGACATTGACGACCCAGTCGTAGGTGTCTCTCACCTCACCGTACTGCAGCCCGGTAATGGTCGAATAGAGACGCTCACGGAGCGAATTCGGTTTCTCGTTGATCGTCAGGGCCCTGCCGTTGTAAAAGAGTTCCCCAACGGGCGAGATTACGGCCGCGGTCCCGCTCCCAAACACCTCCTGCAACGTCCCACGGGCATGGGCCTCGGCGATTTCCGTCATCGAAATCGGGCGCATTTCAATCGGCACTCCCCAATCCCGGGACAACGTCAGAACTGTTCGGCGTGTGATACCATCAAGGATGGTACCACCAAGCGGAGGCGTGATGAGTTTGCCATCGATCACGAAGAAGATATTCATCGTCCCCACTTCTTCGACATACTCGTGTTCCTTGGAATCGAGCCAGAGAACCTGGTCGAACCCCTTGGCCTTCGCCTCTTCAGCAGCAAGGAGTGAGGCGGCGTAGTTCGCGCCGGTCTTTGCCTCGCCCAGCCCACCGTATGCGGCACGGCTGTAGCGTTCCTCAACGAGTATTCTGGTGGGCGCAGATCCTCTACTGTAATAGGCGCCGACCGGTGACGTGACGATGAACAGCGTATAGTTATGGGAGGGGCGAACGCCAAGTGCGTCGTCTGAGGCGATGATCGTCGGACGAAGATAAAGGGCAGTGCCTCTCTCCGTCGGGACAGAACGGCGGTCCACATCAACCAATGTCTTAAAGGCACTCAACAGGTCTGCGGGATTGAAATCCGGCATACAGAGCCTGCGGGCCGACCGGCGGAACCGTTCAATGTGATCCTGCGGACGGAAGAGAACGACCGAACCGTCCTTCCAGCGGAATGCTTTCAACCCCTCGAAAATCGTCTGCCCGTAGTGAAGCGTCAGATTGCCGGGACCTACACCAAGGTCATGGAGTGGTTCGATCCGCGGGTTCTTCCATCCATCTTCGCGATCGTAGTCCCAGACGAACATATGATCAGCAAAATGGCGTCCAAATCCCAGCGCGGACGGATCCGGCTGTGGCTGCGGATGGGGCGTTCGAAGAATGCTGATCTTCATGTACGGTCCTCCAGGTTACGAACACCGGTCCATGCTGGCCACCTCCGCGTGCGACGGGAGACGGAGATACCAGCGTGAATTCGATGGTCAGGGTTAACGGTCAGAGGAATATAACACCGGGTTGTAAATATACCGGACCGGGGGTAGTTTGATCCCGTCAACGCTTGTACCAGAGCTTGACAGAATGTGCAGAGATGGTCCATTTCGCCCGAATTTCAACGATTCCGACACTCAGCACACGTACGTCTCCATAAGCACTTCGATCGTCAACGCCCAACCCGCTTCCCTGTGATCCGTTCATTCTCCAGAAAACTCTTCGGCGGCCTCCGTTCCCGGGAAGGCGTTCTCAAGTCCATCAGCCTTATCGCGTGCGATCTGGACGGTACGCTCCTGAACCGCGATGACATGATCGCCCCCGCCACCGGGGAGATGATCAAGCTGATCATGGAGGCCGGCGTGCAGTTCCTGGTCATCACGCGACGACACCACCAGTCCGTTGAACCCTACATCGAGCTCGTTGGACTGTCGTTCCCAATCATCTCACTCGACGGCGCATTGATTCGTCCCGCCCATTCGATGGAGATCATTCACATGATTCCCTTCGACCAGGCATTCGCCCTCGATATCCTGGACGAAGCACGCCTGACCGAGGGTGTCGAATGGTGCGCCGTAACACCTGACATCTTTTACTTCAGCCGCCCGGACATCCCGCTCCCCACATATCATGTCCATTGGAACATCGAGACGGTTCCGGTCGACAACAATGTTGAACGGATTTCGGGAACGATGCTGGAAGTCATCGTCTGCGGCGGATACTATGGTGTCAACAGCATCTACAGCTATATCCAGGAAAAGATGAAGCCGGGCGAGCTGAAGGTCAGGATGTACGAATCGTATAGCACATCCGATCTGTGGTATCTGGAAGTGCGAAGCGCGCTGGCAACCAAGGAGAACGCCTTGCAGTGGATGGTGGATCAGGAGGGATTGAAGATGGAAGAGGTGGCGGGAATCGGCGACCACTACAATGACGTTGAGTTCTGCAGGCGGGCGGCCTATGTCGTTGCAATGAAGAACGCGGTACCCGAACTGAAGGAAATCGCCGATTTCATCACCCGACGAGAATGTGTCGACGAAGGGATCAACGAGTTCCTGTCCCACTTCCTGGAGCTTCGCGGCGTCACGTACCAGGTTCAGAATAGACCACGTTCCGAGGCGCGTCCACGATCGAGGTAGAAATCAGATGTCAGAGCATAAGCGGAAAGAGGCGTTTCAGACACCCCACCCGGAACGGGAGCGTGTGGGGCGGCGAAGCATGCGCCGAAGCCAGATAGCCCGCATCGTCGGCATCTCTCTCGTCACAATCGTCATCGCATGGCTCTTTCCGCGGTCGACGTCGGTCGATTACGAGTACGAGGTCGGCTCCATTTGGTCGGGAGACACGCTCCGCGCCCCGTTCGCCTTCCCCCTCTACAAGGACGAAGCGACATACGAGGCCGATGTCAAGCGGGCCGTCGACGCGGTCCTCCCGATCTTCATTCCGACTGGAATGAACGCGATGCTCATGGAAGACACGCTTTTCCATATCGCGTCCGCGATTTCGATCAGCGAAAACCCTCCCCCCTTTCTTAGTCAGAACGAATGGAGCTTCATCGCGAAATTCCCTGCCGGCGAGCAGCGGATGAAGAGCCTCACGGCCATCACGAATGTGCTTGCAGACGCCCTCTCTGAGCCATACAAGGTAGGAGTCATCGATCGCAACAAAGGGGTCCTGACCAGCGAGAAGATTGTCGTTCGGCGCGGAGACGTATACGAGGATGTCCTGTCCATCAACCGGTTGTACGACAGTCTGGGACTTGTTCACACGATGGAGGCACGTCTCTCCAAGGCGCTGAGTCCCGAAGAAGGCGAAATCGCAATCGATCTCTTCCGCGCCCTCTACAGGCCGACGTACGTGTACAGCGAAGCGTTCACGGAGGAGGCGCGGGAGAATGCTCGGGAGAGTGTCACCCGTTCGCAGGGTATCGTGGCGGAGAGCGAGGTCATCGTGACCACGGGGGAGAGGATTTCGGAGTTGACGAAACTAAAGCTGTCGAGCTACAAGAAGTCGTGGTTGTTGCGAGGTGAAGAGGAGAACGTCTGGTGGCAGTTCTTCGGAAATCTGGGACACGCATCGATTCTGATTGGGCTTGCAACGCTTTACCTGCTCAACTTCCGGCGTCGCATCTTCAACGACAATCTCCAGTTGGGCATTCTGATGGTGGTCATGCTGCTGATGGCTGGGCTCAGCTATCTCTCGGTCGCTCTGCGCGCGCCATGGCCTATCGAATTCCTGATCCTGATTCCGTTCCTTTCAATGCTTGCGGCAATTCTCTTCGATTCCCGCACAGCGTTCTACATGACGGTCGTCGGGTGCTTCATCGTGGCGGGTGTTCGAGGAAACGACTACATGGTGGCCATCGCATGTCTATCGGCGGGGGTACTGGCGGCATACACCGTTCGCGACATCAAGAGTCGGACGCAGCTATTCAGGTCGATTGCGTTTGCGCTTCTTGGGTACACGTTGGCAATCGTAGCTCTGGGATTGGAACGAGGATCGACGGCAACGGAGATTGGACGGAACTTGATTTTCGCTGCGATCAATTCGACGGTATCTCCAGTACTCACATTCGGCGCCATATTCCTGATCGAACGACTCTTCGGTATCGCTACCGACCTCCGTCTTCTGGAGTACGACACGCTCAACCATCCCCTTCTGAAAGCCCTGGCCGACAAGGCCCCCGGCACCTACCAGCACACGTTGACGATGGCACGCCTGGCTGAGAGTGCCGCGGCCGCGATCGGCGCGAATGCGTTGCTGGCCAAGGTTGGCGCGCTCTATCACGATGTTGGGAAGATCGCGAAGGCCGAGTACTTCGTCGAGAATCAGATGGAGATGGCGAACAAGCACGACAAGATCAAGCCGGAAATGTCAGCGCGCATCATCCGCAACCACGTCAACGACGGAATCGAGCTCGCGCGTGAGTATCGCCTCCCACAACGGATCATCGACTTCATTCCGATGCATCACGGGACGACCGTCATCAAATACTTCCTGGACAAGGCGCGCGAGACGAATCCTGAGATCGAGGAGAAGGACTTCAAATACCCGGGACCACTCCCGCAGACGCGCGAAACGGCGATTGTGATGCTTGCAGATGGTGTCGAAGCAACGGTCCGATCGCTTCCGAATGCTACTCCAAAGCTGGTCGAGGAGACCGTAGACCGCGCGATCAAGAAACGATTTGCGGAAGGTCAGCTCGACCAATGCGAGTTGACCCTTTCAGATCTGTCCCGCATCAGAGTGGCCTTTGTCAAGAACCTGGTCGGTATTAGCCACCCACGCATCCAGTACAAAAACGACGACGTGAAGCCTGAGGACGAACCGCCAAAACAGACGCCGCGTTCAGAGCCGGTGATCCCGTATATCGACGATGCGTTTGGAGGAGAGGTCAGGGACTAGGTGGTTAGATGGCGTTTGCTTCGCTGCGCCGTTGGATCTTTCGTGCCGCGGACGGTTGGATCTCCGCCGCGAGCGTACGTTCGACCCTCGTTCATCGCTCGTTCTTCATCCTCCATCCTCAACTACCCCCGAGGATGAAACGTCCGATGCACCTCGCGGAGGTATTCCCGATCGATGTGGGTGTATATCTGAGTAGTGTTGATGTTCTCATGTCCTAGCATCTCCTGTACCGCACGAAGATCCGCTCCCCCTTCCAAGAGGTGGGTAGCGAATGAATGACGAAAGGTATGAGGGTGGACGTCTGCGGAGATGCCGGCCTTCTCAGCGTAGAAACGAGTCATCTTCCATATCGCGTTTCTGCTGAGGGACGAACCGCGGGAGTTGAGGAACACTACATCATCATTCAACACGCCACGCTTGATCAGTTGGGGTCGCGCTCGTCTGTTGTAGAGGTCTATCCATTGACGGGCCGTCATCCCAATCGGCACCAACCGCTCCTTATTCCCCTTCCCGATCACGCTCACCAACGCGTGCTCGAAGAGCAACTGACCCCTCCGGAGCATCCTAACCTCGCTGACACGCATGCCAGTCGCGTAGAGTGTCTCGAGTATTGCCCTGTCGCGGACGCCAAAAGGATTACCCTCTGGATCATCCGACTCCGGCGCGGCGAGAATGGACTCCACATCGGCAATCGAGAGGACATCAGGTAGCGTCCTGGCCTTTCGCGGTAGTTCGATGTGCTCGGCGGGATCGGTCTCCGACTCTCCCTCGACCGCCATAAAGCGATGGAAGCCACGAATGGCGGAGATTGCTCGTGCCACCGACGACGAGGCAAGTCCGGCCTCGACCAGGGTCGCGAGATGACGACGAATATCGTCTGCCTTGATGCTGGTTGGATCGTTGACTCCATGCTCGCTCAGATCGTTGGCGTAGCGCCGTAGATCCAGTCCATACGATGCAATCGTATTGTCGGACGCTCCCTTCTCCAGAAGAAGGAAGTCGATGTAGCGCGATATGGAGCGAGAATCCACTGTTCAATGTCGAACGTCCGCCGCGAACTGAAGCGGACGACTGTACACTTCCCCCCAACGCACCCGTCACGGCACATTGCCTATTCCAACACACGGACCACCAATCGTCGCCGGCCTTCTTACTCTCCGGCCCTTACGACGCTCAGGCGAAACCAGAATCTGAGCCGATGAAGGCGATTAACCCTACAGCGCCACAGGTGCAATGTTCTTGTTCTCGTGGAAAAGGTTATTCGGATCCCATTTTGACTTCAACTCTGCCAGGCGATCGTAGTTAGCGCCGTACGCATCGTGGATTCGATCGCTGGCATCCTCTTCCGTCAGGAAGTTGATATAGGTACCACCGGTCGAGTATGGTCGGAGAGCCTCCCAACCCTCACGAGCCCACGCGATGTTTGCATCGTCGTCAGCGGGATCGTCCCAGGCGGCTGCAATGTTTACCACGAAGTTTGCATCGCGATTACCGACGGCCGAGTGATCGGTCGGACGGTCTCCGATAGCGCCACCCAACTGGAATCCGAGAATCGCGCTATGCGGCGATCGCACGTCGTGCCCGCGACGGACCATGTCTTCGATGAGAGCATCATTCAACGACGAGACGTATTCCGACTTCCAGTAGTAGCGTCGGCCCTTTGGCTGGGTCGCGTCAAGCAGGCTTTGTTGGACACTGTATGGACGCCGCGTGATGACATCGCCAACCGGCTTACCGAACGACTTTATGCGCGCTGCGAACTCCTCTCCATCAGTTATCGAGCCCGTGTGACATACAATCATCATGACTACCGGCTTGCCGTGGGCCTCTGGAGCGATCCATGGTGCGGGTGGAGCGATGCGGGCGGCAAATGGGCAAGCGGCTTCGACGGGAGTATCGTTCGTCACCTCTTGAATAAGCTTCATGGCTCCTGGGATATCGTCGCCGGCCCAGACGATCGCCCCTGCAACGATCTCCGGTCCAACCGGATAGAGTTCGTACTCGAAGTCGACGACAACACCGAAGTTCCCGCCTCCGCCGCGGAGCCCCCAGAAGAGATCGGCGTTCTCCTTCTCACTGGCACGCACAATCTTCCCATCGGCGGTGACCAGCGTTATCGAGCGGACGTTGTCGCTCGTCCACCCATATCTCCTGGAGAGGTAGCCGAATCCGCCCCCCAGCGTCAGCCCGGCGATCCCCGTGTTGGAGACGAAGCCCAACACAGCCGCCAGCCCATGGAGCTGTGTTTCGCGGTCGACATCCCCGAGAAGGCAGCCGGGTTGAGCATGCGCAATTCGCGTAACGGGATCGACCCAGACGCCGCGCATGGCTGACATGTCCAGCATTAGCGAGCCCTCGCCAACGGCGAGTCCGGCGATATTGTGCCCACCCCCTTTTATCGAGATCGACACGTTGTTGGTGCGGGCAAAATTGACCGCCGCGACGACGTCGCCAACGCCGAGACAGCGAGCGATTGCCGCCGGTCGCTTGTCGATCATCCCGTTCCAAATCGAACGGGCGTCGTCGTACATGGAAGAGTCGGGCAGGAGGAGGCCTCCGCGAAGCTGTGGCGAGAGTGCGTCGAACATGATCTTCCGAGTTATTCGTGGTTGTCGTCCGGGTGCAGGTGCCGAAGATACGGATGGAAGGGACCTGACTGTGCGATTTCCGCTTGGGTTTGGCTTTGACGTGGATGGGGTTGGAGGGAGCAGGCGTGGCGCAGTTGCCCGAAGTGGTGGTTGATACGAGCATCATGAGGCGCAGCCTCCGAGCATCGCCAGATCTCGTTTGATCAACGCGCGCGAATCATTCCGACGCATCCGCCCGACCATTGCTTTCAACGCAGCACCACCGCATCGCGACGCGCAATTGCGGTGCTCAGCGTTACGGTCGTCGAACCAGCCACGCACATCAGGCACCACCCCCCCTCTTCGTTCCCCGGTTGACTGCTCCTCTGGCCGCAACGGTTGCGACGATAATCCCACCGCCGACAAGAGCGAGTGCGGCCGGTTGCTCGGCGTAGAAGAGCACTACCCAAAGAGGATTGAGAATTGGCTCCAACATCGGGATCAACGTTCCCTCCAAAGCGGAGACATAGCGGACGCCTCTGGCAAAGAGGATATAGCCGAGGGCGAGTTGGAGGGACCCGAGCAAGAGGAGATAGATGAGGTCCTGGCCGGTTGGAGCTTGAGCCGCGAAGAACGGGAGACCGATTAAAGCCGTTATGGCGTTACCTATAACAACAATTGTCAATGGCGACCCCGAACTCTCCCCACGAAGGGCAATAATGCCCATGGCAAAACAAATTCCGCTGGCAACTGCCATAATGTCGCCTCCCACATTCCCAACGACCAACCTGTCGACGACGAGCAACACCATACCGCCGAGCACGAGAACGATCGATGCCCAGTCGAATCTTGTGATCTTCTCGTTCAACAGCCACGGGCTTGCCAGCGCAACCCAGATCGGGGCGGTGTATTGAAGGAGGATGGCGTTCGCGGCGGTTGTGGTTCTGGTGGCGAGGACGAAAAGCGTAACGGTTCCCGCGTAGGCAAGCGCTCCGAGCCACTGACGTCGGGTCGGTGCGCGGCGGATACCGCCAGCGTATATCAAGACGATGATACCGGCAATCAGACTCCGGCCGCCAGCCGTCGCCATGGGGTGGACCGATATGAGCTTGATCCATATTCCGCCGAAGCTCCACGCCAGAGCGGCACCGGTCAGGAGTACAACTCCCCGCGAACGGTCAGTCATGCAACGGTAGGATCAGCGTTGGGTCGTCGTTGGCGGGACTGTTGACTGCGAGACTTACTTCGTACGCCCTCATTTCCTCGGCTGGATAGGGCTCAAGCGTGGTGAAGAGATCACGCTCGGCCGATTTGGGATCCAACCAGATCTCCACATCATTGGGCCGGAGTATTGCCGGCATTCGGTTGTGTATGTCACGCATGAGCGAGTTCGGCTCGACCGTGACTATCGCACACGTCAGTTGTTCACCGCCGCCGCGGATCGCGGCATGGCTCCAGAGCCCCGCCATCGCAAAGAGCCCGCCATCCGAGCGTCCAATCCGATACGGTTGCTTTCCCCCCGGTACCTTCTTCCATTCGTAGAAACCGTCGGCCAGGATTGCGCAGCGAGCGCTCTTGAAGGCACCACGGAAGTAAGGCTTCTTCTCGGCAAGCGATTCAACGCGAGCGTTTATCACAGCCTTCATACCGGAGTCGGGCTTCGCCCACGTCGGAACGAAGCCCCACTCCATGATGTCAACGCGGGGGCGCGGATCGGCCATGATGGCCAGCACCGGCTGGCTGGGCGCGACGTTGTAGCGTCGCGGATGGGCCAGTTCAGGGGGGATGTGAATCCCCCAAAGCTCCAGGAACTCTCCGATGTCACTTGCCAGGGTATATCGTCCACACATGCGGGCGAAAATATCACGACGGGACATCAGTTCATCCCTGTCCGGGGTTTGAATCGCGTTCTGGCGGCTTGTCGCTTAGTGACTGGCATACCGCGAGCGGACGATCTATCGTCCGCTCGCGCGACTCGTGTTCGCCAACACGCCTTTCTATCGCTCGGCGTGGAGGATTGTCGTTCGCACCACTTCGTTCGCTGATCGCATCACGATCGCGTAGAATCCAGGTGGAAGATTACTCATGTCGAGTTCCACTTCCCCTCTTCGCCAACTCGTTTCCTCGATTTTGAACGATTCCCGGCAGATGCCATTCATGTCATAGAGCTCGCCTACGCCCGCTCCCGATTCACTCCCGCTCCATCGAATCACGCCACGTCCGACCACGGGATTTGGAATCACTTGCGCCGCACCCGATATCTCCAAGTCCACGCCTCCTTCTGTGCGGGCACGCCGACTCCATCCTTCGGTGCAGACAGAACCACTGCCATTCTCCCTTCGTGGTGAGCTATTGGGAGGCAGAATGCGGAGCGGGACGGTCGAAACGCCTCTCACGTCAAGATCGAGGGATGAAACACGGATGAGGAGCTTCGATGTCGTGTCAAACGGGACAGACCAGCGATATCGGCCAACGCCGACCCATGCGGTTCCGATTCTGTTCCACGCTGACCCGCTGTCCAATGAATACTCAAGCAACACTCCTCCCCGGAATCCGACGCCGCGCCACCGGATCGTCTCCTCATCCCCGGCGGTGAGTGTAGTTGCAGACGTCGGGGCAAGGAGTGTGAGGCTTTGAGTCGGTGGAATCGGATCGATCACACCGAAGGTTCCTGTTTCAGCGTAGTTGAGGCTCCCGCTTTCACGAATGCGAATACGTATGGCGTCCGTCGCTCGTGACGGGACCGTCCATGCAAAGCTCCCCCGGTCGGCGGGTATATCCAGTGCGATAAGCGTCCAGGTTGCACCGTTGTTCGTGGTGTAGTACAGGCTCACTCGTTGCACACCATCCGAAATCCAGGAGATCTCCGTCTGTGAACTCCTCTCGATTCTCTCCCCCGTAGTTGGTGAAAGAGGAATAATCGTTGACGCCGGGAGGATAGCGAACCGGCCGCTCATCACACGATGCTCTGGATTGTCCATGTCGGTCAGACGAATCCGCCCCCTGCCGGTCGGGCGACGCTCAGGAGTGTATTGGCGCCATCCGCTCGTGCCGGTTACACCCTCCACTACTCTGGTCCAGGTGGCTCCATCGTCATCTGAGTACTCCACTCTCAACCTCTCGATGTCTCTTCCGTTCCAGACGATGTCGATTGGTTCGCCGATTCTCTTCCGTTCCCCGCCGAACGGCGCACGACAGACCAGCCAGGGATGACGGATCCTGATCGAGCGTTCGCGACCGATGTGAGGACGATCAGCGTCAACGACGCGGACCAATAGCTGCGTGGAGTCGGTGATTGGGATGCGACCGGCTGCTCGACCGATCCACGCAGGTATTCTTGGATTCCCTGGAATCAGCGGCATCCATGACTCCCCACCATCCAGCGAGATCAGAACGCGGACCCAACCGCAGCCAACCGCGTTCCATCGCACAATCAGGAGCGTGTCATTCGGAACTGCCGGTGGAAGGTCGACGTCGATGGTCGGTTCGACGAGCACGACGAACGGACCACTTGTATCCGCCTGCGGGCCGTCGTGCACGGAGATACGGAGCCTGCACGTTCCAGCCGACGCGGCCGGAACAATCCATGCTGTCTCCAGGGTTCCGTCCGTCCGATCAGAGTGAATGGCCGTGTCGAGCATTCGCCAGCTCGCTCCGTCGTCGGTCGTCAGTTCCAGATCTAGCGTGATTGATGGTGGACAATCGACCACGCTCCACCTCATTTGCAGCGTGTCCCCCTCGACAATCTCATCTCCCCCACCAACATCTTCAATCGTGAGCGTCGGATCGACGACGATCACGGGCGCATTCGAGCTGTCTGCCTCGTTGAGGTTCCGCGGATTGACGATGCGGAGGAGGAATTCGCCATGAAGCTCTTCACGGATGCGACTGCGAACCGTCGTCGCGGTTGTGTCAAGAGAGAAGCGTCCAAGCTCCGCCCTTGCACCGTCGCTAGTGAGCAGTTCAACGGCCCCTTCGACAAATCGTGTGGCGGCAAGCGTCAACGTCAACTCTGTCCCGGCCGCAACCACGACCGAATCGAGGGGAGCCAGAAGACGAAGCCGGCCCCCGTTGAAGTCACCCTCGTCTGCACCAATATCGGGGTTGGCGTCATCGCGCGTTTCGTAATCGATATCGGGTTCAGCGTTTGAGGGGGTCCCCATTCCCTCGCCACAGAAAAGAGGGACAGGATCGACGTGAAGATCGCCGATCGATGGATCGAGAAACGGAACCGGTCCAGTGATGCTGTGGATGTCGAATCCGCTGGCGGCACTCCATGTAAGGACGTTATTGTATCGGGAGAGACCCTGAATTACCAGAAGACCGCTATCACTCGGATTTACATAGACGTTCCGATCAATCGTCGCCGCAAATGGTGTCGTTGACGTCGAGAGGCACGCAGAAGTCCCACGCGAGAGCCCCGTTCGCTCGACGACGACAATGTTGTCGTGGATCCAGAGCCTCCCCTTCGTTGTCGAGGCTATTCCCAGAGTTTGTGCTCCCGTAGCGATCGGACCTCCGAGATAGATCGAGTTGCCGATCATGTAGATCGAATCGGGCTCTGTGGTGTAGATGCCGCACAGGAGTCCGCTATCGCTCGAAAGGGAGATCATGTTGGAGATCAGGTGGACTGGCGATGTGCCTTGCGTCGATATGTAGACTCCATAGCGACTGGCCACCGGATTGAGAACATCCAGCGAGTGAATTCTATTGCGGGCGATGGTGTCGTTGTGGTTCGCGCCGTCGGTCACGTAGATACCGTACAGCGGGTGAAGGTTCTCCGTCCCCGTCAGCCTGGTGCAGTGGATCTCGTTGTCGGCAAAGACCACGTCAGCATTATTCGACCCCATGTACAGTCCATACGCGACGCCGGAACCGCGGCCGGGGTTAACGATCTCATTTCCAATGACGCGATTACGCATATTCGGCGCCGTGCTGGTGCCGATCATCGTTACCCCGGAATTGGCGCGGAGCGTTCCCGACGTGTCGCCAATTACGTTGTCGGTCACGACGTTGTCGGTGTTGCCGATTCCGTTGTTCGTCCCATCAAATCGAACGACACCAAAGGTGTTGGTCGATCCATTACCGACGAGCGTACAATTCCGCACGACGTTGTGCGAGGCTCCGTTGACAAATCGAATGGCCGATCCGCTCGACGCGCTGCACGCCACCATGATGACGCCCCCGCCAAGACTGTCATGACCGTCAACGACGACGTAGTCAGCTCCATTCAGATCGATGAGTGCCGGCGTCGTTCCGCTCCGGATGAGGACGTTCGCGCCGGGGGCGGGGCGGATTGTGAGAGTGGCAGCTGGTCCGGCGCCGGTCAGTTCCGGAATCACGAAACCTCCGGTTGGTGGCGTGTGTGCGCCATCGTTCAGCAACAGCGTAACGGGGCCCGCCAGTTGTGGCGACGATGCATTGCGGAGAGCGGTAAGCGCGGCGGTCAGTGTGGCGAAGTCACCTCCCGAGCCTACGGTATAGGTGCCCGAGAATTGCGCTGCCAGGAGTCGTGGAAGCAAGAGCAGGAGCAGGCTGAATAGAGCGATGCGTGGTGGTCGCAGCATTGCGGTTCCTCCAGTGGTGGTGCGTAAGAATCGTGGCGGTTAATGGATCGACGCAGTGGTGGCGTCAGACCGAGCAGGGGAGGACCCGCTGTATCCGGGCGGATAGTATACGGGATGCGGGGCTGCAGCGCAACTCGGAAACACACCCCTGATGGATCGCTCTGAACGAGCG
>CAYWXV010000052.1:0-18802 GCA_964462535.1 uncultured Alphaproteobacteria bacterium
TCTTCCTGCGCGGCGGAACACAGTGGGAGATGCAGTTTCTGCTCGATTTCGGCGGGGATGCCGTGACCGACGTCTACCTTACGTTCCGGGACAACTACGGAACGCGTGGCGACGCGCAGGGAACGATCCCGGTGATTTCCTTCCCTACGGGTTCATTCACGAACGCGAACATGGTGCAGTTGACGCTGAAGACGTACGGTCGGATGTCGATGGCGTTCGTCGGGACGGTGAGTGGGAACGACACGATGTACGAATCGGAGTGGATTGTGGTGGCGTGAGGAAAATTGGGGAGATCGTCGAGTGCCCAACGTCCACTATTAACGTTACATGGGGGAGATATGCCTGACGACATAGCGGTTTACGATAGCATTCTCGGCATTCGGACCGTCGGTCCAGTTCGCCTGGAGCGCGACCTGGGTCCCTCCGACACAATCATATATGTTCCTGACAAGGGGTCTGATCCGCTCGACCCCAGAGGCGGTCGCTGGGAATATGTACCAGATGCTGGCGACCCAGGCGAATTCAGAGGTCCGATAATTCAACCCAATCCAGGTTCGGGCTCGACACGGTTGCCCTCAGGATCAAGTGGGGGTAGTGGAAGGGGAGGTGTCGGACGGGGTGGGCCCAATGCGGATCCATCAGAAGGGTATCCCCGCCCAAGACCGTGTTATGACTACCCTGAGCGACTAACCCTTAAGGATCACATGACCACTAAGTTGTGTGGAGCGGGTTTCCGCGAGGAGTTCCTAAAACAACTCAAGTTCATCTTTGAGAGTGATGACTGGGAGAAGCGGTTGGGTGGCTTTTCTAATCCGGACTCAAACCTATGGAGTTGTATCAAGAACGCCATCTGCTGGATGGATTTCGCGTGCAAATCGTATTGCACGTACAGTTGCGATCTTTTGTCATATGGAACGACATTCGACTCCCGGAATAATGAGCCTCCGGATGTAAATGGCCGGTGGCCTCCCTCTCGCCTTGGCCCGGGATTGCCCAAATTGACAGATCCTCCAGACATGACCGTGGTCTTCTGTATGGACGTAATCACGCGGTGTCATGACGTCCCATCGGAGTGGACGCCCGAAATGATTCAATCAGTAATCATCTATGCGTTGTGCATACGATGCAATTGCGCAAAGTTCGAGGCCTACTATTTCTCGTCACTCAATGAGTTCAGCTGGCCTCAGACTTTGGATCCATTTAACAGCGATCACTGGACGCTGACCGCAATGGATGCGAATCTCACTCGTATCGGCGGCGATTCCAATAAGAACGAGCAGGAGGTATGGATCGGAAAGTACATATGGTGGGCTCGACCGATGATAGACGGTAATGGGATACTTCACCAGGGCAAAGTGGGTGCGTTGACGACGCCACCAACACTCGGTGGTGGCAGTTGGCCGTTGAATAGAAATGGCCTTACACCTGACTTCAGCAGCAATATTGGAATAACAGGCGGAAACATTCGGGGATTCCTTGGAGCCGGCCCCGTTAAGGCGAGACCTAGGAGGTGAAGATGAGTCAATGCCATATGGGCTCCAGAGTAAGCGTGCCTGGCCTCGTATGTGCATTGGCCATTGTGATTGTCACGCACGCAGGCACGTGTGGGCGTGCGTATGAACAATCCCGAGACAGTCACGTACTGCCGAGAGATTTTTCAATTGCGTACTCTATTGACTCATCATGCGTGAGCTTGTGGTCGAGTGGGTTATACGATTACGCCGGTGAAATCGTTCGCAAGATCGGGATGAGTGACACAGCGCTACTCCCCTTTGGGGAACGATGGAATGCTGACGGAACTCCCAGGTGTCGCCTCATGGATTCTGTGGTAGTAACATTGCTTGCTTGGAAAGTCACAACAATGGCTACGACGACGACGAGAACAATACCGTCAAGTGAAGGGGGCGATTCTACAAACGTGACGACAACCAGGGTTGACACGTTGCAGAGGATCATCTTTGTCGTGTCGTACGTTAATGACTCGACTGGAAAGCGCGAGTGGGTACTGTATCTGGACGGCGTGGAAGCGTATTGTGGCGACGTTGTGGACACGACTCGCGGGCTCAGGTTCTCACGTTTGTCGGAACGAGAGCAGCTTCTGGCGAGAGAAGATAGAGACTGGAGACTGAACCGGAAACCCTCTCGACAGGATATACTTGATTGGATTCGATTGTTAGGTATCCGTAGGAGCGATCAAACGGACGACATTCGCTGGACTAAGAATGAGTTCTTTTCATTGGTGTCATGCAGGTACGACTATCCGCCGAAGTTTGGACGTGAATTCTATGTCTCAACCTGCCTCTACGGAGAATTATGTAATGGTGGTTGGTTGCGCGTGACGGGTGAACCCGCCCCAAGCATACCTGGGTGGACGGTGCACTGACGGGTGTCGTGCACAATGTTTAATCCTGGTTTGCGCGTGAACGCGAGTAGAATCCATCCGTTCGGGTTGTAGCATTCTACTCCCCTACCCCCCAACCTCGCACGAATACGGATCCTTCAACGGTCTTGGCGGATGGGCCTTGAACGTTCGAATCGTGACGGCGAGGGCGAGTGGGACGAAGACGAGCGTGAAGGCGATGTCGGTCCAGGAAGGGAGAACGGTCGCGCCGGTCGCGGGAATTACCATCACGTAGAGATCCAGCCAGTGCGTCGCGAGAATCAGCAGGGCGACCCCCATCACGTATGAGTGGCTCTTCTTCACCCGCTTGCGCAGAAGGAGCACAAACGGAACAAGCCACCCCACGATCAGATTCCCCCAGAAGAGCCATTCCCATCCTCCAGTCGTTCTTCGCAGGTAGTAGGAAATCTCCTCGGGGATGTTCGCATAGTAGATCAGCATGTACTGGCAGAACCAGAGGTATGCCCAGAACGTGGCGAAGGCGAAGAGGAGTTTCCCCAGGCTGTGGAGCTGGTCGTCGGTCGGCGCGGGGATGATGCCCCGCCGCGAGAGGAGGATCGTCAGCACCGTGACCGCGGCGATCCCCGAGAGGAACGCGCCGGTGAAGACGTAGAAGCCAAAGATCGTGCTGTAGAATCCGTGATCCAGCGACATGATCCAGTCGAAGCTGGCGGCGGTGAAGGTGATCGCGAAGACGACGAGGAAGAGGGCGCTCCGGTTCCGCAAGATCCGTGTCCATCGTGTGTCACCATCGCCGTCCTGAGCGTACGACGCGTTCCGTATCCGCCATCCGAGCCATGTCCAGAGGGCGATGATGACCACCAGCCGCGCGATCAGGAACGTCGGGTCCAGCCAGGCCGTTCGTATCCCGTGATCCTCTCCGTGCGTCGCGTGACCGCCGCCGAAGAGATGGACCCCGCCGATCGCGCCGATCAGAAGGATGAGGCCGCCGATCGGTATCCAGTTCATCATCGCCTCGGGAATCCTTCTCAGAGTCGTCGCCCATCCGGCGTTGCTCACGTGATTGATCGCGACGAACGCGGCGGCGCCGGCTGCGATCGTGAGCGGAAGGAGAGCGCCGTGAAGCCACGAGGCCCAGGTCCGTTCGGGATCGACGATCAATCCGACGATCCCTGCCACCGCGCCGATGACGCCGATGTAGAACCAGCGTTTCCCCGTCTGGCTTCCCTGCAGAGCATGAGTCGTCATCTTACTTCACCTCGCCTTGCAACGTGCGGATGTAATGGACCAGAAGCCACCGATCATCGGAGGAGACCAGCGGCGCGTGCGACGGCATCAGTTTCCGTCCTTCGGTGATGACCTGATAGATCGTCGCGTCGGAAAGGGCGCGCGACTTCGCCGTCTTGTAGGCCGGAGGGTTCGGATACTTCGGGATGATCGGTCCGTCTCCCGCCCCGCTTACCCCATGACAGACCGCGCAGAAGTTCTCGAACAGATGCTTCGCCCGCCGCACGTTCTCCTTCGTGGAGGGGATGGGATTGAGTGTGTCGGGGATCGGCCCGGTTCCGGTATCGCGTTGAACGATGACGCCCCGCGAGGGGAGACCGTCACGGGAGACGGTCCCCTCCACCGGCGGCTGCATCGTCATCCCCGCCGGCAGGACGGGGTTGGGATCGCCGGTCCGATACGCGGGCGTTGTCGCCATCTGTGTGATCACGTCATCGTTCCGCTCCGTGAGATCGCGTCGCAACAGCAACAGACTGCCGATGACGACGACCGGAAGCAGTACGATCCCGCTCCATGCGGTGAACGATTTCATGCGGGCAACTCTCCTTCGACGACTTCGACGGCGCCGAGTCCGCGGAGAAGATCGCGCAGACGTCGCGGCTCGATCGATGCGTCGGACTGTTTCAACACAAGAACGAAGCGGTCATCGGTGACGCGCCTGATCGCGCGGCGTCGATTCCCGAGCCACAGTCGCCCCTTGATGAAAAGGGCGACCAGCGAGATGACGCCGGAGAAGAGGACGGTCAGTTCGAACGTCACCGGAATGAAGACGGGAACCGAGTTGAACGGCTTTCCGCCGATGTTCAGCGGCCAGTCGACCGCCGACGTCCAGATCTGCATGATCAGTCCAAGCGTCAGTCCGGTGATCCCCGCGATCAACGACACCGACGTGAGTCGCGACGGTCGTATCCCCGCGGCCTCTTCCATCCCGTGGATCGCGTACGGTGTGTAGACATCCTCGACCTCGACTCCACGCAGACGCGCCTCGCGCGTCGCCGTCAGCAGATCCTCCTCGCGCTCGAAGAAGGCCGTGCTGTAGCTGACCGTCCAGGCGCCGCTATTTGCCCCGTCCATAGCTGAGAACTCCCTTTACTTCATTCATGGAGATGACCGGAAAGAGCCGGAGGAAGAGAAGGAACGCCGTGAAGAAGAGACCGAAGCTTCCGACAAGAAGACCGACTTCGGTGATCGTCGGCGCGTACATCGCCCAACTTGACGGCAGGAAGTCGCGATGGAGCGACGTGACGATGATGACGAAGCGTTCGAACCACATGCCGACGTTCACCAGGATCGAGAGAACGAAGACGACCGGGATCGCACGGCGGATCTTCTTGAACCAGAAGAGCTGCGGGATCAACGCGTTGCAGGTCACCATCGTCCAGTAGGCCCATGCGTACGGACCGAACGCCCTGTTCCCCACGACGAAGATCTCGTTGATGTTCCCGCTGTAGAGTCCGATGAAGACTTCGGTCAGATAGGCGAGCGAGACGATCGATCCGGTAAGCAACGTCACCTTGCACATGTTGTCGATATGGACCGGCGTGATGTACGCCTCCAGTCCCATCAGCTTGCGCACCAGGATCATCAGCGTCAGCACCATCGCGAAGCCGCTGAAGACGGCGCCGGCCACGAAGTATGGGGGGAAGATCGTCGAGTGCCATCCCGGTATCAACGACGTCGCGAAGTCGAACGAGACGATGCTGTGAACCGAGACGACGAGTGGTGTCGCCAGCGCCGCGAGAATGGTGTAGATGGTCTCGTACCGCGACCATGTCCTTCCGGATCCGTTCCATCCAAGACTGAGAATTCTGTAGAGTCCACGTCGGAACTTCGAGACGACTCGATCACGTGCCGTCGCCAGGTCGGGAACCATCCCCATGTACCAGAAGAGGAGGGAGATGGTGAAGTAGGTCGAGATGGCGAAGAAGTCCCACAGCAACGGAGAGCGGAAGTTGACCCAGAGAGCGCCCCGTTCGTTCGGATAGGGGAGGATCCAGAAGAAGAGCCAGGGGCGGCCCATGTGAAGGACCGGGAAGACGCCGGCGCACATCACCGCGAAGATTGTCATCGCCTCGGCCGCTCTGTTGATCGATGTCCTCCACTTCTGATTGAAGAGGAAGAGAATGGCGGAGATGAACGTCCCCGCGTGGCCGATGCCGATCCAGAAAACGAAGTTGGTGATGTCGAAGGCCCATCCGATCGTTCTGTTCAGGCCCCACGTCCCGATGCCGGTCGTCACCGTGTAGATCGTTGCGACGATTCCGACGATCAGAAGAGAGACCGCTCCGATGAACGCCCCCCACCATCCTTTCCCCGGACGACGTTCGACGATGCTCACGATATCGTCGGTCACGTCCTTCGGCGACTTCACCGCTGCAACCAGAGGCTCGCGCAATGGGGAGAGCTTCGAGTGATGTTGATGATCATCATGAACAAGCGATCGCCGATCCAGCGGAGCATCGATGTCGACGACGCCGTTGCCGTTCATGATCCGTGTTTCTTCTGTGACGCTGGGCATCGGGATGGGTGCTGGTTGTCAGTTGTTCGTTGTCAGTTGTTCGATGTCAGTAGCACATCTGCTCTCCAAGCCCTACTTCATACTCCCTATTCCCTACTCCCTTCGCAGATAGCTCACCACCGGAAGAAGGTTCAGCTCTTCAAGCGGGACGTAGTTGCGCTCGTCGTTCTTAGTGTGCGCGATCATGCTTGCCGGATCGGCCATGTCGCCGAAGACGATCGCCTGCGTCGGACAGCTCTGCGCACAGGCCGGCATGATCTCGCCGTCCACGAGGTTCCGGCGTTCGTTGCGCGCGGAGATCTTCCCCGCCTCGATTCGCTGCACGCAGAGCGAGCATTTCTCCATCACGCCGCGTGTGCGGACGGTTACATCGGGATTGAGCGCGAGTGCGGCGATCGGATCGCTGTGATCGTAGTCGAACCAGTTGAAGCGACGGACCTTGTAGGCGCAGTTGTTCGCGCAGTAGCGTGTGCCGACACAACGGTTGTACGCCTGCATGTTCAGTCCTTCGCCGCTATGCGCCGTCGCCGCCACGGGACAAACGCTCTCGCATGAGGCGTTCTCGCAGTGGGCGCACATGATCGGCTGGAAGTCGACCGTTGGATCGTCCTCCGATCCGTCGATGTATCGATCGATTCTGATCCAGTGCATGTCGCGCATCAGCGCCATCTCTTCAGGGCCGACCACGGGAATGTTGTTCTCGACCTGACAGCCGACCACGCATGCGGCGCAACCGATGCAGGCGTTCAGATCGATAGTCATCCCCCAGCGGTGACCCTTGTAGGAGTGGCGGGGCCAGAGCGTTGGCTGGGGACTGGGGGCTGGGGACTGGGGACTGGGGGAGTCGTGCCGTCTCGCCAGCTCGCGTCCTTCCTGGGAATCGTGGAGTTGCGTGATGGCCAGTTGCGTCGAACGGTCCGTCGGCGTGATGGTGACTCCGGACGCATGCTGATGCAGGAAGCCGTCCGCGTCCCGTTCCATCAGACCCCAGGCGTTTGCCCCTACTCCGTTGCCGACCCGCCCGACGACAGTCCGTCCATACCCGACCGCGATTGCGACAGTGTCTATCGGCGTGCCGACGACGATGCGGACCGGTAGCTCGATCGTCACACCCCCACGTGCCGCCTTCACGATTCGCCCATCCTCCACTCCAAGCCGACGCGCGGTCGATGGAGAGAGCATCGCGTAGTTCGTCCACGAGACACGCGAGATCGGATCGGGGAGTTCGTGCAGCAGCGGATTGTTCCCGTGCGTTCCATCACGCAACGACACCTTCTCGTACAGCACCAGATCCAGTCCCGTCGCCGCCGGTCGTTCCGCAAGACGGGAGAAGAGGGAGGCGGCTGGGGTGCTGGGCGTCTGGGCTGCTAGGCTGCTGGGCGTTTGGGCTGCTTGGCGTCTGGGCTGCTGGGCTGCTGGGCTGGCGTCCGATTCCGCCCTCCGCCCTCCGCCTTCCGCCCTGACTACCGCTCCGTCGTGCAGCGCGTTCTCCCAGAAGGCGACGACGTCGGTCGTTCCATCCGGTGCCCGATTGGTCTGCCATTCGGAACGGAGAACGTCGTGATACTCCCGTGCGTCGCCGCTCCACTTCAGCAGCATCTCTTCGGGATGACGCGTGTGGAAGAGGGGGGCGATCGTCGGCTGCCGCAGAGAGAGAACTCCACGCGCCGGTTCGGCGTCTCCCCACGATTCGAGCCAGTGATGAGAGGGGGCAAGGATGGAGGCGAGCGTCGCCGTTTCGTCCTTCCGTTCCGCGATGGCGATCGTCGTCGCGACCTTCTTCATCGCTTCGGCGAATTCCTTGCCGCGCGGATGCGTGTAGACCGGGTTGGCGCCCCACGTCACAAGACATCCGACATCGCCTCTCTTCATCTCCTCCAGCAGCCGATCGAATTCTCGCTCATCTCCTTCATGCTGCAGCGACGGTGATTGAATGTCGATGATGGAGTCGTAGGCGTCGAGGGTTTGATTGATGATTGTTGTGATCTCCTGCATATCGGGGTCGTTCAGGCCGAGCATCAGAAGAGCACTTCCGCGATGTTTCCAGAGTTCGTCAGCTGTATTGATGACCGCGTCACGGATGTTGCCGCGCAACGCGTCGCTGCCGGGTGCGGGGAGTCCGTTGCTGATGCCGGCGTGACTCAGAATCGTATGTCCAAGCAGACTCAGTGCAATCGGGATCTCGCGTGGAGCGATCTGCACGCGTCGATCGCTCGATGCTCCGGTCAGCGACAGACGAGACTCGAACTGTACATGCCGGAGCGGTTCGCCCGACATGTCACCTCGGCGACGATCGGCCCGCGCGCGGGCGAATTCGACCGGCGAAAGCCAGGTTCCCAGAAGATCCGCCTCGACCCCGACAAGAAGCTCCGCTCGATCGATATGGAATCGTGGCACGACGCCTGCGCCGAACGTCCGTCGATGGGCTTCCCGCATCGCGGAGAAGGAGACCGGATCGAGTTCTATGTGACGGGCGTCGGCGAACTGCGCGAGGAACCGTTCGACGATCGCGCGTGATGTCGGCGAGACGATCGTTCCCGTCAGCAGGCGCACAGCTCCTTCGGAGCGATACTGCGCAATGCGCGATCCCACTTCCTGGTTGATCTGTTCCCACGTCGTCTTCCGTCCATCGAGCGAAGGATCGCGAAGACGATCGGCGTCATAGAGCGAAGCAAGAGCGGCCTGTGCGACAGCACAGATCCCACCCTTCGAGAGTGGGTGATCGGGATTCCCTTCAATCTTTATCGGTCGTCCGTCACGGACCCTTACCAGCACCCCGCAAGCGCTCGAACACCCGCCGCATGTCGACGCGTACCACGTCGCCGTCCCCGGCGTCATCTCCACCGGATGCTTCAGATAGGGTATCGTCTTCCCCTCGGGCGAGCGTTCGCATCCGTTCACCATCGCCGCGGCCGCGGTGAAGCCGATCACCTCGATAAAGGTCCTACGGGAAAGGCCGCTGGACTGGATGTCGATCTGTTTATGCGCTTCCATATTGGCTGCTAGGCTTCTGGGCATCTGGGCTGCAAGGCAAATCTTACACCCACTCCCTACTCCCTATTCCCCTCTACTGGTGGCAGACCGAGCAATCGGTCGACGACTCAAGGTGGTTGAGGGGGGCTCTTCCTCCTCCCGCCCAGACGACGCTGTCGATCGGTGGAGGGGTGTTCTGCCATGTGCGGTGGCAGCTCACGCAGAACCCCATCGAGAGGTGTTGATCCTGCCGCACCCGTTCCATCGTCTCGACGGGTCCGTGACAGCGGCCACAAGCGAAGCCGGCGTTCACATGGGCGCTGTGGTTGAATGTCGCGAGGGCAGGGAGTCGATGAACGCGAACCCATTGGATGGGTCTGTTCGACTTCAGGGCGTTCGCCACCTTTCGGATCTCCGATGAATCGGGAATGACCTTCGTGTGACAGTTCATGCAGGTGGAGGCCGAAGGGAGACCGGCTACACGTGACTTCTCGGCGGAGGAGTGACAGTAGAGACAACTGATGCCGTTGACCCCCGCGTGAATCCTGTGCGAGAACGCGATCGGCTGCTTCGGTTCATATCCCTGTTGATTGCCGGGGAAGCGATAGGTGGAGTTGCTCCAGATCGCGAATCCGACCACCACCGTCACCGCAAGCGACACGACCAGTCCGATACGGCGCGTCATGACGCCCTCCCGACAGGTTCAGGTTCCACCTCCTTCTCCTTCCTCGGCGTCACGCTCGGAACAGGAGGGTTCTCGACGGCGCCGTCATGCTTCTTCGCGAACGTCGTCCCCCTGCTTCCGGCCAGGGGTCCTCGCAGGCTCTTCCGCTCGCGATACCAGATGACCCGTTGCCAGGGACGCCAGAGATACCACACAGGAATCACCATGGCATGAACGAGCCGCGAGAAGGGGAGGATGCCGATCAGGAGAAACGCGTTGACGATGTGCCACTTGACCGCGAAGGGGAGCGGGCTGATAGTCGTGATGTCAGGTGAGAGGGAGAAGATCGAGTAGAGATAGGGGACCGCGGCAACGGCGTACCAGGACGAACCCCACCGGCTGAAGATGGCGGTGTAGACTCCCGTCCCAACCTGGATAAGGAGTAACAGCAACAGCACGACATCGACGACTGATGTTACCGCGCGGACACGCGATGTCGTGAATCTCCTCACTATCAGCGCTATCAAACCGGCGAACGCGAGCAGCCCGAGCGTCAGTCCTGTCAGCTCGAGGACGTAGAGCCGAATCGGAACACTGTTGAACAACAGAACACCGTCGGGGATCAGCAATCCGATCAGGTGTCCGGTCAACACTCCAAGGATGCCGTAGTGCCAGGGGACCGAGCCGTAGAAGAGCTCGTTCCCTTCAAGGAACTGCGACGAGAGCGTGGAGACCGAGAAGATCCTCCCCGTCCATCGAAGGATGGTGACTGCAATCGCGATCGTGATCGCAGCGTAGGGGAGCAGGATGAAGAAGAACATGTCAGACATGGCCGTTCAACTCCGGATGGTGCGCCGTCGATCTCTCCGTCTCCAGATGCAGGTCGTACCGGAGTGCGGCCAGCAGGGAGCGAAGCAGATCGCCGTATGGATTCTCCTTCTCTTTAAAAGCGCCGACGATCGTTTCGATCGCCGGGATCAGACAAGTTTCGATCAACGTCCCTCGCAACTCCGGATCATCCATCAGTGCCAGGAGCCTTAGTAGAACCGGAAGGAAGTCGGGGAGCTGCCGCTCCTGACCGAGCTCGTTCCCTTCCTCCTCGCGCCGGAGGTGAGCAAGAAACGTTCCCCTCTTGTACGTTTCTCCGAAGATGTGATAGCCGACCTCGAGTGTGCATGCGGGATTGAGCTCGAACGACCTGACGTAGAGCTCCTCCCGCTCCCAGTCCGACAAGCGGTTCATGTGCTTCGCGAACGAGCGGAAGAGGGAGGTGATATCGTCGTTTCCTTCCGACAGCGCTCCGACCGATCGGGCGATGTTCGTTTCCCATTCGGAGTTCGGATACTCCAGCAGATCGGCGACGGTGGCGAAGTAGGCGTTCATGGTAGGTTCGTTGCTGTCTGTCTATCTCGTGATTGCGAGGGGCTGTTCAAATCGTGCGAGGTCAAGGCGCTCGACGATGAGCGAATGAGGCGTATCAGCGGCACGCCGCAGTGAGCGACGAGGAGTGCAACGCAGAGATCGCGCGTATTTCAACGGCTCCCTAGGCTCCACGTTCCGGTCGTTGATTGAATCCCAGTCCCGTCCGTCCCTTCTCCTCCCACAGATCGTCGACAATCATCTGCAATGCCTCTTCGCGATGCGAGGGGGGGATGACGAAGCGATCGTCGGCAGTGGCGAGCGATGTCAGGCGATAGATGTCGTCGGCGATCTCCCTGTCCATCCCGACAGTCTGGAGCAAGCGTGTCAGATGGGATGTGTCGATATCGCCGACGGTTTCGTGACGGCGTACCAGGCGGACGGCATACTGCCGGCGAAGAGACTCCCGCACCGGTTCGGTGTTCCCAGCGGAGAAGAGACTCGCCATGTAGGAGATGGGGACGCGGGCTTTCTCGATCGGTGTGAAGAATTCCTCACCCGACGAATCGTATCGTCCATCCTCGACACGCGCCATCACAGGAAGCATCGGCGGGACGTAGTAGAGCATCGGAAGCGTCCTGAATTCCGGGTGAAGGGGGAGCGCCAGGTTCCATTCCTTCACATAGCGATAGACTGGCGAGCGACGGCAGGCCTCGATGGCTCCCTCGTCGATCCCCTTGTCTCGCGCGGCCGCAACGACTTCGGGATCGTGCGGATCCAGGATCAGAGATCGTTGCGCGTCGACGAGTTGATCGTCGCTCACGCTCATCGCTTCGGTGATACGTGACGCGTCATACAGGAGCGGACCCATGTAGCGGATGCGACCGACACACGAGTGGAAGCAGGCGGGGGCCTGTCCGGTCTCGAGACGTGGGAAGCAGAGAATGCACTTCTCCGATTTCCCTGCCTGCCAGTTGTAGTAGCTCTTCTTGTAGGGACATGCCGCGACACACATCCTCCACCCGCGGCACTTCTCCTGATCGATCAGCACGACTCCTTCTTCACCCCGCTTGTAGATCGCGCCGGACGGACATGCCGCGACGCAGGCGGGATTCAGACAGTGATTGCAGATGCGTGGGAGATAGAAGAAGACCAGTCGCTCGATCTCGAACAGCTCCTCACGCTCCTGCGGTGTCAGCGCATCCAGATTCGGATCGCTCTGCGCGTAGACCGGCGAGCCCCCCAGGTCGTCGTCCCAGTTGGGTCCTGCCTTGATATGGATGGGATCGCCGGTGATCATTGAGATCGGGACGGCCGTCGGCTGGTCGGTTCCCTCGGGCGAGTCGAAGAGATCCTGATAGCGATATGTCCAGGGTTCGTAGTAGTCGTCAATGGATGGAAGGGAGGGGTTGTGGAAGAGGTTCAACAGCTGACGGCCCTTCGACGCCATCTTCAGCTTTGGAGTCTTCGCTCCGTTCATCTCCCAACCGCCCCGATACTTCGACTGATCCTCCCATGCCGTGGGATAGCCCGTCCCCGGCTTCGTCTCGACGTTGTTCCACCACATGTACTCGGCCCCCTTCCGATCGGTCCAGACATTCTTGCACGCGATCGAACAGGTGTGGCATCCAATACACTTGTCCAGGTGGAAGACCATTGCGATATGTAGGCGGATATCCATCGAGGCGTTGGTTGTTGGTTGTCAGTTGCTGGGCTTCTGGGCTGCTAGGCTTCTGGGCTTCTTGGCGCTGGGCATTGGTCCGCTGAGCTTCTTGGCGTCTGGGCTTCTGGGCTGCTCCTATCGTTCTGATTCCTCCCTCCGCCTTCCTCCTTCCACCCTTTCTCAAGAGTGCGAGAGGGGGGAGGCGGAGAGGAAGCGTCTCCGGTTTTCATCTTTCATATTTCATCTCTCATCTTTGAACGACTCCCTACCACTTCAACTCTCCGAGCTTTCGCACCAGCACGAACGTGTCTCTGTTCACACCGGTCGGTCCCCAGTAGTTGAAGGCGTAGGTGAACTGGCCGTAGCCGCCGACCATCAGGACCGGCTTCAGTCGGACACGGGTCAGGCTGTTGTGTCCGCCGGCGCGTCGGTTCCCGCGGAGGGGGCTCTTCGGCACGCCGAGTGTTCGCTCGGGTGAGTGGTACTGAATACAGGCGCCGCGTGGTATGCGATGGCTGACTACCGCTCGCGTGCAGACGACACCGTTGTCGTTGAAGACTTCCACCCAGTCGTTGTCGACGATCCCGATCTCCAGCGCGTCCTCGTCGTTGATCCACAACGGCTCGATGCCGCGCGAGAGGGTCATCATCCTGTGCGTGTCACCGTAGGTCGAGTGGATGTGCCACTTGCCGTGGGGTGTCAGGTAGTTGAGCGCCTTCCCCTTCGCCTCGAACTGGCTCTTGTCCAGATCGCCGTATCGCTCCGGCGTCGGCACCGGTTTGTAGGTCGGCAGGTTCTCGCCAAAGGCGATGTATCCTTCATGATCCAGATAGAACTGCTGCCGCCCCGTCAGCGTCCTCCAGGGAACCAGCCGCTCGACGTTGTAGGTGAATGGACTGTAGGCGCGCCCGTCGTCCACCAGACCGGACCAGACCGGGCTGTTGAGAAGGCGGCGGGGCTGGGCCTGGATGTCCTTGTAGGTCGTTCGCGCATGACGACTCTTCTCTCCCAGATCGGCAAGAGGTAGCCCCACCTTCTGCTCCATTCCCTTGTATGCGCGATATGCGAGTTCGCCGTTCGTCTCGGGTGCCAGCAGGAGAATCAGATCGGCCGCCTCTTCGGCGCGAAGCATCGATGGATAACGCCGGCCACCCCAGTCGACCGTCGGATGCGTTCCGAGCCCGACGATCTCGTCGTAGATGTCGTCGATCGGATACTTCACACCATGCGCTCCCATCCCCTTATCACGAACGTTCGGACCGAGCGAGATGAACTTGTTGTAGAGGTTCGGGTAGTCCCGTTCGATGTAGGCGAAGTGCCCCATCGTCTTCCCAGGGATCGCCTCGCATTCACCCTTTCCCCAGTCGAGGATTGATGGCTGTGCGATCTCGTCGGGAGAGTCGTGCGCAAGGGGGCTGACGACGAGGTCGGTGTAGGGCTCGGGGAGATGCGTCCGGGCCAGATCGCTGAACTTCTCGGCGATGCCGCGGAAGATGTTCCAGTCGCTTCGTGACTCCCAGCATGGAGGAATCGCTTCGCTGAGCGGATGGATGAATGAGTGGAGATCGGTGGAGTTGAGGTCGGCCTTCTCGTACCACGTAGCTGCTGGGAGGACGATGTCGGAGTAGAGGGCCGATGTGTCCATCCTGAAGTTCAGATCGATCACCAGATCCATCTTTCCTTCGGGGGCGGGGATATCGGTCCGCATCTCGGTCGTCTTCCCGTCGGCCCGCTCCTCGGCGATCTCGTTGTGATGCGTTCCCAGGTAGTGCTTCAGGAAGAACTCGTGCCCCTTCGCGCTCGACATCAGCGCATTCCCACGCCAGATGAACCAGACGCGTGGCCACGACTCTGGATCGCTCGGGGTTTCCGAGGTGAATCGGATATCCTTCTTCTTCAATCGATCGATGATGTGGCCGGTGATCGAGCTGCCGTCAGAAGCTCCTTCCTTCTTCGCGTCACGAATCAGATCGTGATTGGGCTGATCGAACTGCGGATAGAACGGAAGCCATCCACACCGGACCGCCTTCGCCTGAAGGTCGACCGCATGGCCGCGTGCTATGTCAGAGGGTGCGCCGGAGCCATCAGGTGGAACAGGGTGGTACTCGGTGAACTCGCCGTCGTACCGCCATTGTTCGCTGTGGACGTAATGCCATGATGGAGCGTTCTGCACACGGACCGCGTTGACCCAGTCCCGACCGAAGGCGATCGGTCCCCACGCTCCCACCAGCGCCAGCTTCTCCTGACCGACATAGTGATTGAGACCGCCGCCGTTCTTCCCCACGCAGCCACAGAGCATGAGGGCTGTGATCGCGGACCGGTACATCAGGTTGTTATGGTACCAGTGATTGATACCGGCGCCGATGATCACTGCGCACTTTCCCCCCGTCCGTTCGGCGGTCGATCCCCACTCGCGCGCAAACTGAATCGCCGTTGCACGATCAACACCAGTCCAACGCTCCTGCCACGCGGGGGTGTAGGGCGACTCGGTGTCATCGTACCCGGTCGGGTTCTCTCCTCCGAGTCCCCGGTCGACGCCGAATTGCGCCATCAGCAGATCATACGCCGTCGCGACGTAGACCTCACCCTTGTCAGTCATGATCCGACGCGCGGGGACGTTCCGTTGGAAGTCCTTTCCCATACCGAACTCGGTCGTCACGATCGGGACCACGTCATGTTCGGTGTCGAGGAACGTGAGGATGGGATTGATCGCCTCGCCATTACCGCGATCGCGGAAGGTCAGATTCCATTTTCCACCTTCGCTTCCCCAGCGATCACCCATCGAACCACCAGGCATGCGGGGCTCACCCGAGAGCGTATCGAACACGAGGAACTTCCATTCACTATTCTCATCGTTGCGATAGCGTTCAAGCGAACCCGCACGTGCGTAACGACCGGGTTTGTAGAGACCGTCGGCATCCGGGCGGAGCTCGATAAGGAAGGGGGAGTCGGTGTAGCGCTGGACGTAGTCCAGGAACGATTGCGTCCGGGCCTTGTGATGGAACTCGGTCAACAGCACATGATTGACCGCCATCCAGAACGGACCGTCCTGACCGGCATGTAGGGGGATCCATTGATCGCCGAACTTCGACACCTGGCTGAAGTCGGGTGAGAGGACAACGACCTTCGTTCCGTTGTGACGCGACTCGGCCGTGAAGTGGCAGTCGGGGGTGCGCGTCATGTTCAGGTTCGATCCCATGATCGCCAGGAACTTCGCGTTGTACCAGTCGGCGCTCTCCGCGACGTCCGTCTGCTCTCCCCAGATCTCCGGCGACGCCGGTGGGAGATCGCAGTACCAGTCATAGAAGCTGAGGTTGACACCACCGAGAAGCTGCAGGAAGCGTGAGCCGGCGGCGTAGCTGAGGAACGACATCGCCGGGATCGGAGAGAAGCCGATCACCCTGTCTGGTCCGTGACGCTGCACAGTGTGCACCACCGACGCGGCAATCAGCTCCTGCACTTCGTCCCACGATGTTCTTCTGAAACCACCCTTCCCACGCGCCCGCTGGAAGCGTGATCGCTTCGCAGGGTCGTTGACGATCGAACGCCATGCCTCGACCGGATCGCCGTGCTGTCGTCTTGCATCTCTCCAAAGATCCAGGAGGGCGCCGCGTATGTAGGGGTAGCGGACGCGGATGGGACTGTACAGATACCAGGAGAAGGAGATGCCCCGCTGGCAGCCACGTGGTTCGTATGGTGGAAGACTCTGCTCGAGCTTAGGGTAGTCGAGCGCCTGCATTTCCCACGTGACGATCCCCTGTTTGACGTAGATGTTCCAGCTGCATCCGCCGGTGCAATTCACGCCGTGCGTGCTGCGAACAACGCGGTCGTGAGCCCACCGATTCCGGTAGAACTCCTCCCACCGCCGACCTTCCGGCTTGATGAGATCCTTGATCCAGTTCACGGCGTCGTTCTCCTCTGAACAAGTGGAATGCGGACTCCCCGCAGTCTTCGCCTCCAGGCGAAGCCGACCAGTGCAAATGCGCCGACCAGCCCGAAGCCGCCGGCGATGACGAACGGACTACCTCCGTCCCCTAGTCCCGCCTGCTGCGACGGGGCATGGATCTGACGCGAAGCCTGATCGCGGAAGAGGGCGAAGAGGGCGATGATCTCTTCCTCGGTGAAGGGACGTGCCCCGAATACACTCTTCATTGTCACCCACTGCGGACTGCGGAGGGAGACGATGAGTTCGGGATCGCGGAAGCGGATGTTGACCTGTGTTAGATCCGGGCCGAGCGATCCGCCACCGAATACTCCAAGTCCTTCAATCGAGTGGCATGAGATGCAGGGAGGTCCACCGTTCCTCAACGACCGGGCTCCGGTGAAGTAGTCCAGGCCCCGACCGATGTCGGCTTTGGTGACTGGGCGTTTGAGCCCGGCCCCTGAAGGGATGAAGGTCTTGTTGCTCTTGGTGTAGTCGTCGATCATTGTCAGAATCGCGTCCACCTGTTGTGGTGTCAGCGCCTGATCGGGCATGACGGTTGGTGCGAATTCATTGAAGAGACCGACGGCCGTGACGTCTCCCTTTCCCTTCATCGTGGATGGACTTGCGATAAAGGCGTGGAGCCATTGCTTCGTCCGTCGCCCGGTCACTCCCTTCAGATCAGGGCCAGTCTTCTTCCCGGTGCCAATGCTGTGACAGCTATAGCAGGTCTTTTCGAAAATGGCCTGCGCGTCCTGTGCTCGCGTCGGCGCGACCAGCGTGAGAAAAAGGAGGAGTGGAATAAGGAGTCGCTTCATGACGGCTGTCCGGCGCCGGGGCCTGCCGGAGTTATGGATGAAAGGGGGGAGGGGGTCGACATCGACTGTGCGACTTGCGCCACGGTGGTTCGCTTCAGGGCTTCGATCAGCTCCTCGCGCATCCGCACCCACGGGTCGTGCAGAGCACAGGTCTCTCCGGGCTGCTCGTGACAGGCATCACGCCCGATGATGCATCCCTCCAGGTAGGGATCGGGTTCCAGAACACGATAGATTTCCCAGAGGGTGATGGTCTCGGGCGCCTGATCGAACTCGTATCCGCCACCAATTCCGCGAACCGAACGAAGGAGCCGATGACGGCGAAGCTGGCCGAGGATCTTCTGCAGGTAGATCGGTGGTATTTCCTCGCGATCGGCGATTTCCTGAAGAGAACAGGGGGCACTCCCACCTCGATTGGCCATGTAGCCAAGGGCTCTGATACCGTATCCTGTGGTTTTTGAGAGGATCATCGCGGGACATTCCTACCGTCGTATCTTCTTACCCGCGAACTTGGTTTGATTAGGACCCCTTCACCAATGATGTGAACGCATCATCATTATGATGCAAATGACCAGATGAAACTCCGGGATGTCAGACGGCTTGTCGCCAGCACCGGCGACGCAGCATTCGCCGTGGATGGCGAAGGGAAGATCGTTGCGTGGAATAATGGCGCGGTCACGCTCTTCGGATTGAGCGAGGAGGATGCTCTGGGAAGGATATGCGGTGTGGTGCTACAGGGGCATGACTCGTGCGGTCCGGTCTGCTCTCCTGACTGCTCGATTTTCCAGGCGGCTCGCATGCGACGTCCGGTGGGCAATTTCGACCTGCACGTCGCGACGGTGAAGGGGCGTGAGTGGTGTAATGTCTCGGTGATGATAGCAGGGGAGAATAGCGGTGAAGATTATTACGCCGTCCATATTCTCCGTTCCATCGATCTCAGAAAGAAATTGGAAATGGCCGTGCATGAGGTCATCAGAAAGGAACTCACCACAGCCGACGACAAGACTGTTTCCCCACCAACATCCCCACGAGCCACCGTCCGCAACGCACCGCTGACTGATCGTGAGATTGAAATCCTACGCGCCTTGGCCGGAGGGAAAACCAGCGCCATTATCGCTGGCGACTTGAATATCAGCCGCACCACGGTCAATAATCATATTCAGCATATCCTCCATAAACTGGATGCCCATACCAGGCTGGAGGCGGTGAGAAAGGCGGAGGCAGCGGGGCTGGTGTGAG
>CAYWXV010000053.1:0-13479 GCA_964462535.1 uncultured Alphaproteobacteria bacterium
ACGTACTCCGTCGTCACGGACGTCCACTTGATCGTGTCGATGTCGTTGACGTACGCCACCTCACCACCGTTGGGTCGAATCAGCATCACGTTCGGCTTCTGAACCACGGTGAAGTAGCTGTCCGAGGTATCGGCCTCGTTCCGTCCCGAGACGACCACGCGGAGCAGACCGACATCCGTCGGTGCGTCAGCAATCGGCCACAAGAAGGTGTTGTTTCCCGGAGCGTTCGTCGATGCAAGATTCGCCGCGACCGGCTGCCAGGATGTGCCGCCGTCGGCCGAGTAGAAGATGTCCACTGTCAGAGCCGCCGTCATATTCCGAGACGTCCACTGTATATGCGCTGTATCAGTCGGAACAAGGTTCTCACCACCATTGGGACGAACGATCGTGAGCGCTGGATGGACAATGGCAAACGCGTTCGACGAGTGCGCCTCGCACACGTTGCCGGTGCTGGTCACGCGGACGCGTGCCACGTTCGTCTCGACATACGGCGTCGTAAACGTGAAGCTGTTCGTACCAGCAACAGTGGGACTGACCAGACCGACCTGGGTCCAGTTGTCACCATCGTCTGTCGACAGCTCAATCTTCACATCAAGTGGGCGATTGGTTGTGTACTCGATTGTCACCGGGACCGCGCTCGTGAATTGATCACCTGCGTTCGGAGATGTCACCCGGATGCCATCGGCATTGTAATCACCTTCGTCTGCTCCAATGTCAGATCGGTATGTACTCCGTGCCTCGCCGTCGACGTCGTGTGCGACATACGAGAGGTATAAGCCACGAGACTCCCCGACGAACGGAGCACAACCGCTCGGAATGTGCAGGTCACCCCCAGCTGGATCGACATAGGTTATGCTTTGCTGAGTCAGTGTGTTCTGGTCCTTTCCAGTCGACGACTGATACTCGGAGAACTGCGTTGCGTAAACGGAACCACAGCTTGTCGAGTAGAAGTAAACTGCATACCGGTACGGTGGGGTCCAGAAGTTGACAATATTGTAGTCCGAGTACCAGTTAGCGCAGATGTAATAGACCATCCATGCGTAGTAGACACGAGGTCGATTGAATTCGTAGATATTGTTGTAGTGATGCACGGTCGCTACCGCATCGCCACCACCATTGTAGCCATACACATACATCGGATAGTACGTGTAGTAGTTGGTGCCGACACCGCCGGCAATTCGGTAGGTATTATGGCAGATGTCCGCGTTAAAGCTGCTTGACGCATAGTAGAGATACGTGTACAGCCCGTACCAGTAGATATCGTTCTGATCGTGGTTGATCATGTTATTGATAAACTGGTAGTTCGAGTTGGAGCCGCGATATGCGTAACAGTATACCAGGTACCAGTAACCGTACGAGTAGATCGTCCCTCGCGAGAGTTCGTAGAATCTATTTCCGTCGACACGTGTATTCCGCGAGTACCCATAGTACTCGTAGATGTACATGCAGTATGCGTAGTAGTAATAGGCTCCCTCGGGTTGATGAATCCTGTTTCCCTGAACGATCATCCCGAAATTGTAGTAGTTGATGTAGAGGCCGTAGTAGCTGTACGAACCAGAGGACTGCCCCCAATTCACGATCTCATTCCCAACGATCTTGTTCCCTCGATTCGGCGTGCCGGTACTTGATCCGTAGGCGTACACCATGTACGACGATCTAATATTACCCGTCGGGTCGCCGATCACGCAGTTCTGCACCAGGTTCGAGTCATTGCCCCCGTTCGAGAAATGAACCACCGCACCGTACGACGATGTAGCATAGTAGGAGGCCCCCACTAGTTTGCAGTTCCGAACGGTATTGAAATCAGCGCCGCTGCGCCAGAGAACTGCCGATCCGTACGATGTGTTTGAGTTGTAGATGGTCATATCCTGAGTGGCACCACCGATTGTATTTGATCCGTCGATCACATAGAAATCGCCACCATTGAATTTGAAAATCCCATCGTTCCCGACACTCCCCGAAACCGTCACCGTCGCACCGGACGCAGGCCGAATCGTAATTCGGTTCGCGGAACTCATCCCGGAACGGGCGTTCAGACTCAGGGCCGAAGTCACCGTGTACGAACCAGAGCTGATGAGGAAGGTCACGGGACCCGATACCGAACTGGAGTTGATCGCACTCACCATTGCGGTGAGCGAAGTGTAGTCGTCGCTGCTGGTGCCTACCGTGTAGGTGCCATTTAGTTGTGAAAAGGCACTTCCCGACATCAGCACAGAAAAAGCCAATGCCAGCAGGAAGCCCCTCATCCGCCCGGACATCGACCACGCTCGCTGTCGAAGACTCGTGGTATACATGCGTCTCACCTTGTGGATTGAGTGGATTGTCTTGTTTGTAGCTTCGTTGAACCCATCGCCAATGCAGACCAGTGTCTTAGCGTCCCAAAGCGATTTGTCCGTACAACGGCATGCCCAAGTGAAGTCCGTGAAAAGAGATCACCAGGCACCTACGGCGACAACGCCGCGGCTTCGGGTCAATGGAGTAATTGGGTGAGCGGGTGAATGCTGAGTAGCACGGAAGACAGTCAGGACGCGGATGTCTCAATGACCGCGTCGCTTGTTCCGCCCTGGACACGGCTCGGCCAGAACGGATTCTACAGGGCAATTGGGCGAAGAATGGGCGATGAGGTGAGCACGACCGCGGCTGCGGACCGATTCATGGTAACACGAACAGCTGAATCGAGCCACGGACGACGATCAACATGACGTCAACACGACACGTTCAGGGCAATTGGGCGATAGGTGGGATGACCGCGGTGGGTACTATCTGAACACGAGGAGACCCGGATAGTTTCACGTGTCAAAAAGTATACGGCTTGTAGCCGTGCGGATCAAACAAAAAATTGGCGAGCACTAAATCTGCGGCGGAGTAAGACCTCTTCGATTCATCAGGAAATATTGATCCATGTTCCGAATCAATGCTACGACACGTCCCTCAAGGAAGAAATTCTGCTTGTCATCGACAGGAATGGGTCTATAGCGTTTGTTTGCTGGCTCCAGCACGATGCGACCTGCGATGTTGAAGAATCGCTTCACTGTCGTCTCGTCGCCCAAACGCGCGACAACGATCTCTCCATTGCGCACCGATTCGGTACGCCGCACCAATATCAGGTCGTCCTCGAGTATCCCTGCCTCTTCCATTGAGTCGCCTTGAACGCGAAGCAGGAACACCTCCTCAGACCCCACGTATCCCGCGTCGAACATCATCGACCCCTCGATGTTCTCGACTGCGAGCAGGGGCGTTCCAGCGACAACGGATCCTACGATGGGGACAGAGACTGTCGGCTGAACATCGTTCAACCTGATGCCTCGACTCCGTCCGTCCCTCCTGAGTGATACCTTGTTCTTCTTCTCCAGAGCGGCGAGATGTTTTCTGACAGCGCTCTGATGAATCCTAAAGTGCTCTCCGATCTCCCTCTCCGTCGGCGGCTGCTGATGCCGGCGGAAATGAGCCTCAATGAATTTCAAGATTGATCCCTGGCGCGGCGTGAGCTCGTTCATACTTGATGGTAGCTGCTGGAAGTGCCTATGGCGGCGTCAGACGGTCGACATGATCCATCTTCGTCCGGTCATCTAATGAACACCAGTAAGAAGTTACGCCAACCACGATTCCGGGACAACTCCGTTGCCCTCTTATTTTTCGCCGCTCAATCTTCCACGATGCGATATCCAACGCTGCTAGTACTCGTTTCACTGATGTTCGCGGCCTGCGGAAGGTCCACGACACCATCGACCGACCTGTTCGGGGCGTATAACGACCGAGGTGGATCAGAACGGAACAACGACTTTTCTTCGACCACGTCGTCGCTGGTGACGACCCTGACAACCGACACGTTTCCAACCATGTTGGGCGGCTTCCGAACACCCCCGCTCGATGTCGGGGACGGCAGACGCCTGATGCTCTTCTCCGGACGGACGGGAAGTCCCCCGTTGGTAGTGATGGCCTACGGTGACTCGGTACTCTGGAGGTGTTCCCTCCCCCGTGGGCACTTCCCCCTACCTGCGCTGGCCGCCGATTCCGCATTGACGGCGTATGTGTCGTCCGCCCGCGGGAATCTCAATGCCATCGGCGCCGACGGTCGACTCCGCTGGTCGCAGCCGGTCGGTCGCGACTCTACGGACACGCTTGCCGTTCCCACCCCCCCTCTGGCGCTCGGTGACGGTGCCGTCGTAGGGAACAACCGGGGTCGGATGGCACGTTTTGACGGAAGCGGGAGGGTTCTGTGGGCAATTGATCGGGGAGGGGCCTTCAGCGACCGTCCGTGCGCTCGACCGGACGTCGGGATCGTGGCCGCCCTCTCTCATAACGACTACACGAAAAGCGATTCGATCGTCGTGCTGGACACAAGAAACGGTGCCGAGCGATGGTGTCGGCCCGTTCCAGGGAGGGTCGTTTGCGAACCGGTCGTAGCGGGGAGCCTGATCGTTATCGGTATCGCATCAATCGACTCCAACGAACGCCGGGTGCCCAGTTTGATCGCGTTTACATTCGACGGGAAACATGCATGGCGCTCTTCCCTTCCCCTCCTTCCACGAGGAATCGCCGGGGGGGCCGGTTCCATCTTTGCATCGTGTGCGGGGAACGCGATGGATCTGGTGGGGGGCGCGCTTGTTGCTTTCGATTCAACCGGCAAGCAACGCTGGCTGGCACCCTTTGGTTCAGGCGTGACTGCTCCCCCTTCCGTAACGGCGAACTGGCTCTATTTCATCGCCCGGCGCGAGGGTCGCACGGGTCTCTACACGTATGGTATCGACGGCGCGTTCGGTTCATTCGTCCCCATCGACATCCTCCCCGACGTCTCTTCCAGCACCACAATCTCCTCGTTTGGCCGCCTTGTTCTCAGTGGCCTGGATGTTCCCACACTCCTGGTTGGTGGCTGACAAATAGTAGAGAACTGTCCTCTTGTTTAAGAGCGTGGCTAAGCACCCATTGCCAACTTGCGCCATGGTAGAACCAGTGTTGCTCCATCTCTGTACATCGTGTGGCTACTTTGGCACACGTTCGGAGAGGTTCTGCCCGTTGTGCGGATCTCCACTCGTATCCGAGTGTGGGTCCTGCGGCGGATCAATCTCGAATCCCTTCGCGCGGTACTGTGCCGGCTGCGGAACGGCGTTGGAGCCGGTTCCAGTCGCGGCGGGCGCGATCGACAGGGATTCGCACGGTACAAGTCTGCGCCATGGCCGGCGCTCTGAAGGGACACGGGGGTAGTTCCGAGGGCGTCGGCCTGGCACAATCTTCAAAACGCAAGTGTGGCTGTGGGCGCCATTACAGAAAGCCCCGTGACCGAACGGTCACGGGGCTTTCGATTAGCATGCCAGATTGTCGTCAGGCGTCGAAATCGAGGGCTCTACTCAGCAGCTGTGACTGCGATGCTCTCAATAGTAATCGGCGTGATAGGACGTTGTCCCCCGTCAGTTGGGACGCCGGCAATCTCATCCACGATCTCCATCCCTTTTGTCACCTTGCCAAACATCGTGTAGCTCTTTGGCAGCCCTTCGTTGTCGCGGAGGTTGATAAAGAACTGACTCGTGTTCGTGTTGGGGCCACGGTTTGCCATTGCGAGGACGCCCCGTTTGTAGCCGAGCTGGTAACTGGGTGCCTGCGGATTCAGTTCGTCCACGAATGTCCCACCGTAAATGCTCTCGCCGCCCGTCCCCCATTCACCTTTCAGTTTGACGTCCTTGGTCTTGGGATCGCCGACCTGAATGACGAATCCGGGAACGATCCGGTGAAAGAGAATGCCATTGTAGAAGTCCTTCTGGGCAAGTCCCACGAAGTTGGCAACAGTCTTTGGGGCATCGACGCCGTATAGCTCGATCTCGATGTCTCCCTTGCTGGTCTTGATAACGGCAGTATGGGTCACCACTGGTTTCGGATCCTCCTCTTTTTCCCGATTGCCGCCTGAAGCAAGGGCAACGGTCGCGGCGACAAGTGCGACTAACGATGCCAAGGATAGATGTCTGATGATCATTGTTGCGTGCTCGTTGTTCGGTTCCATTTCACCTGCTCGCACCCTCGATTATGGCGGAAGCTAGGCGATAGTGGCGGATTGACAAGAAAACGGGTTGGGGGATTATCCGGCGGTGCCTGTTGCGCGATCCTGCACTGTTACTGAGGTGATCCGAACGGGATCCCTGACCGCCTCCCCTTGCGCTCCGGTCGCTTCGATCGCCTTTACAACCTCCATTCCCTTCGTCACCATCCCGAAGATCGTGTACGTGTTGTAGCCAGCAAGCCGCGCCCCTTCAGGACCGGTAACTATGAAGAACTGGCTCGTGTTCGTGTTCGGGCCTCGATTCGCCATCGCAAGCGTTCCAACCACGTACCCACGACGCCGACTGGGCGATGCCGGATCAACCTCGTCTGCGAACTCCCCCCCGAACATGCTCTCTCCCCCATTTCCCCAATTCGACCGTTGCGTCGTATCCCGCGTCAATGGGTCTCCTGCCTGCACAACGAAACCGGCAATGGCACGGTGAAAACCGATCTTCTCAAAGAATTTCTTTCGTGCAAGCCCGACGAAGTTCTCCACCGTTTTCGGGGCATCCTTCCCATAGAGCTCGATCTCGATCTCCCCGGCGGTTGTGCTGATCCTGGCCGTATGAGTCACCACTGGAACCGAATCAGTAGAAACCGCAGCGGCACTGTCCTGCGCAGCCGAGCTCCCACCTCCCCCTCCTGACGAGGGTGATGTCGTCGTGAATTGCGCAGTATCGATCGGATTCCCGTCGGGGTTTCGTCCTGAGTCGCCGACACACCCCACCATTGTCAGCGCAATAGCCAAGGGTACGAGCACTCTGCTCAAAGAGGACGTGACTTCCATCGTATGCCTTTCCAAGTGTTAAGAATCTACCGTTCAATCCATTTCATTGCGATCGCAAGGAGCAGGCCGCCTCCCAACAACAGTCGATAGACAATGAACAATCGCGTCGATCGTGTGCGGAGATATCGTAGAAGGAAGGCGATTGCCCAGTACCCGCTCAAACCGGCCACGACCGTTGCGACGATCAAACTGATCATTCCCGACGAATCAAGGTCGCGCCAGGTCTGGATGAACTCCAGGACGCCACTGGCTGCTACTGCCGGGATGGAGAGAAGAAAGCTGAACCGAGCCGCCCCCTCCCGGGTCAGGCCGCGAAAAAGTCCCGCCGTGATCGTTGTCCCAGACCTGGAGGCGCCGGGGATGAGCGCCAGCGCCTGGGCAAAGCCGATGGCGAGCGCGTCGCCGATCGTCACTGCCTCGATTGGGCGAGTGAACCGGGCACGTCGCTCTGCGATCTCGAGAACAAGTGCCAATCCGACGAGGCTTGCGCCTATTACGGCCAGGTCTTTTGTGATCGTACCCTCTATCACCCGTTTAAACCCCAGTCCGATCGCGACAATAGGGAGTGTTCCGAGAATAATGTACCAGCCGTTGCGTGCGGCGGTTGTTTGCTCCCTAAAGGGGACGCGTCGGAGATTTTCGGTCACAAACGACGTCGTAATCGCCACAAGCTCACGACGGAAGTAGGCCAGAACCGCCGCGAGCGTTCCAAGTTGAACGACTGCGATAAAGGCGGTCCACGACTGCGGTGACGCTGGATCGATGAGGTTCATCGCCCTGCCGGCGATCGTCAGGTGTGCGGTGGAACTGATGGGAAGGAACTCGCTCAACCCCTGGATCAGGCCGAGCAGGACCGCCTCTGCGAAAGACACTGGCAGGCTCCGTGAAAAATGGAAGCGACAAAGATAAAAAGTCGTACTAATTGCCGATCTTGTTCGTCCCCCCTGGCAGTCCATCCACAGTATTCGATCATCGCAATCCGGAAGCCGGCCTGTGTCGATAAACCCCTCGTACTCCCAGCTTGCACAACCATACACCGTTCCAACTGGCGACATTGTCCTTCGCAATCGGCTCGTCCTCCCCTCAATTCCAACATGGTCCTCGTCCCAATCAGGCGAGATTAGTACCCAGGAGATAGAATTCCTGCGACGTCGATCGCGTGCAGTCGGCATGACCATCTCACCACCCTGCTCGGTTACACTCGATGGCAGAACCGATGAAGGGGAGTGGACCTGCGCAAGCGACGATTATCTCGCAGGAATGCGCGAGGTCGCTGCCGCGATCCGGGGTGAGGGGTCGCTTGCCGTACTGCAGCTGCGACATGCGGGGCGTCTCGCATTCGAGTCACCCATGGGTCCCAGCGACGTCCCCTCCCCCAGCCCGGGGGCCGTTAATCCGCGCGAGATGACGGAAAGAGAGATAGAAGCTGTAATCACGGCATTCGGCGAAGGTGCACGCCGGGCAGTCCTTGCCGGCTTCGATGCTGTCGAAATTGACGGCGCCGACGGAGGGCTGATTCAGCAGTTCTTCTCACCACATGCGAATCATCGTCATGATCAGTGGGGGGGTGGTGTTGAGAATCGAGCTGCCTTCCCCATCGCAGTGCTCGAAGAAGTGCGGGAGATCGTCCGCCGGAACGCGTATCGCCCCTTCGCAATCGGATTCCGACTCGCTCCAGAGGAGATCTCTGAGCCTGGCATTGACCTCACCGAGTCCATTCAGCTGATCGAGGGGCTGGTTGCCTGCCGACCCGACTGGATTCACATCTCGAGCAACGACTACTTCGCGGGCAGCCGACGGTCTTCCCAGTCCCGACGCCCTCTTGCCGCTCTCCTATCGGAACAGATCAGGCATCGCACTGGTGTGCTGGCTGCGGGTTCGATCACGACGCCGACGCAATCTCTCTCGGTTCTCAACGACGGTGCCGATCTTGTTGGAATCGGTCGGGCCATGATCGTTGACCCAGACTGGGCTGAAAAGATGCTGGACGGAAGGGAAGACGATATCAAGACGTGTCTCCCCCGTAAGGGAGCCGACGAGTCCGAGTCCATTCCAACCCCGATGTATCATCGCATCTGCGCCGATCCTGACTGGATTCATCTCTGTCCTGTTCTCTCCGACACGGACCATCCCCTCCCGGCGATAGCCCCGGCTGGTGAAATCGGGCAGTAACCTCTCCCAAACCGAACCATGCCGGGGGGCTTTACGCCCCCCCTCTCTTTCCTATATTGTCCGGTTTCCGTTCCCGGAGAGCGCTCGCTTGCCCGGATTCGGGCATGAATCATCTGGCTCACTCTTGAAGAACGTCCCGTATGGCGCCTGACGCTAAAACTACGTCTCATTCAACGACAGTCGACGAGCCACTGCCGCGACGACGACGACGCTGGCCATGGTGGTTTGCGGGGATTATCGTCTTCTTTGTCGCGTGGCACCTCCTCTCCCGGGTTACCACAGTCGTCCCCCCTCCCGCGCGCGCAGTTGCAGACGTCACGGACAAGATCTACGATGAGATCTACAGCGACGCCATTATTCAAAGGGCGAGTGAGCTCCCACCAGAGGTAAACGTCCTACTCGTCGGGTTGGACAATCGCGTCGGATCGAACGACAACCATGCGGATGCGATTCACCTGATCACGATCCGCACCAAGGACTCGATTGGTGTGACAATCACTTCTATTCCCCGGGGAACCGAGGTAAAGGGCTACGGGATCGACCCCGAATTCTCGTTTATGGCAAACGTTCGCGCCCTGAAAGGTCGTGCCGCCCTGATGAAAGCAATTCGAAATCTGGCTAAGAAGAAGAAGATCGACTATTACGTCGAGGTCACCTTCAGCCAGGTCATGGGAGTTCTCGAACTGCTCGGCTACAAGGACCCCGCGACCGCACTCCAGTACCTGAGGCATCGGAAGTCGTATATCCTCGGAGACGTGCAGCGGAGCTACAACCAGGGGAAATTCATTCGATCACAGATGATCCGACGGGCCGACTTGTTAACGGGAGCGAAGGGGGATCTCCTTATCCGAATGGGTCTCGGGATGGTGGACACCGATTTGGACGTTGAGACCGTGCAAGCGTTCGTCTATCTCCTGCGTGACAGAAAGGTACTCGACAGCGCGCACGTCTTCCTTGAAATGCGCCCGAAGATCAACATGGCTCGCCTGGATCAGAGCGATACGCCGGAGCCGGATCAGATCGCTGGAGTAGTAAATCACCTGGTTCGAAGGACGGGAAAGGACATCGACGACCTCGGTCGCTACAACCCCTATCCGCGTATAAAAAGCGTGATAAGCAGGGCGTCGGCTGCCGGGCAGAGCCCAAAGGCCATCGTCTCCATACTCGAGCCGATCTTCGCCCAGAAGGCATGGCTCCAGGTGCAGGAACGCCCCCTTCGACGCGAGCTCAGAGACAGCGTGGAAGACCTCTTGATTCGTGCCTATACGGCACTTAAAAAGCAGGACAAAGCCGACGAGGTTCATCAATACATGGTCAGCGAGCGGAAGGCCTTCAGTGAGGTGGAGAGAGAGGTTCGGCGTTTCAGTTACGGGAGACGCCCGGGTGTACACAAATCATCCGATGCCGCAGCAGTCCGGCGTGCTCAACGTGACAACCTGGGACAGTCTCAAACGCACGTGGAGCCGCAACCAACTCCGAATCAAACGGAAACAGACCCACCCCCGACGATTCAAAAGGCATCTGATGGGTCCGGAAGCCATCCGGAAGTGCATCACGATGGTACGGGAACTCAGGACCCGCCAAAGCAGGACCCCCCCAAGCAGGAGGCGGGAGATGCCAAGAAGGACAAAGAAGTGAAGGTGATCGATATCAACCCCTAACCCACGTTCGATCGTCAACATTCCGAGAGAGGATGGATGACGTGGGGGGATGAATTTCACGGTTGGCGAAGGGCTTCCCACACCCACCACTCGCATAGGTATTCCCTCGATTCCCGCCCGCTACTGTTGGTCAAAGATGCGCCTTCGGCCCATGTTGATGCGTATTCGAGGGTGGCACACGCCGCGACCAGGACCTTGCCGGTAACACTGCACTCCACCTCCCCTTCAGAATTCTCAATGCTCGGATAAGGAATCCGGTGTCGTTCCGAAACACCCTCCATTCCTTGCTTCCAACCACATCAACCACGCTTGTCGCCGCACTAAATGCGTGCCGGTAGCATAAGCCGTCCCGCCCCACGACCGACAGACCACGCATCGCCAGCTCGCGCCTGAATCCCTCCGAGGCAGTTGTGAAATACGCGCCACCTCCACGTTGCGCTCCACTTTGATAACTGCAGCGAACCTCCTATCGGCGCCAGTTGCTCCTCGTCGCGGGATTCTTGAACAGCCTCATGATCCCGGAGCTACTCAACGGACTGTACGCTTGAACGATGCGGATCCTTCCAGATACAGGTCGGCAGGCTTAGCATATCGTTGTTCGACGTTCGGGTCGCTTCCAAGCCTCGATGCGCGATCGGCATCGAATAGCGAGTGAACGAGTTCCGCGCCGGTGGCACAAAAAACTCAGGGGTCCCGTCGGTTTCCCGACGAGACCCCTGTCCTTGGCTACCGCGATTGATATCGCGACGGATGGCGCCCGCGATGGGTGGCCTCCGTTACTCCAGGCAAACCGGAGCGTCGGCAGCCTTCTAGTTCACCAGACGCCACACGCCACCGATATAGATGAATTTCTCGGTAGCACCGGAGACCGTTGTTGCCCCTCCGGTAAGCGCCTGCGTGTCGCTGTTGGAGATGTACAGAACCTGTCCGTTGACACCCGCGGGCATCGTAACGGCATTGGCAGCTGCGGCGGCATCGTTTGTGACCTCAACCACAGTTGCATTGGCCGGTATCGTAATCGTTGCACCGGCTGCAACTGTACTGTAGCTGAGAACGACGTCGCTTGTCATGGTAACGACACCATTGAACGTCGCGGTGCTGTTAAACGCAGCCGTGCCAGTCCAGGTGTTGTTGCCGTTCAGCAGTGCAACGTTGCTCGAGAGGCGAGCATCGCTGATCGTGCTCGATGAGGCATTGATCGCCGTAACGATCCTTGCACCCGTCGCTGCCGAAGTCGAGAGCAGTGGGTTCGGATAGCTTCCAGTGAGGTCGCCACCAGCTGTTCCACCCGGCGTCGGGTTGCCCCAGATCGGCGTCGCGACGCCGTTGTACATCAGGGCCTGCCCCGCCGTCGAGGCACCGCTCGTCGAGATCTTCGCGGCCGTAACCGCGTTGTCAACGATCTTCACGGTGCTTACTGCATCGTCGGCCAGACCGAGCTCGTTGCCGGTCGTTCCGTCTCCAACCAACGTCGCGTCTGTCGAGACGGCAACGTTTCCAGCCGTGGTCACGAAGTCCTTCGTCACCAGCGTCGTTCCGGCGTCACCACTGACGGTGGAGGCCGATGTCGCCTTCGCCGTCAAGGCGAGGCTTGTTCCATTGATCGTCGTAAACGCACCCGTGCTAGGCGTAGAAGCGCCGATCGGGGTGTTGTTGATCGTTCCGCCACTGATGGTCAGGGCGTCATTTACCTGGGCGTCTGTCAGCCCGTTGCCGATGCGAACGGCGTTGATCGTCGTCGTGCCGGCGTTGACCGCTGCGATCAGATTGTCACCCTGGGTGCCACTGGCCGGAAGAAGCTGGGCAGCAGTGTAGGTGTTGCTGTTTGCCAGATTGATTCCAAGAGCGTTCCCCGTGGTGCCATCGCCCACAAGCGTGGCGTCCGTCGTAACTGCCGCAGAACCAGCCGTTCCAAGGAAGTCCTTGGTCACCAGCGTGTTCCCCGGGTCACCAACGACCGTCGAGGCGGAGGTCGCCTTTCCGGTGAGGCTCATGCTCGCGCCGGCAATCGTCGTGAACGCACCCGTGCTCGGGGTCGTCGCGCCGATCGGGCTATTGTCGATCGTGCCGCCGCTGATTGTCAGGGCGTCTGCCACGTGGGCGTCGTTGATCGTCGTTGAGCCTGAATTCACCGAAGCGATGAGGGCGTCACCCTGTGCTGCCGTCGCCGGAAGCGTCTGGGTGCCCGTCCAGGTATTCGCATTCGAGAGATCTATTCCAAGCGGGCTTCCGGTCGTGCCGTCACCCGTCATCGTTGCGTCTGTCGACACACCCAGGACACCCGTTGTCAGGTAATCCTTCGTGACGACCGTATTCCCTGGATCGCCGCCGGCCGTCGAGGCCGACGTGATCTTTCCACTGGCGTCAACCGTCGTGAACGCACCCGTGCTCGGGGTCGTCGCGCCGATTGGCGTTGCATCAACCGTTCCACCGTTGATCGTCAGGTTGTCGTTCACCTGCGCGTCCGTCAGACCCGTGCCGATTCTCGCGGCATTGATCGTCGTCGTTCCCGAGTTCGTCGACGCGATGAGGGCGTCACCCTGGGCTGCCGTTGCCGGTAGCGTCTGAGTGGCTGTCCACGTGTTCGCATTCGCAACGTCGATGCCAAGCGGGTTGCCGGTCGTCCCGTCACCCGTCAGCGTCGCGTCTGTCGTTACGGCCAGGTTGCCGGCGGCAAGGTAGTCCTTGGTTACCAGCGTGTTACCCGGATCACCAGCGACTGTCGAGGCCGACGTCGCCTTCGCGGTGAGGGCCATGCTCGTGCCGGCGATCGTCGTGAACGCACCCGTGCTCGGGGTCGTCGCGCCGATTGGCGTTGCATCAACC
>CAYWXV010000053.1:13579-18103 GCA_964462535.1 uncultured Alphaproteobacteria bacterium
TCGCATTCGCAACGTCGATGCCAAGCGGGTTGCCGGTCGTCCCGTCACCCGTCAGTGTTGCATCTGTCGACACACCCAGGACACCCGTTGTCAGGTAGTCCTTCGTCACGAGCGTGCTTCCCGGATCACCAGCGACCGTCGAAGCCGACGTTGCCTTCGCGGTGAGGGCCATGCTTGTGCCGGCGATCGTCGTGAACGCACCCGTGCTCGGGGTCGTCGCGCCAATCGGGCTGTTGTCAACCGTGCCGCCGTTGATCGTCAGGTTGTCAGCCACATGGGCATCGTCAACCGTCGTCGTACCGGAGTTCACCGATGCGATCAGGTTGTCACCCTGTGCTGCCGTTGCCGGAAGCGACTGCGTCGCCGTCCAGGTATTCGCATTCGCGACATCGATACCGAGCGGGTTGCCGGTGGTTCCGTCGCCCGTCAGTGTTGCATCTGTCGACACACCCAGGACGCCCGTTGTCAGGTAGTCCTTCGTCACAAGCGTGCTTCCCGGATCACCAGCGACCGTCGAAGCCGACGTCGCCTTCGCGGTGAGGGCCATGCTTGTGCCGGCGATCGTCGTGAACGCACCCGTGCTCGGGGTCGTCGCGCCAATCGGGCTGTTGTCAACCGTGCCGCCGTTGATCGTCAGGTTGTCAGCCACATGGGCATCGTCAACCGTCGTCGTACCGGAGTTCACCGATGCGATCAGGTTGTCACCCTGTGCTGCCGTTGCCGGAAGCGACTGCGTCGCCGTCCAGGTATTCGCATTCGCGACATCGATACCGAGCGGGTTTCCGGTCGTACCGTCACCCGTCAGCGTTGCATCGGTAGCTACACCAATCGAGCCTGCCGTCAGGTAGTCCTTTGTCACAAGCGTGCTTCCCGGATCGCCAGCAACCGTCGAGGCCGACGTTGCCTTTGCGGTCAGGGCCATGCTTGTGCCGGCGATTGTCGTGAACGCACCCGTGCTCGGGGTCGTCGCGCCAATCGGGCTGTTGTCGATCGTGCCACCATTGATCGTCAGCGCATCGTTTACCTGCGCATCCGTCAGACCATTGCCGATACGAGTGGCATTGATGGTCGTGGAGCCGGCGTTTACCGCCGAGATCAGGTTGTCACCCTGCGTACCACTGTTCGGCAGAAGCTGATCAGCGGTGAAGGTGTTGCTGTTTGCCAGGTTGATACCGAGGGCGTTCCCCGTAGTGCCGTCGCCGACGAGCGTCGCATCGGTGAGAACCGCGTACGCTCCCGGGGTCGAGAGGAAGTCCTTCGTGACGAGCGTGTTGCCCGGATCGCCAGCGACTGTCGATGCCGACGTCGCCTTGTTCGTTATCGCAACACTTGTGAAGGCGCCCGTGCTACGCGTCGTTGCGCCAATCGGAGTGTTGTTGATCGTGCCGGCACTGATTGTCAGTGCGTCGTTGACCTGTGCGTCGGTCAGCCCATTGCCGATTCTGGCGGCGTTGATTGACGTGCCACCGGCATTGATAGAGCTGATCAGCGAGTTGCCCTGTCCGGCCGAGACCGGAAGGACCTGAGTCGCCGTCCACGTGTTTCCGTTCGCCAGGTTGATACCGGCCGGGTTACCGGTCGTACCATCACCCAACAATGTGGCGTCAGTAACGATCGCCGATGAACCAGGAACTCCAAGGAAGTCCTTGGTTACGAGCGTGTTGCCCGGATCGCCAGCAACGGTCGAGGCCGACGTCGCTTTGCCGGTCAACGAAACACTGCCACCCGTGATGGTAGTGAACGCACCCGTGCTCGGGGTCGTCGCGCCAATCGGAGTGCTGTTAATCGTGCCACCACTGATAGTCAGGTTGTTGTTCACCTGCGCATCGGTCAAACCATTGCCGATACGAGCGGCATTGATCGTCGTCGAACCGGAATTCGTCGACGCTATCAAGGCATCACCTTGAGCCGCAGTTGTCGGCAGCGTTTGCGTGGCTGTCCACGTATTCGCATTCGCCAGATCAATGCCAAGCGGCGTGCCGGTCGTTCCGTCACCCGTCAGCGTTGCATCCGTGACCACACCAATGTTTCCTGTGACGAGATAGTCCTTCGTGACAAGAGTGTTGGCAGGATCGCCGGCCAGCGTCGATGCAGACGTCGCCTTCGCCGTCAGAGCAAGGCTCGTACCGGCGATTGTCGTGAACGCACCCGTGCTCGGGGTCGTCGCGCCAATCGGGCTGTTGTCGATCGTGCCACCATTGATCGTCAGCGCATCGTTTACCTGCGCATCCGTCAGACCATTGCCGATACGAGTGGCATTGATGGTCGTGGAGCCGGCGTTTACCGCCGAGATCAGGTTGTCACCCTGCGTACCACTGTTCGGCAGAAGCTGATCAGCGGTGAAGGTGTTGCTGTTCGCCAGGTTGATACCGAGGGCATTTCCCGTAGTGCCGTCGCCGACGAGCGTCGCATCGGTGAGAACCGCATACGCTCCCGGAGTCGCCAGGAAGTCCTTCGTTACGAGCGTGTTGCCCGGATCACCAGCGACCGTCGAAGCTGAGGTCGCCTTCGCCGTCAATGCCATGCTCGTTCCGTTGATCGTCGTGAACGCGCCCGTGCTCGGGGTCGTTGCGCCGATCGGCGATGCATCAACGGTTCCACCGTTGATCGTCAGGTTGTCATTTACCTGAGCGTCGGTCAGTCCGGCACCGATGCGAGCGGCATCAACCGTCGTCGTTCCGGAATTGGTCGATGCGATCAGGGCGTCACCCTGAGCTGCCGTCGTCGGAAGCGTCTGCGTGGCCGTCCACGTGTTGGCATTCGCGGTGTTCACGCCAAGCGGGCTGCCCGTGGTGCCATCACCAACAAGAGTAGCATCAGTCGTCACCGCAAGGTTGCCTGCGACCAGGTAGTCCTTCGTAACGACCGTATTTCCAGGATCAGCGACGACCGTCGAGGCCGACGTGATCTTCCCACTAGCGTCGACCGTCGTAAACGCACCCGTGCTCGGGGTCGTCGCGCCGATCGGCGATGCGTCAACCGTTCCACCGTTGATGGTCAGGTTGTCATTTACCTGAGCGTCCGTTAGTCCGGCACCGATACGCGCGGCATCAACCGTCGTCGTACCGGCATTCGTCGATGCGATGAGGGCGTCGCCCTGGGCTGCCGTCGTCGGAAGCGTCTGGGTGGCCGTCCACGTGTTCGCATTGGCGGTGTTCACACCGAGCGGGTTGCCGGTCGTGCCGTCGCCAACCAGTGATGCGTCTGTCGTCACGGCCAGATTACCTGCAACCAGGTAGTCCTTCGTAACGAGCGTGTTGCCTGGATCAGCAACGACCGTCGAAGCCGATGTCGCTTTGGCCGTAAGAGCCATGCTCGTGCCGGCGATCGTCGTGAACGCGCCCGTGCTCGGGGTCGTCGCGCCGATCGGTGTTGCATCAACCGTTCCACCGTTGATCGTCAGGTTGTCATTTACCTGAGCGTCCGTTAGTCCGGCACCGATACGCGCGGCATCAACCGTCGTCGTACCGGCATTCGTCGATGCGATGAGGGCGTCGCCCTGGGCTGCCGTCGTCGGAAGCGTCTGGGTGGCCGTCCACGTGTTCGCATTGGCGGTGTTCACACCGAGCGGGTTGCCGGTCGTGCCGTCGCCAACCAGTGATGCGTCTGTCGTCACGGCCAGATTACCTGCAACCAGGTAGTCCTTCGTAACGAGCGTGTTGCCTGGATCAGCAACGACCGTCGAAGCCGATGTCGCTTTGGCCGTAAGAGCCATGCTCGTGCCGGCGATCGTCGTGAACGCGCCCGTGCTCGGGGTCGTCGCGCCGATCGGCGATGCATCAACCGTTCCGCCGTTGATCGTCAGGTTGTCATTCACCTGAGCATCCGTCAGACCGTTACCGATACGGGCGGCGTTCACCGTCGTCGTGCCGGAATTGGTCGAAGCGATGAGGGCGTCACCCTGGGCTGCCGTCGTCGGAAGCGTCTGGGTGGCCGTCCACGTGTTCGCGTTGGCCGTGTTCACGCCCAGCGGTGTGGCTGTCGTGCCATCACCAATGAGAGTCGCGTCTGTCGAGACAGCGAGGTTACCTGCGACCAGGTAGTCCTTCGTTACGAGCGTGTTTCCTGGATCGGCTATCACCGTCGATGCCGACGTCGCCTTGGCCGTAAGGGCCATGCTCGTGCCGGCGATCGTCGTGAACGCACCCGTGTTCGGGGTCGTCGCGCCGATCGGGCTGTTGTCGATCGTGCCGCCGTTGATCGTCAGGTTGTCCGCCACATGAGCGTCGTCAACCGTCGTCGTGCCGGCGTTCACCGCCGCGATCAGATTGTCACCCTGTGGTGCGCTATTCGGAAGCAACTGATCAGCGGTCCACGTGTTGCTGTTCGCCGTGTTCACCCCCAGCGGTGTGGCTGTCGTGCCATCACCCACGAGAGTCGCGTCTGTCGAGACGGCGAGGTTGCCTGCGACCAGGTAGTCCTTCGTCACAAGCGTATTGCCTGGATCAGCAATCACCGTCGAAGCCGATGTCGCCTTGGCCGTAAGGGCCATGCTCGTGCCGGCGATCGTCGTGAACGCACCCG
>CAYWXV010000054.1:0-17314 GCA_964462535.1 uncultured Alphaproteobacteria bacterium
TTTACTCCGTTCGGTTCGAGCTGCGAACCTCCGGCGACGAAGGAGGAGGAGGGGAGAATGCTTCGGGAAATAGTGACCATCGCGTCTGACGGAGATCGTGTTCGTGTATTGACGACGACAGCCACAACTGCCTGCGATCACTCGACTATTCGTACTCGCGCGGAAGAAATCGCGACGGCATTGCGCGACCTTGGGCACAGAATGGGAAAGAGAATATCGGTGCGGGTGGAGGGACCTTGTCGTTCGGAGATGAGGCTGTGCGATTGGGGGAGGAATCATTCGAGGTCATCGTGTTGTCGAACGTGAGGTGATCCCCAATCATTCTACAGTATCCGATTCCCGAGAAATCACTTGTTTGGTATAGGGTCCCTTCGTACGTTCGCTCCTCACTGAGGGTTTATTCCATTTTCGGGCGTTTCATTCACCCGCCATCACGGCCACGCAACCCTGCACGTGGCTTCCAACTTTCCCCCAGAAAAGAACGTCAACGGACGGCGCCATGGCGCGGCCCCGTGATTTCACAGCATACGTGAATATCGCGGGGGCGATGGGGCATTCCCGTGCCAGTGGCGGCGTCTTTCACTCCTACTCAATCACGGAGGACCTCGTTATGCGAGCACGTCTTCTTCTCTCGATGCTGGCCGGCATCGCGTTGTTCGCAGGGACAGTGGAAATCGCCGGAGCACAGACGCCGGACAGTTGTCTGACGCTCACACCGCCTGAATTTCAGGGATTCAGCAATCCCGATTCCATCTTGTATGACACTTGTTCGGGTGTCGAGCCTGAGGATCGTTACTGGGCGCGAAGGACCTGGTGGATCAACTTCGATGTCCACGCGTTTCTCGTTTCGGACTCCACGGAATTCGGTCCCCGATCCTTATCGGTAGACGACCTTGATGCAGCGTATTCAGCCATACGCGACAGTTTCCTGATGCTGGAGGAGAAGTATGGGCCGATCGAGTTCGTGATGTACAATCTCCGAAAGGTTCGACAGGGCGTGGGTATGAGATTATCCGACTATGCGCGATTGCGGGACGTGAATCAGACACTCGACGGAATCCCCAACGCCTCTGTCGTTGCCTATCCGGAATTCATTTGCGTGGGGTCGGTGCCGAATGATCGCGGGATGAAACCGAATCTTCCGTGGGATTCCATCCTGTTCCTCGGCAGTAATCCCTTCTGGCCACGTCATCACCACCGACTGGGATGGTTGTGGAACCTCTATCGACAGAATCTTCCCATGGCATGGGAGATTACCAGGGGCAGGAGATCCGTTGTCATTGGATTTACGGATGATGTCAACGAGAATCCGGCGAACATATCAGACCACCCTGATTTGGGACATCACAGGATCATCGACTCGGCGCACTTGGGTGATGGGCCGTATCACACCATTCCAATCATCTTCGGGCATCCGGTGTCGACGATTTCCAACGCGGCAGCCACGGGTGATGACGATTCTGTGAGAGGTCGATCGATGGTGGGAACATGCCCCGAGTGTGCTACGGTGCTGCTGTCTGATGGGAATCGCCATAAGCCCGATGACGTCGATCTGGATTCCACCGACAACGAATACTTCGAGCATATTGCGGTTTGGAATCAGAGCGTTCAGACTCCAGACATAAATGAAGATATCCTGTCGATAAGAGAGCGCGAACTCCGCAACATTCTCACTACCGGCATTGTCGCAGTGATGCTCGGTGGCAATGATGTTAGCGTACGTCCGTGGGGACGTCGGTATGGTGAGGTCGTTGAGGGAGACGACACCATCATTGTTTACCGTTCCAGCGCTATGTGGCGCGGGGCGGTTTCCGTCATGGATTCCAGCGATCCGGCCCGCGATGTCAAGGCGATCGCCGTGGGAGCGGTGTTCGACGGGACGAAACTCAACCGTCAGTGCGATTTCTGGGACGACACGACGAGTTGCTTCGGCGGAGCGCATTTCGACGGGGACGTCGAATCATTCCCTGGGCGTTGGGCGCTATCGATCGGATCCGAGAAGTTCAATATCGACACGAACATCGAGACGCGACGAGAACGAAAGGCGCGCGCGTTCATGGATATTACTGCAGGCACAGGGACCCTTGCCGCCATCGATGGTCCAGTGCCGTCGCCGGCCGACTCAGCACGATTCGGTCCCGATTTTACAGGCACGTCCCATTCCGCACCACAGGTTTCGGGCATTGTCGGATTGATGCTCAGCGTAAACAGATACATGGGTGTTACTGTGGAACGTGATTCAACGGGTAAAGTCGTGGGCGCGTTCGATGTACAGCGTCGGGTCAACAACGCGTTGACCTTCACTGCCGACAAGGTGCCGGACAACTCGACGGTCGATACCGCGCGGCACTACATCCTGCACAAGGTCGGGTGTCAAACGATCATCGTCGACGGCAAGTGCGTTGATTCGTGCGCGTCGATCGACACTCTGGAAACCTACCGCTACCTCCAGACCAATCCTGACAGCACGCCCATCCAGTACGCCTACGTCCGCCAGACGAACGATCCGCTGAATCGCTCGTGGGCGCAACGGATGGGGTTCGGACGGGTGAATGCCTACCGGGCCGTCGCCCATGCGATTCCATTGAAGGGCGATTACGCCTACACCACGTCAGCCACCCTCTCGATCGACGACACGACCAGCATGAACGAGAACCGGATGCGTCTGATCCATTTCGGCGCCTGGCGCGATGCCCTCGTGCGCGTGATGGATTCCGGAGGCGTGGCGGTTCCCGGCGGAGACACTGCCCATCGCAACATGGGCGTGACGATGATCAACGGCGTCGGAACGACGATCACCGTCCCCGACAGTCTCATCCTTGCGATCGACGGAATCCTGACGACTGACAACCCGACCGGCAACAACACGATCACCGCGACGGGCAATGGGAAGGTGCTTCTGTGGGGATACCTGGAGGACGTGGAGGTGGTCGGCAACACGCGGATCGGCGATCTGACGATCGTCGGCAGCGATACGAACACGGTCGGCTGCGTGGCGGTGGGGCAGTCGTGGATCGACGCGGAACAGTACGGGACCGTGACGCTCAAGGATCACGGGGTCTACCTGCTCAACCGGGGGACGATGACGATGTATCCCGGCGCGGAGATCGCCATGACCGGATCGCGCGATCTGACGATCACCGACGGCGCAACGCTGAATATGAAGGAGGCGACGCGGATCACCCGGTCCGGCACGCAGAAGGTCGTGGTCGACTCGGGCTCGACGCTCCGGATCGCCGTCGACGGGATCGCGGAGATCGATTGCGAGGTGCTGGTGCGCGAGGGCGGACGTCTGCTGATCGATACCGGCGCGATGCTGAGCCTTCGCCGGTTCACCGTGGAGCGCGGAGGCGAACTGGCCGCGCGGCCGGGAAGCCGGCTGGTGCTGACGGATGAAATCACGAACGTCTGCGAGGGGAGATTGGATCTGGTGGGAACGGCGACGAAGAGAGTGACCGTCACCGGACGCACGGCTCCCTGTTGCGACGAAGCCTGCACGACCGTCGTGGCGCCGGCCTTTATCTATGCGTACGATAATCCCAGCGACCCTGCCGACAAGACGGAGTGTTATATGCGGATCGCGTACGCGGATGTAAGCAATGCGTTGATTGTATCCCGGAATGCGCACCTCTATCCTGTGTTCGGCTCGACATTCAGCGCGAACCGCGACATCCTCTGGTCATCGGGCACACCATTGCTGTATGCCTATCTCGACACCATCTTCACGTTGACGCCCTACAATCCGGCGGACACGTTCCCGCGGCGAGAGGTCCTGGATGTCTCCAGCTCCCGATTCGAAGATGAAGAAGGAGAGTTCGCCCAGCGAGACAGTGCGACGTATTCGGTGATCGGAATTCGCACCTACGGTCTGCAACGCGTGCGTTCCGTGAGCAACGTCTTCGAGCGGCTTCGCGTCGGACTCGATGTCAAGGAATGCGATTCGGCCGAGGTGCGGAGCTGTTCGCTGGATGTCGTGAACACGGGTATTCTGTCCACGGCGTCGAACCTCTGGTACTGCAGCAACCACTTCCATTCGGTTGACGCCGGGGTCGCGACCAGTTCGACTCTGTTGGCGCGCGGATACACCAACGAAGTCGATGTCTCATTCAACGCGATCGCGCCGTTTTCCAGCAGCTTCCACTATCTGCGGGGGAACACGTTCAAGGACTTTGGGAATTTCGGCGTATGGATCAGGTCAACACCAGTGGTCGAGAACAACCGAATCCTCAAAAAACTGCCGGAGGTGATCGAGGTGCTGGGGAGGAATGTCGATACACTGACAGAGACGGATACGACATTCGGACACGGCAATGTGGACAGATATCTGCAGGACAAGAACGCCTGGCTCTCGATCCGTTGCGGCTTCAACCGCTATGCGGAGAAGACCCAATATCATCTTGCTGCCGGTGTGAACAAGACGAACACGCCCATCCAGATCCATAACAATGAGTTCCTGGACACGGCAGGACATCGTGTGCGCAAAAACGTCCTTGTGGACACGACAGGTGCTCCCAACGATACTTCCGAGTCGATCGGCTGGTGCACGATGGTCACGTCGAACGAAGGATGCACGATCAGCAATCCCAGTCAGCGCGAGCCGTGGGACAAGGCGATCGAACCAGAATACCTGCACGACGGGCGATGGCTGGATTCGACGACCGGAATTGCCTTCTTCGATACGGCTCTCGCGGTGAACCGCGCCGCCTTCCTCGACACCTCGGCCCACATCATGACCCGGCGCGTCGCCATGTTCAACGCCCTCGCGGCGGCGATCTTCGGCGACTCGACGGTTCCGAAGCTGACCGTCCTTGCTCTCGATCTGGATGTCCTTGCCAAGGACACGACCGATCAGGATGAAGTCCGATCCGGGGCGCTGATCGTCCGCGGTCTTGCGCTGGAACGTCTGGGGAGCGACTCGGCGGCCCGGGCGTCGTACATGAAGATCCTGGAGAATCTTCCCGACGCGGGGGATTCGATTGCGGCGAACTGGTCGCGACTGCGGCTGCAGGCGGAGGAGTTCGATCCGGTCGATGAACGGGAGGAGCATGACTCGGCGATGACGGTCTACTACGACCGGGTGCTGGAGGATCTGCGACGCGTGCCGGAGGAGTACGCCCCGAAGCGGACGATTCCGCCGGCGACACCGGGTCAGCCGTTGAAGACGACTCCATCCCTGACCTTCTCCCTCGGGCAGAACATCCCGAATCCGTATCGTCGTGAGACGCTCATTCCCTTCACACTCACGCGTCCGATGAGCGTTCGTCTTGTGGTGATCGACGCGCGCGGGAATCAGGTGGGGGTGGTGGTGCAGGGTGATCTTCGAGCGGGGAATCACCAGGCGACATTCTTCTGCGGGAACCTTCCCGCGGGGACGTACTTCTACTCGCTGGAGACCGACGACGGTCGCCAGACATTGCCGATGACGATCGAACCATGATCGGACAACATCCTGTATCGATAGTTCGGATGATGCTCGTTCCGCTCCTTGCGCTCTTTGCGGCGCAGGGAGCGGAGGGGCAGTATCTCCGCGACGTGGAATGGATGCGGGGAGGAAAACTGACGATTGGGGACGCGGATGCTGAGTTCTTGCCGAATGGCTTGATGACGCTGGTTGAACAGCAGCGGATTGGTGTCTACGACTATGCCACGCGAACACTGCTGACTGTTTTGTGGCCGGGGGGAGGGAATGACTACTTCTCGACGGCGTTGGTTCCGAACGGTCGTGAGATCGTCGCGGGAGGCGACCTCCTGACGGTCTGGGATGTCGTCGAGGGACGGCGCGCGCGGGATCTTCCGAAGGGAGCGGAGCAGATCAGACAGGTTGCGGTGTCGAACGACGGTCGGTATCTGGCCGTCGGGCAGGGGAACATGGTGCATGGTCAGGTGTCAACGATCACACTGTACGATCTCCCGCAGGGACGGATCATCGGGACGATGCCGTACGAGGGAGACCTGATCGGGACGCTGATCTTCACGCCGAGCGGGGACACGTTGATCTCCTCGGACTACAACGGCTGGACCTATGTCTGGGACGTTGCCCGTCGGGTGGCGCTCGACTCGACCTTTCGCTCGGAGAACACCGATGGCGCCGCCACGCTCTCCCCCGACGGACGACTGCTGGTGACGGTCGGGAATACTGACTGGTCGGATTCGGTGGAGATGTTCGACCTACGACAGGGGCTTCGCCGGGTGTACGCGACGTTCGGGTTCGAACTCTTCGCGTCGTCGACGCCGGTTCGGTTCCGCTTCAGTCCGGACGGCAAGTACCTGGCCGTGGGACTCTATTCGCAGGCAGTGTCGGTCCGTGAGACGGAGACCTGGACAGAGGTATCGCGGGTGAACGCATCGGGGATTCTCAGTTGGATGGAGTTCTCCCCCTCGACGGAGGAACTGTTGGTCGGGACGTGGATCAGAGAGGAAGTGCGGATCTGGGTGAAGGAGAGATGGAGTCGTCCGGGGAGTGTGTGGGATCGTAGCTCCGGGGAGTTGATGACACCGTGCGGTTTGGATTGCCTGCCCGTCGTCATCTCGCCGGATGGGAGGTACGTGGCGACGCACGGCACATGGATTCACACATTCGACGCCGCCAGCGGGGTGATGACGGGGCTGTTCGGCGCTCCCGGGGGAGGGATTTCCCTTTGCTTCACACCGGACAGCCGATCGTTGGTGGTCTTCGGACGTCGGGAGGTCACGATCTGGCCGGTCGAGGGTTTTTTCCCCGATCCGATCGCCACGCGCCCGGAGCCGGGAGCCTGGGGAACCGAGGCGACGTACTCGCCGGACGGACGTTACTTCGCCGGGTCGAGCGGTGCGGACGTGCGACTGTGGAACACGACGGTCGACACGGTGTTGCGGGTCTTTCCGGACACGGTGAGCGGAGAGATCACGTTCTCTCCGGACGGACGATCGGTGGCATGGGGGACGCCGGGTTCGACGGTGCGGATCTGGAACGTGGAGACCGCAGAGCTGGAGCAGGAGTTCCCCCGCCGTCACGAGGGGGCGATCACATCGGTTCAATACTCGCCGAGCGGTGAGCGGATCGCCACGACGGGATCGGACGGACGGATCGTGATGTGGGATGTGGAGAGTCGGTCTCCGGCGTGGGAGGGTCGTCGGGGGGCGAAGATGCAGAAGCTGCGGTTTTCGCCGAGCGGGGAGTATCTGTACGTGGGCGGGTATGACAGCCTGGTGGTTGTCTACGAGGCGCGGACGGGTGATTCGGTGGACGCGTACGATTCGTACCGGGAGTTGGTCGACTGGATCGACATCTCGCCGGATGGTCGACGTCTGGTCGTCGGCGGTTGGTACATGCTGGTGAGCTACCGGACGCGGCAGGGCTGGATCGCGGGAGTGGAGGAGGAACAGGGCGCATCGGCATCGGGTCCGTCGGGCGCGAGGTTGGAGGGATGCGTTCCGAATCCTTCGCGTCGAGGAGAGGTAATGATTCCCTTCACGCTCCGTCGTCCGATGAGCGTTCGTCTTGTGGTGATCGACGCGCGTGGGAATCAGGTGGGGGTGGTGCGGGAAGGTGTACTTGCAGCAGGGTCGCACACGGAGATGTTCGACGCGAGTCGTCTGGCGCGTGGAGCGTACTTCGTTGTTCTGGAATCCGAGGGCGTGCGTCAGGCGCGGGTGGTGGTGGTGGAACCCTGAGTGTGGGCTGCTGGGCTGCTGGGCCTCTGGGCGGCTGGGCGGCTGGGCGGCTGGGCCTCTGGGCGGATGGGTAGTACGCGCTGGCTGAGCCTGTCGAAGCCAGCCTGTCGAAGCCAGCCGGCGGGCAGATCTCTCGTATCTTCGTATGTCAAATAGAGTTGACATCAATGCCCGACCACGAATACGAGCTCATCTCCAATCTCCGCCAGGCGAGGACGGATCGCGAACTGACGCAGGCCGAACTGGCGGAACGGGTGGGGGTGAGCCGCCAGACCATCAACTATATCGAGCGCGGTGACTACGTCCCGTCGGTGAAGCTGGCGTTGCTGCTGGCATCCGTGTTGGGTATGACGGTCGAGGAGCTGTTTCGGGTGGTAGATGGTTGATAGTTGCTGGTTGCTGGTTGCTGGTTGCTGGTTGGCAGAGACATCACATAGGGGCAAGGACGCATCCCCTCTCATGAGAGGGGACCGCCTCATCGCTCGTTCAGAGCGATGAAGCAGGGGAGTCCACAAGCTGGTTTCGACAGCGCCTCTCGACACGCTAGAGGGGATCGTGCGTACCCGATTCCTGAGAACTTGCCACAACAAACAAGTGACAACTGACGACGAACCTTCCGATGAAATCCAACATCCAATACTATGACGGTGTTCCGCTGGATGAGCGGCAGCAGTACGATCATTACCGTGCGGCGTCAGTGGCATTCCGATGGATGTCCGTTGCATGCCTCCTCGGTCTCCTGGTGGGGATTTCGATCGACAATGCTCCTCTCTATATCGCAACCGGCGTTGCAGTCGTTGTGGGATTCGGATTATACCGTATCACATGCGGAACTCGGATGTCTATTCGTATGTCACGAACGAACTGGCGCGAAATGAAAAGCTGCGCGATGCGGCCACGCGGAAGTGGCTCTGGACCGGACTGGGTTGGGGTCCCGTCATGACGCTCTTCCATATGCTTCCGGATGGAGGTCCCCCGATGGCCTGGGTCCGCAGTCTCGTGTTCAATATGACCGTCGGCGGCCTGCTCTTCCGGTGGTTGGAGAAGCGACGTCTGAAACGCGTGGCTGCCAGGTTGGAGACTGCCGATGACCAGGGCGGATAAGCTTTCAACGCCGAGGACGCCGAGTAACGCAGGGGCCGCCAACTGACATTCCCCATTTCCCGCTCCCCACTCCCCGCGCCCCAGTCCCCACTCCCCAACACGCTCCCGCCCAACATCTTCTAACTCTCTCAAACTCCATCTAACCTCGGCGAACCTCCTATCTTCCCGGCGTATGACTGACATCGGCGTTATTCTCCTCAATCTTGGCGGGCCGACCTCCCTGGATGCCATCCGCCCCTTTCTCCGAAATCTCTTTCTCGATCCCGAGATCATCCGCATCCCGCTGCCGAAGCCTATCGCATGGCTCTTCCCGCGACGACTCTTCGCGGAAGTCGTCTCGCGCAGACGCACCCCGAGGGTGATGCCCAACTACCGGATGATCGGCGGGAAGTCGCCGCTGCTGGAACGGACCGAAGAGCAGATGAACGCGCTTGAGGTCGAGCTGAACAAACGGTTCGACGGCCAGGCACGCTTCCATGTCCGCATGGGAATGCGCTACTGGCATCCCTTCACCATCAAGGCGGCCGAGGAGTTCAAGACACAGGGTATCCGGCAGATCTTCCTCCTTCCTCTCTATCCACAATACTCCCGCACCACGACCGGATCGAGCTTCAAGGAGTGGCGTGATCTCAATCGCGATGAGTTCGGGCGATGGTTCCGAGTTCGCTCGGTGAAGAACTATCATCTCCACCCACGCTACGTCGCCGCCATCAACGACAGAATCGATGCGACGCTCGCCGATCGGTTCACCGAAGAGGAGCGTCGCGAGCTCCATTTCCTCTTCTCCGCCCACGGCACGCCGATCTCCGATGTAGAGGCCGGCGATCCCTACTCTCATCACATCCGTGAAACAGTTCAGGCTGTTATGGATATCAGGGGATACGATCATCCCCATCACCTCTCGTTTCAAAGCCGTGTCGGTCCGGTGAAGTGGCTCGAGCCCTACACGCAGGATGCGTTGCGGCGACTTGGAGGCGAAGGGGTGCGGAGTCTACTGATCGTTCCGATAGCATTCGTCACGGATCACATCGAGACGCTTCACGAGATTGACATCGAACTGCGCGAGGTGGCCGAGGAGGCCGGCATCCACAAGTACGAAGTCATGTACGCCCTCAATGACACCCCCACTTTCATCGCGTCGCTTGCCGACGTCGTCGAGGAACGGATGGCGGGACGTATTCGATCGAACGATAACGGTCAGGAGCAGGATCGGAAGCAATGAATGGACATGATGTGATCATCGTCGGTGGCGGGATATCGGGAGCGACCCTCCTCCATCGCCTGGCCTCCCGCGGCGTCGACGTGGTACTGATAGAAGGACGAGAACGGCTTGGCGGCGTCATCTGGTCGCACAGGAACAAGGATGGACTTCTGGTCGAGACCGGCGCGAACTCGACGTCGATCAACGCCGAACTCGTGACTCTGGTTGACGAGCTTGGATTGAACGACGATCTGATGAAGCCGGCCGAGATCGCATCCAACCGGTATGTCGTTCGTCGCGGGCGACTGCTTCCAGCTCCGACCGATCCCCGCTCTTTCCTCCGCACTCCACTCTTCAGCCGCCGCGCGAAGCTTCGGGTTCTCCGTGAGCGCCTTATCAAACCAGTCTCTCCCGATATCGAAGAGAGCGTGGCTGGATTCGTCGAGCGACGGCTTGGCCGCGAGTTCCTGGACTACGCGATCGATCCATTCGTCGGCGGCGTCTTCGCCGGTCGTCCGGACCGACTCTCGCTCCGCTATGCTTTTCCCGCGATGTATCGGCTCGAGCAGGAGCATCGGAGTATTATCAGAGGCGCCATTCGAAAGGCAATTAGCGTGAAGAGGGAGCGAAGGAAGGGTGTGCCGCCGCCACCAAAGGGATTGATCTCGTTCACCGAAGGAATGGGAATGCTACCGGGGAGAATCGCGGAGCGATGGTCAGAGAAGATCGTTGCTGGCGCCGGTGTCGAGCGGATTGGGAAGGAACTCTATGGATGGAGCCTGGAAGCGGGTGGGCGGAGATTTGTCGGTTCCCGGCTGGTGATTGCGACGGATGCCTCGGCCGCTGCTTCGTTGCTGGAGTCGATAGAGCCGAACCTTTCGGTGGTGCTCCGGTCGATCGAATATCCGCCGGTCACTGTTGCCGTCAGCCAATACGATCGAAGCGCGATACAGCATGCGTTGGACGGATTCGGAATGCTCATCCCGTCTGTGGAAGGACGGAATATCCTCGGCACTCTCTTTTCATCGTCCCTGTTCCCGAATCGCGCGCCGGAGGGGACTGTTCTCCTGACGACCTTCATTGGCGGCGCGCGCAATCCAGAGATGGCGCGAAGGTCGGACGCGGAATTGCAGAACATTGTCCATCGCGATCTCCAACGACTACTCGGCATCAGCGCGCGGCCACTTGCTTTTGACCTCCATCGCTGGGAACAGGCGATCCCCCAGTACGCGCTTGGGTATGGTCGCATACTGGAGTCGATCGAAACGGCTGAATCGAATCATCGTGGTCTTCATCTCCTCGGCAATTATCGCGGAGGGATTTCCGTTGGAGATTGCGTCCGCTCGGCCTTCGTGATGGCGGAGCAGTTGATCGCCACAATGGGGAAGGAGGGGGGAGGGGCGGATGGAATCGAAGAGCGACACATGCAGAATCAGGAGGTATAGAGATGCACGACATCGACGTCACCACCCAGCAGATCCATCGCCCGCGAAGACTTCGCCGCACCGCCGGTATTCGCTCGCTTGTTCGCGAGACCCGTCTTGATCTCGACAGCCTTGTGCAGCCGCTCTTCATCGTCCCCGGCACTGGTGTCCGCCAGCCAGTTGCCTCGATGCCTGGTGTGGATCGGACCTCGATTGATCAGGCGTTGCGGGACTGTGTCGAGTTGATGGAGCTGGGCATTCGCTCAGTCATCCTCTTCGGCATTCCTGAAGCGAAGGATGGTGTGGGAAGCGACGCCTATGCGGAGGATGGAATCATGCAACGGGCGTTGCGAGAGATACGACGTGAAGTGCCGGAGATGACGCTCATCACCGACGTCTGTCTGTGCGAGTACACCGATCACGGTCACTGCGGTCTGCTTGATGGAGAGACAATCCTGAACGATCCGACGGTCGAGCTTCTTGCGCGGTCGGCACTTACGCACTGCCAGGCGGGGGCGGACATCGTCGCTCCGTCGGACATGATGGATGGGAGGGTGGCGGCAATTCGAACGATGCTGGACGACAACGGCTACAGCGATCGGGCGATCATGTCATATGCCGTGAAGTATGCCAGCGCATTCTACGGTCCGTTCCGCGACGCCGCCGACTCGACCCCCGGCTTCGGCGATCGGAGATCTCACCAGATGGATCCGGCCAACAGTCGCGAGGCGATGCGCGAGGCGATGCTCGATCTGGACGAGGGGGCAGACATCATCATGGTCAAGCCGGCGATGCCGTCGCTCGACATCATCCGGATGGTCAACGACGCCGTCGATGTTCCGGTCGCGGCATACCAGGTCTCCGGCGAATACTCGATGATCCACGCGGCGGCCGAACGTGGTTGGATAGATCTTGACCGCGCGATGCAGGAATCGCTGATCGCCATCCGCCGTGCCGGTGCCTCGATCATTCTCACATACTTCGCACGACGGTGGGCCGCCTCCAATGCCTCCTCCGCTGGCCATTGAACTCGCCTTCGCCACCGAATCGGATCGTCGACTGACGGCTCTCTGGGATGATCTTGTCCGGGTGCACCCTGGTCGGGCGAGTCGAAGTTGGGCGTCGGTCCGCATGTGACGCTGACTTTCTTTCCGAATGGGTATCCCGGGAATTGTGTGTTTATAGGTGTTTATATACATGTACAGCAATGTATAGTCATGTATAGGCGAAACCTCGTATACTTGCTTATACTTCTGTATAAACAAGTATAACAGGGACCAGGAATGAACAGGATTCGGAATCCGTTTTCCCCCGGAGCTGGATCGCCACCACCCGAACTGGCCGGTCGAGATGCTATTCTGGAGCAGGCAAATGTCCTTTTTGGGCGAATTCGGGCGAAACGCCCCGAGAGGAGCATGATCCTGACAGGATTGCGCGGCGTCGGTAAGACGGTGCTGCTCAACAGAATGGAGCGAATGGCCGAGGATACCGGTTTTCGGACCATATTCATTGAGGCGACCGAGGACAAGCCACTGGCAGTGCTTCTGGCTCCCCACCTGCGACGACTGCTGTTCGATCTGGATCGCATGGCGGGTGTGGGGAACAAGGTCCGGCGGGGGATCGCGGTCCTGAAGAGCTTCATCGGAGCCGTCAAGGTTACGGTGGGCGATATCGAACTGGGATTGGATATCGAGCCGGAACTTGGATCGGCGGACAGCGGGAACATCGAGATAGATCTGCCCGACCTTCTGACCGTCGTGGCGGAAGCGGCGGACGAACGCGAGACCGCCGTCGCCATTCTGATAGATGAGATTCAGTATTTCAGTTCGCACGAGTTGAGCGCTCTGATCATGGCGCTCCACCGAATGCAACAGCGTCAACTTCCACTTGTGCTGCTCGGCGCCGGATTGCCGATCCTTCCCGGTCTTGCCGGCGAATCGAAATCATATGCCGAACGGTTGCTGAGCTTTCCTGACGTAGGGCCACTGACCGCACGTGACGCGGCGACCGCGATAAAAGAACCGATCGAGGATGCTGGCGAATCGATCGACGAAGCTGCGTTGGATGAGATCGTCTCGCTGACCAGGGGATATCCCTACTTCCTGCAGGAGTGGGGATATCAGGCATGGAATAGCACGCCGCAATCACCGATTACTCTGGAACATGTGCGGGCGGCCACGAATACCGTTATCAACCGGCTTGACGAGAATTTCTTCCGCGTACGATTCAACAGGCTCACTCCGAAGGAGAAAGACTATCTGCGGGCAATGGCCGATCTGGGACCGGGTCCATATCGGACGGCCGATATCGCTCAGCGCCTCGGCACGAAAAACTCGGCTCTTGGCCCAACACGCGCCAGCCTCATCAAAAAGGGAATGGTCTTCAGTCCCACACATGGAGAAATGGCGTTTACTGTTCCGCTCTTCGATGACTTCATGCGACGGATCATTCCGGAATTCGGTCAATGAAACCCCACGAAATATTGTCCCCGTCCGATTTCGCCGTTGTTGAACGACCTGCTCTATCGGTTGAGTGGGCCTCTCTGTCGGTGAGTCACAATTTCGGTCCGGTTGAGGGCGTGTTTACAACGCAAACGTTATGGTGATAAAACTGGCTATCTATGGCATCGCCGGAGCTGCAATCATGGCCGGCATTGCGCTTATGAGGCGTGTCCGTTTTGAACACGGTCGGCTGCGTCCGGGAATACCGGGTCTTGTCGACGCTCAACGCCGGCTTCGACGCATCACGATCCTTGCCTGGATCGCGCTCGTCTGTGGCGTCGGACTTCTCACCCTGCTCATGCTAGGTGTCGGTTATTAGATGTGGGAAGAGCATCGTCGGCACCGTGACCAGCGAAATGCGGGTGGCGGTGTCAGCTGACTGGCCCATGTTCCGATCGATGCCCTCCTCCGCCCAACATACGTGCTGCGAATACCCGCCCCCCACATAATCAGTGATACGTGCCACCCTCAAACACACAGGGATCATGAACCTCAATAATGCCAGGGCGCTCGTCACGGGCGGAAATAGTGGTATTGGGCTTGCAATTGCGCGCATGCTCGCGGACGCTGGTGCTCGAGTGGCAATTACTGGTCGGAATCAGGACCGCTTGAACGAAGCGGCGAACAGCATCCAGGGCCTGGCAATCCAGGCCGACGTGTCGAACGAAGCGGATGTGAAGATGACCGTCGAGAAGGTGGTGGCTGAATTCGGCGGCATTGATATCCTGATCAACAACGCGGGCTTCGGGATCTTTAAGCCGCTCGTTGAGTTCGATCGGTCCGATTTCGATGCGGTGCTCGCAACGAACGTTACGGGTGCCATGATGATGTCCCGCGAAGTGGCGAGGCACTTCATTCGTCAAGCGAGCGGCAACATCATCAACATCGCCTCCACCGCCGCCTACCGTGGCTCCCCCAACGGCTCAGCCTACTATGCCAGCAAGTTCGCACTACGAGGAATGACGGAGTGCTGGAGATCCGAACTCCGTCGGCACAACGTGCGAGTCATGCTGATCAGCCCCAGCGAGGTCATCACCGACTTCATGGCGAACGCCGGCTTCGCACAGAAGGATAACCCGTCAAAGCTGCATGCCGAAGACATAGCGCACGCCGTGAAGAGCGTCCTCGAAATGGACGATCGTGGCTTTACGACCGAGATGACGGTCTTCGCGACTAATCCTCTGGATTGAGTGGATGCGGAAATGCTTCGACTTCATTGAACGCGCCACGTACCGCCCAATGCTGGATAGGCAGGCGATCTCTCGGTATTCCTTTGCCATCTCCACGTATACCAAGTTCGTTCATCCGGACGGCAAGAAGTTCGACCACCCTTAACCTCCAACCCCCCATGTCCACCAGCAGCGATCTCTTCACCCGTGCATGTCGTGTCATTCCCGGCGGTGTCAACTCCCCCGTTCGCGCATTCGGTGCGGTAGGGGGGACGCCGATTTTCTTCGAGGAGGCTTCGGGCGCCTGGCTGGTCGACGCCGACGGTCGACGCTACATCGACTACGTCGGTTCGTGGGGGCCCTTTATTCTGGGACACGGCGTACCGGAGGTGGTCGAGGCGATACGTGATCAGGCGACACGGGCCACCAGCTTCGGTGCGCCGTCACGACTGGAGGTTGAGCTGGCGGAGTTGTTGACGGAGATCGTTCCCGGGCTCGATATGGTGCGACTGGTGTCGAGCGGTACCGAGGCGACGATGTCGGCGGTGAGAATCGCGCGGGGCTACACGGGGCGGAGCAAGGTGATGAAGTTCGAGGGTTGCTATCACGGCCACGGCGATTCGTTCCTGATCCGCGCCGGCAGCGGCATGCTGACCCATGGAGCGCCAAGCTCGCCCGGCGTCACCGAGGGAGTCGCCAATGACACACTGGTCGCACGCTTCAACGACATCGACTCGATCGAGACTCTTTTCAACGAACATGGAAACTCGCTTGCGGCGGTGATCATCGAGCCGATCGGCGGGAACATGGGTGTGGTTCCGGCCGAGCCGCATTTCCTTGCGCGGCTGCGTGAACTCTGCACGAAGAACGGAACCGTCCTGATTTTCGACGAAGTCATGACCGGCTTCCGTGTCGGACCGAAGGGGGCGACCGGTATCTACAATATCATCCCCGACATGATCACGTTGGGAAAAATCATCGGTGGTGGTCTTCCGGTCGGCGCGTACGGAGGTCAGCGGGAACTGATGGAGGTGGTCTCTCCGGTCGGGAGCGTCTATCAGGCCGGAACACTGTCGGGGAATCCGCTTGCGGTGGTCGCCGGTCTGACGACGTTGCGACTGTTGCTGGAGCGGAATCCCTGGCCGACGCTGGACGAAACCGCCGGTCGCATCGTGACGGGGCTCGAGGCCGCCGCTCATCGACATAACGTTCCTGTGAGTATCAATCGTGTCGGATCGATGTTCACCCCGTTCTTCACCGATCGCGTCGTCACCGATTACGCAAGCGCGACGACAAGCCACACCGGACACTTCGCCCATTTCTTCCACGCCATGCTCGATCGCGGCGTTTATCTTCCTCCCTCGCAATTCGAGGCCTGGTTCGTCTCGACCGCGCACGGAGAGAAAGAAGTGGAGGGTACGCTTGCGGCGATCGATGAGAGTATGGGGAGTGGGGAGTAGGGAGTGGGGGTCTGGTTCGTAACTTGGGCGACCTCCCCGTGCTTTCCCTCCAACCCGGTCCAGTTTGCATGATCACAACGGAATCAGTCGTCAGCGTCAGTCGTGAACAGGTGTCAACAGAACTTGGCGGTGAGGTTGCCATTCTCGGTCTTGCGGATGGAGTCTACTACGGACTCGATCCCGTCGGAGCGTTCATCTGGAAGCAGTTGCGCGAACCCAGAACCGTCGCCGACCTTCAGGCCGCCATCCTCGACGAGTACGACGTCGATGAGCAGAAATGTCGGGAGGATCTCCTCCGTCTTCTGGCAGAACTCCAACAGCATGGGCTGATACAGGTTGATGGCGACCCCCCTCGGTAGATTCCTCGCCCGCCCGCCGGCAGAGCGACGTCTCTTCCTTCGAGCTCTCTGGCGTGTGATGACCGTACGGATTCAACTGACGTTGAGGCCGTTCGCCACTGTTCACGAACGTGTGCGGCGGCTCGGTCGGCGATCATCGCCACTCATGACCGATCTTTCCTCCCGGACCATCGCCTGGTCGGTGCAGTCGGCGGCGCGATTCGTTCCCGGCGCGTCCTGTCTGACACAGGCTCTTGCCGCTCACGTCCTCCTTGAGCAGGGCGCCCATCCTTCCACGCTTCATATCGGCGTATCGCGCGAGCGCGGGCGCTTCGAGGCTCATGCATGGGTCGAGGAAGCTGGCTCGATCCTGATTGGCGAACTGGATCAGAACTTCGTTCCCCTTCCGAGGATCGATTAGCTGGGCTTCTGGGCGTCTGGGCGGCCGGTACACACCCCTGATT
>CAYWXV010000055.1:0-14132 GCA_964462535.1 uncultured Alphaproteobacteria bacterium
GCGTTGCGCTCCTCATCGCTCACTGCGGCGTACCTCCGGTACGCCTCATTCGCTCTTTGTCGCGCGCCTTGACCTCGCGCGATTTGAACAGCCTCACGATTCGAGAGTTACTCAACAGCCTGCTAGGAGGCCGTTGAAATAGGCGCGATCTCTGCGTTGCGCTCCTCATCGCTCACTGCGGCGTACCTCCGGTACGCCTCATTCGCTCTTTGTCGCGCGCCTTGACCTCGCGCGATTTGAACAGCCTCACGATTCGAGAGTCTGCCTGTGGGCTGGGAACTCGGGGCTGGGGGCTGGGGATTCGGGTCCAGGGGTAGCCCGTCCAGCAACGGGCTGCCTCTATGGATTGATCCAGAAGCTTGCCTTCAGCAGAAGAATGTTGTCGCTGTCGGCGGAGAGGAGTGAGGAGAGGTCGCGGCCGACCGACATCGTGCCGGGGTCGTTGAAGTCGACGCGATTGTGTGTCCAGACCAGATAGAGTGTCGATCCGGGGCGATACTCCCAGCGAAGTACCGCGGTGCCCCGGAGCGATTTGAAGTTGAAGTCGGGATCGGGGAATGCGATCGCCTCTGCAGGTCCTTCACCATCGGGGTCGGCGATGTAGAAGATTCCGTCGCGTGTGATCGTCGATCCCTGATCTCCATAGACGTTGAAGTCGTAGCTCTTCGGTCGCGCAAGCTCCTTGAACAACGTGAAGCGACCACTGGCCAGAAATGGCTGTGCGTAGATCTGGAGGCTCAGCTCCGGTGTGAAGGCCCAGTCGATGCGGACGTCGGCCGAGAGGGTGTTCTGTCTGAGATCGGAGAAGACGTACCGGGCGCCGAAGGTGTGCGTTGCCAGTGAATCGACGAACGTCCCGATGTACTGCGAGCGTGCGAAGTCACGATTGAAGTTCGGGCCGACGCTCAACCGCAATTGATCGACCGGCCGCCAGACAATCCCGCCGCCGATGTAGACATTCCATATGTCATCGGGGCTGGTGCTTCCGCCGCCGTAGGTGTACCCTTGCACTGGAAGTCGCGAGTCGCTGTGTGCGGATGCATTGCCGAACCATCCCGACGGTCCATCGATCATGGGCCCACCTCTCGTACTCCGCGTATCGTATGTCAGCGGCGTGTAGTCGATACTGACGTCGAATCCCCAGAAGTTCTCGAACTCTCCTTCGAAGCCGACTCCGAACGCAGCATTCAGCGGAATGCCGCCAAAGTTGTAGCTGCCGTATGCATGCCCGCTTACACCCTTCTGGCGGAAGATTCCATCGGGCTCGTACCAATTGTAGTCGAAGTCGACATGTCCGTTGATGTAGTCGGCACGGCCGCTGAAGCCAAGATCATTCGCTTCGAAGCCGGGAGAAATCGCGCCGAGCGCAGTGCTGACATGGAGATTGCCGGAACGCTTTGCAAGGAGGATGCGTCCGGCCCAGCCGTCGAGCGACGTGGCCTCCGGATCAAGCTCCAGATGATCTGCGTCCGGTTGCTGGAAGTATCGCTGCGATGACCGTTGAAGACGTGTGATACGACTCTGCGATCCTGCTACATGACTGATCCCTCCCCAGCCAACCATTACCCATCCTCGCCGCTCATCCAGATAGTTCCAACCGTCGATACCAACTGTAAGGGCCGAGCTGTTGAGCGTACTCCGGAGATCGTCCGTATGGAGATCGCGCACCACGCCCGTTGCCAGCAGACCGAGCCCCTGCAGCCCACCGTTGAACTCCCCTCGCGTCCGGACAACGGAGTATGAGGCGAGGGGTTCGACTTCATCCTGAAAGCGAACGCCGGCGGAATCGACCTCTGCGAATTCGCGGGCCGTCACGGCGGTCATAGCACCGATCGACCAACCGTCGGCGACGCGGCCGGTCAGTTTGCCTGCGCCAAGGATTGTCGTCCGATCGGGTATATCGGTGAAGCCTGAGTGTGTCGGTCCGATCTGTGGTGGACGCCCAACGCGACGTGTGTAGAACCAGGTCGGATTAAACCAACCATACCCACCGCCGCTCCCGAACGAGAAGAGCCCGCTCCCCTCAACAAAGAAGGGGCGCTTTTCCTGATAAAAGGTCTCGAAGGCCGACAGGTTGACGCTCGCCGGATCGACCTCCACCTGACCGAAGTCGGGATTGATGGTTGCGTCAAGGGTAAGGCTGGATCCGACGCCGAGACGGAGGTCGGCTCCGACATCGCTGAAAACATCGTTGCCGGTCACAAACGGATCATCGGGTTGATGCTGCAGGAAGCGACTTCCGGCGACGACGTATGGAATGACTTCGATGCGACCCGGTGGTGTTATGCCCTGAAGTCCACGCAGAGAAGCGAAGCGGGAGACGTAGCCCTCCTGATCGCGTGGCATCAGAGCGAAATGATCTTCCTCACCCTTGCGGAGGATTGTGCGCCGGGCGTTGAAGCCCCAGACGTGATCAGGCTTGTCATCGAAACGGAGCTGAGAGTAGGGGATGCGAAGTTCGACGGTCCATCCCTGATCGTCGATCGATGTCGCGCGATCCCAGATCGCGTCCCAGCTTGGATCGTTCTCCGTGTCGTTGAAGAGGATGCCGTCCTGAACTGCCCCCGCAGGGTTGACGGCGAAGTAGGCGCCGCTACGCCGATCCTGATATGCGTCGATGCCGATCCAGAACCAGTCGGTTTCGATCTCGGCATCGCGTCGACCGAAATTCGTTGCTATCCCGCCTGCCTCGGTGTCGTGCAGCCGAGCAGCGACGTAGAGGGCCTCGTCGTCGTAGGCGACCCAGATTTCCGTGCGCTCGGTTGCAGCCGCACCCGGCTGGGGCTCCAGCTGAAGGAATTCACTCGCCCCGGGACGACGCCATGACGGCTCGTCCAATCGTCCGTCAATCGTGATCGTCCCGGATACGCGCGCCGCATCGATCGTTCGTTGCGCGTTGAGTGGAGCGACGATGAAGAGAAGGAGGAGTGTCGGCAGAAGGCAGAGCGTAAGTGAGCGTGACATACAGCCTTGCGGCGCAGCAGTGAGCACTGGAGCTGCGCATGAATTGGTCTGGCGTGAGAGGATTCCCCGGAGCGGCAGGGAGTGAAAGAGGAGAGGGAGACGCGGAAGATCCCAAGATGTTCCACAGGGATCCCGGTTACAATGAAATGCTCGGGACGTCGTTGCAAAGCACTATCGGGCCTACCGGGGGGATACGTATATTCTGCCCCTTCACAACCATTGAAACGTATATCCATGAATCACATGTTTCGACGGCTTCCAATGATGGTCCTGGCCGTCTGCTTCGTTGCGTTCTCCCCTACACTATTGAAAGCCCAGCCGGGGGGCGTACGAGCGCCGGAAAAGGAATTCGCCCGCTTCACACTCCCGAATGGATTGGAGGTCATGGCGGTCGAGAATCGTTTCGTCCCGATTGTCACCATCGAGCTTGCCGTCCGCAACGGTTCATTCACGGAGGGTCCTGAATTTGCCGGGCTGTCGCATCTCTATGAACACATGTTCTTCAAGGCGAACAGCAGCTACAAATCGTCCGAGGATTTTATCTCACGTCTGGGTGCCCTTGGCATCCTCTACAATGCAACCACCCGCGAGGAGGTCGTCAACTACTACTTCACTCTCCCGGTCAGGAATCTGGAGAAGGGAGTAGAGGTGATGTCGGATGCGGTACAGTTTCCGCATTTCGACGCCGAGGAACTGGAGCGGGAGAGAGAGGTTGTTCTGGGAGAATTCGATCGGCAGGAATCGTCGCCACTCTTTGCGTTCAACAGAGCGATGGACTCGCTTACATGGGGTGAACAGGTCGTACGGAAGCAACCGATCGGTCAGCGCCCCGTGATCCAGACCGCGACCCCCCAGAAGATGCGGACGATTCAGAAGAGATACTACATCCCCAACAACTCGCTTCTGATCATCGCAGGTGACGTTGATTCAGCGACCGTCTACCGGTTGGCAAGGAAGTACTTCAGCGACTGGAAGCCCGGTCCCGATCCCTTCAAGGAGAACGCCCCACCCCTCGCGAAGCCATTGGAGAAGAATCGATTCGTGCAGGTACCGACCCAGATCAATCTGGCCGTGATCGAATATCGGTGGCACGGTCCTTCGGTGGGAGTGGACAACGCGGCGACATATGCCTCCGATGTCTTCATTTATATCCTGACGCAATCGCAAAGTCGATTCCAGAGAAAGCTTGTGGAGAGCGGGCTCTGCGACGGCGCCGGCTTCAATTACTACACGCAGCGTTATGTGGGGCCGATCTCGTTGCAGGTCTCCTGCAAGCCGGAGAACATACGCCGCGCCCTCGATGCCGTCTGGACCGAGATCCAGGCTTTCGACTCCCCCGACTACTTCACCGACGAAGAACTCGAGACCTCGAAGCAGGCCCTCCGAATGCGGGCGCTATACGAAAGTGAGGAGACCTCGGAATGGGTGCATACGCCGGCATTCTGGTGGAGCACAACGGGGCTTGACTACTACACAGGGTATATCGACAATCTTGCGAAGGTGACGCGCGCTGATATTCAGCGGGTGATCCGCACGTACATGAAAGGAAAGAATTACGTCCTTGGGATCGCGTCGAATCAGCAGGCGCTAAGACAGGCGAATCTGACGGCACAGGAGGTGCTGCGATGAGCAATCACACCTTCAATAACGAACGGATGAATATCGTGCGCCGAACTTTTCTGGTTCTGATTGGAATAATAATAGCTGCCCCGGTTCTTCGCGCAGGTCCTGGTATCGAAATACCCGATAATGTTCGGCAGTTCACGGTCGACGGAATAACCGTGTTGACGCGGCCGAGCGGTCCGGCGAACCATGTGGTCTATGCCAAGATCTACATACGGGGGGGCATCACCGCACTGCGTGACAATCAATCCCCGGCCATCGAAGATCTGACACTCAGCGTGCCGATCGCCAGCGGTCCTCTTGGAACCGATCGTGCCGCCCACCAGCGCGAAATGGAGAGGACGGCAATCGGTATCAGCGCGTCGACCGAACGTGATTATTCGGTGCTGAACCTCCGTTGCGTCAATGAAATGTTCCCACGCGCCTGGGAGATCTTTACAGGAATTGTTCTTCGCCCGCAATACGATCAGCTCGAGTTCCGCAACGCGAGAGATCAAATGTTGAGCCTTATCCGGAACAGATATATCAATCCGGAATCGTATGCAACATATCTGGCAGACAGTGTCTTCTTTGCCGGTCATCCGTACGGGCGATTCGCACAGGAGTCCGATCTGGCAGCTATTACGGTGGATCTTCTTCAGGCTCATCAGCGCGAGCTCTTCGTGAAGTCACGAATCTTCCTCGTCGTTGTCGGAAATGTCGATTCGGTTCAGCTTCGCTCGATGATTTCATCCACGCTTGGCAAGCTGCCGACCGGGAGCTACCGGCAGGCGATCATACCGACTCCGCGCAATGCCCGTGTTCAGCAGTTCCTGGTCCGCAAGCCATTCGGCGATCAGCGGGCCGTCACCAACTACATCGTGGCCCGCTATCTGGCACCCGGTGTCAACGATTCCCTCTACTATCCATTCATGCGTCTGACGAGCTTCCTCTCGGGATCTCTGTTCCGTGAGGTCCGTGTTCAGCGGAACCTCAGTTATGCTCCCGAAGCCGATGCCCGGTTCAACGATGTCTCGTATGGAGAGATTACCATTTCGACGACGTTGCCCGACTCTGCATGGAGGGTGGCGAAAGGAGAGGTGGTCGACTTCTTCAGGAATTACATCATCGGTGAGGAGTCAATCAAGTCAGGACTCGCTGGATGGATCACCAGCTACTATATGCGTGAGCAGACGAACGAGTCGCAGGCAAGCAAGCTTGGTGAAGCGTACCTCTACACAGGCGACTGGCGGATGGCATTCGGTCTGGTCGATGGCATCAGCAGCGTCACGCCGTCGCAGATGAACCGGGCAGCCCTGCGGTATCTGCGGAACATGACGATCGTCATCGTTGGCGACCCCTCGTCGGTGACACCTTCGGAATACGTGGCCGACATTCGCAACGACGAATCGGCCAAGGACGAATGGGAGAAATAATCTGAGGAGTCGGAGTCATGAAGAAGCTTGTTCTAATCATGGCGGTGATGGCCGTCGTCGGGCTTGGCCTCATCGGTTATCTCGTCTTCAAAGGGATTTCGGGAATCGGTGCCGGCTGCATCGAAACGGCCGATCATTTCATGGTCGCCGCTCGTGACGGCAAATACGCCGATGCGATGACCTTCCTTTCCGAGACCTATCGTTCTGCCAGCTCCGAGTCCGACGTCCGTCAGTTCATGACCGCGTCGCTGCTGGACAAGTACAGCGACGCCAGCTGGACGTCACGGAGAGTGCAGAACAATCGTGGCTGGCTGGATGGAACCGTGGAGACCGCAACGGGGGGGAAGGTGCCGGTGAAGATGGAGTTCATCAACGAGGCCACGGGATGGAAGATCGTATCGATCATGACGCCGAACGGGACATCTCCACCAGGGGGTTCGCTAGCCGGACAGGCAATCCCCGCGACGGATAAACAGGTTGAGCTTGTGCGGCGCTCCTTCCGCGACTTCGGTGCGGCACTCAAGCAGAAAACGCTCAGTAGTTTTCATTCCACCTTATCGAAGCCGTTTGCCGAGCAATACCCGGTTGAAAAACTCGACTCGGTCTACGCCCCCTTCTTCGGTGTGGACGTCGATTGGACCGTACTCGACACCATCGAGCCCACGTTTACATCGGCTGCTTCGATTGACACCGACGGTGTTCTCCTGCTGGAAGGGATCTTCCCGACGACACCCGACAAGGTGACGTTCCGGCAGAAGTACATCCGCGAAGGGGGGGAATGGAAACTGCTCGGGTTCAACGTGAACATCGGACAGTGACGCCGGTCATAGGCTGATCGCGCAGGCGTTAGTAACATGTCTCCGTACGGTTGATGCACAATCACAACGGAGATCGAAATGAACATCACGACAGTCATTGCAATCGCCGGGTGCTGTGCACTCGGCGTTGCTGTTAATACCGGATGCGGTGGAAGCGGCGAGAAGGAGAAGACCGAAGGAGCGAGCGTCGCGTCCGACAGTGCTGTCCAGGCAGCCGCACCAGCTCCCTCCACGAATGCAACCGAGGAAGGCGCGCGTGCGGTGCTGGCCCCCTTCCTATTGCCGGGGGCTGACCACGCAGCTCTCAGCGCCACGCTCCGTCCCGCCCCGCAGGACTACACCACGCTCTTTACCGATGACTTCGCTCAGAAAGCGCAAGAGATGTACGATCCCGTATGGGAATCGGGCGAGCTGGTCATTGCGCCGAAGGAAGGCCAGACGGAGCTGATCCTTCATGGCGCGACAACAGAAGAGTTGAAGGGGTGGACGGGGAGCGCGAGTGAGTTTCCGGAAGGATACAAGGAGGTCGCGCAGAAGATGAAGGATGGGTTGACAATCTATCGCTTCACATTCGTCACCCCCGGTGACGAACTCGGAATGGCCTTCGATGGTCTCGTCTACGTCAATGGACACTGGGTTATCGTTCCCAAACCATGGAGAGTAGAATCATGAAGATGAAGACCGAGGACATGCTTGCCGATGCACGTCCGAAATACACACACCAGGAATTGGCCGTCCAACCGTTCGGCCATGTCGCACTACCGCCAATCGCACTCGGCATCTCCTCCTGCAAGCGATCGGTGACGAATCTCAATCAGCTGCTTGCCGACTCGATGGCCCTGAGAGATCTCTACAAGAAACATCACTGGCAGGTCTCGGGTCCGACGTTTCAGCAGCTCCATGAGCTTTTCGACGCACACTACAACCAGCAGGTGGAGGCGATCGACCTTCTTGCGGAGCGGATCCAGATGCTTGGGGGTGTTTCGATTGCCATGCCGCACGAAGTAGCGGAGATGACGATCGTCCCACGCGCTCCGAAAGGACGTGAATCAGCGAGTGATCAGTTGACGCGACTGATAGAAGCGCATACGTTCATTCTGAAGGAGGCCCGGACGATGGCACGTCAGGCTGCCGAAGATCACGACGACGGCACGAACGACATGATCGTCGGTGATATCATTCGCCTGCACGAAAAGCAGGTCTGGTTTCTGACACAACATCTGGTGGTGAGCGGGGAGTAGAGAGCAGGGAGGGGGTAGCATTGGGGGTCGACGTCTATCCTGGAGCGCCGGACCACGAACCTTGAAACAGCAAGCACACACATATGAAACGAGTCGCTCGGAACATCAATATCGCCTACGACGCCACATTGACGACGGGGCAACGGATCGCCGATCGCGTTGCCTCATTCGGGGGCTCGTGGACGTTCATTCTGATCTTCATGAGCGTGCTGATCGGGTGGATTATCCTGAATGCTTTTCTGCTGGTCTCCAAGCCGTTCGACCCCTACCCCTTTATCCTCCTGAACCTCGTCCTATCCATGCTTGCTGCCTTTCAGGCTCCGATAATCATGATGTCGCAAAACAGGCAGGCAGCAAAGGACAGGCTGGACGCAGAGCACGACTATGAAGTGAATCTGAAGGCGGAGATGGAGATAGAACAACTCCATGTCAAGCTTGATGACTTGCGTGAACAACGTTGGGCCGAGCTTGTAGAGATGCAGCAGGAACAGATCCGACTCCTGCTGCAGCTGGTCGAGCACAACGAGAGGTAGTGGCGGTCGAACGTATCCCATAGGTTGTTGGAGGGGGAGTATGGAATGGAATGAAGAGAGCTTGTCGACAGGTGTTGAACATCGAACGAACGTTGATGTGACGCGACTCGACCGCGTTGCCACCCGGCAGACGTTCCCGATGGCCCCCTCAAGAGTCTGGAACGGTCTGGTGTTCTACGAGAGCATTCCCGCTACTCCTCCACTTCTTCTCCGACTCCTTCTTCCCGTTCCAATCGGAACGGAGGGGACCATTTCCACCGTTGGCGATACCGTGATGTGCCGATATCGCGAGGGGTCGTTGCTAAAGCGCCTGACGAAGCTCACGCAGAATCGGCTCTATCAGTTCGAGGTTGTCGATCAATCCTTTTCGCCAGAGTTGAAGATCTGTTTTGCGGGTGGGTCGTATTCACTACAGGAGTTGCCGAAAGGGGGGACCGAGGTGGTGGTGGAGACGCGGTACGAGAGTGACCGGAGACCCCGTTGGTTCTGGAAGCCGATTGAGAAGATGGTTTGTCATTCCTTCCACCGCTACCTGTTGACCTCTATTCGACGGAGCATCGAATCAACAACTCGGCAATCATGATCGATCCAATGCCACCCACCTGGTTGATTACCGGCGCGGTTGCTGCCGTCTGGCTTTACGAAGGACTCTGGTGCAAGCTCCTTCGTGGAGAGCCGCGTGAGTTCGAGGTCGTGAAGGCTGTGCCCCGCTACGGCGCCCGCTTTGGTGTCCCCTTTCTGCTTGGGCTTGGGATAGTCGAGGTGGGGATTGCAGCGTGGGTTCTCAGTGGGATAGCACCGGTCGTCTGCGCGATCGTGGAGACCGTTCTCCTCATCACACTGAACGCGAACGGATTGCTCTGGTCGCGTCACATCATTCACGACCCACCGGGGATGGTCATCAAGAATGGCGCGTTCCTGGTGCTGGCCTGGGTGGCGGCTGCGGTCTCGCTGGGTCCCGCATGATGAACCTTGCCACCGAAACACCCTGGCAATCAGGCCGCCTTGACGAACGCTCCGGACCACGGCAGATTCTGTTCGGTCGGATGTACGAGGATGTCTCGATAGAACTGGAGGCGTTCCCCACTGGAGGTCGCGTGATGTGCATCGCCTCAGCAGGATGCACTGCAATCAGCCTGGCGCGGGACCATGAAGTGGTCGCCGTCGATATCAATCCTCGCCAACTGGCATATGCTGCGGGACGGATCCGTGGTGAACCTGCCAGAGCCGGCAGCGTTGAGCGGCTCATGAATCGTATGAGGGTTCTGGGACCTGTCGCCGGTTGGTGGCCGGAGCGGGTTCGCACGTTTCTTGATCTGGACGACCCACGGGAGCAACTGGAGTACTGGAACAGATGGCTTGATACCCGGACGTTCCGCCTGCTGTTGAACGGACTTCTCTCCCGTACACTTCTTCGAATGGCGTATGGAAGGAGGCTCCTCGATGTTCTCCCGTTGAAGATGGGTGAGGTCATGCGGCAACGGATGATACGTTGCTTCGCCCGCCACTCCAACCGCACCAACCCATATCTCCATTCGCTTCTTCTCGGTCAGATGCCCTCGCAGCAACCGCCCGACGACCCCGGGAACATCCGACTCGTTCATGCAGACGCTGCCCGGTTTCTTGAAAACGAGCCCCCGGGGAGCATTCACGGCTTCACGCTCTCCAATATTCTTGATGGTGCGGATGATGGCTACGGCAGAAGACTCTATGCCGCTCTCAGGCGAGCATCGGCCCCCGGGGCGGTTGTCGTGATTCGTAGCTTCGCCGATCGGGACGCAGGCTCGTCTGTGAACATCGCTGAGCGCGATCGTTCCATGCTGTGGGGGAGCGTTCTTGTAACGCGTGTGTCCGATCTCTGACCCCTCGTCGCAGACAAGGCCGGATCCACCGCGGCAATCCTTCCATCCCAGGCACACAACAGCATTGCAGTTTCGATCGTGATGGCGACACATAGTACCGGCACTCCATTTCAGATTCCGCCTGAGCTGACAGGGCATCAGGCCTGGTACGGTCCTGATCTTGCCGAGCGTCGGGACTGGATTGAGTCGTTGTCACGTGAGGAGATAGCCGAAAAGATGCTGGAGGCGGAAGACGATGATAGAAAGCAATAGGAGGGCGATCGATCATGCTCATCATCCTCGTTGGTCCCAAGGGTAGCGGGAAGAGCCACATCGGGCGGATTCTCGAGAGACGTCTGGGTGTTCGCTTCGTTCATGTGGAGCCTCTCTGGATGGAGTACTACGCGGAATGCCGTAGCGGGGGGCGTGAACCGGTAATTGCTGAGGGAATCGCCAGTGTCCATCCGGTGATTGCCCGGGCTCTGAGCGAAGGTGGGAATGTCTGTGTCGAAACAACAGGGGCCTCTTCCGAGATCCTGAACGATCTACTCGCACTGGCACCTACATCGGAACGGCTCGTCATCCGCGTGGCTGTACCGCTGCAGCTCTGTCTGGAACGGATTGCAGCACGCGATCAGACCGAGCAGATCCCGATGGATGCCGCTTCAATTAGAACCGTCTATGATTTGAGCATCGGGGCGGCGATAAAAACAGATCTCCTCCTCGACAACAGGAGTCTGTCGGAGGAGGAGATCGTCGAGAGCGTTGAAAACCTGTTGAACCGATAGGGGCTATTCGTTTACTTCCGGAGTTTCCTCGCGTCGTTCGGAACGCATCTGATCGATGTATTCAAGTTCCTGCTTGGCTGCGTCATCGTCCGGGTTCAGATCCAGACACTTCCTGTACATCTCCTCTGCCTCGTCGTACTTCTTCAGTTCTATGTACGCGTAGCCGACGCCACGCCACGCTCGTGTCAAATCCATCATGCGAATGCGCTCGGGGGAGACGGTTTCAGCCCCTTCAGCCGCACGCAGAAAAAGCTCGAGCGATTTCTCCCAGTCTCTCGAGAGAGAATAGAGATGTCCCATCTCGGACAGGTATTGTGCGTTCAAGGGGGAGAGTGTGATGGCCCGACTGAGATTCTCCATTGCTTCGGTGTGGCGATCGAGTTCGATCAGCGAGTAGGCCTTCATATAGTAGGCCATAGACCAGGTGTCGGATAGGATTGTAACCACCTTCCCATCATTCCCGCTCGCCTGCCGATATGCCTTTGCTTCCGCTTTAGTGCGGGCGCAGTAGTACCGAACGTCTTCGTCATCATACTCGGATTCAAGCGACTCGATAATCTTATCGAAATACTCCTCAATTGCCTGTGTGAACTTGCCCGCCTGAATCAGTTTCAGACCCTTTTCCATCAGCTTCAGTGTCGGGGTATCGTCACCGGCGGCATCGAACTTTGTCAGATCGTCACCCCGCTGCCCAAAGGCGCACGTTGCCGTGAGCATGATAGCGGCGCAGAAACAAATCCGTGGGATGATCATGGCAGGTCTCCTTCCGTGTCGGTTATCTATCCGAGTCGTGTCTGTTCCGTCTCTTGCTGTCAGTGAAGAATCCGTATCGGGCACATCTCCCCGCCATCCATTCGCACAAAATAGACTCCGGGGGCAAGTCGATCGAGCGAAGCCGTGACAATGTCAGCAGGAATTCCCTGATACATCGTCATCTGTTCCTGCCCGACAACATCGAACAGTGAAATGGACACAGGGTGTGGTGTCGGTTGCACCACGCGGACGAGGAGTTGTCTGCCGTTGACCCATGCCTTCAATTCAGCGCGTGCGGGATTCTCGCTGGATACGCCTGTTGTGCGCGGCGTGGCTTCATCCAGAATGATCGGCGTAAAGCCAAGGGCCAGCGGAATGGAGCCGGTAACCGTCGTGATCATCCAGGGAGTCGGGGCGGGTTCTCCCAACTTCGTCGGTATATCATACTTGTACACCGTATCACTTCCGACCGGCAGTGTCACGATGGGACCGTTCGGCAGGGACGGATCAGTTGGTGCCACCTCTTCGCTCCAGAGAACATAGCATGGCGTTCCGCGCGCTCTGTCGAAACGATAACAACGTGTCCAGGGGGATCCGGTCAGATCGATACTCGTGACGGACGTAAAATCATGAATATGATCGACGAGCGTCCGCATGGCATACAGCGCCGGCTTCGGTTCGTAATTCGTGTTGAGATTGCCGACGATCCCCGTGTAGCGCCAGCTCTGGCTGAGTAGGAATATTGGATTGTTGGGATTGCAATCGTTTGAGAGCGAATAGCTGATCCGCTCGGCACCACCGCCGAAGACTGTTGCGAAGCACTTGATAGCGTCGCGCGCCCCCTTTGCGTTGTACCAGGCGAGAGTCGCTTCGTTGTTCGCGTTAAGGCTGTCTCGGAGTGCGCGGAACGTTGTCACGGGGGCGGTGGCGAAATCCTTGTCGGCAGTGGTAATGCGGAGGAACTGCCAGTAGCCGTCATACGGGAAGATGTCGGTCAGGAGATTCGACCACATATCGTCGATGAACATCGGCTTGTCGGGTGCGTGTGTTCGAAGAAATCGGAGTGATTGATCACTTGCGCGCCATCCTGAGTGGGGATGCCACTCGATATAGTCGCATGACTGTCCGGCGGCATCGTTGTTGAGCGAGTCGAGCAGGTCTCCCAGTTTCTGAAAGCCGATTGGGTATGTGGTGCCACGTAGATTCTCGCCGTTGAGTCGCCGCTGGACTGTAGGACCATCCACAGCGGGATAGTCGGGGAAGTCGCTATAGAGATCGAGCAGCCATCCGCCGCTCCCAACCAGTTTGGAGTTTCCGGTTGGATCGGCATCATGAACCCCCCGCCATGCCTCGCGATGCATTCGGATCAGATTCTCAATAGAGTCGTCCCAGTACCCCTCCCCAGCCGCTTCCCCCGCATCGCCGTGCGCCTGTCCCGCGAAATAGATTTCCTGTGGCATGACGTAGAAGCGAACCGGATAGATGAGCCCTGGCATGTCATCAACGCCGTCGCCATCGTATCGCTCGACGACAGCCCGCACGAAACGGTACCAGTCATCCAGATGTGCCGAATCGGGTCCGCAGTCATCAAGACCCGGCCCGTCGATGCAAGCGGTGTTGTCGACGCTGGCCCATTCCGGAAAGAGCTCCAGATTCCAGACCAGCTCGAAACCTCCCCTTGCAAGACGTCTCACCCATGCGTCGGTCTTGTCGAAGCTGATCGCCGACGATTCGGTCGGCTGCATCGCCCTCCACCCTCCGCCAAGACCATTGACGTTGATACCCCCACGTCTCTGTTGCGACGCCGTCACGTATGCAAGACGCGACAGAAGCGTGTCGTGCTGTGTTTCGGTGGCCCATGGAGGTTCGATCTCGATGTACTCAATACCAAACCGCCAGTCTACGTCCTGTGCAAGAACAGAACGGGAACAACAGATAATCAGAAGGGTGATGAAGATCGAAGAAGGACGCATATCTCCGTTTCGATTTCACTGGAGTGCGGAAGGAAGAAGGCGATCAAGATCGTCTCTTCCAGAGAATGTGTCAAGGTAGTAGATAGTTCAGCGAATAACGTGGATACGAGTGTGGAGTCCGTTACCTTCATCAGCCATCAGCCATCAGCCATCAGCCATCAGCCATCAGCCATCAGCCATCAG
>CAYWXV010000055.1:14232-16979 GCA_964462535.1 uncultured Alphaproteobacteria bacterium
CAGCCATCAGCCATCAGCCATCAGCCATCAGCCATCAGCCATCAGCCATCAGCCATCAGCCAGTGTCATGCGTTTGTTCTCCCTCCTCCTTCTACTCGTCTTCCCTTTCATGTCAGCATACGCGGTTCACGTATCGCTGCCGACGTCGAACGACAACCTGTTGACGGGGAGGCTCGAGGAGTTCTATCAACGGACGGTGCGTGCTGGTGATTCTGCGTGGCAGGGTGGAATGTACGGGCTGGTTCGGAACGCACGTACGGTTAGAGGAGAGGACATCTACACCAGGTTTCACGAGGGAATCGATATCAAGCCACTCTATCGCGACGAGCGTGGAAATCCCCTTGATTCAGTGCGAGCGATTTCGAGCGGTGTTGTCGTGCATGTCAACGACAGAGCCGGGCATTCGAACTACGGCAAGTACGTTGTCGTGGAGCATATCTGGGACGGTTCTCCCTATTACTCACTCTACGCCCACTTGAACGAGGTTTGGATCGATAGCGGAACAGTAGTTGACGCGGGAGAACTGCTGGGACGCCTGGGATACACCGGGGCGGGAATCAACAGAGCGCGAGCCCATCTTCATCTGGAGATCTGCTTGCTCTACAACAGTGCATTTCAGGTCTGGTACGAGGAGGAGCATGCCACCGCCGATTCCAACTTTCACGGGATCTTCAACGGGAAGAATCTTGCGGGATTGGATCCGGCCCGCTTCCTCGGCTACATGATTGAGCACCCGCGCCGAAGTGTCTCCGACTTTCTCGCGGGCGAAGAGCTTCTCTACACGATTCAGTTTCCCCGCAGTCCGTCGGGGAATCTCGATCTGGTTGATCGATACGACTGGCTGCTGACGCGTGAGCCAAGGAAGCGCGATCGGTCGTGGAAGGTCTCGTTCACGAGTGGTGGCGTGCCGATTCGCGTCGAGCCGATCGAAGAGGAAACAGAGCGAGCGATTGTCTGTTTCGTCGCCGAGACGAAGACGCCGGTTGTCTATGCCTCGAAGCGGGCGCTCCGACGCACCGGGGGGTACTGTACGCTCTCCCCCGCTGGGGACAAGATGGTCGAGCTTCTCAACAAGGAAGTGGTGGAACGTGAGTAGTTGGCTGCCCGGGCCCTCACCCCCCGGCCCCCTCTCCCAATTCTGGGAAAGGGGGAGCAAGAAGGGACGGGTGGGCTTCTAATGCGAAGCATCCATCGTCTGCCCCGCGGACCTGAGCGTGGAATAATTCCGCTACATTCGGGACTTTCCAGATCACATGGCCCACACAATAAAGCTTGAAGATTTCGAGGCCGAGGCGATTCCGCACCTCAGTGATCTCTTTCGCACGACCCGACGGATGGTCGGGAGTGTGATGGAGGCGGAGGACATCGTGCAGGATGTCTTCCTGCAGGCGTGGAAATCGTTCGATCGCTTCACGCTTGGGACCAACTGTCGCGCGTGGCTCTACACGATTCTCTTCAACAAGCTCCGCCATCACAATCGGTCCAGATATCGATCGAAGGTGGTGGCTGGTGCGGATGAGTTTCTGGAGGAGGTAGCGGTTTACGAGCCGCCGGTTCCGGAGACGATCGGTGATGAGGAGATTCTGAAGGCGCTCGATCGGGTCCCGGATGTCTACCGTGAGGCCGTCTTGATGGCTGATGTTGAGGAATTCGCCTATCGCGAAATCGCCGATATCCTGGAGATTCCGATAGGTACGGTGATGTCACGCATCAATCGTGGACGAAAACTGTTGAGAATCGAGCTTGCCGACGTTGCCCAACTTTTCGGCATACGCGATATGAAAGAGAAACAAAACACAGGCACCCGCATTCCAGATCGGGCGTCGACCAACACTATAGACGGGGGTGGCCAGTGAAATCCGGCGAACAATCCCCGAAAATGCCCTGTGCCCTCGTACGGGAGAACATCGATCTCTACCTGAGCAGCGAGCTTCCGGAGAGTACGACGCAGGCCATTGGCGCTCATCTGGGTGAATGCCCGGAGTGCGCAGAACTTATCGAGGCTCGCTCCCGCGTGCGGCGCAGGCTGCGCGAGGCGGTGCTCGGGCAGGAGCTTCCGTCAGGCATGCGGGAGCGGGTTCTCGAGACTATTCGTACTACTCCCCCACCACGTCGGCAGATCATTCCGCTCTGGTCCAGCAGCCGACTGGCATGGGGAATGGCGGCCTGCCTTGTTATTGCCGTCGGGCTGGCCTCTCTTCTACGAAACCACGATGGTGGGACGATCGCCTCTGCGTCGAATCTCAACCAGGCGCAGGCTCATGTCGTGAAGGTGCTCGACATCGGGTTCGCCAATCATGTGAAGTGCACGCTTGAGCATGAGTACGAGGGGCTGAGGTACGACGACACGATGATTGTCAACCGTCTTGGACAGGAATACGCCGATCTGCTCCCGTATGTGCGTGATCACATCGAAGGGTTCACGGTCACCGTCGGACACCGATGCTCAGTGAACGGACATCCGTTCATCCACATGGTTCTTCACCGTGGGAAGGATTTCCTGTCGCTGGCCATAACACCACGTGGAACGGAGACGCTTGCGGGTGACACGGCCGCCGCGGCCGGAAACGCCGATGGAGTCAGGCTCTATATTCAGGAAATGAACCACGGCCGCCCGTACGAAATCTCGGCCTTCGAAACCCCTCATTATTTCGTCTACCTGACGTCATCCGTCTCGCGCGACGAAACCCTTCGCGTCGTAGCGGCACTTGCGCCCGGAATGCAAAAGGTGTTGAAGGGATAGCGGA
>CAYWXV010000056.1:0-16958 GCA_964462535.1 uncultured Alphaproteobacteria bacterium
GTCATCAGTCCATTTTCGACGGTAAATGGTTCGGATAATAATTCGAAGCGACGCACACGTTCGAAGGCGGAGAGATCGCGTTGCAGGCGTTTGATTTCCGCCTCGACCGCGATCTCGATCGACTCGAGTTCCACCATTCTCTTCCGCACTTCTTCATCGTTGATATTCCCGACGGTCACTCCCTGCGCCGATGCAAGCTCCTTCAACGCTTCGTAGTCGGGGACGATCAGGGCGGTGATGTATGGGCGATCGTCGCCGATCAGCATGATCTGGTCGATCAGACGACTCTCCAGCAGCAACCCCTCGATCGGACCCGGGGCGATATTCTTTCCGCCGCTCGACACGAACAGATGCTTCTTCCGGTCGGTGATCTTCAGATAACCGTCCGAGTCGAAGACTCCGATATCCCCAGTATGAAGCCAGCCCTCGGCGTCGATGATCTCCGCTGTCGCCTCGGGCGCGTTGAGATACCCCTTCATCACATGTTCGCCACGTGTCAGAATCTCGCCATCCTCAGCAATCTTCACCTCGACGTTGAATAGTGGCTTGCCGACCGTTCCGATTCTTGGATGATCGATACGATTCACCGAAATCACGGGAGAGGTTTCCGTCAGGCCATACCCCTCGATAATGGTAAGTCCCAGGGCGAAGAAGAATTCGGCGACGTCCTGCGGCAGAGCGGCGCCGCCTGAAACGAAAATCCGGACGCGACCGCCGGTCCGCGCGCGGACCTTCGAGAAGACGAGCTTGTCGGCAAGACGATTCTTCGCCGAGAGAATGGGACCGACCTTTCCCTTCTTCTGTCTCGCCCTCCAATACTCCACACCCACACGCATTCCCCACTTGAATATCCGCTGGTTCTTCTCCGGCTGCGACGCCACTCCCTTTTCCACCCGATTCTTGATTCTCTCGAACAACCGCGGGACCGACGTCATGATCGTTGGTCGGACTTCCAGAAGGTTTTCCGAAACGGTTTCTATCGAGTCGGCGAAGGCGATCGTCGCGCCACAGGCGAAGCAGGTGTAGTATCCCGCCGTCCGCTCGTAACTGTGACAGAGTGGTAGATAGCTCAGAACGACGTCGTCGGGAGTGATTTCCAGAACTTTCGAGCAGCCGATGATATTTGCCGCGAAATTCCGGTGCGTCAGCATCACCCCCTTTGGATTTCCGGTCGTGCCGCTGGTGTAAATCAGCGTCATCAAATCATCCGGTTCGACCTGCGCGACCAGGTTTTCCAACTGCCCCGATATAGTGTTCGCCAGCATTTCCCCGCCCTCAATCATTCTCTTGAACGTGACCGCACCTTTCTCACGAGCGCTCGGCGTCCGTTCGATCGCGTCTTCATTCATCACGATCACGTGCTCCAGCGTCTCGACCCCATCAATGAACTTCATGAGTTTCGAGAGTTGCATGGCGTTGGAGCAGACGACTCCCTTCACCCTGGCATCATTGTAGATGTACTCGATCTGTTTCGGCGTCAGAATGGGAAAGACGGGAACGTTGACGATGCCGGTCACGGCACAGGCAAGGTCTGTCACGATCCACTCCAGCCGATTCTCCGACATAATCCCGATTCGATCTCCTCGGGATAGACCCAGCGCCCGCATGGATAACGCAAAGGCCTCCACCTGGCGATGGAGTTCGGTGTATGACACGCCGACGTAGGTGCCGTCGACCTTCTTTCGGAATGCATCCTTCGATGTCCCCTTGAATGCGTTCATGACGTCGAGCGCCATGCGGGCAACGGTAGAAAAGGTGGAGATGAGTGGCATGGAGTTTTTTTCGTTGTCGAAAAACCATGGAGTCGCTGCGGGCGGGGTTATCTATGCGCCTCCGTGACTCTGTGTCTCTGTGGCAGAATGGGAGGATAGCCACAGTGGCACAGAGACACGGAGGCTTGCTGCAAACCTGAACTCACGCAGCTTGCAACGATGCCTCAGTTCGTGATTCGCAGTTCCCGCGATGCGTGGTAGGTACCTACGTCGAGTACGAGGAGATATGCTCCGGATGAGAGGTCGGAGACGTCCACGCGGAGGCGGTAGCGACCGCCGACGAGTTCGGCATCGAGCGGGCGAAGAACCTCGCGACCGGAGAGATCGACAATGCGGAGAACCGCTCGTGCGTCCTCGAGCTGACCGTAATTGATTTCGACGGCGCCGTTAACTGGATTCGGCGATGGCGGATCCAGAGCGTTTGCGTATCGACCGAACGCGAGGCCTGTAACCACACAGCGATCGCTGATTCTCCAACGAACCGAATCGGCGCAGAGGAAGGGCATGAATCCATTTGCGACGAACGTGACCTCGGTTAGCGTGGCCGTCGCGATGTTACTCCGTCCTGCAAGGAGGCGGAACCGTATGCGGCCGAGATCCGCTCCCAGGCTAGCAACGTTCGTCTGCTCCAGATGGAGATCACCAAAGGTCGTCGCAGGTTGGACTGCAATTGGGGAGCCGCTACTCCCCACATCGATCAACTGGAGCTGCCGTGAATCATATGCTACACGATACCGGACTGTGGGTAACGACGGGAGGACTACCGGTGCGGAAGTAAGCGATATGGTCGCCACCACGGTATCTCCAACAAGGCCATCTCCACCACCACCCAGGCAGAATCGAACTGTGTCCCCCTCTCCTTGTCCCTCACCCGAGAGCGGGAGTGGCAGATCGAAATCGCAGGGAGAGACGCCTATCACATGAGCTAGCTGCGAGTAGGCGCCAATGAACTTCGGCGCGAACTCCATTGTCACCTCGATCGAATCACCAGGCTCCAGTGTGTGTGGGAGGGTTGGGATGGTCGACACCACGCGAAAGGGAGGACCCACACTGTCGATCCTGTCGATGCCTACCGGCCGATCGTTGTCGTTTCGAATGACCATTCGCGAGACGCGCGTCGACTCGACCGGAACCAGCCCAAACAGAATGCCGCTCATGTCGATGCGGACCGGCTCCACAAGCCCTTCAACGGGAATACGGATCGTATCGCTGCACGGGTCGGTGACGATGATCACGATTCCGACATAGGTGCCGACGTTGCTCGGTGAAAATCGGAGCTCAATCGATCGCGACTGTCCGACCGGAATGGTGGATCCGACCACTGTCTGATCGACCGTAATCGACGGATCTCCCTCGACGCTTACGGATAGGATCTTCGCGTCGATGGCGACGTTGCCGATGTTTCGAATGTTCACCGACGTGGTTGTGGATCGTGGGAGTTCGCACTCCAACAACGACGGGAACCGGGCAGGGGGCCCCTCGATCGTGAGTACAACACCATCCTTCCTGGCGCGCACGACGATTGGAACGTTCAGGTCGCATTCGCCCGCTACAAATGTGATCGTCCCCTCAGATATACCGGGCTGTTGCGGGGTGTATCGTATCGTCACGGTATCCAATCCGAGGGGTCCCACGACGAACGGGAACCGACGAACCGAGAAGACGCCTCCCGTCGAGAGTGCACGCTTCACGGTCATGTTCAAACTGGACGTATTCCGCAGCACGATCGTGGTCTCGACAGAGGCCGTGCAGGCCGCCAGATCGGGGAAGACGATCGTATCGCGCTCCGCCTCCATCCGCTCGTCATACCGGCCGCCAAAGAGCATCACCCGGAGGGTATCAAAACAGTCTCCGGAGACATACGGAACGATTAACTCCCCCTGGTGGAATGCTTCCACGATCGGGGCGTAGCGAAATGGAATGACAACGGAATCGGTCGGGTTCAGCGTCACTGGGAACGTCGGACTTCCACGGAAGGCGAAGGGGGCCGTTAGAAGGGGGGGCGAGACCCGGATTGCGTGCAAGGTTCGATTGCGAATCACTACGACCGAGTCGACCTGCAGCGTATCCCCTATGCACCCTGCGCCAGTGCCGAAGTTGAGAGACGTGATGTTCGATACAAGGGTATCGCGCTGACGACGCGTGGCGCGAATGGTCAGGCTCGTCGAAACGCCACACGTATCGCCACGGACGATCAGGCGGGCCGAGTCGGAACCGACGGGTATCGCCATCCGCATGCGGAGAATCAGACTCCCTTCCGGGAGGACCTGGCGTGGAAGCGTGTCGAGCAGGGTGAAGTTCGTCGACCAGATGAACGAAGAACCGGCGATCGTTGCCGTTCGCGTCCCTCGGTTCACAATCGTCACTGTGGTGTCGAAGGCCGTGGCACACCATGGGAGGTCGAGAACGCTCAGGGTGTCATCCAGAAACGCGATCGAAAGCGAATCGCCGACCCCTTCGAGGGGGACTCGGAGAGGGATTGGACACTCGCTGAAGCGGATGATGAGCGTGTCGCGATGGAGGCCCGGCGACGCTGGACGAAATCGTATCGGCGCGTTGAAGCTCTCGCGCTCGAGAAGGAAACGTGGAAGGAGTGGGAGAGCGCCGAGCGAGAAGTGCGTCCCCGACGCCAGGACCGCCGTCTCGACACGAATGGTACCCTCACCTTCATTCGAAACCACCACCGCAGAGTCGGCTCCATTTGGGGCACACAGGAGAGTCGGTGGAAATCGGACCTCCCTCGGCGTTGATGAGAGTCCAGGAACCGCCCTCACGCCTTCAAGCGCAATCGGATATTGTTGCTTTCCGGCCAGCGAATCGTTCGTCGTCAAGACGAGCGTATCTCGGAAGACTCCCTGCCCTGAGGATGAGAAGCGGACGATGTAGCGGACCGACCCACCGGGAGGAACATTGATCGGATACTGAGGACTGACCGGTTCGAGGAGGATGAACCGGGGCGACGCCTGAAGACGGATGGCACTGTATATCGTCAGCGTTCGCTCCCCGACGTTGTACACCTGAATCGTGTCGACGGTGACCGTATCGCACCCAAGCGTATCGAACCGAATGCGTGCCACGGACGAGATGGACGGACGGGCGTCGAAGGCGAATCCCATCACGAACCCATCGGGAAACGACCCGATGCCGTCGTTGAAGATCGTGTCGTACGCCTTCCGTCCAACGGGGAGGTCGGGTGAGCTGGTCGTGCCGGCGACGACGAGGTCTCCCAACTTTGTCAGGTGCGAGCCGCTTCCGATGGAGTCGGCTCGTCCCCCTCCCACCACACTTGAGTGAAGCACGTTCATCCCGTCAGCCGATAGACGGACAAAAGCCAGATCGAATCCACCCCGCGGGCCGATAGCAGCGCCGTTGGACGAGATCGGAAATGCGATGGAGGAGGTGGTCCCGGCGACATAGGCAACGCCTGCGGCGTCAACGGCGATTGTTCGCCCGAATCCGAGGTCGTTGGAGACGCCAAGATATCGTGAGTAGGCCAGAGAGGTCGAGGGGGGCCAGACGAGCTTCGTGACGAACCACGTTCCCACTGGCGATGTCATGCCGGCAGGTTGGACGGGGAAATTGCTCGACGTAGTCCTTCCGGTAATCAGCACGTTACCCGCCGAGTCAAGCGCGATGTCCGCTGCCTCATCATCGCTGGAGCCCCCGATGAGTGTTCCGAAGTCGAGGGCTGTGCCGTTGGGGCGCAGCCGGATGACGAAAGCGTCACGACCACCTGCGAGGGTTCGACTGTACGCACTGTCGGTCGTGGCGAAATCGATGGAGCGAGTCCAGCCGGTGATCCACGCATCACCGGCAGCATCAACCGATACGCCGGTTGCGCGGTCGGCCAGCCCACCACCGAACGTCGCAGAGAAACGTAGCGTATCGAGACGCGCCGCATACCTGGCAGCGAACGCCTCCTCCCCACCGGCGGCAGGGGGTGTGTAGGCGCCCGGCGTTTTCGGGAAGCTGGGAGCTGACGTCGTGTAGCCCACAACGTAGGGATTGTCACCGGGTCCAAGTGTCAGATCGGTGACGCGATCGTCCCCTGATCCCCCGCAATAGGTCGAAGCGACAAGAGCGTTGAGCGTCGAGTTCAAGACCGTGACGAATCCATCCACGCCCCCCCCTGACGTTGGCTGAGGTACGCCCGTTGTTACCGGGTAATCGTTTGACGCCGTCCAACCGGAAATCACAACCCTTCCACCCGACGCCACACGAATCGACCATCCTTCGTCGCTGCCACTCCCGCCGATATACGTTGCCGCAAGGAGCGCAGTGCCCGCAGGATTGAGCCGCGCCACAAAGACGTCAGACGTCCCCAGACCGGCGGGAGACCGTCGGTACGCGCCAGGTGTGACCGGGAAGTCTGTCGACCTTGTCGACCCGACGACGTAGAGATTACCTTCGGTGTCGCGATCCACGCCCGCCGCCCCATCCAGAAGAGATCCACCGACAAATGTCGAGATGAGGATGGTTGGGTCGATGATGAGTGGCCGAGCTGGATCGTAGGCACCCAGACGGAAACGGACGACATCGTGATCAAGTTGAAATGCGCATGGCACTGTGCGGCGAACGCCGGCGACATCCTGATAACACCATGGTCGATCTTCCTTCAGTGATCCGACACTCGTCTCCACAACGAGCTGTCCGTCGTCGACCCGGAGTGCGTCCCCCCCTTCGTATCGGAATCGAATGGCCGCCGGGTCGCCCCCCGGGGAGACAACGAGATCGTACTTCAGGCGGCCCGATTCATCGAAACGATATTGAGCATCCACCCCCGGGTAGAGGTTGACGAGACGAGCTTGATCGTACTCAGCGAGTGCCGTCGTCCCCCCGGTTCCAACTCGATATCGCACGCCCACCCTGCGCCCAGCACCGACTGCATCGCCACCAGTTGCTCCGACAAACGTCTGACGGAGCACATGTCCTCCGCCGTCCTCTCCCACCAGATCGATCCAGGCTTCGCCCCGCCTCAACCAGAATCTCATCCCAGGTTCTTCGAACGCGAGCGCGACGCCGTCGCGCCATTGCCCGGCGTTTTCCACAAATCCACCCCGCTCCTGTGCAAACGCAGGAGTTAATGAGAGGAAGAGGAGTATCGTGACAAACCTGTTCAATCGAGTTTGCAGAATCAGTTTGTGGAGCACATGCTGACAACCCTCGTCATTCGAGGTCGAGGTCGGTTGGGATGGAGTCGGGGCCCGCACCGAACGATCCGAGAAGCAAACGCCTCCGTTCGTCGGCAGCAATCGTCACGGCCCCAGGCATGTTTGCAATGCTGTTGCCAGATCGCATCGCGATACACCGCACCGATCGCCGCAATCACCGGCGTTAAGGCGCATTCAACCGACAGAACCGCAATGGCGATCGTCCGACCCGACTCTTCCAGCTGAAGACGTTAGCGCGATCGTTCGAGGGGCGTTCGCACCTCGATGAAAACCGTTCGGCAGTGGGAGCGACCTTCGGGGGTCGAGTACGGAAACCGCTCCCATTCTCCACCATGTTCTTCGTCGATGAAGATCTGAACGTCTGCAGGAACAAGAGACCGGAAGATGCGGGCGGCATCGCGTGCCCGCTCCGCAGCAAGCGTTCGGTTGTATGAGGCATCGCCAAGGGAATCGGTGTACCCAACGAAGCGAACACGTGCGCCCGATCCAATATTCCCTCCGCGGCAAATCGCCTCGAGTAGAGCCCGGTCGCCGGGCGTCACTTCGGGCCTATCGAAGTTGAACAGCAAGAGCGAGTAGCTCTCGACGGTCGAATCGTTTTCCTGATGGCCAAGTTGTTGTCGTGTTGATTCGTAGGCCACGTCAATAGGGGTGAAGTCGGACGCCTTCTTCTGACCGGCGTTGTCAATCACCGTGAGGCGATAGGCCAGCTGCAGCGGGTATGAGGGCATCGTGCCGCGATCGCTTCGCCATAGCCACACGATTGAATCTGGAGGCGAGCCGTTGGATGCGATTCGCCGCCATGGGAGGCTATCGCGCTGGACGATTTCGATTGCCCACTCTCGTATCCCCGCTTCTGCGTCAACGCGTGGATAGAAGACCACGCTGGAGGGGGTGGCCACCCCCTTCGTGTGGATTCGAACGTGTGGTCCCGTGACCCTTGGATCGGAGGCGACGAGTTCCACCCTGGCGTTCTCCTGAAATCCCTCGTTGGTCACTTCGCGCGCCGGGTTCGGTGGAAGCGAACCGCCGTTCACCACAAGACGTCGCGGAGCGACTCCCCATACATCGATCAGATATCGTTGAACAGCTTCGGCGCGGCGCATGGAGAGTCGACCGTCGCGTTCACGTCCATTCCTGTAGCCATTGATCTTCAGCGTCGCGCCTACGTTTTCGCGCATGCGCATGCCGACAAGATTGAGAATGTGATAGTAGACGTCCAGCGCCGTCCCGTTTCGAAGGAGCGAATCGTTCTTGTCGAAGAGGAGCGAGCCCTCCTTGTCGACGAGGTGGTAGCGCACCGGGATGGCGTCATTCCCTTCGTCGAAGAAGACCTGATTGAGAAGTGGAAGAACCTCGGTGGAGTCGTACTCCGTGATTTTGACCTTGACCACGGGTGGATGCGTGCGCAACGTCGCCGAAATGGCTGGGGGGGGTGGCGGCGGAGGTGGTACGACGATCGGAGGCGTGGGGGTCGTCCACCTGATCGCGCCGCCAAAACGGAGTTGTATCGACTTCAGGTCGCCGTCACTCGTCTCGGACGTCAGTGGTATCCCGACCATCAGCTCCGGCGAAAGCGTACCTCGACTACTGATTGGAAAGTCGTACGCAATCCCAGCGGCCGCAGCGACAACCACTCCAGCTGCGCCGAGGAGTTCCCCCTCGTTCAGAATCAGCTCCCGCCGATTGTTCGACAGGAGAAGATCGCCGGGAGATACGGCGACCTGTTGGTGCGTCGCGATGAGGGAGAGCGTGCGGTCCACATTCAGGCCGCCGAGCAGCGATAGCCGTGGGAGGAGGGGTACTTGGGCGAGCAGGTCGAGACCGAGGTCGAAGCGCGTCAGATCAAGACGTTGATCGATGCGTCCGTCCACAACGGCCCCGTCATCGCGTGCCAACGGGAAGGCGATAGGGATGGGGTCCTGCAGGCGCGCGGTAACATGGGCGAGTAGCAGTCTTACCTGAAGACCGAGAGCATCTCCCAAAGGGAGCTCGATCAACCCGCCAGCTCGAACCACGAGACCCGAGCCGCTCTGCAGGAGACCACACTCCTCGGAAAAGCCAGGCAGGACGAGTGCTGCGTTGATACGCGTCGGGCCGACTGAGGCAGCGGCACCGAACGAGAGGCGACGCGCTGGCCGCGTCGAATCGGTTTGGGCGAAAGCGACGCAGGCCATGCTGATGAGCATGGCCTGGACGACAATCAGAGCTGTTTTGAGGAAAGCTCGACCCACGCAGCGACACCCGTTGTTTCGTTCAGGATTGCATCGTTTGGAAGATACGATCCGGAGAGGGGATGCCGGGAGGGAAATTCGGGGACGGAGGGGCTATTTGTCCTTCCCTTCCCCCTGCTGCTGATTCGGATTTACTACGGTCGGAGGAGTTTTTGTCCGTGACGCGCCGGCCCGATCAATTCTCAAGGGATCTTCGCTGTTCGTGGACGATGTGCTGGTCGCTGCCGATCGCGTCTCGCGGGTTGGGGCCGACCTTTGAGGAGAGGACGGCTCAGAAGCCTGCTTCAACCGAGCCTCCTCTCCCAAGGTCGTTTGGGACGTCTCTTCCATACCGGGGATAACCGGAGGAGGAGACGGGACAACTGTGGGTATCTGCCGGACTGCGGGGGCGGGGCCCTCTGCGTCAGTAGATCCCTTGTCATTATCGGAATTCACGTTCGACGTCACGATGGAGACAACGGCGAGGCCACCAAACACGGCGGCTGAAATCCCACCGACCACCTTCATGGTGAACCACGCAGTCGCTGCTCCACCCGCGATGGTCTCCGGGATAGCCATAAGCGATGCCGCAAGAACACGCCGATTCAACTTCTCGGACGGTTCCGTGGCAGCCGCATCGCTGACCATCAGATTTGAAATACCACGATGCGTATCGTAGAGCGAACGTGCCTCCGGTGAAGAGGCGAGCATCGACTGAAGCTCTGACTCCTGTGTCGTCGAGAGCGATCCGTCGAAGTGGCCGATAATCAATTCCTCGGTAGTCATACCTTATCCATGAAGTACGGGGCAAGCATATCGTAGAGCCGTTGCTTGGCGCGAAAGATTCGCACCTTCACGGTTGCAAGCTTGGTGTCGGTCAGCTCCGAAATCTCCTGATAACTGAACCCGTTGTAAACTCTGAGAATGAGTGGCTCCCTCATTTCGGGGGGGAGTTGTTCAATCGCGTCCCTGAGGATCTCGAGACTTTCATCGTATTCCGTCTCGTCCTCGGTCGCATGCAATTGATCCGCGACGTCTTCAATGGGAACCTGACGTGGGGTATCCCGAATAGCGTTAAGACAGAGGTTGCGGGCGATTGCGAACAGCCATGCAGAGAAGCTCCCACCAACAAATCGAGCTCTCTTGCGCGAAACCCTTACAAAGACCTCCTGAAACAGGTCTTCGGCCCCCTCATGCGAATTCACCATACGGAGGCAGTAAGCGTAGACCCGCTTCTGGTACCGTGTATAGAGCTCGACGAACGCTCCATCCTCACCATTTTTGAAGCGTTCCATCAGCTCCTCGTCGGCAGCCGCGGAGTGGAGGGAGCGTTCGTGCATGCGTTTCAGGAACCCTTGTGTAGAGGAAAAGTTTCGCGCGGGAAATTCGTACTTTCCGCCCCACATTCCATCTTTTCCCCTCACGTATGAACTCAACCGCGCCCCGGGAGGCGTCTCCCATCGAACACGATCTTCAGTCTGCGGCCATAGAGGCCCGCCTGGGGCGTATCGAGGAGATTCTGGGAGATCTTCACGACTGGATGCGCTCCGAACAGGTCAGTTCCCTCCCCGGCATCTATCGCCGACTCTTCTCGCACCTGGTCTCCAGCGACTTCGAGCGTCGTTACGCCGCCACAATCACCCGCTCGGTCTTTCAATCGACCGGGGGAAGCGAACCGTCGGAGGACGAGCTGAACGGCATCGCCGCACGCGAGATTTCATCCGGCCTGCAGTCGTACCCCGAGTCTCTTCCGGCGATTGAGCAGCGGTCCGACGGTGAGCGTCCCCATGTCATCTCGCTCGTGGGGGCCAGCGGCGCTGGCAAGACGACGATGATGTACAAGCTGGCGGTACGCGCCGTGCTCAATCACAGCCTCCGAGTGAAGGTCATTTCGTGTGACACCTACAAGATCGGGTCCGTCGAGGGTGTACAGACGATCGCTGAGATACTCGGCATCCCGTTCGGCATCGCGTTCGAACCGGATGAAATCGCCTCCCTGATAGACGGGTCAAGTGCTGATCTCGTGATCATCGACACGGCCGGTCGGAGCGATCGCGCGGCCCGCATCGAACTGACCTCGTTTCTCCAGGTCGCCGATTCGAATGAGACGCACCTGGTGTTGCCGGCCACCATGGGGCAGCGGGCACTTCAGGAGACAGCAGCCCTCTTCCTGGGTGAACGGCTCTCCTGCGTCAGCTTCACGAAGCTCGATGAGGCGCCTTCACTTGGCGGGATGATCTCATCCGCTCACTGGATGTCGCTTCCAATTGGATATCTGTCGACCGGCACCGGAATCCCAGACGATCTTGTCCCCGCCTCGAGCGCCCCACTAGGCGAATGGGCGATTGAAGGCCTTTCTCTCACTCAGCACACGTCTGAGGTCCAACATGTCTAGCCTCCCGCCGTGGAGCCGTCGGTGCGCCATTCTCCTCCTCCTCGCCCCATTCCTCTGTCGGCCGCTACACGCCACCGACATTACGGACGTTCGCTGGCAGGGAGAGGACGTGATGATTCGATTCAGTGACAGCGTCCGTTACACCACCGACCTTGCCGAGAGCGACAGCAATCAGGTCATTCTCCGCATCTCTCCGCTCCAACTCCCTTCATCACTCGCAACCGAGTTGCAGGGCCCTGTTGGCAGGTCGCTCCTACTCACAGTCGCAGCGTCAGGGGAACTCCGAGTTACCGTACGCTCGACCGATCGCATGGGGTACGGGACCATTTGGCGCCCGTACACAAACACGCTGATCATTCACACGTTCCGCTGGAAGCAGTTGGGATACGCCGAAGAGCAATACTTCATGGGCCTTCTGGCGTTCGAACAGCAGCTCCCCGCGCAGGGAATTGAGTTCCTTCGGCTCGCCTACGCTGCAGGCGAACGCCGCGCGGCGTCGGCCCTCGGAATCTACTATGCCCGTCACGGCGAAGAAGCGCTGGCAGCGCAATACCTGACACAGCCGGTCGAGGCTGACGACTTTGCTGCCCTTGCGGACGTGAAGAGGGCAATGGGGGACACGCTTACCGCCTCCGATATGGAACGCTCGTTCCGCCGACTGAGCGATGGCCGGCAGGCAGGCATCCCGGCCGCGACACCGGAGCACGCGGGAGCCGGCGCTGACTCAGCGTCGACGATTGCGTCGTCCGTGGACAACTGGTTCTCCCGCGAGAACCTGCCGACGATTGCGATCATCGGGGGTGGACTACTCCTCGTCATCGTGCTCTTTGTCGTCCTGCCTCGACGTACCAATGGCTCGTCGGGTGCCACGGCAAGGAGCGAGCGAGACGAAGGATACAACGAGATGGCGGTCAATAGAGGGGGTGATACACCCTCAACGACGGACATAGCCACGCCCGGCGACGAAAATCAGACCAATGACTCGATGAGCGACGAGGCGCTGGCCGCACAAGACGAACCCGCAACTCGCATCGTCGAAGCCGCTTCACTGAAGACGTCGGACGCACCGTCCGATGACGCAGAGCAAAAGGCTGTAGCGGAACCCCACGATCGCAGATCGCGCCTCGCGTCGCAGGCCGAGGAGCTCCGACGCCGTATCGATGAAGTGAGGGCGAAGAGCGACGAGGAGACGATTGAGGAGATGGACCGGGAGCCCGACCCTTCGATTGTCAGCGAAGCGCGGAGGCTCTCCCTCTCTCGGGACAGCGTCGAACTTCGGCGGCTTCTGGAGAATGCCCGCTGATGTCGACGTCGGCATTCCTATCGCTTCTCTGGACCACCGTTCTGATGATAGGGGGCGTGCTGTTGCTGAGGATCAGAAAGGGATCACCACCCGGGCTGAAGTGAGATACCCCAGACCCAATCCGACTTTGGCCGTTCAAACGGTTTGGCGCTGAAGACCTCGAGGACTGCATAGCCGAAGAGATTGAAGCGAGCGGCGAACCCGACGCTCGTGACCGGAACCCTGTCAAGCGATTCGGGATCGAGAGCAAGGCGGGCATTCGATCCTGGGTACCAGGCCAGTCCCCCATCGGCAAACGCTATCAGGTCGGTCGGCAGGTAGGGGAAGTTGATCAGTCCGAAATTGGCTGTCCCGAATAGCGGGAGCCGGAGTTCAGCACCACCAAGCGCCACCTTGCTCCCCAGGAGCCTGTCAAATTCCGGACACCCCGCACCACTGCATTCTACAGTCGGATCAAACGAGTCCTGCATGTATCCGCGGACGTTCCATTCATATCCAAGAAAGAGCGGCGAGATCCGATCGCTCAGTTCGTCCGGGCCGTACCGCCCGTAGTGGTACCCGCGGAAGGCAAGTGTGAATGGCTTCAGATAGAAGTAGCGCCGGTAGTCAAGCGTCAATGTCATGAACCGGAGCGATCCAACCGTCCCCCCAACCTCCGCTCGGAAGCGCTCCCCCTTGATCGGGCCGGTGAACCCGAAGAACGAGTTATCGCCGACGTAGGCGACGTACGACTGCAGCAGGTTGAGACCAGGGCCGAAGTCGAGATCTTCTGTGTTGTCCGCGATGATCTGTCCGTTCGAGAGGATCAGCTGCGTCTGGATGTCGCCGGTGAATGAGTATCTAGTGAAGCCCGCACCCATTTCGAACCGGCGGGTCGTCGAGAACGGATACTTCCCCACGAGCTCCACCTGATCGATGTATGTTCGCTGCGTCAATCGATCGATCGCATCAGCCGTGACGACGGTACCATTCAGATCGACATTCACTTGTCGGACCTGCACTCCACGCTGTGTAATTGGATAGTGTCCTGCGCCAACACCCCATCCCCACCGATACTTGGTGTACTCGTAGAAGACTTCGGCGCCAATGTCGGCCAACTCGCCATTGATTGAAAGTCCGAGTGCAAGCCTGTTGTACTCCAGGTAGTCACTGAAGTAGAGCGCGGTTGCCGCGGCCAGCGTCACACCATCGGCCGATGCGCTTGCGCCCAGATAGGGGATGCCGACATAGTCGAGCTTCAGCGTGGGACTGTAGTCACGCGTGGGGAACGTCGTGGAATCGGGTGTAAGTCCAGTCCTCGCATCGTTCAGATAGCTTCCGACCACGGCATCCTTTCCACTCGGTGGAGGTAGCGTTCGACCGCTCGTAAGACCCGCAGCGCTGTCGTTCATCGTGACCGCTGGTGTCGGAGCCGGTAGGAGCCGAATGGTGTACCCCCCGTCGGTGAACACAGAGAAGGCCAGCTCACCCGTATTGCGTGCGACCGACATTGCCGGTGATATCCCAGTGATCCCACTAACGCCGGTCGCGACGTTCGTGATTCGTGTCGTACGACGGTCAGCCAGATTCACCTGATAGAGATCGCTGTAGCCATCCGGATCTGCAATGACATAGAGCGACTTTCCGTCGGGGGCGTACATCGGGTTGATAGCCTTGCCGCCGATGAACGGATCCAGCTGCGTGATCGAGAGCGTGGGTAGTGCTAGAAGGGAAATCGTCGGCTCGCCGTACTTGAGTGAGGCGAAGTCGGTCACCGTCCCTCGATCGCTCACGAACGCGATCGTGTTTCCATCCGGCGAGTAGACTGGTTGCAGATCTGCGTAACGATCGTTTGTCAGCCGTTGCGACTTCTGTTCGGCCAGATCATACAGGAAGAGATCGCTGATTCCTCCGACCGAGCCCGAGAAGACGATCTTCTTTCCATCGGGACTCCACGAGGGGTTTGATATCGCGCCGACCGTCGGGATAGTGATGGTCATGATGATGTCCTCACGTGCCACGTCCAGGATCGCAAGACGATCGTTCCCCGATTCATACACGACAAACGCGAAGTACTTGCCGTCGGGACTCCACGAGCCGGCAGAGTTGACATATCGCAATGCGTCGGCATGAGGGTTTGAGGATTCGCTGACGATTTTCGACAGCTTGCCGTTGCGGAGGTCAACCAGGTAGACATCGGTGGTGAAGAGATCGCGCGACGAGAGGAAGATCATCTTCGTTCCGTCGGGGCTGAGCGCGGGAGCAACATCCATCCTCTCCCCATCTTCCCCAAGAGCGCTCTTTCCCAGCTTTCCGGGGAGTGTCCGCGATGATGCGGCAGAGCCGAAGGATGTCTTCAGCGCTTCGCCCCAGTCCTTCGAAAGCTTCTCTTCGTTCGACGCAAGCACAATGCGGAACGCGTCGTCGAGCGTTCCATTGACGCTTGTCCGAAGCGCGTTCCGGAAGAGCTTCGGAATGATGTCGTCGCCATATCTACCGGCCAGGTAGGCCCAGATGGCCTGACCGAACCGGTAGGGGAAATAGTTCATATCGCGCGAGACGTCGTCGATCGTCGGGATCTCGTTTCGGATCACCACATCACGCATCCACATGGCGGTGTTGGCATCGTTTCGGCCGAGCGTGAGGTATTCTGCCATCCCCTCCAGGAACCAGAGTGGGAGATATGCCATCCGCTGCTCACCCTGCTGGAACGAGCGCTGGGCTATGTCATACTGGAACGCATGAACCAGCTCGTGACCGATAACGTGATCGTTGTCGGCATACGATCCGGTCAACGGGAGTACGATCCGATCCTTGATCGGCTCGGTGAATCCGCCGGTTCCCTCCCCTATCTCGCCGCCAATTGTGTACGTCTGCTGGAAGTCGCCCTGGTCGGCGTAGAGGATTATCGGCCGACGGACTGTAAACGTGTGGCCGAACAGCTTCGAGAGTCGCTGATACCAGCGTTCGGCCATCCGTCCTGCGTCCTTGGCGGCGGTCTCCATCGGCGGGTAGTAGTGGATCTCGAAGTGTGGCGTCTCCATCACTCGGAAATCGAAGTTCTCATACCGTGGTTTGTTCCGCCCGAAGTACTGAGCGTGCAGCGGAGAGACGACGAGGAGAAAGAAGACGATGGCGAGCGATGCGCCGACAATGTGAGGGAGTCGGGACGCGGGGGCCGGGTTGTTTATGAACATTCTGATGTGCTGGCAGGTGCGATATCGAAGCGGTAATTTCTGCCCCTTGTGAGCGAGCGAAACTACGTCACTTCAATAGATACGAAAATGTCCCAAGGCGTCACACCATCAGTCTGGTTCATCACCGGATGCTCAAGCGGCTTTGGCCGACTTCTTGCCGAGCGTTTGCAATCGGAGGGTCAGATCGTCGTCGCAACGGCACGATCGACGCAGGCGTTGCGCGATCTGGAGCGCGACGGGGGCGCCAGGACATTGGCTCTTCAGCTTGACGTGCGAGATCCCGAAAACGTGCGTAGCGCTGTGGAGAAAACGATCGAACGCTACGGTCGCATCGATGTCCTGGTGAACAACGCCGGATACGGCTACTTCGGCACGCAGGAAGAAGGAGAACTGAATGAGATACGGGCGATGTACGAGACGAATGTCTTCGGACTGATCGCCGTCACACAGGCTGTCCTCCCCCTCATGCGAACGCAGGGATCAGGAACGGTCGTCAACATCTCCAGCATCGGAGGACGTATTGCGACGCCACGAGCCGGCTTCTATCACTCGACGAAATGGGCGGTCGAGGCATTAAGCGAGGCGTTGCATCTGGAGACGCACGGCTTTGGCATTCGCGTCGTGGTGGTAGAACCTGGCTCGTTCGATACCGACTTCGGTCCGCGCTCGGCACGACGCGCGCGCGCGGACGGCGACCCCGGTTCACCCTATGCCGGTCTTGCCGAGACGTGGCGAGCGAATGCGTCGCGGGCGATCTTCGTTCCGCAGCAACCACCGACCGAGGTGGTGGAAGGTATACTGGACGCGGTCGCCAGCGGGCTCCCCTTCGTCCGGCTCCCCATCGGTCGCGACGCCACACGCGTCATCGCCCTTCGCGAAGAGATGGGTGACTTTGCGTTCGTCGAGTGGTTGCGTGGGGAGTTGGGGG
>CAYWXV010000057.1:0-16584 GCA_964462535.1 uncultured Alphaproteobacteria bacterium
TCCGCCGGCGGCGACTGCCGAGCGAACCCTGATCGCCTGGTTGTGATTGAACTTCGTACCTCCCGACGTGACCGATGTCCGCACTAGAAGTCCATGACTGTGATTCCACTGGTGACCCCCAGCCGCCACGGTCGATCGGACCTTGATCCCCTGATTGTGGTTGAACTTCTGGCCGCCCGACTTGACCGATGACCGCACGAGTAGTCCGTGGCTGTGATTCCACTGCTTTCCTCCTGCGGAGACGGTCGATCGAATCTTTAGACCCTGGTTGTGATTGAACTTCTGGCCTCCCGACCTGACCGATGCCCGGACCATCAGACCGTGACTGTGATTCCATCGGTAGCCGCCTGCCTTGATTGTCGCTCTTGTCTTCATTCCCGCATGTCCTCGTGTGTGGGTGTTGGTTTCGATTTCGACCGATGCAACTTACCCACCGAGGGAGGGGAGGTCCCTACGTATTAACTACGTACGGGTGTGGTGGAGCTAGCCGAAATCGCCGTGAACACCAAGCAACCCCCTATTGTCCACGTGATTTTCAGCGTGTCTGATACGCGTAGCGGGTCGCGTGAGGCACGTGGCAGATTACACTTCGAGCGTCGCCAGGTACGTGCTGACATTCATGTCGTCGGCCAGCCCAAGCTTCTTCCGAATCCGGTAGCGGTGGTGTTCAGCGGTGCGAGCGGAGATGGAGAGGACATCCGCAACCTCCTTGCTGGACATGTTCAGTCGAAGCAAGGCACAGACCTTGAGTTCGGCGCGCGTCAGGGTGGGACACCGTATGGCGACAGCGTGAAGGAAGCCCCGGTGGACCATCTCGAACTGCGCTTCGAAGGCCTTCCAGTCCCGCTCGGAATGAAGGCTTCCATCGACCTTGCGGATCAGGTCCTTGATGGCTGTTTCGTTCTTGGCGCCAACCCTCTCCGTTGCCTCCACAACATCATTCTTCAGTGCCTGAAGGAACTGGTTCTTCTCGATCAGATTCAGTGCCATTGCCGTCAGCTCGGAGTTCTTGTGTGCCATTTCCTCCTCGAGCCTGACCTTTTCCAGGCGGAGAATCTCACGTTCGCGCTCGGCCCGCTCGATTTCCTCTCGCATCTCCATTTCGACAATCGCCCGCTGCTGTTCCTGGCCGCGGATCCTCTCTGTCAACTCCGTCGATCGCTTGTGGTGATTCAGGGCCATGGCGGCGTTCCCCTCCTCCTCATACAAACGGAAGAGAATTCGGTGGATGGTGTTGCAGATCTCCATCTCTCCAGCCACCTCAGCTTCGTGAAGTGTTGCGTCGAGGGTTTGGAATGCCTCATCCCTTCGATTCAACCGGAACAACGTATCTCCAATGCTTGCTGCGATCGAGAGTCGCGAAGGATCGTCGGCGACCCTGGCCAGTCTTGCCGCGCGTTCCTGGTATGCGAGTCGGGTCTCAAGGTCGTCAGTCATCTCGGCAAACAGATGTACCAGGTATGACTCATGCCCGGGTGTGTTCATCCTGCGCGATCGCTCGATCCCCGATTCACAGCGCCTCCTCGCCTCATCTACTCGTCCAAGCCTGAAGAGCGATGTGGTGACGTTAACGTCATCAAAGAGCATCTGCCATTCATTCCCCCCTTCATCCATAAGCTGCGCGTTCCGCTGAAAGAACTCGTAGGCCTTCTGGACATTGTTCATCCCGAGGAAGATGGTCCCGATGTTGTTGTTAATGAAGTAGAGACCACTCCGACTCCCGATACTCTCGCACAACCTCAAGCTCTGTTGATAGTGTTCCAGAGCACGGGGGTAGTCGCCGAGTCTATCAAAGAGAACGCCGAGAGAATTGTGTACAAGCGATTGTCGGCTTGCGTCCTGGTTCGCACGAGCCAGTTCCAGGCTCTCATCCAGGCAGACCGCCCCTTTCGGATAGTCACCGATCTTGGTGTAGACGATTCCGATTTGATGAAGAATGCGCGATAGCAGAACCGTCTCCTCCGTCTCTCGGACAAGTTTCAATCCATTCTGGAGCGACTCCAGTGCTTCATTGTTCCGCTCCAGGCGCTCGAGGGCTCCGGCGATCATTGCGTGACTGTGTGCCTTCCGGTCTCGGTCGCGCGTTCGCGTCGAAAGTCGGAGAGCATGTTGCGCCAGTTCCAATGCCTCGTGCGGATTGTCTTCATAGATGCGATACGAAAGCTCATTGAGATTGTCGATCCTCTCAATCGTCACCTTCGATTCTTTGAGGCGTTGTCGCAGTTCCTCGATTGTCATCGGAAGAATTTCGGAATGAGGTTCGGCCTCGCTGGTATGTCGAACGTCGTCAGAGGCACGGCGCATCGTCCCCCATTTCTCGAATGGGAAAGGGAGACTCGATGTGCCTTTGGAATACAAGCGTTAGCGTTACCATGGGTGCGACCCTCTGCTCTTTGCGACCGCGGACAGGTCGTCCAACGTGCCTCGCGCTGAGAGTACACCGGCGGAGTCGATGCCAACCGTATCGGACGCCTGAATGAACATCGCCTGTCGACCCGCCAGTCCCATCTGAAATGTGTTGGTGGCGTCAACGCCTCCAACGAAGTCCACGTTGAGGGCTGGGATTCGCACAAGGAAGACAGAGTCGATGGGAATCCCGGACTGGGATGCGAACACCTCGCGCCGCTGCGTGAATTGTCGTGCCGACGTGGTGCCGCCGATGGCAACTGGTACGAAACCAGAGCTATCCTCCTCCATTACGATCAACGCGCGCGAGGTCTGCCCAAGCAGCACAGGGTACATACGCTGGTGAACGTCAATCAACATAGCAAGCGGGTCTATGGACGTTGTGTAGCGCCCAAGAGCACTATCAGCGATGTAGTACACTGTAAACGGCACGCCTAGGCGCACGTCGGCCGCTTGCCCGATATTGTCGAGTCCCAGAACTTTGAGATTGCCCCCTCGTGCCATGTGCCGGTACTTCTCGAGAGCCCGAGTTTCCGTGGTTCGTTTCCGGTCGTCGGAATTCTCGTCCGTACAAGACTGAACTACGAGCATTAGAATGAGGACGGAGCATCCGATCGCCAGGCAATTGGCCCATGTGGATCTATACATTTTAGTGGCTCCCGTCGGCGTGATGAATATCGTAGGTGGTGCGATAGGTAACGTGCGCGCCGAACGTATATGTCATGCCGTTCGTCGGATCGGTCCAAACGCAGTCATAGTTCGAAGCATCGAGGAACGAGTAGGTGTACAGCCACGAATCACCCTCCCCAACCGGCATTGGATCGTGAACGTATGCCCACGCCCCTTCGGCATCTGAGTAATAGCCGTACACGACAATTTCATGCGTAGGGCCAGTCGTGTCCGGAGAAATCCACTCCCAGCACACAATTAAGGGAAATCCCGCATTGATCTGTCCGGTGATGCTCTCGACCGATGTCCCGGACGACCAGGGAATCAGTCCCTCCGTATAATATCTCGCGCCAACACCATTTCTAATGAGAAACTCTGCAGCGGCCGCGCCAAGACCCGTGCAATCATATGAGCAGCAGTGCATCGCGCTCATACCGGCAATACCGTCCACGTCTCCAGATATCAGGGAGCACTGGAGATCCTTATCGGCTCCCACAATTCCGTAGTAGTGCATAATCATTTGTGCCGAGGCTATCCAGCACCAATGACTGGCATTCTGCGGAATCAACTCGACGTTCATTGCACGATCCTCGGCTTCCGCGGAATTCGACTGAAGAGCGATCGCTATGCACAGGGGGCCAAGCCACCAGTGTGCACGCTGTGTCGTTATACGCATGTTCGTCACTCCTTTGGGCGAATCAGGTCCCGCATTTGGATATATTTGCCCCCGCAAGACCCACGACGCTCCCGAATCCACACACAAACGGAGGCTGAAATGTCGAGCTTGACATGGAATGGCGTGCAGGGACGCATCGAGGCGATCGTTCCTGACGGAGGCAAAGCCTTGGTTGTTGTCAGACTTGAGGGGACTTTCGTAAAGCGCGTAGAGGTAGCCGACACGGCAGGAACGACCGTAAAACGATGGACGACGTGCCCCATAATGCCGGGCGATCCTCCCTCGACGATGCAGATTCCCATGGACACCGACGATAGCCTGCCGGGGATTGCGGGGGGAACGTACTACATCACGGCCTGGGGTGAGCTAAATGACTGCCCACCAACGAACACGCCGATGCTGCTCACGCTGCTGCAGCAAACACAGCTGACCACACCACTTGTTCCGGGCGAGAAGCGCACCGAGGGCATGCACTTTCATTTCCAGATTATGGTGGGTGAGACGGTCCACATTACCATAATTGTTGAACCTGGAGCGGGAGGAGGACGACGTGAGGTTCAGGATACAGGCTCTGAATCGGCGCCGGCGGAGACCGTACCAGTCGTTGATTCCGGGGACGCGGTAAGGCCGGTTGGAAGGTCGCTGAAGAGCGCAAAGAGCGAAAAGCGGGCTCGAAAGCGCAAGTGAGCGCGCAAGGACAATGTTGATCGCAAGGTTTCGTTTTATCGCGCGTTTTCCGGTCGGGCCCTGATTCAATCACAATCGAATCGGGGCCCCGTTATTACTACCCGGTACCCGACCCACCCACGCCAGCCAACCGGTCCGCCACCCTCTGCGCGTCGCAGTCATTTCCCATCATTTGCAGGAGCTCAAGATAACCCTTGAATGTCCTTTGCGTACTGGGATGTTCGAATCCAAGTCGCTCCTCCTTTTGAGGAAGGTATTGCGTGTAGAGTTGCTCTGCCTCGGTTAACCTCCCTTGGTGCTTCAGCGCATTGGCTATGTACAGATTGCACTCAATGGTATTGACGTTTTCCGTCCCAAACACGCTCTCACGAATCTGGAGGGCTTCTCGAAATGTGTTCTCGGCGTCGGCACACTCTCCTGTCCTCAGCTGAAGCGTTCCGTAAATCACCAGCGCGTGCGCCGTCGTGGGATGACTGGCGCCGCCTAGGCTCCGACATGTCTGCAGGGCCTGCTCACAGTACTCTCGGGCGCGATTATACTCCCCGCGGTCGGTGAGTACCGTGGCAAGATTCAGCTTATTTGCGATCGTCTCGGAGTGGGTCGGTCCAAACGTGCGCAGATTTATTGCCAGGGCGCGCGTCAGCTCCTGGATGGCGTCGCTCGTGCGCCCGAATCCAATCAATAGTGCACCCAGGTTGTTGTGCCAAGAGGCGATTTCAGGGTGGTTCCTACCCAGCACCCGCTCTCCAATGTCGATTGCCCTCCGGGTCAGGCGCTCGGCCTCGGGCAAGTCTCCTCTAGCGTAGACAACAGTTGCCAGATTGCTTAAGCTGGTGGCCGTATCGACGTGCCCCTCGCCCCACAGTCGTTCGTTCGTCTCCAGAACACGACGGCATAGCGATTCAGCCTTGTCGAACTCCCGTTTCTGGTAGTAGACATCCGCAAGTTGCTGCATCGAATCAACGCTCTCCCGCGCCGCAGGTCCGTAAACGTTGTCGAGAACGTCTATTGCACGGAGAAGGAACTCCTCGGCCTTATCGAACTCACCGTTGTCCTCGTGATACCGACCGAGCGAAAAGAGACTCTTTGCGGTGTCGGGATGCTCAGGACCGAGGTCCGACTCGCGAATGCGAAGAGCTTCCTCGATGAACGCAAGAGAGGATTGATGATCGCCAGCTGAGCGAAGAACTGTTCCAACGCGATCCAGCAGATCTGCCAGGTCCTCAGGTGAGGGTTGATCTTCTTTGAAGAGGGCGATCATTCGATTGTACGACCCCGCCATCGAGTGGTGCTCGCGTAGCGGAACCCAGTACTCCAGAAGCTCGTGATTGCGCTGTGGATTGTTGAGCAGCCGGAACAGGGGGAGGTCACTCAACGTTGCGGCCAATCGCTCCCACGCCTCCAGTTGCTGGAGCTGCCATGGAAGTTCGTATGCCTTCCGATCATCCGCCGGCCTCCCCCCGAAGTAGTGAACCAATTCCTCACGCGTGTGCCTCACTACGGCCGTATCGCGGCAGTAGCGCCGTTCGACCGCGTCTCGGAAATACGTGTGGAAGAACGTGAACCGACCTCCACGCTCCAATAGATGATAGTCGAGCGCATTCAGCAGCACGTTCAGACGCATTTCGGAGTGCATCGTCATTGCGCCGATCTCATTGCGCTGAAGTCCGTCACGTGAGGTCCAGAGCAGTCGAAGAACGTGCTGCACGGGTCTTGGACCGAAGTCATCCTCGATGCGCTCCAATACGCGTTGGAACAGCTCGGCAGTGTCTTGCGCAGAGAGCGTGGAATCGATCCACCTGGGAAGTGTCTCGTAATCGCCGAACATCCGAAGTTCTTCCAGGAACGTTCGGAGATAGAGTGGTTGTGCTGACTGCGGGGCCTGGGCGACGCGTTGTATGAGTTCGGGTGAGAGACCCTTGTGGTACTCTCCGAGATAGCGGACGACCATCGCCTCTCGCTCTGCAGTCGTCAACGGTTCCAGCAACAGGCTCCGCCAGTTTTCGAATCGGGTTGACTGCGCCGTCAGGTCTTCGGTCGACGTCACGATGAGCCGCACGTTCGGAGGAATGTGGTCTGGGAACCAGATGAAATCGCTCTCATCGTCCGGGAGTTGATTTACTCCGTCAAGGACAAGAACTAGCGTCTCATCCTCGACACGCGCAAGCCAGGTTGGTAGGGCGATTGCGAGCGCACCCTGATCGGATGGAATCGGCTCCTCGATTCCGCAATGATCGGCTATTTCCATGATCACATGACGGATCAGATCGAATCGGTCGCCGCTCCCGTGTCCTATTCCGGAGTAATGTTCAATCACGAATGAACCCGGTTTCTGTCGTCGATAGCGTTCGACCCAGTAGGCAACAAGTGCGCTCTTTCCGGCGCCCGACGGGGAGCAGATCAGCAGGGGAGGTGTGTGGGATTCCGCGTGGCGGTCAAGGGCATCCAGGTAGTGCGTTCTAGGGATGTAGGCGCGACGACGGCTGGCTGCAAACGCCTGATGATAGCGTCGTTCGCGATCCAGTGGAGTCGGTTCGATATTCGGGAGGAAGTCGCGCTTGATGACGTCGACCAGATCGTCGAATACCAGCTCCCCGAGGGTCGCCGGGTCTCGAAACTCTCTGAGGGGAAGCCCCTTTGACGCTATCCTCTCACGGAGGGCCCGAATCCGGGCGTCCTCGTCCGTGGGCTCCTCACTCAGGCGTCGTCTTTCACGACGGAAGTAGAAATAGGCACCGGTTGCGGAGGCCGGGTCGCGTAGCGCACCGTGACTACACTCCATTTCCAGCAGGCTATGCGAATCGCCGGCCGCGTCCTCGATCCATGGGTACTGTGCAATGAGATCGTGGTCCTTGTGAACGTCGGGAATCGATGGAATCCAACCATACCGACTACCAATGATGCCGATGAAGTACGGGCGGCAGCGATCAATTTCTTCCAGGCAGGTTCGAACAATTTTCCCTTGAGCCGCCTCCTCATCCGTTAATCCCCATCGGAGATCGATCTCCGTGAATTCAATCCCGTTCTCGCGACAGAGCGCACGGATCTCCGGGAAGATCTTCTTGACCAGATACTCCCGCTCCTCATGTAGGTCTCTGAAAGTGGAACTGATGAAGACGCGAAGTTGACTCATGGACACGGGCAATCGGTAAGGTCAAGCGCGGTGCTGATGGAGTATGATCCGGGGAGGGGAGGGGTGTCGGCAAATGTACGACATCTCGGCAGCGAATCTCGGCTGCACCGACACGTGACCATGGGATCGCACGCCTGGGCCCGACCGTAGCTACATCCTGGCCGCGAGCGCTTCCCAACGCTCCATTGCAGTTGCTATCTCCATGTCGACGGACTCCAGCTCGGCCGCCAGCTCGCGCGCGGCCTGGTAATCGATCTGGCCAAGACGCGTTTCCAACTCCCTCTTCCGTTCCTCCGCCTGCTCTATCCGCTTCTCCAACCCATCGAGTTCCTTCTTCTCCTTGTAGGAGAGTGGACGCGAACCGTCTTCTCTTGAGACATCCGCGGGTTTCGGGGTCGGCGCCCTGTCGAGCTTTGGCGGCGCCTTCGCAGCGATCTGCTCCGCCTGACGACCGCGGATGTCGAGGTAGGCACTATAGTTGCCGGGATAGTCCCGGACGATACCATCTCCTTCGAATCGGAAAAGGTGATCGACGGTCCTGTCCAGGAAATAGCGATCGTGACTTACTACCACTACGCATCCGTCGAACCCATCCAGATAACTCTCGAGTGCCTGGAGTGTCTCGATGTCGAAATCGTTTGTCGGTTCATCGAGGATCAGGACGTTTGGAGCTGACATCAGAAGGCGGAGGAGGTAGAGACGTCGACGTTCGCCACCAGAGAGCGTGCCCACCATAGCGTACTGCAGCGACGACGGGAAGAGAAATCTCTCCAGCATTTGCCCGGCCGAGACGAACGCCCCATCGGCTGTCCGAATATGTTCTGCAATCTCCTTTATGTAATCGATGACACGAATCTCGTCATCAAGCGCCCGACTCTCCTGATCGAAATACCCGATCACCACCGTCTCCCCGACCTCCACGCGCCCCGAGTCTGGTGCAACGCGACCGACGATGATTTCCATCAACGTCGACTTGCCGATACCGTTCGGACCGATGATACCAACCCGTTCGCCCGGTTGAAGAACGTGCGTGAAATCGTCGATCAGTGTTCGGCCGCCGTAGGATTTCGATACGCCATGTATTTCAAGAATTTTTTTTCCAAGACGACGTGAGGCAAGAGAGATGTCGATCTCGCCCTTCGTCTCCGGTCCGGCCGTGTTCAGCAGGGTATTCGCCCGGTCGATGCGCGCCTTCTGCTTCGTCGTCCGTGCCTTGGCGCCGCGACGGAGCCATGCCAGTTCCTCTCGCGCGAGCATCTTCCGCTTGTGCTCCTCCACCTCAAGACGTTCTTCCTCTTCTTCCTTTTTCTCCAGGAAATAGCTGTAATTACCGGCGTAGCTTCGAAGGCTTCCGCGATCGATCTCCAGAATCCTATTAGTCACACGATCCAGGAAATACCGATCGTGCGTGACAAGAAGAAGAGCACCCGAATAACGCTTCAGATACTCTTCCAGCCATTCCACTGAATCGGCGTCAAGGTGGTTCGTCGGTTCGTCCAGAATCAGCAGATCGGGTCGCTCGATCAGCGCGTGGGCCATCGCGACCCGCTTGCGACCTCCTCCCGAAAGAGTCCCCATCCTGACGGACGTGTCCGTAATGCCGAGCTTGTTCAGGATGATTTTCGCCTCAGTCTCAAGACCCCAAGCACCAGCGGCGTCGAGCTTTTCGGAGAGACGTGAGATTTCGGCAAGGTGGATGTCGTGTCGATCCTGCTCGCGCTCCAGCATCAGGCAGGCCTGCTCGTAGTCGTGGAGAAGACGGAGCGTCTGATTGGTTGAAGAGAAGATCGCGTCCAGAGCAGTCTCGTCGGGATCGAACGGGGGATTCTGCGGAAGGTATCCGACCAGAGGAGAGCCCGATCGATAGACGCGCCCCGTGTCGGGCTCTTCTACACCGGCCATGATGCGGAGGAGGGTGGTTTTTCCGGAGCCGTTCGCGCCGATGAGACCCACGCGACCCTCCGGCTCCAAACCGAAACTGACACTTTGGAAAAGCGGGGCGATCGTGTATCGCTTGGAGATATTCTCGGCTGTGATCAGGGACATCGTAGAGAGAGGTGCGATTACGGAACGCTAAGAATGAGCGGGGGAAGGAGTATGCGGAATCAGTCAATGTCGAGTTGGAATATCGGAATTCCTACATTAGGTTTGCCCGTCACTGCTGGAAGTGTCGAATCAATATTCACGCAAAAACCCCGATTATGAACATGTACCCCCCCCCCCCCCGAAGCGTCGATCCCACGCTAGCCATCCTCCGTCTCGTCATACTGTCATTGGCGGGACTGTTCGCGGTAATGGTCACACCTGCGCTAGGGCAGTCATGGTATGGTCAATGTGCTGAGTCTGAGGGATGCGACACAACGTTTCCTCATGCGCAAGTAGGAATTGACCTCGGATTCTGGATCCCTGGGTGCACACCGACGCCGCCTCCAACTAAACAGTGCTCCGTAACGGTTTGGATTGGAAGTCGAGAGTGCAACAGTCGGTGCGAGTTGTTTATAGACAGCATTCGCATAGAGTCGGGTGCTGAGTGTGCCTGCAGTCCCGCAGACTTTTTTGAGGCCGTGATCTCGCTGGCTATCCTCAATATGCCATCACAAATCGGTGGAACGACGTGTATTCCGCCCGAGGACTCATGTACGACGGTTGTACGCGTGCACCTCGCATCGTGCATGACGAACATTGACGGACTGCTGCTACCTTGTGATGGCTCTGCGTGCTGTTTTGTGGATTACCAGGTGTGCAAGAATCCATACGGCAGTCCCAACATCTACCCAATCGGAACGTCGACATCTGCGCCTCCTTGTGCGGATGAGGGAGAGATTCCCATCACGATTAATCCGCCTGAGGTGGGATGCTATCCTGTGTGTGAATACCTGTCCTGGTAGATGTGGACCATGAGAGATACAGTTGCTACTACGGCGAGAGCCGTCGTGTCCATGATCATTGCGGCCGCGACATTTGCGACGCATTCGGTCGCGTATGCCCAGACCCCAATGTGGTTTGTAAAGCACGACTTCGGACGCGAGGGACTGCGCGGAATCGATAGCCGCGATTCTCTGCGCTCTATCGTGCTTTTGGACGGAACGCTTTTTGTAGAGTCGAGAATCAAAAAGACCACCGACGGTGGAACAACGTGGCGAACCCTCTGGGAGTGGATAAACCCGGGCGGATATGTCGGGCGATTGAACAGCGTCTCCTGGGTCACGGATTCCCTGGTGATAGCAACTGCGGACAGCGGACACGTAATGCGCTCGACTGATGGCGGCGAATCATGGGACGACAGAGTGGTATTCGACGGGAACTCAACTCCCACTGTGCACATGCTCGATGACGTGTATGGGTTTGCGTTTCTGGAGTACGTTCCCGAACCGAGGACCTTTACAACCGACGATGGAGGTTTGACGTGGGAGCCAATTACTGTCCCCGACCCAGTAGGATATGATGTTACGCGTTGGGCATGGTCGAACGCACGTCCGGTCCGATTGAGTCCCTCGCGATTCATTTGCATCAAGGAAGGGCGGGGGAACTTTCGAGAGTCGCGTCTGCTGGTCACGAGTGACCGGGGTGTCACGTGGGACACCGTCAGATCGCCTTTCTCCGGATGGGAGGTGTTCGATCCATGGGTGTTCGACATGCGGTTCGTCGACAGCCTGACTGGATGGGCGGCCGTGCGACTGACTCTGGATGACAGTCTGCCCGATTGGAAGTGGATTGTCGCTGCAACTTCGGACGGTGGATTCACGTGGCGAGAGGCTTTTGCTGACACGGTAAAGGATCGTAATGGCAGTCCCACGATTATGTGGGCGGGGGATTCATCGCGCGTAATATTGGCAACTGATTCCCATATTCTCCGGAGCCTCGATGGTGGACGTTCCTGGACATACGATAGCGTCCAGCCGCCGGGGACTGACAGGCCACGATTCGCACCGTTTCATCCGGCCGGAGTGCTGCCCACAATGGGAGTTCATTGGCTCGCGCGAACGAAACTTCATCGCTACGGGACCCCTTCGGCAACGACGGCGGTCGATGTGAACGTCGACGATCCGCGCGGCGTCAGGCCGCAACATCCTATTCGCATCTTGGATCTCCGTGTCGACGGCTCCGGCATTCATACGAGTTTCCTAGCGAGTATTCGCGCCCCGATCACGATTACGCTGTACGATCTCAACGGAGTGTTGCGCTACACTCGCGTCATCGACGATGGTACTGCACGAGACCGACAATGCCACATCGAAACGGCGGGATTGCCGGCAGGAATCTATGCATTGCGGATCATGGGGGATGGCGCCATGGATGGACGGGTCATTCCGGTAATGCGGCGGTAAACGGCACACGCCGCCGATGGATCGCTCTGAACGAGCGATGAATCGGACCTCTCTCAACAGAGAACGGTCCCTTCATGCGCCACCGCCTCTACTCCCCCCAAGTCCCCAGCCCCCAGCCCCCAGTATCAGCTCCGGCTCCGGAACCTCCAGAAACTCGCTGCCAGAATAAGAATTCCGAATGCGACAATCGCGAGGTAGTTCGGCCAGAGTTCCGCGAGACCGACTCCCTTCAGGAAGACGCCACGAAGAACAACGAGGTAGTACCGCAACGGCACAAGGTAGGTCAGCGGCTGTATCCATGTGGGCATGTTCTCTATTGGAAAGGCGAAGCCGCTGAGAAAGAGGAAAGGGGGAAGTATGAAGAAGGTGGTCGTAAAGCTCGCCTGCTGCTGCGTGCGCGAGACGGTTGAAACGAAGAGCCCCAGACCGAGCGTCGTGATGTTGAAGGTGACCGTAAAGAAGAGAAAGAGGGCAATGCTCCCGCGAACAGTGATGTCGAACACAAGCCATGCAAGTACCAGCAGGTTGACCGTTGTGATCGTCGACGTTATGGCGAACGGCGCCAGCTTGCCGATGACGATCTGCCAGGGTTGTATGGGGGCGACAACCAGTTGATCGAGCGTCCCATCCTCCCGCTCGCGCACGATCGAGGTGGAACTGGCGATGACAGTAGTGAACATCAGCATCATGCCGATGATCGACGGAATGAAGAAGCGACGGCTCTTCAATTCGGGATTGTACCAGACGCGAGTTTCGGCATCGACAGCGCCGACGGTCGGGAGGGGTGCACCTGTCCGGGCACGGAGATTGATAACCGCCTTCTGGGAATAGGCTGCGACGATGGCCCCCGCGTACCCCTGCGCAATATTCGCTGTGTACCCATCTGAACCGTCGATCACCCCCTGCAATGGCGCCGGCCTCCCCGTCAACAGCTTGTCGCCAAACGTTGGGGGAATGATCAGAGCCATTTTCGCCTCGCCATCCAGCAGAACCGAGTCGACCAGATCGTATCGATCCAACCACCGCACCACCGTGAAGTAACCCGATGACGTAAAACTCTGGACGAGACTTCTGCTCGCCTCGCTGTGATCGAAATCGGCGATAGCGATCTTCACCTCCCGCACATCGAGGCTCGCGGCAAACCCGAACAGCACCAGCTGGAGGAGCGGGACAATGAGCGTCAGCGCGCGAAGCTGAGGCGTCGCCCGGATCTCCAGAAACTGCTTTCGTATCAGCGCACGTATTTCCTGCATGAACGTTGAAACGTGAATTATCGGAGGTTGACAGCCATCCGGCCCCTGCCTATGATCAGCAGGTAGCCGCTGGGATTCTGGTCATCGATGCAACCGGACGCGGCGTATTGCCAACGTCATCGTGAGTGTGGCAAAGACAATCAGTGCCAGGTAGGAAACGAGAAACGCGTCCAATGGCGCCCCTTTCAGGAGAATGCTCCGGAGAACGATCAATAAGTACTTCGCCGGCACAAGATTCGTCACCCATTTGAGGACAACCGGCATGTTCTCGATTGGAAAAATGAAGCCGGACAGAAGCTGCGTCGGAAGAACCGTGGCAAAGGCTGCAAGGGCGAATGCTGTTTCCTGTGTTTTTGCCGCCGTCGAAATCAACAACCCCATCGATAGCCCTCCTACAATGAAGAAGAGGAGAGCCGACGCAAGAAGGGGTATGCTCCCCCTAACCGGAACGTCGAAGACGTATCGGCCGGCCGTAACAATCGTCGCCGCCAGGAAACATGCGATGACGAAATAGGGAATCGTCTTGCCGATAATGAATTCTCCATCCCGAACCGGCGAGACGACGATCTGCTCTATCGTCCCTCGCTCCTTCTCCCGCACGATCGAGAGCGCCGTCGAAAGGACGGTCGTTATGATCATCACATATCCCATCAGTCCAGGAACCAGGTATCGTGAGCTCTTCAACTCCGGATTGAACCAGATCCTGGGGCGATAGTCGATCGGCACGACGATACCGGCGCCACGCGACTCCAGATAGGTCGTCATCAGCTTGGTCGAATAGTCCCTCGTGAAGATGCCCACGTAGGCTGCGGCCGCGGCCGCGACATTTGGATTTCCTCCGTTGATTAATGCCTGCACATCGACCGTCTCTCCTGCCAGAAGGCGTCGAGCGAAACCGGGTGGGACAACCAGGACGGCGTCGGCGTCGCCCCGCTCGATGATTCCCTGCGCATGCGTTATCGAGGGGGCCTCGACCACCTTGTCGAAGTATTCCGAGTGCAGGAAGCTCCCAACGAAACGCCGCGATTCATCCGTGCGATCCTGATCGATCACCGCCATTGCGATGTGCTTCGTATCCAGACTGAGAACGAAGCCGAAAATCGTGAGGGTAAAGGTGGGGACGAAGAGGAGGAGGCCGAGCGAACGCCGGTCACGCCAGATCTGATAAAACTCCTTCCGCGCGATAGCCAGGATTCGCTCGATCATGATCGGTCCGTCTCCCGGCTGATAAGATGGATGAATACATCTTCAAGCGACGGCTCGATTCTCTGTACACGGATCGCCTCGATACCCTTGCTCTTCAGCAGCGGACCAATCTTCGCCTCGGCCAGGTCGGGATCGGGGACGCTCAGATGGATCTCACGTCCGAACATCGACGTCTCTTCGATCCACTCCTTCGCCTCGCCGAAGACGGTAAGCGCCTCGGTCGGCTGCGACGTCTCCACCTCCAGGATTGTGTTCGACATCTCCTTTTTCTTCAGATCGTGTGGCGGTCCAATGGCGACCAGACGACCGTAATAGAGAAAACCGATCGTGGTGCAGTACTCGGCCTCGTCAAGAAAGTGGGTGGTAACGAACACGGTGATTCCCTGATCACTCAGGTGAGAGATGAGGTCCCAGAAGTTGCGCCGATTGACCGGGTCGACACCACCAGTTGGTTCGTCAAGAAATAGGACCTCGGGTTCGTGAAGAATCGCCGTGGCGAGTGCAAGTCGCTGACGGAGTCCACCCGGAAGATCCCCCGGCCGGGATTTCTGCAATCCCTCAAGACGGGTCGCCGCGATAACCTCTTCCTTTCGTCGCTCGATCTTGTCGGGTGCGATGCCATAAATGCCGGCAAAGAAGTCGAGGTTCTGCTCGACAGTCATCGTCTCGTAGAGCGCAAACTTCTGCGACATATATCCGATACGCCGTCGGACTTCCCGCGACGCATGCGCGATGTCGCGTCCAGCGACGATCCCCTGACCGGACGTGGGGCTCAGGAGTCCACAGAGCATTCGGATCATGGTCGACTTTCCGGCCCCGTTCGGTCCCAGAAAGCCGAATATCTCACCACGTCCGACCGAGAAGCTGACATCGTCACAGGCGGTGAAGGAGCCGAATTTCTTTGTCAGGCCGATCGCCTGGATTGCGGCGTCGCTGGTCATGAGGCTTCCTCTACCGGCTTCTCGGCATCGCTCGATTGCTTGCCCAGTAGAGCCATGAAGACGTTCTCGATAGTCGTTGCCTTCGGCCTGATCGTTGTGATGACGATGCCGAAGTCGGCGAACACGCGTTCAATCAGTTCAATCGCCTCTCTGGTGCTCCGATCGTGGTAAATGAAGTCGAGTCGGTCGCCGAACGCCTGAACGTCATCGAAGAAGGACCTCATCTCGTCATTGTTGAGAGCGAGCGTGCGGGCCTTACGTGTCGGAGAGCAGACGACCTGCACTACCTGCTGACCGAGCATAGAGCGTATGGCCGCGGGATGATCGCAGGCAAGTATTTCGCCGTTGCTCATCAGTGCTACGCGCGTGCAGCGCTCCGCTTCATCCAGGTAGGGTGTCGTAAGAAAAATCGTCGTCCCGTCGCGCAGTAATTCAGCAAGGAGTTTCCAGAAATCCCGTCGCGTCACCGGATCAACTCCGGTGGTTGGCTCGTCCAGAAAAATCACTTCCGGCGTGTGGATCAATGTGCAGGCCAGCGCCAGCTTCTGCTTCATTCCACCAGACAGACGGTCCGCAAGTCGAGTCCGAAATGGCTTGAGTCGCGTGAATTCGAGAAGTCGCTCCCGTCGGTCGCGGAAATCACGGACGCCGTGAATGCGGGCGAAGAACTCGATGTTCTCGTCGATGGAGAGGTCGCCGTACAGCGAGAATCTCTGCGACAGGTATCCTATACGTCTCCGTATTTCAGCGGCTCCAGCTCCAACATCAAAACCGGCGACTTCTGCGTGACCGGAATCCGGATGAAGGATGCCGCAGAGAATCCTGATTGTCGTGGTCTTCCCGGCACCATCCGGACCGACCAGCGCGAACATCTCTCCTCGCTCAACTTCAAGCGAGATCCCCCTTACAGCCTGGATGTCTCCGTACGAACGGCGTATGTCTTGTAGATGAATCATGTTGATGGGCTACTGGGCATATGGGCACGTGGGCGTCTGGGCTGCTCGGCGTCTGGGCGTCTGGGCTGCTCGGCGTCTGGGCTGCTCGGCCGCTGGGCATCCTGGCCGCCTGGCAGTGTCAGTGCGTTTCTTCATCCTTCATCCTTCATCCTTGATCCTTGAGCCGTGATCCGTGATCCTTGATCCGTGATCCTTGATCCGTGATCCGTGATCCGTGATCGTTGATCCTTGATCCTTGATCGTTCATCCCAGATCCCTCACGTCTCATCCTTCCTGTCTACCCCAATTCAGCTTCCGCGGCCAGGCCGCTCTTGAGTTCTCCACCGGGG
>CAYWXV010000058.1:0-16461 GCA_964462535.1 uncultured Alphaproteobacteria bacterium
GTCACTCCCCGTCATCCCACACAATCCCTTTGTTCCCCTTGATCAGCTCGTGTCCGGGCTGCACACGCTTGTCGACGTAATAGTCGGTCCCCTTCCCTAGATCTATCAACATTCCCAGGGATCCGGCCTCGCGGACTCGTGCCTCGCGTCCGCCACCCTGGCTTTGCGATGTGTCACTGAGCATCGCGTAGTACTGATCATTTCCACCACCATCAAGGAGCCACGCGAAGGCGACCGTAAGCGCCGATCCCTGACTGCTGTTTGACCCGCGATAGGTGTCATTCCCTGACGCGTCCTCCAGACACCCACTCGACCAGTCATGTGAGTTCCCCTGCTCGAGCCCGGCGTAGGCATCATACGTGTCGTCGCCTGCGTCGTCAAGAAGGGCGGCGAACGAGAGGTGGATTCCACTTCCCTGTGAATACTGCCCGGCAGTGTACCGGTCGGACCCTTCCATGTCGTGCAGGATGCCAAGCGAGTACCAGTAGCTACCACCCTGACTGAAGAAGTCGCTCGAGTACAGATCATCACCATGTCGATCTGCCAGGACCCCTACGCCCCCATCCGTGCCGATGCCGGTTGACCATGGCCGCATCCCAAATCCAAAGCCCTGAGACATGGCGAGATAGGCGCGATGTGGAATCCTGTCGTCCAGGTACTTCCATCCGGCGCGATAGGAATCATTTCCTCCTTCGTCAAGAATCGACCCGAAGCCGCGGGTATAGCCAAACGCCTGCGAATAGATTTCCGCGTCGTAGCGGTCGGATCCATTCCGGTCCAGAATAATTCCCACGCCGTGCATTGCGCTCCCCTGCGAACACCATCGCGACTGGTAGGTATCGTCACCTGAATAATCGACCAGCGCACCTACACCAAGAACGCCGGCCCCCTGACTCCAACGAACGCCACGGTAGATATCATTCCCGCGCAGGTCAATCAGCATATCAATACCACAAATGCCTGCGCCTTCTCCCGATGAATCGCTTCGGTATATGTCGTCTCCCTCCAGGTCCGCGACAAATCGAAATGTCCCTGGCGGGATTTGCGGGAGATCGTAGATGTCGTTTCCCCCCAGGTCGATCAGGAATCGTACGTCCGCACTGTAGTGATTGACACCTCTGCCACCAATGACCACCAAGCCTTGCGGCGTCCGCCACGCAGCCACAATATCCCCCTCAACGCCGACCAACGGAACGGGCCGTGCTTCACCCGATCCTCCTATCGATTCGGCATTTCGGACAAGCCATCCGCTGTCGGCCAGGATCGCCAGATCGCTCGCGGCTTGAAAGATCCTCCGGAGATCAACCTTGTCGACGTTACCAAAGAGCGTCGCCCGTTTTGCTTCGATAGCGTTCCGTCGGTTGCGTCGCTCCACTCGATCGGCGATCGAATCAAGATTGACCTCTTCGTCATCTTCCATGTTCAACATGCGGACGAGATCGTATCGAATGGACGGAAGCTCCTCCCGGACGCGAGCGTACGCAGCATCCAGTTCATTCTGCGTCTTGCGCATCACCTCGTCGATTGCCTCACGTGAAGAAGGGACGTTCTTCAGAGTCATGTAGCTCAGATTGACGTCGATGGTGGCAGCGCCGGCGATGATGGCACCCTGCAGCCCGGCGCGATCGACCCAGTTCCAGCAATCATTGGAAACGGTCCGCGAGACGGCCCCGACACGTGTCGGGTGATTGTGGAGATACGTGACGACGTTAAGACGCCATGGGCTTGGTCTTCCGGCAAACTGAACCGTGCAGAAATCCTGATCCGCCACATTCCGCATTTGCTTCTGGATCTTCTCGGTCCACTCCAATATGTTGTTCTGCCGGACGAAGAGGTTGATCCACGAATTGAAATTCGTTCCGCCGAGCGCGTCGAAGCCGTGGTACGACATCGGCGTGCGGACCCCACGTTTCAACGCAAATGAGACCTCCATGACCTTGTGGTCGCGAGCGATCGTGAAACGGACCGGTGTTCCATCCGGCGTTCGCTTCGCTTCCGTGGCCATGTATTCGTCCCCCTGGAAGACCGAGTCACCAATCGGCATCCCGTTCATCAACAGAATGATGTCACCGATGAAGAGCCCGCCGTCGTCCGCCGACCAGTGGGGCATGATGTGCCATATTCGCCAACCCCCGTTGACGTTCACGGGGAGTTTCCTGATGTCCTTCAGACTATCCATCGGGAGTGGATTCGTGTAGAGGCCCAGGCGAGGGCTCATGGGCTCCGGGTCTCCAGTCCATTCGAACGGCGGAAGATCGAACAGCGAGAGGGATCGCTTCGTCAGTTCATCCTGACTCTGCGCTCGAAGTACCAGCGGAAGGAGAAGAAGGAGGAGGAGAAGGAGAGAGAACCGGTAGAACATCGACGGGTCTGGATTGTGGAACGGATTGCCTTGAACAATGAGGAACGGAATGTCGTGAAGGAGGCCATCATGGGGCGGGCGGAACCGGGACGTGAAGACGCACCGACGGAAGTCGCTACGCTGGTCGGTCTACCGATAGCGATCGCTCCATCCTGCGATGCGGGATTGTGACTTCAAGAAACTCGGGTCCGATTGTGGTGTAGCCGAGCCGCTCGTAGAACGGAACGGCCGTCTGGCGGGCGTTGAGAATCATGTGCTGAAAGCCTCTTTCGCGTGCGATACGTTCGCTCTCCTCAACCAGCGAACGTCCTATGCCCTTAGATTGGAGGTCGTGACGGACAGCGACCTGTCGCATCTTGATTTCACCGTTGGCGAGTGGGACAAGAATCAGACATGCCACCAGGGCGTCGTCCAGATAGGCGGCGAGATGTATGTCCGCCGCTTCGGCGCCGAGCTGCTCGGGAGTGAAGACGAGACCGAGTGGGCGACGAAGAACATCGTCCCGGAGCGCAACGGTCTCCAGGTAATCGGCGCTTCCATGATGAACGATTCGGAAGGAGAGATCCGGCATGGCGGCGAATCTACGACATCGTTGGACGCGCGCTATATTGGGCACCCAATACCAACACGTCCATCATGAGCAACACTCCCCTCGATCCCTCCATCCTCGATCGATACGAACCGGTTATTGGCCTGGAGGTTCATGCCCAGCTGACAACGCGTAGCAAGGCCTTCAGCCGAGCCGCTGTCGAGTTCGGCGCCGTACCGAACACCAACACCGATCCGGTCGTTCTTGGGCACCCCGGTACCCTCCCCGTCGTCAATCGTCGGCTTGTGGAATACATCATCCGCATGGGACTGGCGACGAATTGTTCGATTCGCCGACACACACGCTTTGCCCGCAAGAACTATTTCTATCCTGATCTCCCGAAGGGGTATCAAATCTCGCAGTTCGACGATCCGATCTGCTACGAAGGATGGCTGGAAATCGAGATGGAGGATGGAGTGAGCAAGCGAGTCGGCATCACACGCATACACATGGAGGAGGACGCCGGCAAGTCGATCCACGATCTGGATCCGTCGTCGACGCTGGTCGACCTGAACCGTGCCGGCACTCCGCTCATCGAAATCGTGTCGGAGCCCGACATCCGGTCTGCTCGTGAAGCATATCACTACCTGACGCAGATCAAGAGTATCGTCACCTATTTGGGGATCTGCACCGGTAACATGGAGGAAGGGGCGCTCCGTTGCGATGCGAACGTCTCCGTGCGGCTCAAAGGGGCGAAGGAGTTTGGCGTGAAGACGGAGGTGAAAAACATGAACTCGTTCCGGAACGTGGAGCGGGCCATTGAACACGAGATAACAAGGCAGATCGGAATTGTTGAAGCGGGTGGACGCGTGGTGCAGGAGACCATGCTGTGGGATGCAGCCGAGCGCGTCACCCGTCCCATGCGCTCGAAAGAGGAAGCCCATGACTACCGCTATTTCCCCGAACCCGATCTGCCACCGTTGATCGTCGAGGATTCAACCCTCGATGAGATTCGCGTGTCGCTACCGGAACTCGCGCAGGCGCGAAAGCACCGATTCGTCAGCCAGTATGAGATCCCCCAGTATGACGCCGCGATTCTCACGGAGTCGAAAGAGCTTGGAGATTACTACGAGGCCTCTGTCGGGCGTCTGACGAAGAAAGAGCCCGCGTCGAACAAAATCGTCAGCAACCTGATGATGACCGAGGTGCTCCGTGTTCTCACGGAACGAAAGATCGAGATTGACCAGTTCCCGATTCCGTCCGACCGGCTCGCCGGCCTCGCAGATCTGTTTGCCTCGGATGCGATCTCGTCGAAGAATGTGAAGGATATTTTCGCGGAAATGCTTGTCTCTGAAAAGAGTGCCGACGACATCAGTCGCGAAAAGGGGTTCGTGCAGATCAGCGACACGTCATTCCTGGAGGAGGCGATCGCGCGTGTGCTCGAGCGGAATGGACCGCAGATCGAGGCCTACCGTGGGGGGAAGGAGAGTGTGTTCGGGTTCTTCGTCGGCGAGACGATGAAGGAGACGAAAGGGAAGGCTAATCCCAAAATTGTCACGACGATGCTTCGCGAGCGGCTTGCCAAGAGCCAGGACTAGGAACACAATGCGCCGACCGTCCGACCTTTGACCAATCAACATATGTTTCGCACGATCCTGCTTCCGGCCATTGCCGGGCTGCTGTTTCTGGTAACCGGGTGCGTCGAGGACGCCTCGACCACCGCGACGTTTGATACGCCTCTCGAATCGACGACGTTTGAGAATCGATTCCTGGCCTCGGTGGTGGTTTATCGTGATGGAGCGGTTCTCGACACGATTCCGGCTCGCAGCACTCGGTACTATACACTCGGTAGGATTGGCCCCGTGCGTCATTCATGGCGGCTGATTGCTCCGCTGGACCGTTTTGGGAAGAAGGCGGGCGTGGAGCCAACGGTCGATCTTGGCGTGCAATATTTCATAAACGCCAATTATACGATCGACAACGAATCAGTCCCGGGGAAAACACTCTTTGCTCCGATGGTGGCAAACTTCACGCCGTATCAGATTCGCCTGATCGCGAACTACGATGAAGATGATGAGGTCTACACTGACTATCTGATCCCGGCCGATATCAATACGATGCTCACAAACGCTCCCTATTTCTACTGGCACGGCAGTTCGAATGTTCGTTTGGAGTCCATAACGACATCCAATCATTATGAGATAAGCCGCAAGGACACGGTAGAGAGTCGGAACCTGAAGCTTGATGGCGGGTCCGAATGGAAGGGATCCGGACGCACCATTCCACGAACGATATTCTGACGATGTCGAGATCACCAGACACCCTTCGACGGACCAGGGCCAGGATGCGAGATGCAATCGTGTCATTGTTGGCGCTAATCCTGTTAGCGCTTCCAGTGTACGGACAGCGTGACGGGGGGAACGCCAGCAACGATTCAGGTCTCCCACTCTCCAATCCGAAGCGTCTGCTTGTTGGTGTGAAAGGGGGGATGGTACGCACCTCGCCCCGTCAGGTATTTCCAAGTGTTCGCGTTGGTGAGTCAACCAGGGGGACGGGGACGATTTCGAGTAGAGATCGGGGGGAGACAGGGACGGGGAGTCGTGTCGGCGTGGAACTGATCGTTCCTGTAAGCGAACGGTTGGGTGTGGTGGCTGACGTTGCCAATCTCGTCTGGCAGGCACGATTCGCTGCGGCGCCTTCAACACTTCCGGTTGTGCTGGACGTGCAGTCGCTTACTGTAGGATTGGGGCTTCAGGGCAACGTTTTTGTTGGGCGCGAGAGCTTCTACCGCGGCGATGGTCTGAGAAACGTCTATGTCGGTGGCAAACTTGATGTGGGAGTGGTGACGTTCAATAACAGAATCGACGCTTTTACCTATCCCGACTCCACCGGCGCACCGATTCGTGCCACCGGGAGTTTTCAGAATACCGATCCCTTCAGGAATCTGACGTCGATGGTGTTTCAGACGGGGGCCCGTTACGGCTTCGACCACCTGGAATTAAATGCCGAGGTGGCGTATGCCTTTGCACTGAATTCAGTCTTCTCCAGCCTGGTCGTGGTCGACAATGAATTCACGGTCGACAATCTGATGCTGCAGGTGGGAATTGGATACCGGTGGTGAAAAGGACATCGGCGCTCAAAATATCGAGCGCTACTCCTTGTTCTTCACCATTTTCAATTGATTGACAGTCCCCTGGATGGCATACTTCACGTCGTCCATCACAAGACGCATCAGATGAACTCCCAGGCCACCCCGCTTGAACTGTTCAAGGTATCGCTTCATATCCACGGACGGAAGCACCGCCGGGTCGAAGCTCTTTCCCTGATCCGTAAGAACAATAATGAATCGATCGCCGTCCGTCGCGATTTCCAGGTCGAACGTGTTTGCTGGGTTGTTCCCGTACGAGTGTCGTATGATGTTGGTGCACGCCTCATCCACGGCTAGCGCAAGACGAAAACAGGTTTCACGATCGAACCCGAACGACAAAGCCTCCTGCTCGATGACCTCGCGGATGCGTTGAAGCTCTTCGGTTCGGGTAGGAATACCCTCCTTGAAGCGAACTCTATACGTGCTGGCACTCATTTCCGGCAATCAGTCGATAGAGGGATTTCCGTCCGTGAATTTTCCCACCGCTTGCTTTTCCTCATCAAAAATCTCGTAGAGCATCGGGAAACCCAGCAGGTCGAAGACATTGTACACTTTCGGTGACATGCCAGCCATTTTAATATCACCGCTGTTGCCACGGACTTCCTCGATAAAGGCCATAAAGACCCCAAGTCCCGCGCTGGAGATGTAGCTGAGTTCCCGGAAGTTCACGACGATTCGATAATCGCCCGAGTCAATCAGACTCTGAAACGTCTCTTCCAGTTGGGGGGCGGTGTGAGCATCCAGGTACCCGTTGAGATCCACCACCTTTGCGGGGCCCTGTGCACGTATCGATACGGAAAACTGGTTTGTTGCCATCGTTGCTTATTTCCACTGAAGGACGACGATTGTGCTGTCATCATGCGGCGGCTCGCCACGTCGGAAAGTCTCGATCTCACCAAAGAGATGATCACGAATCGCTCTGGGGTCGAGGTTCTCTGCTGCCCCGCGTTCAACCGTCTCGAGAATTCTCTCGTAGCCGAACTCGTCCCCGTCGGGCGATCGCGCCTCAGGAATTCCGTCGCTCATGAAGATGACGTATTCCCCGCTCAGAAATTCTCGGTCCTCCACCTCAAGGTTTGCTTCAAACAATCGCGGGCGGGCAATTGCGAGACCGATTCCCTTTGGACGACTATAGCAACCCGTACCGCTCTGGATCAGAAGAGCGGGGCAGTGTCCCGCACGCGCTATCCGTAATCGTCTTCCCTCCTCGATGATCTGCGCGCACGTCATAGTGACGAACCAGCGCTGATCAATGCTGCCATGGAGCGCGACGTTTGCGCGGGCAAGAAGTTCACCGGGTGTATGACACGTGCCGGACAGGGCCTGAACGATTCCCTTGATCACCCCCATGTAGAGAGCCGCGGAGGCACCCTTCCCGCTGACATCGGCCACGACCAGTCCGATGGTCTGATCGTCGAACGCAACGACGTCAAAGTAATCTCCCCCTACAATGCTCGCGGGGAGTGACTCCGCATACAATTCATAGAACGGACTTTGTGGCATCACGCGCGGAAGGAGACGTTGTTGCAGATCCTGCGCAATCAACATCTCCTGTTGCAAACGCTCCTGCTCCATCGATCTCCGAATAAGGTCGGAGTGTTCAAGAGCCAGCGATACCTGATCTGCGAGAGCGGTCAGAACCGTCATGTCCTCACGGTCAAAACCGTGGACACGATCCTTGGCAAGGTAGAGTGCCCCAAGAAGCCGTTCGCCCAGAAGGAGTGGGGCGCCGGCTGCGGAGCGAAGGGGAGGTCCGCTGGAGCCGTTCCAGAAGACCCCGTTGATGCGGTCGACTACCTGAAGGCGCTGTTTCGCTACAACGGCCTCCCGCAAGGTGCCGCCGCCGGGAACGGGGGCATCCATCACGCGTCGCGCGGTCGCAGGAGGGATTTGCTGCTCGGTTCCGTACTGGAACTCTATGCCGCCGATGCCCCTGTCATCGCCTATCTCAATCCATGCGCCATGCGCAGACGTTGCCTCGCGGGCAAGCGCAACCGCCGAATCCACCAGCTCTGCGGGGTCAAGCGACTGGGTGAGCAGCCGTGCAAGGGTCGCCATCCTGCTGACCTCGGCGTTCCGCCGGTCAATCGCTTCGGCTGTTGGCAGGGCGAACAGCGCCGTGACGAAGATAACCATGAACCAGAAGAGGAACGTCATTGCCCCCGCAAATGCCAGCAACGCATATCCGCCCCCATGCGAATAGAGCGGGGGGATCAATGCGGCCTGCTCAATCATGATCAGAAGGGCTGCCGCTGCGATGAAACCGACGGCCGCCACCCCCAGCAACCCCCATTTCTGTTTCTTCCGAAGGTTGATAATCCAGCCTATTCGGATGCCAAGAATGAACGCGAGGACGGCGCAGAGAATCGAGATGACGAGGGGTGCTTCAGGTATGGTGATCGAGCCGCCGGCCTCCATTTCGGTGGGGAGGAGTTGCGCAACAGCCAGGAGGCTGGCCATCGTCCAACCGTAAATGCGCGCCAGGACCGAAATGCGTCCCCTTTCGCGAAATCTGAGGATTGTGAGGAGGTTGTCGAGGGCCGCGGAAACGCCTACAAGCACAACCAATCCAATCAGGCGGCCGGTAATGAGGCCCAGTACGTCGAGCGCCGGCGGCGTATCGCCGTACCCGTACAGGAGGGCGAGAACACCCGTTACGGCCACGGTGACAATGAAGATTACGGTCATCCTCAGCACCACGCCGAAGGCCGTCTGGCCGTCGTCCACCGGCTCTCGGCGTCCAATTCTGAGGGCCATCAATAGGAGTGGAATCAACGGCAGGGCCAGCCGCAGGGGTGTCCAATCGCCGGCCACGAATCGCCAACGGGCGAAGGCGAGGTCATGGACCAGGAGAAGGAGCCAGGCAGCGAAAAGCGCGCCGTACACGAGCACTACGCCTGGACGGCGACGCGTTTGGCGTAGTTCGTCTGTGATATGTGCGGAAGGCCCCATAGGCGGCGAAAATACAACCGTATCCCCCTTACAGCCCGCAACATTGCGAATGTGGGCCGAAATGGTAAATTGACTGACCGCCCTGGCGCCTATGCCGCCACCCATCAGGAATAGCAGGAGAATTCATCACATGGCGCGTGCGAAACAGTCGAAGTACATCACCCTGTCCAATATCTGCGAACTCTGCTCGAAGCCGACCAAGTTCGAACTTCTGGGAGACGCGCTGGGACAGGAGGAGGGGAAGAAGTGGGCCAGATGCTCGAAGTGCCACCACACCATGATGATCGATATGAACCTGGTGGAGGGGGAGCGTCGTGCAGCCCGTGAAGTCAATGTGTCGCTCGAGGATTGCATTCCATATTCCCCGAAGAGCATTTACACGGTCGGTGACGCCATCTATCACAAGACGTGGGACGACGTTGGAACCGTGGTGTCGAAGGAGATGACGTCCAGTGGTGGACAGGCGATCGTTGTCGCGTTCAGCAAAATCGGCGAAAAACGACTGGTCGAGAACCTGGTCTAGGCCTCTTGCCGGGACCGGGAACGACTCTCGAACACTCGGCGCGAAGCGTCGGATGCGTTAGAACAACAAAGAAATTTCAATAGAATTGGCGAAGCAGTCGCCCAGCGGGCCTCGAGCCCAGCAACCAGGAAGGAGGTGATCAATACGTGATCGGAGTCACAGTTCAGGAAAGCGAATCGATTGATCGCGCGCTCCGTCGCTTCAAGAAGAAGTACGAGCGCGCCGGCGTTCTGAAGGAGTTCAAGCGTCGTACGTCCTACACGAAGCCATCGATTTCCAATCGAATGGCCCGTTTGAAGGCGATCCGTCGGCAGTACCGCATCTCCAAGGAGATGCAGTAGAAGAACTCGGAGCGTCGAGGTTTCCACCACATGACCAGGAGGCCTCCATGACAGCGTTTCTGCTGAATCCGTAGACACCGATCTGATATCCCAGGTCGGTGTCTTTTTTTGTGCTCTGACGGTTTGCCAGGGCGCCCAGCAGCCACACGGGTCGATGCCGATACGCACGTCGATGATGGACTCCGTGCTTAAGGCGAAGGTCCAGTTGTCGTCCGAGCGTCGACCCGGACCACGGCGGACCGCGCATCGTTCGGTGACGAACGGTCCGAGCCGTGCACGTTCGACGGTGACGCACTTCCGACAACACGCACCTCCGACTTTCTACTTCCATTCATTCTGCTATCTTCGCCAGTCCCGACAGCCCCGAGCGTTCATTAGAACCTTCTGGAGGACGACAGTACGATGGTGCCCGACAGGATTCTCGCCACAAACGGCCCCTCCACGCCCGAGGTGGACCGTCAGGTACTGAAGGGGAAGGGACTCCTGAATCTCTGTCTCGAGCGTGGTAGCACGCTCTCGATGAAAGGGTTCCTTGATTGCCAGGTGGAGAGGGGGCGACCCTACCTTCCGGTGGTGGAACAAATGGCTCAACATTTCCAGACTGAACTTGCCCGGGCCGATCGTAAAGATCGCCGCGCGCTGCTACTAGATCTACAGGACTATGTGGCGCGACAGCTGCGCGCCCTTCCGACGGCTGAGCAACCCGGAGGCTGGTAAAGAGAACTTCCCAGGTCGTTGCAACCAGATGAAGCGGCGCCGCAGCAACATACCAGTAGCTGCGGCGCCGCCATTTTTCACACATACTATGGCCTACCCATTCACGGACATCGAAGCGCGATGGCAGCGCTTCTGGAAAGAGAACGGGACGTTCGTCATCGATACGTCCGACACCACACGCCCGCGCTACTACGTCCTGGGCATGTTCCCCTATCCCTCGGGGGAGGGTCTCCACATCGGGCATCCCGAGAGCTACACCGCAACCGATATCGTCGGACGGTACTATCGGCATCGTGGCTATAACGTCCTGAACCCTATGGGTTGGGACGCCTACGGTCTTCCCGCCGAGCAGTACGCCATGAAGACGAACATCCATCCCAGCGTTACGACTCAGCGAAATACGGAGACGTTCCGGCGGCAGCTCGAGTCGCTCGGAATCGCGTACGACTGGTCGCGCGAGGTTAACAGCACTGATCCGGGCTACTACCGATGGACACAGTGGATCTTCCTGAAGATCTATAACGCCTGGTTCGATCGTCGTGTCGAACGTGCCCGCACCATCGATACCCTTGTCGCCGAGCTGGAGCAGAACGGGACGTCCGATCTGATCCTTCCGCGATCGCACGGCCGCGAACCACGCCCGATAACGGCGGCAGAATGGACCGCCATGAGCGCCCTGGAGAGGCAGAGCTATCTGACCGATTTCCGACTGGTCTACGAATCGGAGTTCCCAGTCAACTGGTGCGAGGGACTCGGGTCGGTCCTGGCCGATGAAGAAGTGGACGAGTGGACCGAGAAGGGCTTCACTGTCACGCGGAGACCGATGCGTCAGTGGATGATGCGGATCACCGACTACGCGGATCGACTCCTCCAGGGACATGAGCTGATCGACTGGCCCGCCTCCACCATCACGATGCAGCGTGAGTGGATCGGTCGCTCGACAGGGGCTGAACTGATCTTCGACACGGAGGTCAATGAACCGATTCGGGTTTTCACGACACGCCCGGACACGCTGTTCGGAGTCACCTTCGTGACGCTCGCGCCCGAGCATCCTTTGGTTGATCGGTTGACCATGGACGGTCAGCGAGCCGCGGTCGAGGACTATCGCCGCGCGACGACATTGAAGAGCGATCTGGACCGTCAGATGGCGACAGAGAAAACAGGTGTCTTTACTGGTGGCTATGCAACCAATCCGGCTACCGGTGAGCGGGTACCGGTCTGGATCGGCGATTATGTCCTCGCCACCTATGGAACGGGAGCGGTCATGGGAGTGCCGGCTCACGACGAACGTGACTTCGCCTTCGCCGCATCATTCGGTCTGCCGGTCGTGCCGGTGATCGAACCTCCGGTCGATCATCCCGATCATGACGTCGTAATGAGAGGGGAGGCGTGCTACACTGGAGCCGGCACGATGCGGAACTCCAGCGCGTGCGAAGGCCTGGATTCAGAAACGGGAAAGAAGCGTGTGGTGGAAGTCCTTGGGGATCACGCCCGCGCCACGATCCAGTACCGTCTGCGAGACTGGCTCTTCAGTCGGCAACGTTATTGGGGCGAGCCGATCCCGATCGTCCGATACGAGAACGGCATCGTCGAACCATTGGACGAGAGCGAACTTCCACTGACGCTCCCCGATCTGGCCGAGTTCAAACCCTCCGGGTCGACGGAGTCACCGCTTGCTCTGGCGACCGACTGGCTGGAGGTAACGCATCCGGTGCATGGTCGGGGGAGGCGTGAGACGAATACGATGCCTCAGTGGGCAGGATCGAGCTGGTACTACATCCGGTACCTCGATCCGCACAACACCGGGGCGATGGTAGATCCCGAGATCGCCCGACACTGGCTCCCCGTCGATCTCTACATCGGCGGGGCCGAGCACGCGGTCACTCATCTTCTCTACTCACGCTTCTGGCACAAGGTCCTCCACGATCTGGGGTACGTCGGCAGTCAGGAGCCATTCCAGAAGATGATCCATCAAGGGTTGATCCTTGCCGAGGACGGGGCAAAGATGTCGAAGTCGAGCGGCACGGTGGTCAATCCTGATGGCGTCGTTGCGGAGTACGGAGCCGACACGCTCCGGCTCTTCGAGATGTTCATGGGTCCTCTGGAGATGGCGAAGCCCTGGTCATCGAAGGGGATCGAAGGGGTTCACCGATTCCTCAACCGTGCATGGCGCATGTGTTTCGGTGACGAGGAGGCGGGAACTGCGGCGACTATTGTCGATCGCGCGATGACCACCGATGAGGAGCGAGTCCTTCACGCCACCATCAAGAAGGTGACCGAGGATATCGAGGGGCTCCGTTTCAATACCGCGATTTCTCAGCTCATGATCTTCGTCAACGAGTTCACGAAGATTGAGCAGAAACCACGACAGGCGATGGAGATCTTTACCGTCCTCCTCTCGCCGTTCGCACCACATATCGCCGAGGAGATCTGGTCGAGGACCGGGCACGAGGGGACGATCGCGAACGCCTCGTGGCCGGCGTTTGACCCGGCGAAGACTGTCGTTGACTCCGTAGAGGTGGTCCTCCAGGTGAACAGCAAGATCAGGGCGAAGATCCAGGTGCCCGTAGACACTGCAGTAGGTGAGCTGGAGAAAATGGCCATGGAAGCCGAAGGTGTGAAGGGGGCGATCGAGGGGAAGACGGTGCGGAAGGTGATCGCCGTGCCGAACAAGCTGGTCAACCTGATCGTCGGGTAAATTCGGGGGGGTGAATCTTTTCACCCCCTTTCCCGAAAGCGCGTGGAACGTCCCGGAACGTAGCTCCGGCGCCACGCAACCATCAGGGCCAAACTGGCTCATTCCGAAACGGAACATCATGGACGATACAACAAACGTCAAGCGGATCAAGATTCGTTTTCCTGAAATCAGCTCGAAGTCGTGGGAGCATCCTGCAGATCGCGCCGCACTTACCGCTCTTAACAAGGTCCCGGGGCTGGATACCCTCCTCAGGAAACTCGTTGGCGCAACAACAGAGCGCTCTCTTCGGCTTATCACGCTTGCATCGGCGGTTCGCGTCGGAACAAACCAGTTCCCCCGCGTTCACAGACTCCATCTTGAAGCCTGCAATATCCTGGATGTCCAGACGCCCCCCGAACTTTATGTCACACAGACTCCTTTCCTGAATGCCCGCGCCGTTGGGGTCGATCATCCGTTCATCGTCCTCAATTCGTCGATGGTGGAGAGCTTCTCCGAGGAGGAGTTGCTGACGGTCATTGGTCACGAGCTGGGACATTGCCTGAGCGGTCATGTACTTTACAAGACCCTTCTCGCCATGCTTATCAAGTTCATGTCGCTCGCGATGAGCGTTCCGCTTGGGGGTGCATCGATCCTGGCGATAATCATTGCGTTGCGGGAGTGGGACCGCAAGAGCGAGCTGAGCGCGGACCGGGCGGGACTCCTTGTCTCGCAGGATCCGAACACCTGTTATCAGATGGAGATGAAGCTGGCCGGTGGCTCACGGATCGGCGAGATGGATATCAATGAGTTCTTCATACAGGCCGCGGAGTATGAGGGGTCCGGCAATATTCTCGATAGTGTCTACAAGCTCCTGAATCTGATGGGGCAGACGCATCCGTTCCCGGTCCTTCGACTTGCAGAACTCAAGAACTGGGTCGATTCAGGCATGTACCAGCGAATCCTCGACGGCGACTACATTCGTCGATCGCAAGAAGATGACGATGACGTGTTGAAGAACTTCCGCGACGCCGCGAACAAGTACCGTGAGGACTTCAACACCTCGCGAGATCCGCTTGCCGAGTCGCTTCGCACCGCATCGGACGCCGCGGAGACCGTCAAGAACCGCGCACGCGACATCTTCGAAGCGATCTTTGGAAAGGAAGAGAAGTAGGGAGTAGGAAGGAGACAGGAGATAGTGGTGAGTGATCTGTTATCTGTGGTCAGTTGGTACCGGTTCGTGTCTCTGCAGACTTCGACATCCAACAGCCCGCACCTGCGGGCACCAAAGGGCTGAGCCATCAAGCGTCCGCCACTGCGCCCGAGCTGACGTCCGCGAAGCGGACCTCTAACGCGCAGCATCTAACCTCTTCCCAATGCGCGAACACTTCCTCCTTCGTCCCGATGTTGCCTTCCTCAATCATGGCTCGTTTGGCGCTTGCCCACGCCCGGTTTTCGAACGCTATCAGGAATGGCAGCGGGAGCTAGAAGCGGAGCCGGTTGAGTTTCTTGGGCGCCGTCGTCCATCGCTGGTCCGGCAGGCGCGCGAGGCCCTTGGCTCCTATGTGAATGCCAATCCCCTGGATCTTGTCTTCGTCTCCAGCGCGACGGTTGGTGTGAATGTCGTCGCACGCTCACTTCGACTGGAGAGAGGAGATGAAGTCCTGACGACCGATCACGAGTATGGCGCCTGCGATCGCATCTGGCGCTTCACCGCGCGGAACAGCGGGATCGACTATCGACGTGTTCCCATTGCCGTCCCCGTGACAACGAATGAGGAATTCGTCGAGTCGTTCATGAGTCATGTCTCCCCGCGCACGAAAGTGATCTTCATCAGTCACATGACGTCGCCCACGGCGCTGACGTTCCCGATCGAGGAGATCTGTCGACGTGCGCGGGAGATGGGCATCGTCACGGTGATCGACGGGGCGCATATTCCGGGACAGGTTGATCTTGATATCACGGCGCTTGACGCCGACTTCTACATCGGCAACCTGCACAAATGGCTCTGCGCCCCGAAGGGAGCCGGATTCCTTTATGCGCGACGGGAGCTGCAGGAGACGATCGATCCGTTGATCGTGAGTTGGGGATGGGAGGCGGACGTCATGGAGGATTCGCCGTTCGTCGATGCACTTAGCTACGGCGGGACTGATGATATCAGTGCCTGGCTGACCGTCCCGTCGGCGATCGACTTTCAGCGCGAGAACAACTGGAATGCGGTCCGCGAGTCTTGCAATCAGATCGTGCTCCGTGCTCGACCTTTGATTGCGGAGGCGCTGGATGCCATTCCGCTTGCTCCTGACAGGGGAGAGTGGTTCACGCAGATGAGCGCATTCCTTCTTCCCGAGGGGTACGATGGATTCGCACTGCAGCGTCGATTGTTCGACGATCATCGGGTCGAGATTCCGGTGATGCCCTGGAACGGCCGACAGACGATCCGCATCTCCGTCCAGGCCTACAACACATGGGACGATGTGGAGCGATTGCTGCAGGGAGTGGGGGCGGTGGCATCGCGGTAGAACGCCTGGGGTCAAGTGTGGAGCGAGGATTTGTCCACCCGACGCAATTGGCCGACCGACCTGATCGTTACCGAGCTCGCCACTGAGCGGCGGAATCTCCCGATCCGCAGACCCACGTATGTTAGTCCTCTCCTGGCTCCCAGTCCCCAGTCCCTATGAAACCAGACCCGCTGTATGGAATGCTCGCCGACGAACTTGGACGAGTGGAGATCGCTGAGTTGAGGCGCTACCTGGATGGTGAATTCGAGTCGTTTGAGATGGGCTATGGGGATCTGACAATCGAACCGTACGATGTGCGGTCAGGTCGGAGCCGTGTCTTCCGTGTGCGTCATCCTCGCTTCGGCGAAGAGATGGTCCATCATTCCGCTCTGCTGGCGGCCCTCCATGACCTTGAGCATGAGTTGTTGAGGAAAGAGGTGGGACGTCGAGCCTGACTTCCGACCAATGCGAGCTTCCGATTCCAGAGGGTTGGTCGCCATCGTTCTTGACGTACTACAAGAGCTGTTCGCCCCGGACACGGAGAATTCCATCCGGCTACGGCCGTACCTAGGTGATTCCCTCAGCCTGTCCCTCTCCCAAAGGGAGAGGGGACGTGGCCGGTCCTTCTCTGCCGGCACATCGATGTTCCGCCGATCGTCGGCTCCTCGTCGGCATCTTCGCTTCTGGCTTCGTGCCTCGTCTCACATCTTTCATATC
>CAYWXV010000059.1:0-3611 GCA_964462535.1 uncultured Alphaproteobacteria bacterium
CGTCGCCGACGAGAGTCGCGTCCGTCGAGACGGCCACGTTCCCCGGCGTCGTCACAAAGTCCTTCGTCACAAGCGTCGTTCCCGGGTCGGCTGCAACCGTCGATGCCGACGTTGCCTTGGCCGTCAGGGCCATGCTCGTTCCGTCGATCGTCGTGAACGCACCCGTGTTCGGGGTCGTCGCGCCAATCGGACTGTTGTCGATCGTGCCACCATTGATGGTGAGGTCGTCGGCAACGTGGGCGTCATCAACCGTCGTCGTACCGGCGTTTACCGCCGAAATCAGGTTGTCACCCTGTGTCGAGCTGTTCGGAAGAAGCTGATCGGCCGTCCACGTGTTGCTGTTCGCAGTGTTCACGCCCAGCGGTGTGGCCGTCGTGCCGTCGCCGACGAGAGTCGCGTCCGTCGAGACGGCCACGTTCCCCGGCGTCGTCACGAAGTCCTTCGTCACAAGCGTGTTACCCGGGTCGGCGGTCACGGTCGAGGCTGACGTCGCCTTGCCCGTAACATCGATCGATGCGCCGGTGATAGCCGTGAAGGCGCCACTGCTCGGAGTCGTTGCCCCGATCGGAGTGTTGTCAATAACACCGCCATTGATCGTCAGATCGTCATTGACCTGGGTGTCCGTTAGACCGTTACCGATCCTCGGAGCGTCAATGGTTGTCGACCCGGCATTCACCGCAGCGATCAGATTGTCACCCTGCGTTCCGCTGGCTGGCAGAATCTGATCGGCCGTCCACGTGTTGCTGTTCGCAGTGTTGATACCAAGCGGATTAGCCATCGTGCCGTCGCCAACGAGGGTCGCATCCGTCGAGACGGCCACGTTCCCCGGCGTTGTCACGAAGTCCTTCGTCACCAGCGTAGTTCCCGGATCTGCAGCTACCGTCGATGCCGACGTTGCCTTTCCGCTGAGGGTCAGATCGTTGAATGTTGGTGATGATGAGGGGTCGATATCCTGCGGCGTCGAGAGGACGATGTCTCCGGTGGGTGCCGAAACGTTGATCTGGTTCGGCGTGCCCGTGACCGACGTAACGCCGGCATTGTCCAGTGTTATCGATCCTCCGAGTGCGACCGTGCCGCCACCGGAGAGGCCGGTGCCAGCGTTGATCGTAATCGACGAGTTCTGGAGGTCGGCGTTGGTCACCGAGCCGTCCAGGATCTTCGCGCTGTTCACAGCGTCGGGTGCAATCGACGGATTCGGGTACGTGCCCGTCAGGTCGCCACCAGCCGGTCCGGACGGAGGAACCGTCACGCCCGGAGCAAGCTTGGCTTGCGTCACGGCGCCATCGGCGATCTTCTCGGTCGTTACGGCCTGTATGCCGATGAGCGGGGTTGTGATCCCGCCGGGGACCATCGAAAGCGTGACGGCCGGTCCATTCGGATCGGTCACGGCGATGGCTGCATCGGTGCTGTTTATCGACGTTATCGCGCCCCCTCCAAGAAGGCCGATACGGATCTTGTTGCCCTCGAGCGTAACGGAGGTCGACGGTCCGCCGACAACCTCAACGTCACCCGTGAGTCCGTTCAGCGAGCTGACACCCGCTGTTGTGGTCAGGTCGGCCCACGCCACACCGTTTCCGGTCGATGTGAGAACCTGTCCGGGGAGTGAGCCGTTCGCATCGATTTTATCAAGGGAAACGGCTCCCGGCGCAATCGCTGCGTTGTTCACGCCGTTCGGCGCGACGGTCATCGCGGTGTCCGACCAGAATGAACGGAACGAATACGGAGCGCCCGTGTACTGCGTACGGGGCGCCATCTCCGGATCGCTGGGATTCAGTCGAATTCCCAACCAATAAGGCTTGTCGAACGGAAGATTGAGCGGGGTGCTCTGACCAAGGACTACGTTAAAGAGCCCTTTTGTCACTTGAGTGTTCTGGGTTTCACTCCAGAGGGCGGTCCCTCCTATCGCGTCATCGTAGATGGTGAAGACCATCTGGTGCGGGCCAGTCGCGACGGGTGATCCCGTTGCGTCGGTGACTAGCCCCTGATACGTCATGGTACGCGGCGCTTGTGCCGCCGCAGTGCCACAGACGAGTGCAGCGCCAAGGAGGGTTCCAGCCAATGCGGAACCGAATCTGGACATTACGGTTGCTCCTAAGTATGTAAGGGGTATCGAGGTACGAATAAGCTTTCTTCGTCGAACGTCAGTGGGTCAACAGACGAGCGACGCCATTCGTTCTCTGACGATCGTCTACCTGACGATCATCATCTGGTTCTGTTCAGTAAACGTCTCCGAACCAAGCGGGCCCAATGGTTGGACCGAGATCCGGTAGAGGTAGGCGCCCGAAGCGAGTCGGCTGCCGTTGGTGTCAAAGCCATCCCACGTCACCGTGTGATCGCCGACCTCGTTCAGGTCGTCCATCAGGACTCTGACGCTCTGACCGAGGCGATTGAAGACCTCGAGACGAATGCGGCTTCGCTCGTTCACGAAGTACGAGATCGTCGTGCTGGTCGCGAATGGGTTCGGGTAGTTCGTCAGGTGGGTCCGGAGACCTGCGATCACGGGATCGCGCGGAACCTCGGTTAGCTTGTCGTCAAGCGGGACCCAGAAGCCTTGGAACGCAACACCGGTTGAGTTCGTCACCCGGCCGATGATGCCCTGACCAACCGTCCCCGAAAGGACAGTCGTCCCTCCGTTGGTTGATCCGATCACCCCCCCACCGGCGATGACATACCAACTGATCGCCTCATTCGCCGCCGATGCCCCCGTCCCACCTCCCGATTGTCCCCTCAGTCCCGCCGGTAAGAGCAGGAGTAATCCGAAGAAGACAATGAGCGGGATCAGCAGCCCGATAGCGCTACTGTTTCGCATCACGTCACCTCTACTGGTTTTGATTGTAGATACGGTAGATGGCAGTCTATAAACAGAACACGCCCGCGCTCCCGGAGTGCCGGAGTCACAGGCGACAGATTGCTTGCTCAATATGTATTGGACCTTCTGGGACATTGACACAAAGGGGTAGAACGCGGCGGTCCAGACGCGCCCGGGCGTCTCCGCACATCGTTGTGTCTCCGTCGAACTTGTAAGTGTCTCGCCAGAACGGATACTGGAGGGATGGGGGCTATCCGTGTGTCGCGATTAGAATTGGGAAAGTCAGGAGGTGGAGAGACCTCTGCTTTCTGGACGCGGCAAATAAAACACCTTCCAGAGGTCTACGCAATAGCCTTATCATATAAGCATCATAAAATGCCAAATTAAGCAAAAATTCAACGAAAATTTTTCTCCACCCCCCTCTCCACCTACTTCAAACGATGACCGCAGTGTGGGCAGTAGTTTGGTCCACCCTCCCCGGGCCCTATGCCGGGCTCCACCCCCGACTCCACCCCCCTCTCCACCGCTCCGGCTCCACGCTTCTGACCCCTGCTCTCCAGTTCTTCGACAAATCCGGCAACCAGGAGACCCGACGGAAGAGCGACCAACCCTATCCCGAGAAGAGAGATTATCGACGCGCAGATCTTCCCCAAAGGGGTGATGGGATAGACATCCCCGTAGCCAACCGTAGTCAACGTGGCCATGCCCCACCAGAGGGCAGCAAACATGTTCGGGAACGCGTCCGGCTGAGCCAGGTGCTCCAGATAGTACATGAGAGATGATGCCAGCAACAGGATCAACA
>CAYWXV010000059.1:3711-16204 GCA_964462535.1 uncultured Alphaproteobacteria bacterium
GCGATCCCGACTCGGACCCAGTATTCGACCCGGGAATCGATTTCCGGGCTGTGGAGAAGATCATAGAAGTAGCGTCGGATTCGGTGATTGTTCTTCATCGCGAAAGTGCGGCCTGGTGTGGATCTGGCATACGAGGTCTCTGTGACGGATGCCCCTCCCTGGCGTCGTGATGATGGCCCGGGCAGAATCGCTGACACTGGGGGGCAATGCGAATCGTCCCAAGATAGTCCTGGAGGCTCATTCGATGAGGAGTCGGAACGTCCCTCTTTCCCTATCTTTGCGCCGGTCGTTTGCGCGTTCCCGTCCAGAACCGGAACCAGGTGACCCATCCACGACGCTCCCCCGAGCAGCGTTCAACATCGCCTCCCGTCGTCGATCCAATACGAAGTGAAGCACGTCCTCCCCCCTCTGTTATCGCTCCTTTTTCTCATCCCCACGCTAGCCATGGGACAGCCCCGTGTGGACGAGGAACGACCACTCGCACGCGCCGTCCGGACGGCTACGGCGGCGTTTGATCGGGGTGACTTTCTCGGATCCATTGCGGAGGTCGAGCACCGTTTGGATTCCGCGCTCCCGGCCGAATCCAGGGCCGACGCGCTCTATCTTCTGGCGCGATCGTACATGGAACTCTGCCGGTACCGCCCCGCCCTCACTGCCGCGGCACAATTCAACGAAGGGTACCCCGACGACCATCGCGTCCCTCAAATGACCTATATCTATGGGGTGGCGGCATTCGAATCCGACCGAACTGCGGAAGCGCGAAAGGCGTTTGCCCAGAGCGCCCGGGCGAACGGATCTGATCGGGGACGCGCGCTCTACTGGCTCGGCCGAATCAACGCCGATGAGGGACGCGTCGACACTGCCCAGGCCTTCGCCCTCCTCTCCCTCCGCGAACCGGAACACGAGTTTTCTGACAACGCTCGCTACCTCGTGGCGTGGGCCCATGAATCGCGTGGCGAACTCGATACGGCGGCGACACTCTACCGCGGTCTTATTGAGAAGGACCCACTGGGTGATTTGGTGCTCGATGCTCAGACTCGGCTCGGCGTAATTGAGGCGCGACGTGGCAACTACGAGAACGCGGCCCGCATTCTGAACGGCGTGACTCCTAGAACGGAGCGTCAGGCGGAGGAGCGGACGTTCTATCTGGCTGAGGCTAATTCGGCGCTCGGAAATCATACGGAGGCGCTTCAGGGATATACGGACTATGTGCGTCGGTTTACGATGACAAGCCGGGATCGCCAGGCACGCTACGGGATCGGTTGGTCGCAACTGAAGCTGGGACGGTACGACGAGGCAATTACCACCTTTCGTCAGTTGGAAGGGGGCGCGGACTCCATCGCGGCCGCCAGTTCGTACCAGATAGCAGCAATTGAACTGGCTCGCGGCGATACCACGTCCGCCATGTCGTCGCTTCATTCTCTCCTCTATCGGCTCCCCTACGAATCGTTCAGTGACAACGCGAACTACCTCTTGGGGCGCATCCATTATCGACGCCAGAGCTACGACTCCGCCCGCCATTATTTTCTCGTCACAGCAAGACAATTTCCTGGAAGCGACGTGAGGCAGGAATCCTATTACCTGCTTGGTGAGTCGTACGCCGCCCTGGGCGACGCCAAGAATGCAGCGTTTGCGTTTGGACGGACGCAGAAGGTAGGCACCGACCCCGAGCTCAATCAGAAGGCATTGTTCCGTGAGGGATTGATGCTGTACCGATCAGGAAGATTCCGTAGCGCGGTGGACCGATTCCGTGAATACGTTGCCCTCTACCCCAATACTCCACAGACGCCGGACGCCACATTCTGGCTTGGGGAGGCTCTTTATCAGGACAGGAGCTACCCGGAGTCCGAGCGATACTATAGCGCCTACCTGGCTCAGAACGGACAGGATCGATGGCGCGAGCAAGCTCTGTTCGGACTGGCCTGGTCCCGATTTCAACAACAGGAATTTGCCCAGGCAGCCGAGGCTTTCAACAGTTTTCGAACAAAATATCCGAAGAGCGATCTGGCACTTGATGCTACACTTCGCGAGGCAGACGCTTACCGTTTCTTGAAAAAGTACGACAAGGCTATCGCCACGTACGAGTCGCTGGGGTCAGACAAAGGAGAGCGCACTGAGGAGGCTCGGTTCAGAATGGCGGAAGTGTTTCTTCAGATGGGCGAGATCGACCGCTCCATTACCGCGTTTCGTGCCCTGGTTCGTGACTACCCGAAGTCGAACCTCCGGGATGCGTACGCCTACAACATAGGGTCGATCTATCGCGAGAAGGAGATGGATTCGCTTGCAATCGAGGAATTCCGAAGTTTTCTCGGTTCGTTTCCGGAGAGTCCGTTGGTTCCGCAGGCACTCTTTTCAATGGGCGATGCGTGGTTCAATCAGGGGACATTTGATAGCGCTCTTGTGAGTTATCAACGGATACTTGACGAGCATCCGAGCAGTCCGATAGTCCCGGAGGCGTTGGACGCGGTTCGTTTCACGCTGAACGCAATGGGAAGGGGAGGGGAGGCGGTGCAGGTGATCGAGGAGTTCCAGAGAAAGAATCCGGATCGTCTGGCTGCGGACTCGCTGGCATTCCGAAAGGCCACAATAGTTCTGGAGGAAGGAGATGTCGATGCTGCAATTGACCGTTATCGTAGAATGATGATCGAATACCCCGACACGCCGCTCAAACCAGACATTCTGTTCCAGATCGGACGATCCTACGAATACCGTGGCACAAATGACAGTGCCCTCATCATGTACGACAGCGTCGTGGAAGCGTACCCGCAGTCACCAGCCGCACACAATGCCATGATTGATGGTGCAGGCTTGCGTCTTCGTATGGAGCGCTGGGGCGATGCCGGCCGCGAATACTCTGACTTCCTGCAACAGTTCCCGGAATCCGAGCGACGGCTGGAAGCACGCTACGGATTCGCCAGTACAAGACTGGCCTTGGGCGACACATCTGTCGCCGCGGCGGGATTCCGACAGATCATCGATTCTGCCGTCGGTTCTGACGAGAACCTCTTTGTGGACAAGAGCCGCCTGGATCTCGCTGCCATTCAGTTCGCAAGGGGGCGGAACGACAACGCGCTCGAGCTTCTCGCAGCCGTGCTCTCACGACGTCGAGACGATCTTGCTGCTGAGGCGCTCCTGACCGGCAGCGACATTCTCATTGCATCACGAGACTATTCAGGAGCACTCGCACAATTGCGCCGTCTGACATCCGAATTCACGGACTACCCCGATTTTGTCGAACCTGGTTTATTCCGCCTCGGTAATCTCTACGAGTTGCTGACCAACTACGAGGGAGCAAGGACGGCGTACACGCAATTAATTCAGCAGACCGAGGATCCAGATCTCCGTTCACGTGCCCAGACCAGACTGAAAGGACTGAAGAAGTGAACACGACATACTCACGCTTCATTGCCCTATACGCACTGGTCCTTCTACTCTCCGCAACGGTTGTTGCGGCTCAGGACGGAGGGATACCTCCGCTCGATATCGGCGAGGTGACCGTGATTGGCCGCCGGACACTTGTCCTCCCGAAGGCGCGTAAGGGAGAGGTCCTGGACACCACCCTGTATAGACTTCCAGCAGGGGATACTCTTCTATATGGACCACGGATGTCGAATTTCGAGGGATCGGCTGGGCGCCTCCCAGCGTACAGAGAGTTTGATCCCAGGGTCCATGCGATCGCGGAACTGAGTATTGGAAGCTACATTTCTCCACGTGCGTTATTGAAAGGAGAGTATGCAGATCCTCAATTCGACCTCGGTGGCGAGCTGGATTACCGAGGAACGAGAGGTCACGTCGATAGCGCTGAGGCAAGCAGTATCCGTCTACTTCTGCGAGGTGGCGTAATTCTAGGAGACACGATCTCCCCGCTTAGGAGATTCCGCGTTTCAGGCGATATCGAGCATCAAGGGGAAAGCTACTTCCTGTTCGGCAACACCAAGAGCCCATTCGATCGAGCCCGCTCGATTACAGGCATCACGATTGGCCTGGCAAGTCAGGAGGGACACCCCATTGACTATCGCGCCAGACTGGCGTTTGGGAGAACATCTGTCAGTGATCGTGGCTCAGATTCAATATTTGAAGTGTCGGCGACCGAGCCCTCGTTTGATCTTGCAGTGGGGTTCGATCTGCAAAACGACATGAGAGGTAGATGTGCCTTCAACTTCTCAACCTCCTCCCTCCGCTATTCCGCGCCGACACAGTCTACCTCAAACGTGTCACTGTCGGCAGATCTGGATTGGAGTGTGTCGCCATACATGCTTGTTACTGCTGGAATTGCCTATGAAACCGGTAAGCATTCCGACAGCGGGTCCTCCACTCTCGTGCTGCCAAGGATCGGTGCTCGCTACGCTCTAGATCCATCGTTGACGATATTCGGTGCCTTCGCACCCGAACTCCGTCCGAATCTCTATCAGAAACTTCTCCTCTCAGCCCCCTATGTCGATCGTCACATAACGCTCCGGCCGGAGAGGATTCCGATTCGACTGGTCGGAGGACTTCGATTTGGGACAGAGCAGTTGACCGTCGAAGGACGCGGTTTCTACGAGCAAGGGGAGAACAGGGCGTTGGTGATCGCAGATACTGGCGCCGTCGGGAACCTGCGTTACGAGTATGCTGATGCGACAACGGCAGGTATCGAAGGAAGCGTTCAGATCCCACTCTCTGACGATCTCCGAATCGACGCCGAGGCCCGGATTGCGGCATCAAAGGTCGACTCGTTGAATCGAGGCGTGCCGATGTATCCAACTATCGACCTTCGAGGAGGCGCATACATGAGAGCATCTAACGATATCGACGTTCATGCATCTCTTGCCTATCTCTCGGAAGAACGTGTCCGGTTGATCGACGAGTCCACGATCGGCACGCGCTTCCTGCTCGCACTTGGAGGGACGTACCACGTCATTCCCCGGTTGGATGTTTTTGCGGAGGCGACGAATGTCCTGGGAGTCGCATACGACACCTGGGAGCACTACTCGGCCCCCGGTTTCGAGGTCCGCGCAGGTGCCCGGTATCGTTTTCCTTAACAACTATACAGTTCCAATTCCTCACTCCCCAGCACAATGACATCATTGTTCGATCTCTATATCCAGGGCGGAGGTGTAATGCACCTCATTCTGATTTGCTCGCTGGTGGCCCTTTATATCGTCGTCGATCGATTCATGGCGATACGGAGAGCACGCACAATGCCACAGGATTTCGTGAATGAGCTTAGGAATTTCATACGAAAGGGCGATATCGCAAGTGCACAATTATTCGCTTCTCGATACGACGTCCCTGTTGGCAGGATCGTCAAGGCTGGACTAGCAAAACTTCATCGTGGACACGCGCGCGTGCAGCAGGCAATGGAAGAGCAAGGGGGTTCAGAGGCGTTGATGCTGGAACGCGGAATGGGATTGCTGGCAACAATCGCCGGTGTTGCCCCCCTACTTGGATTTCTCGGGACTGTCATAGGGATTGCTCTCGCCTTCCGTGATATTTCCGTCGCAGGAGGTCAGGTATCTCCTGACAAACTCGCCGACGGAATTCAAATTGCTCTTTATACAACGGTATTTGGGCTGGTTGTCGGCATCCCCGTATTTGCATTCTACAACTACCTAAACGGGCTTACACAGCAGGCTGTTGGGCGTTTGGAGATTATCGCCCGGGAAATATTCGACGTCGTCGAAGAAGAGCTTCCGGGTGGCGGAGCAAGAATGATGGAACAGTGATAAGAGAATGCGGAATCGGGATCGTGCGAGTATCGTTCCAAACAGACTGTCAAAGCCCTCTCGCATTATGTGGCTGTTCAAATCACGCGGGGTCCGTGCGCTCGACGCGGAGCGCGACGTAGAGATCGCGTGTGTTTCAACAACCCCATCGTCGCGCAAGAGCTGCCGGAGCATCATCTAACGACGCGATTCGACCTGCCGACACGTAAACTCCGATCAAGACTTTCTTCATGCGCTTCAGCAAGAAATCGGGTCCCTCCTATCTCTCGGCGTTCAACTTTTCGTCGCTGACGGATATTGTCATGCTGCTGCTGATTTTCTTTCTTCTGACCAGCTCCTTTGTTACGACGCGTGGATTGGACGTCGTTCTACCGAAGGCCGACAACAGCACCGCGACACAGGACCAGCGGATTGTCATCAGCATCAACGAGGCAGGCAGAATCACGGTCAACGATCAGACGGCTACTCTCGAGACGATCCCTGGTCTCGTGAAGACAGCGCTTGCCTCTGACACCACGCGCCCGGTTGTTGTTCGGGCCGATCAGGTTGTGCAGCTCAAGGACATCGTCTCCGTCCTCGACGCTGTGCGTGGGGCCGGCGCCAGAAGGTTCTTCATTGCCACGGACGATGAGGGAGAGTAGAGTCTGGACGATCAAGCATGGAACGCATAGCGTTTAGACACGAGTTCCAGGTGGGGACTCTTTGAGATTGAGAGTCCGGAGGATCGGAACTCAATCGACGCACAACGAAATCGCGCTGGCTCGGACTCACGGTTCGGGAAGCGACGTCCGCCGGCGGGAATTGCGACCCTTCAAACCCCAAGATGCCAACTCCAGACACACGGCTTCCAGAGGATCGTTTCGAACGACGGGCACGTCTCCGATCGCTCGGCGCAACACTGGTCGTTCATGGATGTCTGCTGCTTTTGATGGTGTTCTGGACCTGTTCTGTCCCGAGCGAGCCCCCGCTGGAGGAGTTGACGGAGATTACATGGGGGAGCGGCGGAAATCCGAACGTAGATGCGCCCGATGGTCCGGCGACGCGTGGGAATCCCGATGCCGCAATGGGAGGATCGACGACGGCCCCAGAGGGCCAGAACCCGGCCCGGGAACGTGACCCTCAGAAGGTCAGAACACCGCGGGCTGCATCGGCAACACCGGATCGTGTTCCAACTCCTGATACGAAGTCCTCGACGCCGTCCGCTCCAACAACGGCTCCGAGTCGAGAGAACAGTACCGCCCCATCGAATGGGAGCAACGCATCCGATGGACGTACAGCCGACGGAACATCGGGACCGATGGGTGATCGCCCGGACGGAACTGGTACCAAACCTGCCGGGGGATCTGGCGGCGCCAGCGTCGGCTCGGCTACCGGATTAGGAACACGGGGATGGGCGGCAAGACCACGCCCCGCCTACCCAAGCGGAGCCAATGTCGAGGGGACGGTGGTTCTTCGATTCACGGTCATGCCAAACGGCGACATAGTGAATGTGTCGGCCGTTAAACGAGCCGACCCTGCACTTGTGAGTTCAGCAATTGCAGCACTCCGCCGCAGTCGCTTTCGCCCCCTTCCCGACGACGTGCCACAGGTATCGGTGACCGGTACGATTCCGATGTATTTCAGATTGGATGATTGAAGATCGAAAAGAAACCAGTCGAGATTGTGTAGATTGGACAGTCCATGGCATCGAGTCGTTCACAGATCACAGGAGAGCAACGGAGGGTGACGGTCCGCAGCGATCGCCCCTTGCGTAATTCCGCGGAGTATCCCTTTCCGCGACGGATACGAGAATCATCGCCATCCCACCTGGTCGACGACATCCTCCCTTCCGGAGCCCTGCTCGAGTTCGTGTCCGTCGACGTCCTCAATGGGTACATCAATTACGTACAGCTTCATCGTGTATTCACCGAGCGCGACCCCGATGAGGACGAGCGGCACATTTCGATGTCAAACCGCTTCTACACCCATTTTCACGAGTTCGGCACGGTGATCCATGTGATCGCCACTTCTTCACGCTACCTCTGGTATTTCTGCTACGACATTGACGCTGCTGATTGCGCTATTGGCCGCGTCCATCGTGAACTCTGCACCCTCGATGAGATGATCGAATGGGTACGCCGGGAACGGATTTCCCGTCGATATCCCGTCGTCGAAATCGATACACGCAATCTCCGAGGCTTCCGTTCCTTCCAATAGCGTACTGAGATTGGATGTAGCGTAGTTGCCATCCCCTTCCCCCCCGCGCTCGCGCGTTCATAGCGGCAATTCGTTCAAGGACGGGAAGTTGAGAGGAAAGCGCGCCACCAGCCCGCGCATTCGTTAGCGTGCAGATCGACCAACGCACCACCAGTGTGCCCCAAAGACGTTGAGCGTCCCCACCACCATTAGCCTTCCTGTGCGTGCACAACTCGTAACCCGGAACGGTGACTGGAGTACTCGTACCGCTCCGGTCGTCCTCGTATCTTCACTCCGGAAAATCCTACCTCCAGCACGTACCTCGTAACTCCTATCTCGTACCTCAACATGAGCAAGCACGTCAGAGTAGCGGTCACCGGCGCCGCGGGACAAATTGGATACGCACTACTGTTTCGCCTGGCCTCGGGACAGGTATTTGGAGCGGACACGGAGGTCTCGCTCAATTTGATCGAACTCCCTCAGGCGATGGGTGCCTTGAAGGGGGTGGTAATGGAGCTCGATGATTGCGCCTTTCCGTTGGTGCGCGACATCGTCCAGACCTCCGACATCAACGTGGGCTTCAAGGATGTGAACTGGGCAATCCTGGTTGGCTCCGTTCCGCGCAAGGCGGGAATGGAACGAAGCGATCTTCTGACCATTAACGGTGGGATTTTTACCGGTCAGGGGAAGGCAATCAACGACAACGCGGCTTCCGATGTTCGCGTTCTCGTCGTCGGCAACCCGTGCAACACCAACGCACTGATCGCAATGAACAGTGCCCCCGACATCCCAAACGACCGATTCTTCGCCATGACGCGCCTGGATCAGAATCGGGCCATGTCACAGCTCGCGCAGAAGGCCGGACGGCCTGTAAGCGAGGTGTCCAACCTTGCAATCTGGGGTAATCATTCTTCGACGCAGTACCCCGATTTCTACAATGCCCGCATCGGGGGAAATCCGGCAACGGACCTGATCAGCGATCTGGAGTGGCTCCAGGGCGATTTCATTTCGACGGTTCAGAAGCGCGGCGCGGCGATCATCGAAGCGCGCGGATTGAGTTCTGCTGCCTCCGCTGCCAACGCCGCAATCGACACTGTTATCTCCCTTACCAGCCCCACCCCGGAGGGGAACTGGCATTCGGTTGCAGTGGCTTCCAAGGGGGAATATGGAACACCTGAGGGACTGATGATCGGCTTCCCTGTGCGCACACTGGCAGACGGTTCCTGGCAGGTAGTGGAAGGTGTCCAGCACAACGAGTGGGGACAGGGCAAATTCATGGCCTCGGTTCACGAGCTGGAAGAAGAGAGGGACGCAGTCTCAAGCATGCTGACGGGGAGTTGAACGGCAGGCTCGACGTCTGGGGCAAGGCAACGGTACCATCAACCCCGACTCCACAGGCCAAAAGAGAATGGGCGATCGCACGAATGCGGTCGCCCATTCACCTTTCTGTCCCTCCCGCAACAATAACGCAACGGGTCAGCGTTCTGGCTTTCCAAGTCTACTTCTTTCCGCGACCAAACATCTCTCTGCCGCCAGTCTTCAGACAGGAGTGCGTGATCCCTGCATCAGGTCGTGTAAATAGTCCTGTGCCCTTCCTCGATGAACGGGACGAACTTCCTATACCATTCCTGCCACACGGGATTGGACATCGCGGTCTTCATCTCCGTCTCAAGCGCGGCAAGGGAATCGAACGTTGATTCGAGAACAACCGTGTAGTTCGGTCCCGTATAGTTCCAGAGCGCCCTCATGTTCGCCATGCTCCCATCGTCCTGCATGGCAATCATGCCTTCCTCCAACAGGGCACGCACGTCGCGTGCTGCGCCGAATCGTATTCGAAACGTGTCATGGACGACAACCATTGTGAAACTCCTTCTACATTTCTGTTGCGGTGAATTCCATTTCTGAGGGGTTCTGCCCCTCCTTGGTCCAAACGTACCTGCCGGTCAGCGTCCCCCCTTTCACGCTTCCTGTCCATTGCATCACACCCTCCTTGGCGCTGTGGGCGTCGGCCGTGAAGGATATCTCGTCACCATTCTGAGTCGCCGTGTAGGAGGGGTGATCGAAACCGTACATGTCACACCCGTACGAGCGGAAATGGCCATCTCGGAACTCGAGAGTATCAGTCATCGTCTGGCCATTCTCCTCGTACGTTCCTGTAAAGCTCCTTCCGTCCAACAGCCCATTCAGTCCATTGTCCGTTTTTGCTACAGTAGTGTTGTGTACGGTCGTCATGGCCGTCGCGGTATCGCCTGCTCTTGCTTCGTCCTGCGACTTCGCGCATCCAATTGCGATCGCCACAATTGCGGGGACGATCACTCCCAGCGTTGCAAGTTTTCTCTGCATGGCATCCTCCTTTCGGATTGAACTCCTGTTGACGGGGCACAACCTACCTAATGCCGGTCTCATATGAGTCCATGCCGCGGTTCGATCGAGCCGAATCGCACCAGTCGATTCGCTGACATCGCGCGACGATGAGACAGCACGTCTACGCGACTTGTGGTGATCAACGCAAGATTCCTTGCGACTCCGCGTGTGAATCCGCGGGGTCTTGCTAGCGGACCTACGAGCAGATCAATCGATTGGCACATACATCCTCCCCATCGGTCGCCGACGCGATCGTTCGTTGGTTCCCTTTCTACGACGACACCACCCCACGCGCACCATTCATCACTACTTAGGTCCTCTGGCGTTTATGGGCGTTGTCCTTTGAAGTAGCGTTTCCTCGAATGTCGGCGAGCATACGAACGCGTGGATCCCAAATGTGATCCCGCGTAAGACTGTAGGAAAATCCGCGCGACTCGTTCCGCGATGCACCACGCAGTCCAGTCAATTGCCTTGGTTCGATACAACAGGGAGGGCTCAGGGTCACCCTGTCCATTCATCACCCGCGCATTCGGAACGAACGCGGAGCTTCTATCGGCCCGGACGAGAATCAACCTACCCCCCGTTTGGGGATTGATTATCCATGTTCGCCGCGTTGCCAGGCGTTGTTATGCACCCGACAAACGGAGCAGCTGTTATTGCGCAGCGGTTAGATTAATACTTGGAAAACCCGCAAATGACATCAACTAACCGACCAATCCAATTTGTCGAACACCAACTACACCCTCTCGGAGCCATCGTTCACCACCTGGCTTCATCCACTCATTTCGCCACCGATGACACGCATACGGCAAAAACATTGAAAACAGGACTTCTGTTGACATACTTAGCGTTCTTGACGCACTGTCCCATTCGTATTGTCCGTCCACTCGCAGGCCCCTGCCAACGTGCGCACCTCAGGTCTTCATGACCATGCGTGAGACCGGCGCTCATGATCGACAGAAACATGAAGTAGCAAGCGAACTCTCCACAACTCAGCACTGCATAGGCGTTCCTTGGAACCCGTGCAGTATACGCCTCGGAGTTACGCGCTAGGCTGAGGAGGAGGATCCGCCGGCCGATCTCATGCGCCCCGATCCCGAATCGCCAAGGTCAACTGATCGATTGTTCCATGTTTGGGGGGTCGAGTCTTTACGTGAGTTCCGCGGCTAGACGAGGTGGTTTGTATGCTCCACCCCATGGTCGAGGTGATACCTCCAGGAGTCGGAATCCCAGATCGAGGCTTCATCACCAAACCTGACGCAAGAACGGAGGATGCATGCCGATCTAAAAGGGAGGGCTGCTTGATGGAATTGAAACGGTTGCGTGGTTGACCAGGGTTACAGACGAATGATCTGTGGAACATGGGATCGCCACCCTAAGCCCGCTCCCAGGTATTTCATGTTGAGCTACTCTTAGCACAACGCTCCTGTTCTTTGCGCCGGGGCACCTCGTAGTTGTACCTATTCGTCTGCACGCCTATTGTGTCAATAGACGCGCCCTCCGGCTCCCGGTACTATGCCAACTCGGGTCTGTCAACAGAGACCGGTAGAACCGCCCCGATACCTCGCTTGTCCTCACCTAAGCATCACCGGGCACGATAGCGACGCCACGGCACCACACGTAGCGCCATTGTGTTTTGAAACCACCGGAGTCGCCGGGACGAGGAAGGTATCCGACGCACGTGATAGTGTGGAAAACAACACATCGTCGCGGCCGCGGGCGAAAGAATGTTGAATTGTGGATAACATGTGGATATCAGATGTAGTCCCTGTGGGTACAGGTGCCGTAGATGCCCGAAAGTGGCAATTTTTAAACAGAAACGCCGATGTGCAAGAGCGTCAGGCTCAGTGGTTACCCTCTCATCCAATAGATTTCAACAAGTAGCAATCTCCCTTGACCGCTCCGCAACGAGATACACCACTAAAGTATATCCGTTATGGCGCTACAATAACACCACGACCAAAAAATCACCCAAAACACGCACTACCAACAAATTTCCCCGAAACACAAGCGAGCACTCTGGCTTCCTACCCACCACGGAAGCCCATGACTGTCACATTGAACGTTTTGAGGTGCGGGGATGTGGTTACATGCGAGCCAATGGCCTGGTCAACAAACGTAGACGGTGACGCATGTGGTGATGGTCGCATAGAACGTCGCCCATGTCTACCATCATATTGAGTAATGGGCAGAGGATTCTCTCCCGGTCCCTTCGTACCAACTACGACGCGCGTGCTTGCATATCGGCG
>CAYWXV010000060.1:0-13583 GCA_964462535.1 uncultured Alphaproteobacteria bacterium
AAGGATCAAGGATGAAGGATGAGAGGGGACGGGATCGGAGCCAACGACCGCGATGCATGCGATGCTCGCTTGTGAATCGACGATAATCCATTTCCACAACTCCCCCCTCCCCGATTTCCGGTACCTACTACCAATGCCGATGTTCGCGCACATTCGGCGGCCGCTCCTTATGCTGGCCGCACTCCTCTTCTGCGTCCCTGCAGCAATGCGCGGGCAGGAGGAGTCGGCGTTGGCTGGCATCACAGCAATCTTTACTCCGGCTGCGGCGCTCGCCCCCATCAAGTATCTGGCGGACGACCGGTTGATGGGGAGGAACACTCCGAGCCCTGAACTTGACACCGCAGCTGAATACCTGGCGTCGGAACTGGCGTCATACGGAGTTCAGCCGGTTAACGGATCCTATTTCCAGTCGTTCCGAGTCCGTCGCGATGATCTTGGATCGCCAACCACTCTGTCGATAGCATCACGGACCCTCGACATCCGAACAGACTTCATCCCATTTGAGTTCACATCGGATGGAGCGGCAACCGGCGAGCTCGTCTTCGTCGGCTTTGGCATTTCGCGCCCCGATTTCGGATACGATGACTACAGTCGTGTGGACGTGCGAGGCAAGGTGGTGCTGGCTGTAATGGGCGGCCCACGCGGATTCACTAATGGCGACGTTAGCGGCCAGGACCTCGATCCCGGAACACGCGAGAAGATGCGATGGGCCGAGGAGCATGGCGCCGTCGGCTTCATGCTATGCGCCAACCCACTCACCAGCATTCTCAATCGTCCCATCGGATATCCCTGGCCTTCGCTCTACGGGGCACTCGGACACGGACCGCCTATTCAGCTTGATCTCCCGTCGACATTTCGTTCCATACCCTCTGTATCTGTGGGGAAGAGGGTAATCGAACTCGGGATGGGCCTGGATGTCGAGCACTTCGCCGAGCGTGTCCGCCGTATTGACGCGTCGGGGGAGCCGGCATCGATATCAACGGGGCGATTGATTGGAATTCGCGTATCACTCACGACTCACTTCGACACGGTCCATAACGTAGTCGGGATCATACCCGGGAGGGAGATTCCCGACGAGGTGGTTGTGATCGGCGCGCACTACGATCATGTCGGTCACTATCAGAGCTTGCGCCAAAGGGACGACGCGAACGCCGACACGATTTTCAACGGCGCAGACGATAATGCAAGCGGGTGTGCAGCCGTGTTGATGAACGCCCGAGCATTCGCGAGCCTCAGGCTTGCCCAACGTCCGCGCAGAAGCATTGTTGTTGTCTTCTTTGCCGGGGAGGAGAAGGGGTTGTTTGGATCGCGGATGTGGGTCTCACAGGAACCGATTCCCATCGCTCGGACGGTTGCTATGATCAATCTGGACATGATTGGCAGGAACCACCGCGATTCCATTCTTGTGGGGGGAGTCAGTCGATCATCGGATATCGGCGACATCGTTCGTGAGGCGAATGCGAGCGAGGGGATGAGCCTGGGACAGGAGCCGGAGCAGCTCTTCTATCGCCGGGATCAGGCCTCGTTCGCCGCCCGCCGGGTTCCGATTCTCTCATTCTCGTCCGGATTCCACGCTGACTACCACAAGGTGAGCGACGAGTCCGACAAGATTGACCTGGTCAAAGTCGCTCGCGTTGCCCGTCTTTGTTTCAATTCTGCGCGCCTTGCGGCCGAGACAACCAGCCGTCCCGTCTACGACGGACCGGAAGCCCCTGCGTGGCTTGTTGTTGCCCACGACGACAATGACCACGACCACGGTGACTGACACACACACACACAGGGCACCGTGTAATCCTCATTCGCCCCTCCGTGTCTCCCGTTGACGAAACCTTTGATACCTTTGCGGGTAGATTTTCAGACCGCTTTGAATCATCATCCATCCACCTATTCACACGCATGATCAAGCACATTGCGGCTTCGACGTTGGTACTCGCCCTCATACTGGGGACTTCGGCCTTCGCTCAGAAGCAGATAACTGTTAAGAAGGGGGCAAAGATCGATTACGCGACATCGCTGAACGTCGATATTTCGCAGACGATGCAGGGGAACGCAATCTCCATGAACGTCGGAGCCACGGGGGTCAGCACTCTCTCGGCTCTCGAAGTCGCGCCGACGGCAATTGACTGGACGTACGAGGTTCGCGACATGCATCTGGCCGTCAACGCCCCGATGATGGGAAACATGGACACGACGATCACCTTCCCATCCGCCGCGTTCGGAACGGACGGCAAGGGGAACGTTACCAGGAAGCCGGCTGCAAGCGACGTCATGCCTGGAATCCCCGGAATCGAGAGTCTCTTCAACGTCGAGCAGTTCTTTGTACCCGGTGTCTTCGCGAACATGAAGCCAGGACAGACGTGGGAGACCACGTCAGTTGATACCAACAACAACGGCGGGCTCGAGGTTGTGACGACAAGGACACTCCGCCACACGTATCAGGGAAAGGTGGATACGCTGGGGACCACCGCACATCGCGTCCACATCGAGGCCACGACGCTCACGATTGCCGGAGCCGGCAACATGCAGGGGATGGATATGACGATGGATGGAGACGGTACCATTGTCTCCACATCGTACGTTTCCTCAAAGGACGGAATGCTCCTCGCCTCCAATCTCGATTCGGAAATGACGATCCGCATGTCGATTACAGGTATGGGAACAGAGCCGATGTTGATACCGATGACGACTATCCAACGAGCTACACTTGTTCGGAAGTGACGCTTGAACATTGCCGGCCCGGATCGTGATCTACGCGAGCCGGGCCGGCTTTCCATTTCATTCCCTGATGTACGCTCGACACCTCATTCTCGGTCTCGCTCTCCTTTCGGCCCTCCTCTTCCAACCAACTGACCTGTGTGCTCAGAAGAAGGATGGGGGAATTCGTTATCGCTTCACGCCCGGTGAGGTGGTGCGTTATCGGGTTGTGGCGGTTGACTCCATTGTGATGTACGATCGTCAGCAAAAGAACCTGGCCAGACGCCGTGTTGAGATCGTCCGCTATCGATGCGACTCGGTCCTCCCCAACGGAAATTTTGTGATGACGGTGGAATGGACCGACTATGCGGCAACGGAGCGTCTGGATACACTTCCCGAAGTCATTCGAACTACACATCCCTGGATCGGTCATCCTCGAACGTTCGTCATGTCCCCCACAGGGCATCGCGTCGACATGATTAGGTATGACAAGTTTCAGGGATCGGCTCCCGGGGGCCCGTTCGCGCCACTGGCCATTCCATACCTGGGGGACAGTGTCGCAATTCACGGGAACGACGTGTTCACCAACAAGCAGTGGCTGTTCGACAACGTCTACCCACCTGTCGGTTGGAGCGGCACGACCTATCGGATGCTTCAGGGGAAGATCGATACGCTCGGTGAGCTGCTCGACGACATTCTACTCACGGAGACCGCGGCGGTCCTCTACAAGCCGGCGGGACTCCCGGACTCGATAATCACCGACTCCCGGATCAACGGTGCGGGACGCTATTTTGTCTCGCCGTCGAAGGGGTATCCGGTTGGTGGAGCGTATGATCTGATCGCCGATGTCAACCTCACAAACGCTCACGGCGAACAGATCCAGGGAAGGCACGTGATGTCGACGATCTTCGAACTCTACAACGATCAGCCAAGAATAGATGAGCCAGTCTCGCCGCAGAAGCCCAGGACTTCCAAGTCTGCTCGCACTCCTCCTCGCCGCCGTTAGTCTGACTCCGACATCCTCGAGCGCACAGGAGCAGGGGAGGAGGATTGACCACTACACCATCTATGACGACGATCTTCCGTCGGTCGCGGAGTTGCAGAGCCGGCGAGACCGAGTGCTCCAGCGTATGCCGCCCGGGAGCGCGATAGTCGTCCGTGGTGGAGACATTCGCAACCGGTCGAACGACGTTGACTACACATTCCGTCAACGCAACAACTTCCTCTACCTGACGGGCCTCCCCGAAGCGGGGGGTGCCATCGTGCTTGTTCGGCCTGCCGGTGACTCGCTTGGGATTCGTGGACGCACGATCGTTTTCTCCCAGGAACGCCGTCCAATGCAGGAGACCTGGACCGGCGCAATTATGGGTCCAAACGTGGCGGGTGAACTCTCCGGTATCAGCGACGCGCGTGGTGAATCAACGTTCTTCCGTCTGATAGATTCCCTGCTCCCAACGGTCACCACGCTCTATTACGATGATTGGGTTATTTCGCAGATCACTGAACCGCTGATCGATTCGACAATCAACGTGGAGCGGTCGCTTCGATTCCTACTGAAGGCGAAGTATGGAAGGGTTGTAGTGAAGAATGCGGGTGAAATTATCGGCGACCTGCGACGCGTGAAAACGGCTGCGGAAATCGCGTTGATGCGGAAGGCGATTGCCGCGACGATCGCCGGCCACCGGACCACGATTTCGTCCGGTCGACCGGGAATGCGCGAGTACGAACTTGAAGCCACAATGGAGTACGAGTTCGCCAGGAACGGGGCCGAGTCAACCGGCTATCCGTCAATTGTTGGTTCGGGCCCGAATTCATGTGTTCTTCATTATGAGACCAATCGTCGACGGACGGTAGACGGCGAACTCGTGCTGATGGACTGTGGTGCCGAGTATCACGGATATTCGGCAGATATCAGTCGCACATTCCCAATCAATGGGCGTTTCTCGCCCGAGCAGAGGGCCATTTACGATCTGGTGTTGAGGGCACAGCAGGTCGGAATTGAAGCCTGCCGATCCGGGAATTATTTCATCGAGCCCCATCGACGTGCCGGACAGGTTCTTGCCGAGGGGCTGATCGAGCTGGGGATTATTCGCGATGCGCAGGAGCTGGGACAGTATTTCCCACACGGCACGTCCCATTATCTCGGGCTTGACGTACACGACGCCGGAAATATCGCCGCGAAGTTGGAGCCGGGCGTGATTCTAACGGTGGAGCCCGGCATTTACATCCCAGCCGGAAGCCCCTGTGATCCGAAGTGGTGGAACATCGGCATTCGCATTGAAGACGACATTCTCGTCACGGATGGTGATCCTGAAAACCTTTCCGTTGCACTTGAGCGCACTGCTGACGACATCGAGCGACTGATGCGCGAGAAGGGGGGAAGCTGATGGAGACCATTATTGTCGACGGCTACAACGTAATGCATGCCATCGCGCGGCTCCGGGAGAGGATTGACAGAGGAGAGATGGATCAGGGGCGTGGGGAGCTAATTGACGCGCTTGCGGTGATGGCTGGCCGACGAAACGCGCATGTCATCGTCGTCTTTGATGGTGTGGTCCCTCCCGGCGTCGGTACCGCTCGTGTCCGTGTTGTCTCTAGCAGAACCCGTAGCGCAGATGAGATCATCCGAGAGGAAGCGCGTCGGCATGGCCGCCGCCTCACCGTGGTATCTGCCGACCGTGAGATCGCTGACACGGCTCGGGCCTGCATGGCCGCCGTCTGGAGTCCAGCGCAGATGGAAGGGGAGCTTCAACTCCAACACTCTTCATCAACGCCACAACGCCGAGCGCCCGGTGACGTATCAATGCGACCCCATCGCCTTGAGGAACTTCGTGAACGTTCCGAGAAGCCGGGAGAAGTCGATGACGACGATATCGACGAGTGGAAGAAGCTGTTCGGTGCCTGACGCGACTGCTGGTGAGGTTGCCGCACGCGCGCCAGCGAGACCAATCACGATTCGCCCAACAGAAGTATTTCAAAACTCCCCCGCGTCCCCTCAGGCAGATCTCTGTCGATCGGATTGATGTTTCGCTCCACGTCGACGACGAGTACCCTTCCGTTCCGTAGGCCCCGCCGCTTCATCGCCTCCAGCAGCGCCTCCCGTACCCGCTTCCCGCGTTCCGCCGTCAGGCGCTTACCCATTCCACGCTCGCTATCGAGCAGGACTCGAACGGACGCGCCTGTTTTCAGGCTGGCCACGAATTCCTCAATGGCCGAACGATTTTCCCCGACGACGTCGGCTGAGCCATCCTCGAAGGGAAAGAGTGAACAGACAGTAGTCGGCGCCTGGGGTGCGTTGCCGAGAGCAACGTGTACGACCCGACACGGCCGATCGATTATCAACGGTGTTGGCGCTCGCGTCTTTGCAGTCGTCCCGGCCGAGTCCTCCACAGTCAGCTCGGCGATCAATGACGACCGGCGCAGTGCCGCCTCGCCAGCCGGTATGTCCCAACTGAGGGCGCTGTCGTCCGATTGATCTCCTTCGCTCGAGAAAAGACCAACACGTCGATCGCCATGGAATATCTCAATCTTCCATCGCTTGATCCCCGCGTCCGACGTGTATTCTCGATCGACGGCAAGGAGTGGTGGGACGATTGTGCGTGTATGATGCTCCAGATCGACGCGTTCGCCCACGCTCTCCGGAATGAACTCGATGCCAACGTCGTCGCTCCCGCGGGGGCTTCGCATCGTGACGGCTTCGATTCGCTCCTCCGCGATCTGCCATACGCCGATCAGATAGTCGGCAACACGACGGACACGACCTGCGGCCTCATGCTCGCCATCACGCACTCTATACCGGCCCGTCAGTCGAATCCGCGAGCCATCGGTCCGACGCATGAGGTCGCCAACAAGCGGAAGTACCTGACGGTTGAGATCGTCCACCGAAAACGTCGCGAGGGAATCGGGGTTGAACGACCGCGTCTCCTGCGGAGTGGTGACTCCCCCTGTCTCAGGTTCACCGCCGACGAAGGCGATGCGGCGCGGAAGTGACCCACGCACACGTGTGATCGTCTCGTAGATCGTTACGGTGGCAGCCGGGAGTCGACGATCCTCCCGATCGAGGCCATAGACTTCAACGGAAGCAGTCAGATGTGTCGGCTTCGCATCTACGACGTTCGGTGGTGATGCGGAGCGACCTGTGTCAATCACAGCGAGCGGAGGGGGAGGTGGCGGAGCAGGAGTTGCCGGAAGCCGGCTCGTCGGAAAGAGGAGAGCAGCCCCGATCGTGACCGTGATGGATGACAATCGGCGCTGGGCTTCCGGGCCGAGCGGGTCATACACCGCCTGTACGAAGGGGAGGAGAGCGATACCCTTCAACTCCACGTAGCGGTCAATCCCGAACTGAAGGGTCCCGCCGAGTGCGACAAGATCCAATGCCTCCAGCCCGGCGAGCGGTCGCTCAACCAGGCCTGAGTCGAAACGGAATTCGCTCCCATCCTGAATGCGCTCCGTCCGCACCACGCTCCTGTTCAGCCTATATCCGATGCCGACGCCCGCGATGAGACCAAATGACCCCGGGAGTCCGCCGCGCCAGGCAAGGCTTGCGTCTATTCGCCTCTCCTTCAAAACGAAGTGATAGTCCCTCCCTATTCGGAGAATCTCACCCGTTGACGTGTTCTCCACAACGAGCGGGTCTATCGCGGGTGTCGCGGCATCCCACGTGAGATCTCGGTACCCCAGGCGCGACACGAGTCCTGACCGATCGCCAAACAGATTGCGTTCAACAAAGATTCCGTCCATCTGGACTCCGGTCACCGTCGGCGAAAGAAACTCGCCACACTCCGCCGAGCCTGGGTAGACGGTAATGCCGCCAATTCCCTGGCCGACAACGACACCGCCACCAAATCCGACCTCGACGCCCGACACCTGCCCTGTCACCATGCAACTCCCACCGACCGCAAGGAGGAGGGACGATATCACAACTTGAATGGCGCGACCGGTGAAGTGTGTCCTCATGGAATACGAATCATGCTTCCCGAGTGATCGCTTCCGGCCAGAAGGTTCAATACGTACGAACCAGAGGGGACGTCCGACAGACTGATCCGAACAGCATGATCGCTGTCGTCTCCTTCGGGGAGGCCGATCCGAGCCACCAGTCGGCCCGAAAGATCGACAAGAAGAAGGGTAACGGCGGAATGCAGAGGAGCGCGGTACTCGATGAGTAGCTCATCACCACCAGTGACGCGCATCGAATTGATGCGGGAGCGGCGACTGAGTGCGGGATCGCGCCCTATGTCGCAACCCTCAAGCAGAATCATCCCTTGCGCGGTCGTCACCAGCGAGGCGATGCCGACGACGGAATCTGAGTCGATCGTGATGACGTTGGCCGGGCGTCCGGACGTCAGTCCAACGAACGACACGCGCCCCGGAACTTCGCCGAAGATGAAGCCGGATGCGTTGGCCGTTACATCAAGTGCGACGGTGGAGTCGTTCACACGCTCGAGTCTTGCATCGCCCACATCACTCGCGGCCGAAAGCGGGACGATGGATCGTGGGTCATACGAGAAGACCGCCCGGACATTCGCGACCGAGTCGCGAGTGGTGAGGGGCGGGGCTACGTGGAGTGAGAACGATCCTTCTTCCCCGACGCGTATCGACACCGTGTCGAACCAGATGCGACGACCTACCGCGCGCGCAGCCAGCACGACCGAGAGGCCGTTCGGGGAATTGCCGGTGAATCCCGTCCAGACGCCCGTTACATCCCCCGTGTCGACAGGCCTGAACTCGATCGTAATCGTGATTGAGTCGCCCGGTCGAATCGGCCCTCCACCGCGCGCACCGAGAATCGTGAATGGGGGCGATGGGCTGACTGTCGAACTGTCTAGCGTGGCGGTTCCACTCCCAAGGTTCTTCAGAACGATAACCTGTGTGATGCGTTGTCCCAATGGGAGCACACCTATGTCGATCGATGACCGCGTGGGAACCAGCAGTCCGTTCCCTCCGGTCGACGTATCGGTCTGACCGATGAGCGTCACTGTTCGAGCGGGGTTCCCTGCCACTCCGATTCTCAAGGAGCCGGTGACAAGCCCCACCCTGTTCGGGCAGAATCGAAGAGCAACATGGAGCGTCTCGCCGGGGCGCACTGTCGCTGGGAGGTTGCTAGGAGAGACCACAGAAAAATCGAGCGGTACGACCAGCAGCGAGTCGATGACGAATGGCGCGCTTCCTGTGTTGACAATCCGAACGGTGTCGTCTGAGCAGATTGTGACGGGTGGATTGACAGTGGGAAAGATCAGGGGCTCAGGGGAGATGGATAATAACGCCGCACCGCCACGTCCGCTGAGAGAGAGTGTGGCGGCCGCTCCTGTGGGGAGAGAGTCGATCGTCCACACTCCCGTTCGGAGTCCGATTGAGTCCGGGCAGAAACGCACAGTAAAGGGAACGGAGTCCCCCATGGGCACCTGCGCTATTCCATTCCCCAACGTTGTGAATCGACCGATGGTGGTATCCGCGACATACGACCGGAGCGTCAGACCTCGACGCGAGAAGTTCCGCACGACGATCGTGGTGTCAACGCAGGCGCCAACGGGAACCGTGCCAAAGTCGATGCTCTGTGGAATGCGGAGCGCGTCAGTGATGCCTTGAAGCGGGACGTCAACGAGCGGAGTCGTTGTTCCAGTAGTGTCGTTGCTCAGTCGGAGCGTTGCGTCGGCGCCCGATGCGTCCCCTGGCTGGGGACAGTATCGAATGGTCACGACCAGCGAGGAGTCGATTACGACCGGCGAGGTCGATGGTGAGACGATGGTGAACGACGTTGCGGCATTCCCTTGAAGGAGGAGCCGCGCCGTCACTCGGGCGCCGGGTGTGCCGAGTATCGTCACCTGCCGAGTCACGCAGCTGTCGGGGCGGGGGCGCCCGAAGTCGAGCCGCGACGGAATTGCCGTCAGCGACGGAGTGTTCTGCGTGCCACACCCGGTGATCGGAACGAGCTGAACTCTTCCTGTGTCGAGGGAATCGGCTGTAACACGGTACCAGACGACGAGCGTGTCGGCAGGACACGTCGTGTCACGGGTGGGACAGAACTGAAGCGTGAATGGGAACAGACTGCGTAGTCGACCATCGAGCGTGTCAACCGTGCTGCCTATTAACTGGTAGGCACTCCCGTGACGAAGCGACAGGTTGATCACGACAGCACCGGAGTTAGCGAGTGACGCGGCGACTGTGTCGGTCCTCCGGACGCATGTGTCGAACGGAACCGCGCCGAACGTCACCATCGCGGGAACGACGACGGAATCCCCGGCACCGGCCCCGGATACGACTGGGTCACCTGCGCGAACGCATGTGGTCACAATGAGGAACAGTATCGAAATCAGGAAGAGTTTCGTCACGTTGGTCACCGGTAACAGCTTCGCCGATGCACGCACCAGACATGTCGTGCAAGGATCCGACAGGGCACTCTAATGACACAAGATATGTGTGTGATGTCACGGCTTCCGGTGACGCCGTGACGTTTCTGATCATCGATGTGTCAGGGAAATGGAGCGGAGACGCCCCAAACACATGAGAACTTCGACCCACGTCTCCGGACCCGAGTCACAAGACCCCAGTCCCCAGGTAACCCCGTTGATACAGACAGTGCGACATCGGGAACAGAGCCAACCCGAACGGCGAGACGCCTACGAGGTCGATCTCTTTGTGAGATTCTTCGACGGCGACGACGGAGCGTTCGGAGAGCTCTTTGACCGCCACATGCATCGGCTCTATCTCTTCGCCTTGAAGTTCGTGGGTGACCAGCAGGGGGCAGAGGACGTCGTACAGGACGTCTGGGAAAAACTGATACGCATGCGTGGCGAACAGAAGCCCATGCCCGATAATCCAATGGGCTATGTCGTGACGATGATCCGCAATCTCTCGCTCAACCGGGTACGAGATCGCAAAGGACACGCTTCGCTTCAGGATGTGAGCGAAGTCGAACTTCCGAGCCACCCGCCGCGCGAGCTGTCGCATGCTGAGGAGTTGGTTGTAAAGGCAATGCCGCATCTGGCCGAGGCGTATCGTGAGGTGCTCGTGCTACATGCCTATTCGGGGTATCGGTTTGAAGAGATCGCACAGATGCTGGGGGAACCGGTCGGCGCTGTGCGCACGCGCGCATGGAGAGCTCGTGCGCAGCTCGCCCGCATCATCTCGGCATACATGGAATTGGACGACATCAACAAGAATAATCCCGGCTCCGATGGTACGGACGATATCGGGGAGGGGGATCAGGAAGCATGAACAGAGTAGAACGAGAAAAACTCCTGCAGAATTATCTGGCAGGACACATGAGCGGGCAGGAGGAGGAGGAGTTTTTCATAAAGGTTGCGCTCGACCGAGAGCTTCGAGGTGAGCTGCAGGCTCATCGCGCAATCGACAGCGCGATCGGGAAGGAAGTGTCGGGTCAACCCGGGCGACACTCCGCGGTGCGCCACAAGACCATGGCTATTCTGGCCGCGACGCCCGCTCCTGTGCCGGCGCCCGTGGCCTGGACCGGATGGCGCGGTTCCACCTGGTTGGGTATTGGTGGCCTTGCCGCCGTGCTTGTGGTCGTGGCGTTCTTCACGCTATCACGGCGTGAAGCACCCGAGCCGCGGTTGCAGATGCACGCCACGCCTGATCTCCCCGCCGCGGCCCTGGCGATTTCCGTTTCCGCGCTTCTCCAGCCGGACCCGAGCGACGGAGGGGCTGCGGTTGTCGGTGCAAGGAGGCTCCCCCCCGTTGGGTTCACGCGGGGTGACGGAAGGGCTTTCAAGCAGAAGTCAACGTCGCCACGATCGGTTGCGGACGCGGAGACGCGACCATTGGGCCTCTCGCCGGGACATCAGGCAGAGCCTTCCATTTCAAGTCGCGAGCGCCACGACGATTCGGTACCCGTACGTGTTCGGGTTCGGATCGGAGGCTCCGCGGAAAAGAATAATGGCGGGGAGCAATGATTCAAGACATAGTGCGCGCACACGATAGAGTTAAACAAGAACGAAACACTAAACGACAGGAGTTTACCATGAGGCTTATGACACGAGTGACGGTGGCTGCCGTCGCACTTCTGGCCCTGGCAACAGGGACAGCCAGTGCGGTGCCGCCTGAGGCCCCGGTCGGCATTCGAGGATGGGTGGGACAGAATCACGCGGGTCCCGTCATCAATCTCGTCTGGAGCTTCTCACCAAACGGCCCCGACTCGACTCGCACGCATGACGGATCACATTTGTACGTCGGCGTTGCCGAGCTGGGAGCAATCACGTTTCGTCTCCTGGCGTCGGTGCCCGACAGCGCCAACATGCCGGGAACGGCTTACTACAGCATGCCGGTGAATGCACAGGGACGCTATTACTTCTATGCTGCGGGATACAACGGCGATGGTGAGGGAGCCGCGAGCGATACGATTTATGTCGACTATCCAACGCAGGTTCAGGTTCGATTCAGCTCGACGCAATACATCGACTCGGCCAACACTGGCGAGGAGTACCTCCGATACTTCGTTGCACAGGGTCCCGCGAACGGCACGATCCGATACTCGCTGGTCAACAACGGTGGAAACGGTGCATCGTTTGATTCAGTGACGGGGAAATTCACATGGACCCCCGGAAACGCGGGCGCGTTCACATTTGCTCTCAGGGCGACCGTCGTTGAAGATCCGTCAAACACCGCGTCAGCTACACTCGTGTTGATCGTGAACGGACCCGACACAAACTGGACTGTCCGCTTCTCGGGGGGAAACAGGAGCCGGACCTTGCTTGTCGGGCAGACGTTGCGCGATTCGGTTTTCGCGTATGCGCGTGACGGCGGGAGCGTCTGGTACGACCTGGAGAACGAGCCGGCAGCCATGACCATCGACCAGAATGGAGTCATTGACTGGGTCGGTCCGAGCCCGGGTACCTACACGTTCCGTGTTGTCGCGGGCAAGACGGGTGAGACGCAGCCGGCCGCGTCGATCAACTACACGATCCGTGTGTCGGACACGGTAAACTACGTCTCGATCATGGGGTGGGTGACCGATTCCATCCGGCAGGCCTACGTTCACGCCACCGTATATCTCTATCGCCAGGTGCCAGGCACAGTCTCCTACCAGCTGTTTGACTCGATGGTCGCCACTCAGGGCTACTACAGCTTCCGTGGTGTTAGCAACGGCAACTACATCCTCCAGGCGGTTCCAGTCGACACGATCTATGTTCCGGGCTACTTCGTCCGCAACGGGCTTGCTGCCGGTTCGTGGCAGAACGCAACGGTGATAAGTGTCGGTCCCAACAGCTGGGGCGATTCGGCCGAGATCCGGCTCCCCTGGGCGAACGGGTATCATGGCTCCAACCGTCTCGATGGATCGGTGGTAGGCAATGCAGGGTCGATCAAGGAGGGAACCGATCATTCCCTGAGCGGGCTTAGTCCAGTCTCAGGAGCAACAGTCTACGTTATCGACGACATGGGTCACGTGAGCGGATACGACCGCACCGATGCGGAAGGGGACTACACCATTTACGGCATCGGCGCTGGTATGTACAACATTCTCATCGACAAGATCGGCTACCAGCCGATGACAAAGACGGTGACGTTCGCGGAGGACAACGGAACGACCGAGACGGTTCCCGTGGAGCTTCAGTCCGTCGGCAGCGGAAGCAGCGTTCCGGTGGATCGCATTATCAGCGCGTCACTGGAGTTGATCCCGAACCCTGCGCGGACGACGCTTCGCGTAGGCTTTGAGGGTAACGGGAAGCGAGTTGTGGTTCGGCTGATCGATAACATTGGACGCGAGGTGATGGCACGCACCGTGGAAACCAACGTGGGCGCGACGTCGCTTGAGCTCCCGATGAGCAAACTGTCGTCCGGCCGCTACCTTATCACGATCGCCGGAGCGGACGGTGTTGCCGCGGCGCCGGTAGTTGTACTGGGCCAGTAAGGGGCTGGGGGCTGGGTGTCCCGGT
>CAYWXV010000060.1:13683-16060 GCA_964462535.1 uncultured Alphaproteobacteria bacterium
ATGAAGACCCCTTTCCAACTCCCCCCTCTCTCAGCATTGAGAGAGGGGGGCCGGGAGGGTGAGAGGGACCATCGATTCGCAATCCCGATCGTAACCTCTTCAGATCGAGTGTGTCGTGCGCTTGAATGCCCCACCATTTCTCAACAACCAACCCTCGAGACAGCGATGAAGCCATTCCTACTTCTTGCGTTGGCGAGCCTGCTCCTGCTGACGGCGGCCGCATCGGCCACAGTCCCACCTGCACCACGCTCCATCTCCGCGCAAGTGGTGACGGGGACGTCCGTCCCAGGAGACGTCCGGTTGCAGTGGTTTCTGGCGGACTCCACGAGTAGTCCCGCGACGACCGGAACAAACCTCTACATCGCACTCGACAGCGGTGGCTCTGTTGCGTTTTCTCTTGGCTGGACCAACGCCGGCAACAGCGTCTACCAGCATACGACACTAACGCTGACCGCCCCCGGGCGATATCAATTCTATGCAACGCAGTACAACGCGGATGGAGAGGGTCGGGGTAGCGACACGATTGCTCTCGATTTCCCGGCACCGCCGCCGCCGCGCAAGGTCTTCTTTCGGGACGCCCTGCCGATCGCCCCGGAGATACGGGACACACTCCGCCATCTTTCGGCATACAGCCGTACCATCCGGGCACAAGCACAAGGTGTGGGGAGTGATGCCGTCACGTACCAGGTCGTCAGTTCGAGCACGCCCGGTGCCGATATCAACGCGCAAACCGGTGAGTTCCAATGGAGAGCTCCATTGCTCGGTATTCACGTATTCAGAATCAGGGCGACCTCGGTCGCAGATGGATCACTGTACGCCGAGGCAGATTTTCAACTCGTGGTCGATACGATCGACTACACGCCCTTCCACATCGTTGTTCTGAACGGGAATGTCGGTCGCATCAATGTCGAAGTTGGGCAGCCGTACCGGGACAGCATTGTCATGGTCGGCAGCAACGGATCACCCGTATGGACGCGACTCACCGGATCAATTCCAACCGGTTTGCAGTACGATCCGACAACGGGCGTTCTGACATGGTCTCCGGTCTACGACGCGCAAATGCGCGGGTTCACGCGCGTGGTCATGGAGGTGGGTGTGTCCGGGACGACTGGTGTCTTCACCACGTTCAATCTTGACTTCTGGGTACGCGACATCAACGATCACCTTCGGATCGTCGGGGACATAATCGATTCCACCACCGGTCAACCCCTCGCTGCAACGGTTAGACTCTATGGCAACGTCCCACGGGCAGGAACGACGAATTTTGCACTGGTGGCCGAGATGTCGGCACCGACCGGAGCCTACAGCTTCACAGACCTGAACGCGGGCGAATACATCGTGCAGGCCGAGGCGACCGATGGTCTACACGTGGTGGGATACTACAAGCACTGGCGATCCGCCGCTCGTACCTGGAGCGATGCAGCGGTCTTTACAATGGACCCCTGGTCTCTCCCGGACACAGCGATCATTCCCCTCCCGTTGATCAACGGCACCCGAGGATCAAACGGTGTGCATGGCACCATCTCGGAAGGGGGTGGGCATATCCGCAAGGGGAGCGAGGGACGTCTCGCCGGCCTGGAGCCACTTGAGGGGGCAACGGTCCTGGCAATCGACGTGCACGGGCGCGTGAGCGGGTACGATCGCTCGGACGTGACGGGTAGCTACACCGTCGGTAACCTCGGAGCCGGCACCTATCTGATCCTTGCAGACAAGCCGGGCTACTACGCATTACTCGACACGGTCGCCTTCGCCGCAGATGATAGTGCGACACTGAATCTGGACGCCAGGCTCCAGTCTACCAGCAGCGTTTCGACCGAGAAGCCGGCCGGCATGATAGTGCGACTCCATCCGAATCCCGCGCGATCAGCTGCGACGATCGAGTTCAACGGGGATGGACACGTCGCCACGGTCCGACTGATCGATAACGTGGGTCGGGAAGTTCTCGTCAGGAACGTTGAGACGGACAGACGACCGACATCGATCACGCTACCACTCGAGGGAATCGCGCGTGGCCACTACATCGTTACGCTCGCTGGCCTCAACGGCGTCGCCGCCATGCACTTGGTTGTGTTGGGCCGATAGGGGGTCTCCCGACGCGTCGCGTCTGGGCCGCTGGGCGTCCGGGCCGCTGGGCTTCCGGGGCGCTGGGCGTCTGGGCAGCTGGGCGTCTGGGCGTCTGGGCGTCTGGGCCGCCAGGCCCTTGGCACTGCACGTATGCCATCCGACTCCCCCCTCTCTCAGCATTGAGAGAGGGGGGCCGGGGGGGTGAGAGCCGGGGTTTGCTGGGCTTCCGGGCGTCTGGGCCTCTGGGCTTCCGGGCCGCTGGGCCGCCAGGCCCTTGGCACTGCACGTATGCCATCCGACTCCCCCCTCTCTC
>CAYWXV010000061.1:0-15855 GCA_964462535.1 uncultured Alphaproteobacteria bacterium
GATTTGCAAAAGCCGGGAACGTCTTTGTAAGGATGAAGGATCAAGGATGAAGGATGAAGAGATGCCTCCCCCTGCTTCTTCCCACTATCTACTTTCTTCTCTCTTCCGTCTTCGATTCTTGTCTTCCATCCGTGGTATGTCGAGACGATCTTCTCGATATCCGCATCCGTCAGCTCGCGATGGACGCGGTCGATGAGGGTGCCGAGTTTCCGGGCGTCGATGAAGAGGGTTTGCGCGCGACGGTCGCGGCGCTTCCCGTCGTTCTTGTTCTTCGTCAGGAACCAGAGACAGACGGGAATCTGTGTGCTGTAGAAGAGCTGGCCGGGGAGGGCCACCATGCAGTCGACCAGGTCGGCCTCGATAAGCGCGCGCCGGATCTCCCCTTCCCCCGACTGGTTGGAGGACATGCTGCCATTGGCCAGGACGAAGCCGGCCATCCCCTGTGGCGCAAGGTGATGGATGAAGTGCTGCACCCAGGCGAAGTTGGCGTTCCCCTTCGGCGGCACACCGTACTGCCAGCGGACGTCGTCGTCCTTGCGGAACCAGTCGGAGTCGTTGAAGGGGGGATTGGCCAGAACGTAATCGGCGCGGAGATCGGGATGGAGATCGCGGCGGAAGGTGTCGGCGTGCTCGGGACCGAAGTCGGCTTCGATACCCCGGATGGCCAGGTTCATGATCGCCAGACGACGCGTGGTGGCGTTGCTCTCCTGACCATAGATGGCGATATCCCCCAGCTTGCCGCCGTGCGATTCGACGAACTTCTCCGACTGCACGAACATCCCACCGGACCCGCAGCAGGGATCGTAGATACGTCCCTTGTAGGGGCCGAGCATTTCGACCAGCAGACGCACAACGCAGGAGGGGGTATAGAACTGCCCGCCGTTCTTCCCCTCGGCGCTGGCGAAGCGCGTGAGGAAATACTCGTAGACGCGACCGAGAAGATCGACGGAGCGGTGGGTCTTTTCCCCCTCGCCGGCGGCGGTCAGTTCGATGGTGGCGATCACATCGATCAGCTCGCCCAGACGCTGCTTGTCGAGCGCGGGGCGGGCATAGTCTTTCGGCAGGACTCCCTTCAGCCGGGGATTGTCGCGCTCAATGGCGACCATGGCGTCGTCCACGATCTTGCCGATGGTCGGTTGCCGGGCATTGCTCTGAAGATGCGACCAGCGCGCGTCGGCCGGCACCCAGAAGACATTCTCGGCCTTGTACTCATCGGGATCGTCGGGGTTCGCCCCTTCGTACTCTCCTTCCCCCTTGACGAGTTTGTCGCGATGCTCCTCGAACGTATCGGAAATGTATTTGAGGAAAATGAGACCGAGGACGACGTGCTTGTATTCCGCCGCGTCCATGTTGTTCCGGAGCTTGTCGGCGGTGAGCCAGAGCTTGGCTTCGAACCCGAGATTGGCGGAGGAATCTTTCGGTGAGGATTTCTTGCGAGGGGGCATCGGTCGCGAGTCTGCTGGGTTTTGAGGGGGCCGCGAACGCGGCGTGAGAATATACTACATGAGGGTTCTGAACAGCGGCACGTGCCATCTGTTGCCACGGGCTTTAGAGCTATTCGATTATCTCGTCACCCATCGGTCGTAGCCGCGCGTGCCATTCGAAGTACTTGATGCGGTTGTTCCTCCATGCAATCGTCTTTCGGCCATCAATGCGCCTCAGAAGCACTCCCAGGCGCCTACCTGTGCGTGTATGGGGCCGAACGACAATCGTTCCGTCGATTACAGCGATCCATCGTCGCTCGAACAGCGCGTCGCATCCAAGCAAGCACATTGGGACCACGTTGTTCACGAAATCACGGCGCTCCTCTTCAGTGCACTCGGAGCGTGGCTTGATGTGGGCCGCCACCAGCAGCTCTACGGGAAGCGTTTCCCCACAAATGGCGCAGTCGCCAGTGGGGTGTTCTCGAAAGAGGTGCTTGCGGATGAACGCCTGTTCTCGCCGAACGAGCGCGAGACGTTCGGCGTCGAGTTTGTCGTATGCGTTCAGGTCGGCTTGTATTCGATCGTGCGCGGACTGCGCGCGTACCGAGGCGCCATTCCACAATGCCGAAATGCGCTGTGCCGACTTCTCCGTCAACTGACGCATGGTCTGAAGCTGACGACCTATCGGCTTGGATAGATCTAGATAGCGACGCTGTGAAGACTCGAACTCCAGTTCCGGCAGGATGACCTCGAGAGACACCTCGCGGGCAACGGCTTCCTCGTCGCGCGCACACAGCACATGCCAGCGTGCGGGCCACGGTTTGTAGCGTAGACGCCTGGCGGCCTCGCGTTGACCGACGATTTCCGCAACTCGGATTGGACCTAGAGTGACCAATCGATTCGTGGCTGTACCCCCACAAATCCACAGCACGTCCCCCGGTGCCACGCGGCTGAACTGTCCGCTGGCTGAATGATCGAGCACGCGATCGACGAGTCCCTGTTGAATCTGCTTCTGAAGCCAGTAGACGAGGAATGACTTATACACTGGATCGGCGGGATTGAATAGCTGGGATCAGCAGGCCCTTGGGCGCCGCGAGCCATCCGGCTCGGATGATTGTATCCACACGAAGCGATACGGATTCGGTACCCGGCGACCGTCCTATCGCGCGCTCCTGTTCAGCCACTCTCGGATCAGGTCGTGCCGTTTGCCAATGAGTTTATCGGAGTGGTCAGGGTGGGCTTGTTCCGCATGGCCCCTGGTGAGGAACGCCTCTGAGGCCGTGTCGAAGCTGAATCCAAAGTGCGTGTCCTTCTTCTCACTCTTACGGAGTCGAATGCGACCAAGAAGCCCCGCCATTTCCCGGTGCGAGAACAGCAGCATGTGAGGGACCCACGACGCGTTCGATTTGTGCGTAAGGTTGTTATCCGCGGCAAACAGGGTCAGAAGCACGAAGAAGTCGGCCTCTTGAGGAACTGCGAACGTCTTCAACCACATGTTATGGATGAACTTTCGGGGCCTTACTCCTTTGGGCGTTGACTCCCCTGGATAGGCCCTCGAACTCTTGACTTGGAAAGTGGCGACGCTTGACCCAAGCTCGTGTCGACGAAGGAGTGCTAGATCGAAGCCTCGCTGTTGAACGCTTGTGGGAACCAAGACGCTGTAGCCATCCGACTTAGGGAAGTTGGCTTGCAGGTACTCGGCCACAACGAGCTCGGGGTAGTTGAGCGTGAATATCGGATTCATGGGATGCTCCGACCCACTTCATGTGATTGGCTGGGTAATCGAATCTGAGGCTACGGAAACGAGAACTGTCGGGGCGCCCCATGCGGTCCGAAGAGGACCCCGAATATAGTGCGTGGATGTCCCGAAAACGTGTTCAAGATCCGGGCTCACGCGGAGACGCCGAGCCGCGGAGGGGGATGGTGTGTTTGGGGCGACTGTACAGCGGTGGGCACGGGTGCCTCGAATGAGGTTACAAGCCCAGGCCTCACCGTTACAGCGACATGATGACATCGTCGCACCGAAACCTCTCGAGCGCAGGCATGTTCTTCTTCGAAATATTGATCCCCCATTCAGGGTCACTTTTCTTCCCCACATAGTCATGACTCACCAGAAGACTGTTCGGGGTCTCCCATCGAGACAGTGGAATGACATAGTGATCTGGCGTCTGTCCGTCCGTGAACAAGACCACCGAAATCAATCGTCGGTCCGACATGGGTGTCTTCGACTTGGGCATGAAGATGTACCCAAGACCCCGGAGCGACTTCACTTGGACTTCATAGTACCTCTCGCCCATTCGACTCGCGATGAAATCAACGCCGTGATCGTCGACCTCTGAACCATACACGTGGAATCCATACATGGTGAATTCCATTTTTGAGTGATACTCCGCGTATCGACCGACCTGCAGGTGGTTGAGGCCCGACCAGTTGTAGCGCTTGGTGATCATGATTGGGAAGGATTGGTGGTCCTGATTCGCGACTACCGGCGAACGTACGGCGCTAGTCCTGCGGCGCGTTATTGTCGCAGGACGTCGAGGCCATGCGCCTGCAGGCGAATCACCCAAAGAAGCACGCGTATTCATCCTCCGCCACCAGTCGAAAGAATTCTTCGACAAACATTACCTCTGGCATCGGCTGGTAGCCGTGCCATTTCATGTCGCTCATCATCCAGAACACACGCCAGATTCCACGCGTCCGAACGAACGTCGCTTTCGCGACCGGCTCCTGAAGAATTTCGCCGGGAGCGCCCCGGAAGCGGGGTCTTACCTCGAATACTTCAATGCTCTGACCGGCGATGCGCCAATCTAGATCGAGCTCGTTCCGAATTTCCGGAGGTGGTCGGTGCTTCGCCATGAACACGCTCGCGGCTCTGTCTATTCGATTAAGTTCCGATTCTGTGAAGGGCATGGCTGGAGTGCGATACAATGGGCGGAGGATACGGGGCCGAAGAGGACCCCGAATATAGTGCGTGGATGTCCCGAAAACGTGCTCAAGAGATGGCTCACGCGGAGACGCCGAGCCGCGGAGGGGGAGGTGTGTTTGGGGCGACTGTTGAACACTCGCCCAGGCCCTTCCGCCCAGCAGCCTAGCCGCCCAGCAGCCCATCCCCCTACCCGCCTAGCGGCCGAGCAAGCACCACCAACGTATGATCCTCTCCGGCAAGCTCTTCCTCGATGATGGGGGCGATGATTGCCCAGTCGCCACGCGCAAGTCCTGCGCCTATTCTCGGGTATCCGATGCGACGCCCGCTCCATCGCCTCTTCACTTCCTTCATCACACTTCGCACGGCGTCGTAGTCGACCAGCACGCCGTCACCGGAGTAGTCGAACTGCGTGTAGCCGTTGACAACGACTAATGGTCCATGCTCGGTCTCTATTTCCGCATAGCTGACGGTTCCGAGTTTCGCCCTATCCCCTTCCGGCGTGGCCCGATCGGCGGCATAGGCCTGCGGGAAGTTCTCCCGTACAGCTCGAGCCACCCCGGCCCCCGAGACGTGGAAACAATTGCACCCGTAGACGATAAGGTCGAACGCCCCTTCTTTGGCAAGGGTGATCAGGTTGCCGTGAATGGTGGTCATGGGTGGGAATGGGGATTGGAGAGGTGTATGCGAAAGCGCACGCGTTCGACTGGTTCGTAACACCACTGACGAGAGATGGCGATCAGGGTAGGTGCTCCAAGTCGTCAAGATCCTTGTGCCGAGCGCTTTCCCGCTTATTCTTCTTGAGATCCTCGAGGTCAAGAATCGACACGCGAATGCCGTCAATGTCTTCGACGCGCCGCCGCTGGTAGCAGTCGGCGAACGTGACGCCGGATATCGAGGTCAACACTTCTATCCGCATGGGTGGATGCCCCATCCGCACATTGGTGTTCTCTTCAAGAAAGAGCTGACGTTGCACTTCGGGGAGGTCGAAGCCAAACTCCTTGAGCACGGCTACAACACGATCCGCATTGTCCGGGCGCATAGCAATCCAGAGATCCATGTCCTGTGTGGCGCGCGGGTATCCGTAATAGGCGACCGCATATCCGCCGATCAACAGGTACTCAGCGTGGTGCGCATCGAGTAATCTCAAGAACTCTTTGAAGTCGGGCGGTAGCTCTATTCCCATAGTTCTGTCGTCGAAGGGTTTCTACGTGTCGAAGTCGCGATTCAGGAGACTGGCGCAACCAGTAATCCCGATCGTCACCGTCGTCGAACGATCGAATGACCGAAAACGCGGATCTGTCGATGCCCATATCGTTGGTATCCGATCTCATGCTTGTCTCCATGGGGTGATGGTCTGTTGCCATGATCTGGGAAAATACATCGGCGGACATCACGCATGCCCGCTCGGCCGACACTCCGACAACTTCAGGTTGAGCCCTTCTTCTACGCGCATGCCGTCAGGCGCACATCTGTGGCGTCCGTGCATCTCGGTGATTCCCACGTGACTTCACACTCCGTCAAGCCGGTAGAGAGCGCCAACTCCACCGGTGAAGCCGACGCCAGGGATTCGTATATCACGCATGATCTCGACAAATCCGAATAGGGCGTGGAGGTCGATGGTGGGGCGGTTGACTATACTCGCGAAATAGTAGATCGTCGTGCTCCTCCTGGCAATCCAGGCTATGCGTTCGGCCGTCAGCGCCTCGCCGATTCCCCGCCGGCGGTAGTCCGGGACGACGACCACGCCCGTGAGATACCATCCGTGCGGCAGGTTCGGGGCCGGATGGAGGATCGCCCCCTTCCCATACCCTACCGCTCTCTCCCCCACTACCGCGACCAACAGAATCTCCTCGCCTTCAAGAGACCGTTCGAGCGCTTTCTCCATCCGTGGACGCCAGATCTCGGGCGCCTCCTCCTCCCGCTCGGCTACGATCGCGACAAGCGCATCGAGGTCGTCCTGGACGGCGTGTCGTACAATCAGGGAGTCAAGCGGATGACGCGATTCATTGCGGCGGGTATAGTCAGCGAAGAGGCTCATGGCATGTACCGGGGGTCCAGCGTCTCGCCCGACGGAGTCGACGAAATCTATTGTGGTCGATGGCCCGACTAGTGACGTCGCTCACCTCTCGTCCATCGGCCACTAGTCCGAAGAACCCATGGTCGCACGCGAGGAGCGTCTCGACTGCGCGATGGGTCCGGTCGTGCTCGGCATGGAGGTGAGGCGTGGTGTTGTCGCCACGGAGCCGGGTAGATGTGCCGTCGGGCGATGGCATCGAACGAGAACGGCCCCGTCGGGCCGTCGCTTCCATCGAATCGTGACTCATGTGGGGCGAAGCATGAGGGGCGTCTATTCTCCTTCGTTCCTGGGCGCTCTTCCGAGGATCTGTATCGCGATGACCGGCGTTCCACCGTCCGAGGTCACGGTTCCCTTGCCACCGAAGAGCTGGGGATGTGGATCGATCAGCGTAATCGAGTCGGGAATTGCAAGGTATCCTCGTACGACATCTCTCACCGTCGCCCCCTCCCGCGCCTCGGCGGAGAGCCGCGCCAGTCCAATCGGTTTGTCGTTCTTGAAAAAGACTCCAAACGACGGCATCGTCCCCATGCGTGAAGGGAGCACAACGGCCGCCAGGTTGCTCGGCAGTTTTCCACCATGCACTACGAACGGCCCCACTTCTCCGTCGCCTGCAAGGTTCCCCCAATCCCCGGATGGACAGAGGAGGATGTAGTAGTCCTTCAAGTCGATGCTGTTCTTGAAATGGACGGCAGCGACTGTGGCGCTGGCTATGTCCCAGACGGAGACCGTGGCCGAGTCCAACTTCAGACTGTCACCATCCTGAGCTTGGGCAGCATGTGTCCAAGTGATCAGTAGCGATACCGCAGCAACAAGTCGTGTTACGTTCATCGTCATCCGAAATTCCTGATATCAATCGGTCGGGGCTCATGCCCGACCGCGTTATGAGCTGGATGGTGTCTGGCGCTCGGGCGTCCTGACGGTTTAACATGTGTGGAATATGACTCCCGAACGGCGGGTGGTCAAGGGGAAACGCGCGTCTCGGGATTAAGTCCACGCGGGCCGGTTACGACGCGACCTGCAATCTTCGTCCAATATCTGCATCGTGGTCGCTGTAGATACCCAGGAACGTGACCCAGTGCGCGTGGGGAATTCCAGATTCATCGCGCAAACGAACGGGTGCCCTGCGGGCAGGACACTGAGTGCCCGTTCCAGAGCCCCGTCGTTCGATCCATCGTGGTGAGAACCGGATGTACCACCTCCCCAATTGTGTTACTCCCGGGCTCTGCATCGAGTGCAGCCAGACTGACGACGCGCTTACACGACCTCGCGATCCCAACGTCCTGATCCACCAACACCTATAATGTGAAGAGCCCCGCCAACAACTCGATGTGATCCAGGCACATCGTAAGCTCTCGTACGAATTGCTCTTTTCCAGCTGCGCAACTGTTCGCGGGTTCAGAATCGCGGCGTGCAGGCGTTGCGCGTCGCTGCGGTCAATCACCCTTACGATTCAACTGCCAGGTCCGGATCCCATGGCTGTACGGTTGACCCGTTTCTGAAGGCTTCGTTCTCGGCAGCCTCCAGCTTCTTTGGCAACCCCGCAAGCGGAAGGCGTGCGCGCCGGTCGTTTACCGCGCACCTGGGTGCGAGTCTCATGCGTCTGGATACTCAACGGTTCCAACGTGGCGGCAATGGCGGGCCGTTACAGCGAGCTGGTTGACGTACCCGCAAAGATATGCGGAGCCGTCGTCGAGACCCCACTACAGAAGGATTGGTGCCTCTCGCATCGGCACGAGGGTGAGGTTTGTCGTTGCAGTTCGCGTCGCCACGATTGGGATGTAATGGTGTCGTATCGGTGCTCAACTCGCGCGACGCGTGTTCGCGGGACAGACGATAGGCTTTGTTGCATGGACAGTGCCGGCGAAACGTGTGAGGGGCACGAGAGCGACAGGTGCCATCCCAGCGTCTCTAACAGGTTGTTGAAGTACGCGCGATCTCCGCGTTGCGCTCCCAATCACTCACTGCGGCGTACCTCCGGTATGCGTCGTTCGCCCGTCGTCGAGCGCCGTAACCTCGCTCGATGTGAACAGCCTCATGATCTGCGAGCCATTCAGCGGTCCACTAGTACCCGAACCCCCGCAACCTCCCTTCACTCTCTCTCCAGTCGGCACGGACCTTGACGAACAACTCCAGGAAGACCGGTGCGCCAAGGAACTCCTCGATACTGGTTCGGGCGCGCGAGCCAAGCCGCTTCAACGCCTCACCTTTCCTTCCGATCAGGATCATCTTCTGTGTATCCCGTTCCACAACAATCTCGGCGTTGATATAGGTCTTCTGTGGGGGTTCCCGCTCGGTGTACTGCGCAATCGACACCTCGACCGCATACGGGATCTCCTCACGATAGAGATTGAGCACCTGTTCTCGAATCAGCTCGGCGACAAAAAACCGCTCCGGCTGTTCGCTGATCAACTCGGGATCATAAAGAAACTCCCCTTGGGGAATCAGCCCCGCCAGGACCTCGGCCAGCCGGGGAACGTTCTCACCATGCTTCGCAGACATCGGTACGACCTCGCGAAACGCGCCGCTGGCAATGAACCGTTCCATCACAGGGAGGAGGACCTTCTTGTCGTGAAGGAGATCGGCCTTGTTGATCGCAAGAACGATAGGCTTCCCAAGAGCGCTCAATTCTCCCAACGCCGTCCCCGACAACGATTCGGTATCGGGATCGGTCGCGTCAAGCATGAGGAGAATCAGATCGGCATCGCGCAGCGCTGACTCGATATACCCAACCATTTTCTGCTGGAGGAGATATCGCGGCGTCAGGACACCTGGTGTGTCGATAAAGATCATCTGCGCGTTGCCGTCCGTCAGAATACCGAGCACGCTCTTTCGCGTTGTCTGCGGTTTGGGACTTACGATCGAAAGCTTCATTCCCATCAGGGAATTGACAAGCGTCGATTTCCCGACGTTCGGCTCGCCGACGATTGCGATATATCCAGTCTTGGTAGTCATGTGCACCGCGTGTTCTTGCTGTATGCTGCGCAGGGGCGGCTCTGCGTTCCCGTTCCTGGCAATTTGAACGCAGAGGTTGCCAAGGACACAGAGTTGACGCGTATACCGATTCGCAAAGCCAATCGCTCCGCCATTCCTCATTCCTCATTCCTCATTCCTAATTCCTCATTGGCTTGGCCGATCGCTCCGCGATTCCCAATCCCCAATTCTCCACCCTTTCACCGAAGAATCGTCGTCGGATTCACGCGAGAGTTGCCGCGCCATATCTCGAAGTGGAGGACATCCCCCTCGATGGATCGTGCCACGGGGCCCAGGTTTTGACCGGTGGTAACACGCGCGCCTCGGGAGACGGCGGACGATGAGAGGTTCCCGTAGACCGTTCGCCACCCCCCGGCATGTTCGACGATGACGACTGTTCCGTATCGAGGGAGCCACGACACGACCGTTACTCTCCCCTCTGCTGCAGCAAGGACCGGTGATCCGGCGGGTGCCGCGATATTGATGCCCGGATTCAACGTCACCGTACCGGTGCGTGGGTTCGTCCGCTGACCATACCCCTCCGCAATCGTCCGGCTGGCGGAGGGCCATCGGAATCGACCGGGTCGCGATCCATTGCCCTCCTGTGCAGTCGGCTTCCGTTCGTCGTCCGGCTTTGGCGTCTCTCTATTCGAGCTGCGCCCCGTAGAATCGGCGGCAGGTGCGGTCGGCCGAACTCCCCTACCCTCGTTGGAGCGGGCGGCCGGACCCTCCGTCCGTGGAGTGTTTCTGACAACCATCGCCGCGATCGCCGACGCCTCCCGGTTTTTCTCCTCCACCAACCGCGCAAGCGCATCCCGTTCGGCCTTGTTCTTTTCCAGCGAGGCCGCCTGCGTTCGCGTCATCGCAAGCAGATCGGCCAGCTCCGATCTACGGGCGTCAACCTGCCGGTCCCGCTGACTCTGCAACTCCCGGAGGCTTGCATCACGGGCGGCAAGATTCAATGCGGTGCGACTCAGAGAGATGATATGACGCCGTCCGCTGGCCGACCATCTGGCCACGACACGCGCTCGGATCTCCGCCGTCGCCTCCTCCTTTGGCATCAGGAGTGCGGAGGTCGGCGGTACGGTCAGGACACCGCGAACAAGCGCGCGCGAGGAAAGACCGAGTTCATTCCGGAGTCGTCCGATGCTTGCGGATATGGAGTCCCGCTCATGCTGGAGCGAATCAAGTTCCCGTGCCGCCGCGAATTCCTCACGTCGCAGCCGTCCGAGGGCAGAATCGATCCGCGCCGCCTGCTGACGATATGTGGCCAGCGCGCGCGCCGCGTTAGCGCGCTCCTGATCCAGGCGATCGATCTCGCGACGTCCGCGGGCAACCTCGTCGTTCAATCGCCGCACGTCTCCCCCCTGTGCAAGTATTCCGAGCGCTCCGGGAAGGAGAATCGCGGCGATAATGACTAGCGTCCGCTCAAATCGTCGCCTGTTTGGGCGTGATCTTTCGCTCCGTTGAGTCAGTTCGCCGGTCTCCAAGGGGATTCGATTGGTCTGCGGTTCATCAGGCAGGCTGCGTGTGTCTCCGAGCGACGGTAAGAGAGAGGAGCGACACGTTCGGTCCCGCTCCTCAAGTCTCGTGGCAGTCCTTTGAAATACTCTCCGATCGGGAGGCTGTTCACGTCGCGCGACGTCAGGTCGAGCGACGAGGAGCCAAGGGATCGCGCGTACTTCTACTGCCTCTCAGGCGACGACGACAGGCTCATCAATGGTAATCGTCTTCTGGTCCGCATCCATCGTCGCAAGTCCGCCGACAGGGACGGTCAGCTTGCTTCGAATGTGACCGATCGAGAGGCCGTAGACAGTAGGGATTTTCAGCGGCTCAAGCAGTCCACGGACTACCTCTTCGAGCTGCAGTGACAGGTTGAATTCACCTCCGCGCGAATTCGCTTCGCACTTCGTAAAGCGCCCCAAAGCGACGCCGGCGCAGTCCGAGAGTTTTCCGGAGAGGATCAGCGTCATCAACATGCGATCGACGCGATAGGGTTCTTCCTCAATCTCCTCGAGGAAGAGAATCTTTCCCGCAGTGTCGATCTCGTAGGGCGTTCCCATCAGGGCGGTGACCAGGGAAAGATTGCCGCCGACCAGCCGCCCCTGGGCCTTTCCCGAGACGATTGTCGATGCGCGCGCACTTCCAAAAACGGACCCCTGAAATTCATCGCTCTCATTGAACGTGCCGGCCGCCGATGCCGCCATTACGGTTCGACGGAACGAATCGAGCGTATACGAATCGAACGTCGACGAAGCAACCGGTCCGTGAAATGCAATGACACCCGATTTCTGGTAGATGGGATTAACGAGCGCCGTGATGTCGCTATACCCCATGACGATTTTCGGATTCCGACGAATCTCTTCGAAGTCGACAAAGGGGAGCATCCGCATAACGCCATAACCGCCACGAACGGCCATGATGGCGTTCACCTCCGGGTCACGGACAAAGCCCATGAACTCCTCACCACGCTCTTCATCCTTTGCGGAGAGGTATCCATACCCCTTGTTCAGATACTTGCCCAGCTTGACCTTGAAACCGAGGTTCCGCAATGCCGCCGCGGCATCCAATTCCTCACCGCGCGAGACACCACTTGCGGGAGCGCAGATTGCAATTGTCGAACCTTCAGCAAGTGCCTTTGGACGAGTGGGTACAACTTCGGAGCCGCCATGCCGACGCGCACGTCGCCGTGCCGTTCCCGTCGTCGACGGACGAGGGGGGGGCTGTGGCTCCACGTTTGTAGAATCGATTCCTCCCCCCTCTTCACCCGGCCTGATCTGCGCCTGCAGTAGTGACGGAAGGAGCAACGATCCCCCAACGGCCGAGCGGAGGAAGCGGCGTCGGGAAGAATCACTCACCGGTTGAGCATTCCCTGCTCGTTGAGCTTCGCGGTTATGGTGTTTACGACACGCTCGTCGTTCTCGATCGTGCGCGAGCGAGCTGCCAACACCGCCTCCTTCACTGATGAGAATCCTCCAGTGAGGAAGAGGTAGATGTGATAACCTAGACGCTCGCGGTCGTTCGGCTCGACAGTTTCGATACCGTTTACCGCGTCGTAGGCGATACTGGCAAGTTGATTGCTGTCAGCTGGCATGGTTTCGTATCTCCCCGATTTGATCGCGGAGTTCGCGGATTGCGATGCTCCAGTAGTCGTCTGTCCCCCAGAACGGGACGACACGCGCAAGGCCGCCGCCATCGATTTGTTGCGCGCAGCACCATGCGGTGAAGTGAATGTAGCGCATCCCTCGCAATGGCTCTATCAAGTCGAACTGCCTCCTGTCGATGGGACGGAAGAGACGGTAACCCTCCATGAAGAGTTCGAGCTGGATGTAGCATTCATCAGGATGATCTGGAAGGAGCATCCAGACGTCCTGCACCGGTGGGCCGAGCGCCATGTCGTCGAAATCGATGACGACGAGCGATGAGCCGGGACGATGGAGGAGATTGCCGTAATGGAGGTCGCCGTGTATCCGAATCAGCTGGAGACCATTCCACATCGGGGCAATCAGGTCGATCAGTTCCCGCGCCGTCTTCTCGTACTCCCGGCGATAGCGGTCCGGAATGAGGCCCGAGCCGATGATCGTCCGAACGTGCAGCGTGGTCGACTCGGTGGGGGACATCGTTATGCGTCCCTGCGGCCGGCGAATCTCCCCGACGGAATGGATCCGGCCGACAAGACGACCAAGGGCTAGCCATCCCTCTTCGTCAGGTTCTTCATAGGCCCGACCAGCCCGCTTGGGAAAGAGGGCAAAGAACATCCCGTCCCGCTCACCTACGGTCTCCCCATCCTTCATGATAAGGGGTGCAACCACAGGGACATCCCTCTCTTCAAGCTCGAGCATGAATCGATGTTCTTCCTCGATCGCCTGTCGTGTCCACCGTCCCGGTCTGTAGAACTTGGCGATGATCCACTCACCACTTTCGAGTTCGATGTCGTAGACACGGTTGATGTAGCTGGACAAGGGGCGACAGAAGTTCGCCGATCGCGCTCCTATGCCCCCCTCGACAAGATCGAGGACGAGATCGGGAGTGAGAGTCCGGAAGCTATCGATCACGTCTCCCTCGTCCGGCGTTTGCTGCCACGACGGGGAACGACGTACTCCTCGCCGGCGATCTCGCGGCGGAAGACGTTCTCGTCAATCAATTCCATGTCGATCTGTGCCTCCTCCTGATCCACGCGAACGACACGGACGTGGATGGTATCGCCAAGTCTGTAGACGCTTCTCGTACGACGGCCACGAATCGACTTTGATCGCTCATCATAGATGTAGTAATCGTCCTGAAGACTTCTCATGCGCACGAGTCCGTCAATGCCGAGACCGCTCAGCTCCGCAAAGATCCCGAAGGACGCAACGCCCGAGACCCTTGCCTCGAACACGTCGCCAACACGCCCCTTCAGGAAGTGGACTTCGGCCAGTTTGATCGACTCACGCTCCGCCTCCGTTGCCGATCGCTCCCGCTCCGAACAATGATCGGCAATCGCCCCCATCGATCGTGCGTACTCGCGACGACGAGCGACCGACATGCCCCGCTCGTATTCGAAGAGGAGGCGGTGGACTATGAGATCGGGATACCGCCTGATCGGTGAGGTGAAGTGGGTATAGTGGGTGAACGCAAGACCGAAGTGACCGATGTTGGCTTCGCTGTAGACTGCCTTTGCCATCGAACGGAGTGTCACCTCGTTGATCATCCCCTCCTCTTCCTTCCCACGGACACTCTCCAACAGCTTCTGGATATCGCGGGGTTGAACTCCTTCCTTTGGAAGATGATACCCCAGTGAGCCAACGAACTGCGCCAGGTCGCGAAGCTTCTCGGGTTGGGGAACGTCGTGGATGCGATAGATGAACGGATTCAGCTCGGTCCCCTTCCGTCGCGTCCGACCTATGTGCTCGGCGACAACGCGGTTGGCCAGGAGCATGCAATCCTCGACGAGCCGCGTCGATTCGGTGGGGCGTTTCTGGACTGGTTCGACCGGCATTCCATTGGCGTCCAGCTTGAACTTCAACTCGGGTCGATCAAAGTCGATGCTCCCCTTTCGGCGTCTGTTGCTTCGAAGAGCGTGTACGATCCTGTTGACAGCCAGCAACTCCGCAGCGTAGTCACCTTCCCCGGTCTCGAGGATGTTCAAGACTTCGTCGTACGTGAAGCGCCGCTTCGATCGTATGATCCCCTTGACGATTTCACTCTCACGAATGGCCCCCCGCGGCGACAGACGGACGAGTACGCTGTAGGTCAGACGGTCCTCGTCGGGGCGGAGTGAGCAGAGGTCATTCGAAAGACGCTCCGGAAGCATGGGTATCACGCCAGTGACGAGATAGACCGACGTCCCACGCGCATAAGCTTCGCGATCGAGAGCGCTTCCTTCAGGAACGTAATGACCTACGTCGGCGATGTGGACGCCAATCGTGACATCACCGTCGTCGTGCTGTTGGATGGAGATCGCATCGTCGAAGTCGCGTGCATCGTCCGGGTCGATCGTGAATACTATCTCCTTGCGGAAGTCGCGACGCTCGCGAATGTCACGACGCGATATCGTCGAGGGGATGGCCTGGGCCTCGCTCAGAACATCGTCCGGGAAGACGTGAGGAAGTCGGTAGGAAGCGGCGATCGAGGCGATCTCGGCGTTCATTTCACCCGCGCGTCCAAGGCGCTCGACGACGACACCTTCGGGTTCGGTCTCGGGGTCGTTCCATTCGCGGAGACGGACGAGGACCTTGTCTCCCACACGAGCCCCATTCATGTCACGGCGACGGACGGAGATGGTTCGGTGAATCAGACGGTCGTCGGGGTCGACGTAGATGCCCCGCCCCTGCTTCAGTGAACCGACGATGGTCGGCTCTCCCCGTTTCAGAATCTCCAGAACCTCACCGTAGGGGAGTTCCCCCTCACGTGAAGCAACGACCATCTTTGCGCGGACCCGATCACCGTGAAACCCGGTCCAGATCAGTCGGGGCTCTATCTGAAAGGTCGGCTGATCGTCGCTGTCGGGAACAACGGTCCAGCGACCGCCGCGGCTGTTGACCAATCGACCCTCGATGATCACCAATGGCATCTTTCTGCCATAGCGACGCCGGGTAGTCTTGAAAATCGCCCCTTCGTCCTCGAGTTCCTCCAAGGCCTGCCGCACCAGTTCGTAGTCATCCGATTCGGAACGGATACCGATCGCCTTCGAGATCTCGTTCGTCTTCTTGTAGGACGAACCGGCCTCGGTGAGGATCTCGAGTATGCGTTCCTTGATTCGATTCACGCGGGGTGCCTGGAGCTTTCTTGTTCAATTGCACATATCGGCCGATGGTCCTCAATACTCCCCATTCCAATTCGCATTCCCATCCCTGCTTCGTAAATGGCTACGCCGATTGTATCGCAATTCCTCATTCCCAATTGGCTACGCCGATTGCTTCGCAATTCCGGGTCTTCACTGAATCGTGTGGGCGTGCGCCTCGAGAATCAGGGGGATG
>CAYWXV010000062.1:0-14920 GCA_964462535.1 uncultured Alphaproteobacteria bacterium
ATCCCTCATCCTTCATCCTTCATCCTTCATCCGTCATCCCTGCTCCTTCCTCCCTCATCCTTGTTTCGCCAGGCCGAGTGCAACATCAACAATCATGTCTTCCTGACCACCGATCATTCGGCGACGTCCCAGCTCGACAAGGATGTCACGTGAGTCGACGCCGAAACGGGCAGCTGCGCGCTCCGTGTGAATGAGGAAGGAGCTGTACACGCCCGCGAACCCAAGCATCAACGCATTTCCGTCAATCTGCACTGGACGCTTTTGCAGCGGTCTCACAATCGTGTCTGCAGCATCGATGAGTGGATATAGCTCCACCTCGGTGCGAATACCCATGCGATCGGTGACTGCGATCAAGACCTCGAGGGCACAGTTCCCGGCTCCGGCTCCCATACCGGCGAGTGAGGCGTCCGCGCGGTCTACTCCGTTCTCGATTGCGATGATCGTGTTCGCGACACCGAGCCCCAGGTTGTTGTGATTGTGGAACCCGATTTGGCACCCCAACTCGTCGCGAAATGCGCGGACACGCTCACGCGTCTCCTCCATCAGCAACGCTCCGGCCGAGTCTGTGATATAGACACAGTGGGCACCGTACGACTCCATCAGCTTCCCCTGCTTCAGTAGATCCGCAGTTGGAATCATGTGCGCCATCATCAGGAAGCCCACTACATCGAATCCCATTTCGCGCGCGGTAGCAATATGCTGCGCAGCAATGTCTGCCTCGGTGCAATGCGTCGCGATCCGGATCGTGTCCACGCCCGCCTCGCGAGCCATTCTCATTTCCTCGATGGTCCCGATACCCGGAAGGAGCAATGCCGCCAGCCGAGCGTGTTTGAGCTCTGCCTTGACTGCCTGCAGATACTCGATTTCACGATGCGCGGAAAAGCCGTAATTGAATGAGTTTCCATTCAACCCGTCGCCGTGTGACACCTCGATCAGATCTACCCGGGCCTCGTCCAGCTTGCGCGCTATTGCCACCATCTGATCGACGGAATATTGATGCGCGAGCGCATGCATTCCATCACGAAGCGTGACGTCGTTTATGAGGATTTTCTTTTCCATGGTATTTCTAGTATTCCAGGCAGCTGGGCTGCCTGGCGTCCGGCGATCACTTACTCCCCACTATTTGCCTCCAACGCCTCCCACATAATCTCCAGATCGAAAACGCGGCCATTCCTGAGATCATCTATCACAACGCGGGCAGCCCATGGTGTACGGATTTCCGTGTCAGGCATTTGATCGAATTCCTCAGGCGTAACCCAACGGGCATCCAGAATTTCGACCCCGTCGAGACGCAATTCGCCTCCAGACACTTCGGCAACAACATTTGCGCGTAGGACGTTGACCCCCAACTGACTCCGATACCGCATCACGCGGGTCAGACCAATCGGGTGTATTTCGAAACCGGTCTCCTCCATCATTTCTCGATGCGCGGCATCGAGGAAGGTCTCCCCTTCGTGAACTCGTCCCCCCGGGAGCCCCCACTGGCCTCGCGCCGATTCCTTCCCTTCCTGAACGATGAGGAATTTGCCCTGGCGCAGCAAGAGCACGCTCGCGACAAGTCCAGGTCGGGCAATCGGCGTATCGTCGCTCATCGCACAGTTATATAGTTTCGATACTCACCGGGACGATATCCCGTCAGCCGTTCGATGGCGTCCGAGATCTTCATTGTAAACGGTTTCGCTCTTGTACGCGTCGGGTCAAAGTTCCGTCCCCATCCTGCTGACGCTACCCGTTCATCCATCACGCCGGGGTGCGTTCCCTGGTACCGACGAACCTCGTACGCCCCATCGTAATCGAACTCATCGGGTGTCGGTGCGTTCTGTTGGATCCACGCATCGTCATGCCAGTAATGATGCATCGCGCGCATCTTCTCGGCTTGATCCTTCGGCGGTCTCACCCAGCCGTAGTGAAACACGCGCACATCCGTTTTCCGCGCACGGAGCTTGCGCGCCTCCCCACCCCCAGTTCGGGTTCTGAAGCCCTGCGCATCACCCCAGGAGAGAACCTTGCCGGTATTCCGGACCACTCGCACTTCTCGACGATACCACTTGCGATCGACGGCAATGTAGTCGTAGTTGCCGTAAAAGTGGAGATAGCTGAAGAGGAGGGCTTCCACCTTCGGATCACCGTCAGCCCGGTTGATCTCTCGCAGGAGAAGATCTCGATCGTCCTCATGAAGAACCTCGTCTCCCTGCAGATAGATGCACCAGTCGCCACGGCATTCTGCAAGGGCGATGTCAGTCTGCTGAGCATAGACGCGACCCCCTTGACGCTGCGAGTCATCCCACACTGTTTCGATCGTTCGGATCTTCCCGTCGATTGACCGAACCAGGCCTAGCGTATCGTCCTCCGACGCACCGACCGCAACCACCACTTCATCGCAGAGAGGAGCGAGGGATCGCAACGACTCGCGAACTGGGAAGCCGTATTTCTCGGCATTGCGGACGAACGAGAACCCGGAAATGAGCATCGATCAGGGGACGACGAATCCGCCGCTCGTGATGGTCGTGGCGGATCGCTCGGGGCGTGTGATGGGTCTTCCGACGATCATGTATCGATAGGCTCCCGATGGGAGGTTGAGTCTTGACAGCTCGACTGGCCCGTCCACATGTCGGCGGTCCACGACCGGGCTGCCGGTCATATCGATAATTGTTATTGAATACTCGGAGCCTGGCTCAGCAATGAAGTCAATGTGCGAAGTCCCGTTCGTCGGATTTGGAAACACTCGGGAGATTTGAAGGAGCTCGTCCATCGATGTCGTCACGCCTGACGCCCCAGCGGTCGTCACATCGTCGACGTAGAGATAGCAGCAATTCATGCTGTCGGGGCCGCACGAGCCGCTGATGCTCGAGATAAAAGCGATTGTCAGCGAGTCGGGCGTTGCCGTCGGTGCCGGAACTATCAGTTCGAACGGCAACCAGTCCGTCGTGGGGGGAAGATGGAGTTCTGCGCTTGCGACCACCTCAGCCGTCCCCGTCCCGGCATTCCATCTCTTCAACCCGACCAGGGCGACGGCCGAGTCTGTACTGTCCATGTTGTGCCCGGGGATGTACTGATAGTATCCGCTGACGCGTGTGGGGGGATCGGAAACCGGTATCCCTCCCGTCGTGAGGACAAGCCCGGGTTCCGGGACGTACCCCAGCGCGGCAAATCCTCGTGCGTAGCTATACCAGTTCCAGACCGACAGACATCTCCCGCTCCTTCCATTGTCGACTCGTGATGCCCCGTACGCGGAGGTTGACCATCCGTCCGGCTGGTCGCGTCCATCACGATTCTCCCACGATTCAAATGAACCCTTGACGTCCTGCGCGGACAGAGCCACAGGTGTAAGAAGGACGATCAGCAGTAACCGAAATCGAAGCATAAGTGCGATCCATTCTCTCGTGACCATGATTCAACTCTCGTGGCCCGAATACGGCATTAGTTACCCGCTCTCCCCACGTGATTGACGAGGGCCAGTTGTTCGCCAACGCGAAGGGCAGCACTGGTCATAATGTCTAGATTCCCCGCGTACTTTGGAAGGTAGTGGCCTGCCCCTTCGACTTCGAGGAACACTGTCGTCTTGATACCGGAGAATGGCGCCTCACCCGGCATCGTTACCGTGACATGCTCAAAAACGGGATCCTGGACAAGGCGGTATCCAGGAACATACTCGGCAACGCGCGCAACAGTTGTTCGAATCGATTCTGCAATTGCGTCTGTGTCGGCAGGTGGGGTCAGCGTGTAGACCGTGTCGCGCATGATCAACGGTGGTTCCGCCGGATTCAGAATTATGATTGCCTTACCTCTGCGCGCTCCCCCGATCTGTTCGATACCTCGCGAGGTCGTCTCGGTAAACTCATCGATGTTGGCCCGCGTTCCCGGACCGGCGGATCTGGACGCAATCGAGGCAACGATCTCGCCGTATTCGACCGGCGCAACCTGGGAGACCGCCCAGACGATCGGTATTGTCGCCTGACCTCCGCACGTCACCATGTTGACGTTATCAGAATCCAGATGGCCCTCCAGATTAGCAATCGGTACGACATACGGACCGACCGCAGCCGGGGTCAGATCGACGACTTTCTTGCCATGGGCACGGAGCACCTTCGCATGATGGTAGTGGGCTCTTGCGCTGGTTGCATCGAAGACAATCTCAATTTCCGGAAAGAGTGGGTGCGCAACGAGGCCGTCAATGCCTTCGTGTGTTGTGGCAACACCCATCCGCGCCGCACGGGCAAGCCCATCCGAGTCGGGATCAATTCCCACCATAACACCCATCTCAAGAATTCCGGACGACCGGAGAATCTTGATCATGAGATCGGTCCCGATGTTCCCCGAACCAATTATCGCGGCTTTCATTCGGAATAGTGCTCCAAAGATTATTCGACGAAATTCACTGCCACATCGCCCAACCCGCTGACAGCAACGGCGATATTGTCGCCCGCCGCCACGGGACTCACCGGACCAAGCGCACCGGAGAGGACAACCTGCCCCGCATAGAGTTGCTCCCCTAACTCCCCAAGCTTGTTAGCCAGCCAGACGACCGCATTGATCGGATTTCCGAGGCAAGCTGCTCCCGCGCCGGTCGACACGACGCGACCGTTGCGTCTCAGCGTCGCGCCGGCCAGTCGAAGATCGAATCGACGGAGTGGCGTTGGCCGCGACCCCAGGACAAACATTGCGCTCGACGCATTATCGGCTATGGTGTCCTGAATCTTGAATTTCCAGTCGATCACGCGCGAGTCGATTATTTCAATTGACGGAAGCGCAAAATCGATTGCCGCAATTGCCTGTGCGGACGTAATCCCGGGGCCAACAAGCGATTTGCCTAGGACGAAGGCAATCTCCCCTTCAACGCGTGGTTGCAGGAATCTGGAAATGGAGACCCGTCCTCCGTTGGGCACGTCCATGTCGCACAGGAGCCCTCCGAAATCGGGTTCCGTAACCCCCAGCCACTCCTGCACCGCGCGGCTGGTAATTCCGACCTTCCAGCCGACGCGACGAGGCGCCGTTCCGTACTCCCCCCTTCCAGCCAGCCTCCTCTCGAGATTCATGTGCTGAATGGCATACGCATCCACAATCGTCATCTCGGGCCAGGACTCGGTGGGTGCGGCAATTGGAGTCCGGGTGGCCTGGGCATCCCACAGACTATTTGCGATGTCGTCTATCATTGAAGTGAGTAAGATGTCGTGCGTCGTTCGGGTCGCGCGACGAGCCCGATTGATCGGCCGCAAATCATTTCCGATGTGAGCCGCTCCCGCTGACATTCGATCGAAAACCGAGTCCGTTGAACCATCATCGATCCACGAGCCTCTCTCATCCTCCGCCCCACGCGATTGCCTTGATTTCGATCAGGAGGTTCGGGTGAGGGAGTTGGTGGACAGCGCAGGTGGTACGGGAGGGGCCGGTGGCCGCATTGAAATACTCGTTGTAGACCTCATTCATCCCGCCGTAGTCCTTCATGTCGACCAGCATGACGAACACGTCGACAATGTTCTCAAGGTCAGCCCCCGCTTCTCGAAGGATAGTCCGGATGTTTTCGATGACGGCACGGGTCTGGGCCCGGATGTCGAGTTCGACTCTCCCATCCGCGTGTATCGTAACTCCAACGTGCGTGTTGTCGGGTCGGCGGGACGAGACCCCCGAGACGAAGATCAGGTCGCCCACGCGGCGCGCGTGCGGGTAATTCGCCAGCGCGGCAGCGCCGTCGTCAAGAATGTAGGATTGGCCGTTCATGGAGGTCGGAGTTCGCAGCCGAGGTCGCTGTTCGGTCGGGGCGAGAAGATACAGCAGAACGACTGAACGCTCGTCAGACCGGCTGAATTCGGAGCTCGTGCATCAATGCCCGCCAGGTTCCCCGGACCAGGAGCATTGTGACCGACCCCCCTGCGAATGCGCCCGCGATCGAGACAAGATCTCGAGGTGTCAGCGTTGTTCGATTCACGATGGCGTAGATCGGGTCCCATTGTTCCGGGCCGAACTTGGCCTTGAAGAAGTCGAGCCCCTCGAAGTTGTAGAAGCGGGCTCCATGAAGCCTAACCCACCCGAGCATAAAACGGAGCCACGTCGGCTGCGATCGCGTGTCGGACTCGACGACCTCGCCACACCGTCTCGACAGGGGCGACAGACCCAACGTCACATACTCGGCTCCCGCCAATGCCATGTCACGAATCGATTCGACGAGCATCATCTCGGCAACACCATTAACGGAGTCCCGTCCGCGAACAATCTGCTCTATCAACCAGCCATTTCTCGTTGGGACGGGAGAGGCCACGAGAAACGCAACTGGTCGTCCCGAGCGCATCGCAACCATGACACGACGATCCTCGAGATTACCGAGCGTGTTTGGTTCGACAAGAAAGTGTAGGGGCGGGAGCATACGCGTCGCAAGCCAGTCATCAAGACATCGCTGCAGACGGGGTGACCCCGTGGCCGTCGCAGTATCCCATCGTTCGATCTCGACCCCCTTGTTCCGCGCACGAGCGACCTGCGCGCGCAGAGATGGGCGAGCGGCAACGCGATCCAGGAAATGCTCCGGTCTCCACACTGGCTGGGCGCCAAGTAGAACGAACGAGTGTCGCCGGTCCAGAACCAGGGCCGTCTCCAGACGGCGTTCAGCTCCAAAGTAGCAGACCCGCTCCCCTGACCGCGAGGCGTCGTCTTCAAACTCGCGTGCGATATCCGCCAGTCTATCAGCGGGCGCAACGGGGGCACCAGCAACCACGCGGGCACCGGCATGTCGCACGAATCCAACGACTCCATTTCCGTCTGCCGGCTGCCACAGGTGCATTCCGGGATTGACTATCTGGTAGGCGGTGGCGTTCCATCCGTACCGCATCACCAGATCGCGGGCCTTCCGAACCCCCTCATCGGTGGAACGAGTAGTATCACGCGTCGTCGGCGTGACAATGTTCCGTCTCATGACTTCAAGATAGGCGCTTGGGAGGTTGAGGCGCAGCAAACGCCACGTTCCCAGGGTGTTTCGATGCGTCTCCATGGCTGGATTGCTCATCCACCGACCGACGGGAAAGAGCTAGATTATCGGGTCGTCAAATCACCACGTCGGCCTTCGAGCGACTGGCAGAGTTTGACGAGACACGTTCGACCACATCAGCATTGCAGGAAGAATCAGCATGTTGTTCCGCACGATCTACGACGACAAACTTGCCCAGGCTGCCTACCTGATCGGATGCCAGAAGACCGGGGAGGCGCTGATCATCGATCCCGAGCGCGACGTTGATCGCTACATCACCATCGCCCGCAAAGAAGGGTTCAGAATCACTGCAATTAGCGAAACCCATATTCACGCCGATTTCCTTTCTGGAGCACGTGAGCTTGCCGAGCGCACAGGGGCGACCCTCTACCTATCGGGTGAAGGAGGAGAAGACTGGCAGTACCAGTGGCTTGATCGAAAGGCCGGTGGAGGGAGCTACCCGCACCACATTCTGAAGGATGGCGACACGTTCATGATCGGGAAGATCGAGATCAAGGCGGTCCATACGCCGGGGCACACGCCGGAACACATGTCATACATGGTCACGGATCTTGGAGGGGGCGCGAACGAGCCAATGGGGATCGCAACCGGCGACTTTGTGTTCGTGGGCGACGTCGGTCGTCCCGACCTTCTGGAGAGCGCAGCGGGAAACGTTGGCGCCAAGGAGCCGTCGGCACGCACACTCTATCAGTCGCTCCGTTCGTTCACGGCACTCCCGGATTACCTCCAGGTCTGGCCGGGACATGGTGCCGGCTCCGCATGTGGAAAGGAGCTGGGGGCCATCCCCCAGAGCACCGTGGGATACGAGAAACGATTCAACGTCGCTGTACGCGATGCCGATGGCGAAGAGGATGCATTCGTCGAGTCAATACTCTCCGGTCAACCCGAGCCTCCCATGTATTTCGCTCGGATGAAGAGGGAGAACCGGGACGGTCCTGCGCTTCTGGGTCATGTCCCCTCCCCGCGACGAGTGGGTCCCGATGAACTCGAAGAGCATTTGACCGACGATTCAGTGGTAGTGATCGACACACGCCGCAAGGAGACATTCGGAACAGGCTTCATTCCCGGCGCCGTGAATGCTCCTCTCAACAAGACGTTCCCCACGATCACCGGCTCGTACATCGAACCGGAACAGAAAATTCTCCTGGTCGTGGACGCGGAGCGTGCGCACGAAGCCTCGGTCGACCTGATAAGGATTGGGTTGGACCGCGTGGATGCCTTTATCACTCCATCCGACCTGGAGACCTATTTCCAGAATGGAGGGGAGCGTGACGTGCGCATCGATGTGACTGCCGAAGAGCTTGCGGAGCTTCGCCACGAGGGGGACATCTTCATTCTGGATGCAAGACGTGAGGCCGAGTATGATGAGGGGCATATCAGCGGCGCGATCAACATTGCGCACACAAGACTCCCGGCGCATCTGAACGAGCTTCCCACCGATCGCGATATCTACATTTACTGCCATTCGGGTTCCAGATCGGCCGCGGCGACGTCGTACCTGCGTAGGAGAGGCTTCAGCGCGATCAACGTGACCGGAGGGTACAATGATATCAGGGCAACAGACCTGGAGATCGAGATGGCGGTGAGTGGGTAGAAGGTGCGAGAGGTCAGTCGTTGCGGGGAGTGGTGTCCACGATCGCAGCTTCGGCTGTAAACGCGATCGGCTCAAAACAACGGTCCGACGCGGGTCGGCCGTAACCCGCCAGCATAGCAGTGACACGTACAAGTCCGCCCCGCGTCGTTACCGACGCGGGGCGTTCTGGTTGTCTTGATTTCCCTTTGATGTTGTTTTACGAGCCACACCGCGAGACGCAAGGTCTCGCGTCTCCACGGCAGGCGAGGTTCCAACCGGTGCATGCTCGCGACTGCTGACATGCGCCGATCGGGCGCCTACAGTGGTACTCTTCGCGGAGGGCTATTATCCGCAGTGCGGAAGACCTCCAAGTCCATTGTTAAACTCGTCCAGGATTCTGGCGATCTCCAGGACACGTGCACGCAGCGCATCGTCGATGGGTGCGTTCGGATCGCGTCCCAGGAAGAAGAGGCGAGCCTCGTCTATCAACGCCTGTATCTCGGGCGAGATGTTTCCCAGGTTCGATGACTTGTTCAACAACGCCGGCACATACTGCTGTGCCAGGATCCAGTACGGATTTCCGTTCGGCGGGGTCGTCAACCCTTCAAACAGCGTGATCTTGGTCTTCCCGCAGATGTACCCGTCCGGCGTATAGGGGCAGGGCCAGTCCATGTGGTTCTTCCAATACCCCTGCGTCCGGGTACAGCCCGTCGCAGTCGTATAGTTGACGCAGACGTTACCCCCTACCTTACCATTCCCCTCAACGCCCCCTTTGCCGAGCACCTGCGGCGCCGGCACACCTCCCCCCGGAGTATTCGGCCCTGTATCGCAGGCGGATACTCCGAGCAGCAGAGCGCCTGCAGCCATTGCGATGATCCGTTGAATTCTCACTCGCTAGACCTCCTGATTGTTTAAAGTGTGGACCAGGTACTTTCATTCGTTCACACGGTCTGTCCGGTGATCGGGGTCCTTCCGAGTTGCGGAAGGACCCATTCGATCGCCGTTTCATACCCTCGTGCGGCGGAATTGAGTCATCCGGGATCGGTATCGATCCCAACCAGAATCAGTAGCAGCTTTCCACGCACTGATCCAGGCCAAAATTTCCTGTATTGAAATCGGAAAGCACATCCGCCAGCGCCTGCGCCTGAGCGATCTCCTCGGCTGTCAGCGCTACTCTCGGATCGCGGTCGTGATAGAAGAGCTGCGCTTCGTCTATCGCCGCCTGTATTTCGGGTGGAATGTCTCCCTTGTTGTACGTCTTGTTCAGCAACGCAGCGATGTACTCCTGTGCAAGGATCAGGTACCAGTTGCCGGTCGGGTCCTTTGTAAAGACCGCGTAGTAGCTCGCCCCTGTCACCGTGCAGAATTGGAGATCGGCCTTAAATGGGGGAGGCCAGACGTCCGGGTTATCCTGCCAGTATTCAACCGACTGCACGCACCCGTCGTATTGCGGCGGGTTGAATGGATTCTTGCTGCAATTGCCACCGTTGTTCGTCCCTCCTCCGCCACTCCCGCTCCGATATCTGTCGCACCAGCTCTTCCCGGCACTCCCGGTCGAGCCTTTCCAGGTGCGACTACATTGTCTTCCACCGGTTCGTGATGTTCCGCCTGTTCTTGATCCGTAGCTCTTTCGACTCCCCGCGCTCCCGGATCGACATGATCCTTTGGCTAGAATATCGACGGAAGCATCAGAGTTCGTTGGGTCCACGGGTGCGTTCCCGCATCCGTAGAATTGAACCGTTGACACCACCACCGCAATGGACAGAACCGTGCATGACTTGAGCCATGATGTCATAGTCGCGCGCCCTCCTGTTTGAGATGCATGTAGGGGTATGGATTCGCAAATGCATCGGATCGGACATCACCCAAGGTCAGAGAGTGAACACCCGTCGGCGCATCGTCGATCCCGTTACGAGTTCTCGTTCGATGCCGACACGACGACGAATGGCCGCGCCGGGCTACAAGGGGAGACTGATATGTGGGGAGAGTGGTGGGGAGAGGAAACCATCGTGGCGTCGGCCGCTCCGCTCCGAACGAACGGAGCGGTCGAACGCAATCTTCGGTTACGGGCAGGGGGCAATACCACCCAGGCCGTTGTTGAAGTCGAAAAAGATCGGAATGAGCCTCAGCGCCTGCTCGGTCTCAGCTTCCGTGAGCGGAACGCGGAGATCGCGCAGGTGGAAGAAGAGCTGCGCCTCGTTGATGGCGGCCTGTACTTCAGGCGGAATGTTGCCGCCGTTGTATGTCTTGTTCAAGAGCGCTCCGATATAGTTCTGAGCCAGCCGTATCAACGGGCTCGAACTCTGCATGTAGAGCACCTGAACGAAGGTTGCTCCAGAGCCGACGCAGAACGTGGAATCCGGGTTGTAGGGTGGCGGCCACGAAATCAGGTTGCACTGCCAGAACCCAATCTCCTGCACACACCCATCATATGACGGGGGTGCGCCGCTCCCTCCTGTCGACTGTGTTCCGCCGTTCGAGGTAGAACCGTTCGAGGACGTTGTCGTTGATTTTCTCGTCGTCCGCGTCTTGACCGTTCTCCGGCCGAGCGAACTCAACGATTCGTCAGGACTGGATGGTCCGGAAGGCGTCGTCTCGCACCCGGAGACACCGAGGGAAATGACGAGGGCGGCGGCAAGCCATGGGAGTACTGTCTTGATCTTCATGATGGATGGACCTCCAGACGCACGAAGAGAATGCCTCGTAATGCAGCCAGCTACAGTCTCCAGGAAGCGGGGAAGGTGCTTCAGGGAAGGGGGTGTGGATCGTGATGCTGGACCTGCCGACAAGCGGACATCGCTTGACAGGGCAAATATACTAACAATGCTGTCTGAAAAACCAAGAAAAAACTGTGTGACCGGAAAAGAGTGGCCCGAGCAGCGTTCGATTTCACGTCATTGAGCCAGAAGCCCGGCTTCGTGGCGATGTCCACGATTCCGTCTGCTTCTCTCCGCCCAGGATCGCGAATGTCTTTCTTGTCTGACAAATCATATTCATAGTGGGCGCTACCGGGATCTCGTCCCCCGCTGACTGATCCACTGTTGGAGTTCCTCCAGGCACCTGTTACTCCCCTGAACCAGTCGCTCCGACGCCCGATCGTCCAGGTCGATCCACGAATAGCGGTACGTGGCCCCGTTGTCGCCCCCCTCCCCCGTCACAACGTGATCGAAGTTCTCGGGAAGGTCATCCGGAGCGCGCCCGGCGAAATAGTGCTGTTCTTCTGTTCGCCATCTGACGACAGCGAGTGATTCCAATTCTCCATGAGGGGCGAGTCCGGACTCTTCATAGAGCTCCCGTAGGGCGCCATCGAGCGGACGTTCGCCGTCGTCGACCTTGCCCCTCGGAACCTCGAATCCGGGTTCCTCAGGGCTCTCCAGCGCTAGCAATGCGGGAACGTCTCGGTCCATCCGGACGAGATAGACGAACGCCTTTACCGTCGTCTCCTCCCGATCTCCGGTGGAACCACCCTCTACCAGGACTGCCACCGCATCGTGCGCGTTCCGATCGCCGACGATGGCCAGAATGTCCCCCGTATTCAGGAGGGTCTCCCCGTCGGGGACCAACGTCCGCTGGCCCCTTCGGATCGTCGCGATCACGCACTTCTGCGGCCACGACACATCTCGTATGCGACGACCGATGATCGGGCTCCCTCGGCGCAACGTGATGTCCTCGACATAGACGTCGGACAACGTGTCCAATCGCTCCTTCCTTTCCCGGTGACGTCGTTCCGCGCGACGTCCCAACGCGACATCATACGCACGGATGACGTCGCTCCGGCGAACAAGTCCGAGCAGTACTCCCTCGTCCTCCCTGCTGACGACCGGCAATCGCCCGACATCTCGCACCGACATTCTTCTCAGAGCCAATGCAAGTGATTCGTCGGGGTATGTCAACAGGAGGTCGCGTGTACAGATGGAACCGACGGTCTCCTCCCCCGTGAGGTCCTCACCACCTGCGCGTTCCACATCGTGCAGGGTGATCATCCCGACCAGACGCCCTTCATCGTTGACGACCGGGAGTCCGTGCATTCCCGTTCGGGCCATTCGCTCCGTCGCAGTCACAACACTCTCCCTTTCCTTCACCGTCATGACCGACGTCTGCATAGCCTCGCCAACCTTCACCCCCTCCATTACCTCGATGTCACGTCCCTGATCGATCCTGATTCCCTTACGAGACAGAACACGTGTGTAGATCGACTCTTTCGAGAACCGTTGTGAAACGTAGAGGGCAACGGCCACAGCAAACATCAACGGGAGGATGATTCTGTAGTCGTTCGTCATTTCAAACAACAACAGAATCGCGGTCAACGGCGCATGAACGGAGCCGGCAAGGACGGCGGCCATGCCGACCATCGCAAACGCGGGGGGGAAGATATCTATGCTCGGAAAGAGGTGATCGATGAGCATACCGTACGCTCCGCCAAGGACGGCGCCAAGAAACAGCGAGGGGGCGAAGACACCCCCTGGATGCCCGGAGCCGATGCAAATCGGAGTAAGAACCAGCTTGGCGACGAGAAGAGCCACGAGCGTCAGCATCGGAATCGAGGTTCCATTCAGCACCCGCTCGATCGTAACATATCCGACCCCCATGACCTGCGGGAAAAGGAGCGCGACCAGACCGACCGCGGCACCGGCAATTGCCGGCGTAGTCCAGCGAGGAAGCGTGAGTTCGCGGAAGAAGTGATGGCTCCGATCGACCAGAGAGGAGTAGAGGGCGGCAATCGGCCCGGCAAGAAGCCCGAGAACCAGGTAGAACGGAAGTTCTATTACAGAACCGAACGAGTAATCAGGGACGGAGAATGCTGGTTGCGCGCCGCTGACCGCCTGCGTGAACACGGCTGAGACGACAGCGGAAAGAACAACAACGCCGAGCGCGTTTCCACCGATCTGTCCCAGAACGATCTCCATGGCAAAGAAGACCCCGGCGATAGGTGCATTGAAGGCGGCGGAGATGCCGGCGGCAACGCCAGCCGCCACAAGCACTCTGACCCGCTTATCTGAGAGACGAAACCATTGGCCGAACATCGAACCAAAGCCGGCACCGAGTTGCACGGATGGATCTTCCGGACCGACGGAGGCGCCGCTGCCGATAGAGGCGGCAGCCGCGAGGGTTTTCGGCGGGATACGCCAGTACCGAAGGCGACCTCCTGAGAGGGTGACGGCCTCAATCACACCCGGCACGCCACTCCGTCGCTCAGGTCCGACGACATACTGCATGATCAGCCCGACCACCACGCCCCCCAGAACCGGTATGAGGGCGATTGTCCAGTCGGCGCCGCCCAGAAGGCCTTTCACATCGCCGAACCAGAAACCCTCAAACCAGTGAATGACTTCCTTGAAGAACCAGATTCCAGCACCGGCACTCACACCAACGACTACCGCGGCAATTCCGAGCACGACCGATTCGCTCGGCTGAAGACGGTCGAGGAGTTGCGAGACAATAGTGGCGGTACGTGCGCGAAGAGTCATTGTCGTCCCGGGAGAGCCGCTCTGGACAGGGCTTTGCTTGGAGGCGACGAAGATACGAGTCCCTGAAGGAGGATCCGATCGATTGGACCGATTGAAACGGAGAAGGCGGCTCGTGCGGAGGTTCTCATCTGCTCTGGATCCCCCGTCGTGACGAATCGATCTTCACCGGGCAGATCGTGTCGTCCGGGGAGGCTCCATCCCACTGTTGTCTGCGAAAGCAGCTCCGGGACGGGATCGATCAACACGGTTGAGGGGACCATCGATTGAATGAGAGACTGGATTGCCACGTAGTGCGTGCAGGCTAACAGAAGCGTGTCGACGTTGCGGAGGGGTGATACGATGCGGGCAACTTCCTCAATCAAACGCTCCGATCCAAGGTCTCCCTGTTCTATCATGCCAGAAAGTGGCTGGGCGATACGTTGGCGGACTGAGCCGACATGGGGAAGAAGGAGTCGGCGGTAGATACCGGAGCGAATTGTACGCGCACCGCCAATGACACCCACGCGCTCTCCGTTTGCCGCCACTACACTCCGCACAGCCGGCTCGATCACGCCGACGACCTCGACCCTCGCTCCCACTCCCGACTCAACAACCGACGTTCCCATTAGCGCGGTGCTGGCCGCATTACATGCGACAACCACCCGATCCACCCCCTCACCGTAGAAATACTCGAGCACCTTGTCGAGTCGTTGACGCAGTTCCGCGCGTGGGAGCCTGCCATACGGTATCGCACCTGAATCCGAGAAGTAGAGGATCGGCACGGCGGGATGCAGCTCCTTCAACGCTCGATAGAAGCCGAGCCCTCCGATCCCCCAGTCGAGTATGCCGATAGTGCGAGGCGTATTCAATTCCACAGATCCATAGTCGAAAGCGCGCGGTCAAAGATCCTACCGCCCGTCACCC
>CAYWXV010000063.1:0-5334 GCA_964462535.1 uncultured Alphaproteobacteria bacterium
CTGACCTTCTCCCAACCTGGGCTCGCGGGCTCCCCCCTCCGCGGCTCCGCGCCTCCGCGTGAAATCTCTCACCCAGACATACGAGGACCATCACCACGAACAACTGACCACCGACAGCCACTCACCGACTATCCACAGATTCTTCCCTATCCCAACGTCTGGAGGGGCTTATATTGTGGCCCTGTTATCCAAACAACAAGACAGGTCTTTATCGCTCATCTCTGATACTCCGTTGCAGACGGGACCGGTTTCGTCATTCTGACGGCGTGGCGTCTTTCATCCCACTTCATTACCAAACGGGATGGTGAGTCTGCCCCGGTCTCCTATCTTTGCCCTCTCCCCTCCCTACCCGGTATGGTGGAGCTGAGGCCCCATGAGGAACAGGACGGCGTGATGCGCGTCCATTCCCGTAATTGTATCAGAACAGTTTGAGCGACCGACGACTCCTCCACCGCGGGCTCTTCCGTGCCGGCCTGGTTTTCCTGCTTCTCTTCCTACCCCTTGCCCAGCAGGCAATGGGGCAGGAGCCTGATTCCGTCGACGCGAACCTCCCCCCGATCGTTCGTCGCGTCGAAATTTCGCCAATTACCGACCCCTTTCCCTACGCCTCTTATGACCATCAGGTCGAGTTCGATACAGCATCGGACCGGGTGCTGATATACGAAACGCTCCTGGGGCAGCGGGTCGGACAACCCCGCGTCCTCACCATGGAGGAGTATCTGGCAGAGTCCGGGTTGGCGCGGGAACGGGCGATGTGGGAAACAAGGGGAACCACCTACAAGATCGACTCATCATCGCTGACACCGAAAACGGAGAAGGACCGTCTTGGGGAAATTCTTGGGGACGTTACCAAGATCGATATCCCCTTCCCCCAGAAGATTGGCCTCCCCCCTGTCTCCATCTCCGTCAACGGGAGCGTGAACGTCTCGGCTGGGTGGCAGTGGGACAACAACAACCTCACCTCCATCAGCGCACTGGGATCGACACAGTCGGCCCCCTTCTTTAAGCAGAATATCCAGGTCTCCCTTACGGGAAAGATCGGGGACAAGCTGAAGCTGAGCGCCGACTTCGACAATCAGCGGACCTTCGACTTCGATAACCAGCTGAAGATCGCCTTCGGCGGTGGGCCCGAGACCGAGGATGACATTATCCAGTCGGTCGAGCTGGGAAATGTTCAGCTGACGACGCCGAGCATCCTGATCGGTGGCAGCCAGACCCTTTTCGGCGCAAAGCTCGTGACGAAGTTCGGCCCCTTGATGCTGACGACCATCGCCTCGCAGAAGCGAGGGGAGCGGAAGACCGTCACGGTTACCGGAGGATCGGTTCAGACGGCCATTGTCCTGAAGCCATACGACTACGCGCAGAATCACTTCTGGCTGGATACGGCCTATCGCCGGTTCTACGACGTCTACTACGCGAACACACCGCCGGCCGCGACGCCCGAGATGGCTCCGTTCAACATCGCGGAGCTGGAGGTCTACGAGCAGGTGAAGGATGGTTCGATACCGGCGCAGTTCCAGGCGATCGCCTATGCTGATGCCCCCCCCCTTCAGCCGGGTGAGCGCTACCCAGAGGCGCTACGCGATTTCCCCACCAGTTCGGGGTCAGGAAGCGTACAGCTCGGTTCGTTCAAACGGATCGAGGAAGGGAACGGCTACACGTACGACCGCCAGCTTGGGACGTTGACCATTCGGTCGCTACAGCCCGACAAACTCTACGCCGTCGCCTACCGGACTGCGGGTGGCCAGACATTTGGAGAACTCTCCAACACACGTGGGGACTCGTCGCGGAAGGTGGCTGTTCTGAAGCTCGTCTACATGAACAACATGCAGCCGAGCTTCACGACGCTCTGGGCGCGACAGATGAAGAACATCTATCAGCTCCAGGGTATCCGGAACGTCGATCTTCAGAACTCGCGGATCCGCATCACCTACGGCGTACCCCCCGACACAAACGAAGTCTTCCGTGTCGACGGCTCGCCACGCATCGTCACGGCGCTCGGTGTCGACCGCTACAACAGTGCCAATGAAGCGCAGCCCGACGGCACCTTCGACATTCGCTCTCCTTACTTCTTCGATCCATCCCGCGGCGAAATCATCTTCCCCTCGTCGGAACCGTTCCGGAAGGGACTTCGCGAATCGCCCCTCCTGGGTGCAAACGCCGAGCGATTCGTCCTTGACGCCATCTACGACAAGACGCGCGAGGATGCGCGCCGCGATACCAAGGCGAGCCAGTACACTATCTCCGGAGAGATCGCAGGGTCGGGGGGGGGAAAGATCTCGCTCGGCGCCTTTGGTGTCCCCTCGGGGTCGATTCGTGTCTACAGCAACGGCGAGCTGTTGAGGGAGAATCTCGATTACCGCGTCGACCCGGTCTTCGGCGAAGTCACGCTCATCTCGGCGAAGGCAAACTCTCCGACGGGGAATATTACGGTCGAGTACGAGCAGAACGATTTCTTCACGACGTCGGTCAAGACGCTCCTTGGGCTACGAGCAGACTACGACCTCCTCACCCGCCGCTCTCTCCGCTCGCGTCTCGGTATGACGTTCATGCGGTATTCGCAGACGACGCAGACAGAGAAAGTGCAGATCTATTCTGGGGACGAGCCGACCACGAACATGATGCTCGGCTTCGATGGAACGCTTGACTACAAGGCGAACTGGTTGACACGGGCTATCGACGCGCTCCCGTTGATCGATACGAAAGAGGTGTCCACACTGACCGTGCGGGGTGAGTACGCGATTGCGGTACCGAATCCCAATACCAAAGAGAGTCTCGTCGCGAGTGACCTTGGCAAGGGGGCTGCGTACATCGATGACTTCGAGTCGGGGGCGAAACGACAGATCCAGCTTTCGACGAACTACTCGTACTGGTATCCCGCCAGCCCACCGGTTGACGACGCGCTTGGACCAAACGACTCGGCTCGAGTTGCGCACAAGGGACATTTCTACTGGTACAATCGATCGCCCGCCAACACACCGACGGTAGAGATCTGGCCGAACAGAGACATCGCTGTCGGCAATCAAAAGACACCGGTACTGGATCTTATCTACGAACCGACGCGACGCGGCATCTACAATCCGAACCTGAACTACGAGAGTGGCGGCGCTCCCCCCGATTCGCTCTGGGGCGGAATGATGCGGCAGCTGTCGTACTACACAACAAACCTTGATCAGGAGAATATCGATTTCATCGAGGTGACGATGCAGGTCCCCCCGGGACTTGATCCAGGGACCCGCCTCTTTATCGACCTGGGGCAGATTTCGGAGGATGTGATACCGAATCGCTCGTTGAACACCGAGGACGGAATTACGGTGACCAATCCGCAGCCGGACGATATCCTGAATGAAGGAGAGGACGTCGGGATCGACGGCATGACGGACGAACAGGAGCGGGCAAGGCTGGGTTCGACGGAGGACGATCCGGCACGTGACAACTACGTCTTCAGTGCCTACGGGAGTGATACACCGACTGACTACGTCTCGGTCAACGGTTTACAGGGGAATCAGGGACAGGAGCGAGGCCCCTTCCCTGACACTGAGGACCTGAACGGCAACAAGGGACTCGATCTGGACAACACCTATTTCTCGTACGAGGTGAATCTGGATCCGAACCCCGTGACCAATCCGCAGATCGTTGGTGGTGGTGACAATCCGGCTGGGTGGCGTCAGTACCGAATCCCGATTCGGAGCGGATTCCGGATGGTCGGCAATCCATCGTTCGCAAACGTGCAATTCGCGCGCGTCTACATCACGGGTCATCAGCCGGTCCGGATCCGTGTCGCCGAGTTCAACCTTGTTGGCTCGGACTGGCGGAACCTGGACAATCCGAACGACAGTGCACGCGATCCGAAGCTGGAAATCGCCTTCGTGAACGTTGAGGACAACTCAGGCCCCCCAGATCTCTACACGATCCCACCGGGCCTGACGCGTGAGCGAGACCCGGGGTCGGAGGTCTTCAAGAACGAACAGTCGATGGCGTTGACTGTTCGAGATCTTCAGAACGGCGAATCGCGCGGCGCGGTCAGGATTCGTCCGCGCGCGTTCGATGTCTTCAACTACAAGGAGATCAAGTTCTTCCTCCACGGTGGCGGCGACATGGATGATCGTCAGACGCCGGGACAGCCGACCAAGGTTGTCGCGTTCATGCGCTTCGGGTGGGACTCGCTCAACTACTACGAGTATCGTGTTCCGCTGCTGAGTGGATGGAACGAGTACGTCGTCAACTTCGGCGACCTGGCGTCGATCAAGCAATTGCGCAACAGCGCCGCGAGCGATCTGGTGCAGGTGTTTGGAGTTCCGAACCAGTCGGGCAATCAATTCGCCATCCGTGGACTCCCCTCCCTCACGCGAGTTCAGTTCATTGCGTTCGGTGTGGTCAACAATGCATACCCCGGCGCGCTCACAACAACGATGTGGGTTGACGAATTGCGGGCGGTTGGGGCCGAGGATGCGAACGACTGGGCGGCCACGGGACAGGTGACGGCAAAGTTCGCCGATCTGGGAACCGCCGACTTCAACATCTCTCGCATCAACCCAAATTTCCATCGACTGGAAGAGCGATTCGGCAACCGAGTCCAGACAACGTCCTGGGCCGGGAATCTTTTGTTCCAGCTGGAGAAGTTCCTCCCCAACAGTTTCAAGGGGTCGACAATTCCGTTTACCTACAACCATGTTGAGCGGATAGAGAAACCGCGGTACGTGGCGGAATCGGATGTCGAGGTCGATGCGGCTGTGACGCAGATCATCAATCGGCCTGGTATTCCGGAAGACGAGGCGCAGCGGCAGGCGGACAGCCTTAGGTTGTCTTCGCAGACGCTGGTGGTACAGGACGGCTTTTCGTTCCGGAATTTCAAGATCACGTTCCCCGGTACACACTGGCTGGTGACAGACATCGTGAACGGCATAACGCTGGGATATATCTACGACCAGACCCGGCGCCGTTCTCCGCTGGTTGAACAGTACTTCAACTGGAAATGGGATTTCACCGGCCGCTACGCTGTGCAGATTCCGGCGAAATACGATTTCCAGCCGTTCAAGGGGACGTTCGACAACGTTCCAGTGCTCAGTTTCTGGAAGGATTTCAAAATCAATTTCCTCCCCGGCTCCTTCTCGGCCAGCACCGCTCTGCATCGAGACAGAACCACGGAGAAGCTCCGCTCAATTCCAGAACCGAGCCCGGTAATCCGCAATTTCTTTGCTACGCGTGGCGCGCAATTCAACTGGAAGATGACCGAGGGTGGACTTCTGAACGTCACGACCGACTATTCGCTCGAGACTCGGAGTTCGCTGGTCCACCTCGAGACGGATCTTCTTGGTCGACAGCGAACGGGTG
>CAYWXV010000063.1:5434-14852 GCA_964462535.1 uncultured Alphaproteobacteria bacterium
CGGAGTTCGCTGGTCCACCTCGAGACGGATCTTCTTGGTCGACAGCGAACGGGTGGTGACATCTTCGGCGAGCTCTTCTTTAACGACGGACGGGTCTTCAACTACGGTCGCGACAACGACATGCAGCAGACGATCCGCTTCAATACGCGTCCGCGCATTCCCTTCATTCCGAACATCGACCGCTACATAACGCCGACTGCGCGGTACGAGGTGAAATACAACTGGCAGGATCAGCTGTCGCAAACGGTCACGATAGGGAGCTACACGAAGTCCGCACAGTGGAACAGCACCGCGACACTTGGACTTGACGTCCGCCTTGCCTCGATCGGCAACGTGCTGTTTGGTGATACTCCAGTGCGATCCGACACGAGCGACGAGTCTGTTTTGACATCGATCCTCCGATACCTGATCAAGATTCCGATTCTCGATTTCCAGACGGTCAGGCTGAACTACACGCAGACGAACAGCGCAAAGAATCCGGGAATTGTCGGAGCGACAGGCGTATCCAACTTCTGGGGACGCTCCCTCCTCTTCCGATCGGAAACTCCCGATTTCGGTCCCGGGATGGCGTATCAGCTTGGCCTCACGAGCGATCCCCACGGACGTCTCGGGTTCGGATTCGGTTCGGGGTTCCCGTTCGTCACCGTCGATCATGAACAGGGAGTGCGCGCGCCGAACATTTATGTGCAGGACAATTTCAATCAGAAGAACACGCTGACGGCGTCAACAGACAGGGTCCTGTGGCCGGGCGCGCAGTTGACGCTTAATTGGTCCGTCGACTGGGGATACAACAAGAACTACTCGATTACGACCGACGCCAATGGCATCGTGACGTACAGCAATCCTCTCCTGACGGGAAACCTGACCCGAACGTATCTGAGCTTCCCGAACTTCCTCTTCCTCAGCGTCTTCAACAACGACATCGAAGGCGTCGTTGACGAGTATGCGCGACGGAAGGGAGAATTGACGTCACCGGTCGACCCTGGTTCGGGGGCAACACCTGCGGAGCGGGCGGCGTTCGACAGTGCCGTCGTGCGCTACAATCGTGATATCACAGACCTGGTCTCACATGTCTTCGAAGAGCAGTTGGAGGCACTGAACTGGCTGCCGGGTGAGATAAGTCGCTACCTCCCTCGTGTCAACTATCGATTCCAGTGGAATGGATTGGAGAAGCTTCCGTTCCTCGAGTGGGCGCAGAGTGTCACGTTGCGGCATGAGTACAAGGGACAGTTCGTGAGGAACTTCCGTGTCACGGATCAGGAAACCGTTCCCGAGTCACATACGGTATCGCGCGGGTTCTCGCCGTTAGTGCAGATCACAGTGACAGGAAAGCCGGACGTCTTCAAGGGGACGATGACCGGCTCCTTGAGCTACAACGCGACGACCGATTTCTCGTTGATAACAGCGGCCCGGTCGGAGATATCGAAGGACGTGAAGAACGAAATGCAGATGACGTTCGCCTACTCGAAGCGCGGGCTGGACGTTCCGTTCTTCGGACTCAACCTGAAGAATGATATAGAGTTTGCATTCAACTTCTCATTGAGCCACAATCAACGAAAGCGCTTCAATCTTACCGACTTCCGGCCGGAAGGAAACAACGACGGCTCGACTCGACTCAATCTGCGACCCAGTGTACGATACAGCCTGTCTAATACAGTTCAGGCATCGGCATTCGTACAATACGAGGCGACCATTCCTGACGCTGAAGGGTCGCGCGAGATAAGTCGAAGCACAACGCGTGTTGGAGTCGATATCCGCGTTGGGATATCCGGCGGGAGATGACGTCTTTGCCGCCCGCAGAACGCGCGGTTTGGAGCGATGCCGTTGCAGTGAAGACCGGCCGTTGTGATGTTCGCGACATGTTCGGTCATTGATCCCCCTCGACATCGCGCGGCCTCCTGATTGGTCTCGACTCTCGTTCCAGGCTGCGGAACGACGCACAGTGACGCGTCGAGAATAATCGGACGGCACGGCGCTCCACCAGCAATTCGTCCCAACGTCGAAGCTCCAACCTACCCCGTGCTCCTATCCTCCTATCCGTTCGATCAACGCGACAACGAGCGCATACAGGGCGTGTGCGATCAGTTTGGTATTGAGTACCGTCCGGCAGTTGGAGACCGTGACGAGCGGATCGTGCACGTGGAGCAGAACATCGCGGACGCCACGATTTACCTAGGAGGTCGACTCAGTGAAGAGCAGTTCGCTCGTGCCGTTCGACTGCGCTGGATACACGTTCCCTGGGCCGGCGTTAACGCTCTTCTGAGCGTCCAGGCCATCCGTGACTCCACCATCCTCATCACCAACGCATCCGGTATAATGGCCGACGGCGTTGCCGATCAGGTCATGTCATACATCCTTCTCTTCTCGCGGGCACTGGTTCCGCAAATTCGAGCAATTGCGCGAAGGGAATGGATCGTACAGTCAGTCGAACAAACATCGCGTCGAATACTGCGTGACCAGACAATTGGCATCATTGGGCTTGGCGCGATCGGGAGAGCGGTTGCGCAGCGCGCTCGGGCTTTTGGCATGCGCATCGTTGCCACGCGACGAACTGCGGGCGATTCAGATCCATCCGTCGATCGACTGTTCCCAGTCAATCGTCTTCACGACCTGCTCGGCGAATCCGATTTTGCGATTATCACTCTTCCGCTGACCGACCAGACACGTGGCCTGATCGGTCGGAGAGAGTTTCAGGCGATGAAGCCAAGCGCAATCATTGTGAACATCGCACGCGGACCAATTATCCGTGAAGGAGAAATGATCGATGCATTGCGCGCCGGCGACATCGCGGGCGCGGCACTCGATGTGTTCGAGAAGGAGCCCCTCCCTGCGGACTCTCCGTTATGGGAGATGGAGAATGTTATCGTCACACCTCATTCCAGCGGTGGATTCGATCAATTCCGACGTCGCTCAGCCGATCTTTTCATCGAGAATCTGGTGCGATTCAATACCGGACAGCGGTTGGTCAACCAGGTAGATCGGGCAAGCGGGTATTAGAAGGCTATCGAAATGCGCGCGATCTCTGCGTTGCGCTCCTCATTGCTCGCTGCGGTGTACCTCCGGAACGCTGCATTCGCTCCTCGCGGGCGATTTGAACAGCCACTTGATCTAAGGGTTATTCGACAGTCTCTCAGGAATCTGATGGGTGATCGAGGCGTCACGCGACCCGATCATTCGAGGATATTGCTGATGTCGAGTCGAGGATGGAACATTTTGGACATCCCGTCGTCCATCGGGGCACACAAATCTCCCCCCAAGACCCTCATGAGACATTTCTTCCGATTCCTGATCCGCGCACACCACCGTCCCGCTCATCTGTTTCTTCTCGTCCCCGTCTTTGTGCTGGTTTCGCAGACCGCACAGCCGCAGTCTGCGGGCGTCATTCGTGGCGTCGTGAAGGAAGCCAAGACGGGCGCACCACTGAAGGGAGCGACTGCGAAACTCCGAGACGTTGACGACTCCACCGCAAAACTGATTGGCGCCATCAGTGACGCCGACGGGCGCTTCAGTATCCAGAACATTCCCCTGAATCGCACCTATCAGCTTGACGTCGGCTACGTCAGTTTTGAACGATTCACACGCGATCGCGTTCGACTGACAACAGAACAACCTGAGCTTGATCTTGGCGACATTTCGCTTACACAGATTGCGATTAGCGGTGGGACTATCAAAGTAACCGGGGAGCGACCTCCGGTTGTTGTAATGGCGGACAAGACAGTGTATGCCGTCGAGGACAATCCCACCTACACCGCGACGAATATCAGCGAATTGCTCGGGCAGATTCCGTCCGTTGATGTGGATCAGGATGGAAAGATATCCCTGCGTGGCGATGACAACGTCATGATCATGATGAATGGGCGCCCAATGACGATGCCTGCCGAGCAACGGAATAAGATGCTCCAGGCACTTCCTGTTGAGATGGTGAAGGACATTGAGATTAGGACGACACCAGGGGCGCAATTCGACGCGAAGAGCCAGGCCGGTATCATTAACATCGTCACTCGCCGAACAATGAAGGACATGTTCGGAGGGAACGTGAACGCCGGCGTCGATTCACGTGAAGGATACAGCGCAGGGGGTGGACTATATTTCAACGGCGAGGATTTGACCGCGTCGATCGGTGGGGGAGGTTCACGGAACACCGGAACCGGCTCGGGCGTCGGCCTCCGTTTGAACAGGCTTGACACCAACGAACGAAGGGACGAATCTATCGGATCGAGCAACTCGAAATCGCATTCCTACTATGGTTACGGCCAGGTCGACTACAACCTTTCCAAGAACGACCTTCTCTCGCTTTCGTTCAATGTGGCCCATTGGTCATCCGATTACTCAGCTCACAACCAGCACACCTTCTTCAGCGCAACGGAACGATCGGTAGGGCGGTTCTTCGACACGAGTAATCCCACAGGTGGGGCCAATTCAGGCGGGTACGGTGAAGCGTCGTTGCTCGTGAAACATACGTTTGAGGGCGAGCACAAGCTCAGCTTGAACGTTTCGTACAATGGGGATGGATATTCTGGCGGTGGGACCTACACCGGTGTCTACGTTCGAAGCGACGGCACAATCGATTCGCTGAGGGGATCTTCCCGTAACACCGACTACGACAAGACAGAGGGGACGATAATCACGACGCTCGACTACGACTATCCGATCAATGACTCGCTGACTCTCTCGTTGGGGGCAAAGAACGAGATCAATAATCTGGACAACAGCACGACGATCATCAACCGCGATCGCGTTACCGGCGAGTTCATCCTCGATACCCTTCAGTCGAATCACTACCTCCCCACGAACACCGTCTATGCCGCGTATGCGAACGTCTCGTACCGTCCACTCGGATGGCTCGGTATTCAAGGTGGCATTCGGGTCGAGCGGGCGAACGTGGCAGCGGAGTTCGCCTCGGGGGCTTCGGTTATTTCGCGCGACTATACAAACCTCTTCCCGAGCGGGTCGGTCACGCTGTCGATAACGGAGCGTCAGAGCCTGACGTTCAGCTACCGTCGAAGTATTGCCCTCCCCGACATTGAAGCCTTGAACCCGATTCGTGTCAAGTGGAACGACTTCCAGGAGTTTTCCGGCAATCCCGACCTCGATCCGGAGTTCACCAACTCGTTCCAGTTGAACTATAACAGCTTCTGGGACGGGGGGAATATGTTCTCGATCGCCCCATACTATTCGACGACGTCAGGAAGCATTGAGCGGAGTCAGCAGCTGGTCAACGGGGTGACCTACACCAGCTCGGCGAATTTCAACAGCGCATACACGCTGGGTACCGAAGCGTCCCTCACAATGCGTCCAATGTCGTGGCTGAATTTTCGCGCATCCGGGAACGTGTACAACAAGGTCAACCGGGGAGGGACCATTCCTGGCGACGTCTATTCCTCCGCCACCGGATATGGGAGCAGCGCATCACTGAACGTCGATCTGCTCGAGGGGATGACGTTCAGTATGATCATATTCTCCAACGCCCCGCCAACAGTCGGCGGCACGAAGGGGAGTGGCTTTACGTTCTGGAGCTTCTCGCTGCGGCAAAAGCTCCTGGAGAACAAACTGAATATCACACTCCGGGCGAATGACCCGTTCGACCTGCAGAAGTGGGAATTCGTGTACGACACACCAGATTTCCACAATGAATCCACAAACAAGTGGACAAGTAGGTTTGTCGGCCTAAATGTGAGCTACAACTTCGGGACGACGCCGCGGATGGAAGATCACCGTCAGGAGAAGACAGAGACAAAGGGGAGCGGTGGCGGTGGCGCCGGGGGGGGTGGGGGTGGCAATTCCGGAGGTGGGCAGCAGTAGTGGCGATGTCCCTCACGGTGCTAGGGCTCTCTCCTGAGCCCGTATTTCGGGCATCCCATCAGCACGGGCACGGTAATGGTTCCGCATTTTCCTGTCAAGTAGCCGGGCACGTGAATTGTCTGCCAACTGATCTTCAATCATGCCGATGATCTGGTTCCGGACATCGGGGTCGTAGATCGGGAACGCGACCTCGACCCGACGATCGAGATTCCTCCCCATCCAATCGGCGGAAGCCAGCCAGACCTCGCGGTTTCCGCCGTTTCGCGCGATCACGACACGTGCATGTTCAAGAAAGCGGTCGACGATGCTGATCGCTTCGATTCGCTTGCCGCGCTCCTTACCCGACGGGATCAGTCTGCATATCCCCCGAACTATCATGCGTACTTCCACTCCCGCCTCGGCGGCCTCGTAGAGCTTCAGGATCATCGCCTCGTCCTCAAGGCTATTGACCTTTACAATCAACTCGCCACGCTTGCCGGAGCGGACGTATGCGATCTCACGATCGATAATCTCCAACAATCTTCTTCTCAACGAGAACGGCGCTACCAGCAAGTGTCGGGTCTTGACCTTCGTTCGTTCTCCTCGGAGGTATTCGAAGACCTTTACAGACTCCTTGAGGAGTCTCTGGTCGGCCGTGATCAGCGTGTAGTCGGCATACACGAGAGCGGTCCGCTCATTGAAATTTCCTGTACTGAAGAGACCATGCCTCCGCGTACCCTCGGGGGTCTCTCGCTCGATCACGAGGAGTTTCGCATGGACCTTCAGCCCTGGAATGCTGTAAATCACGTTCGCCCCCGCCCCTTCCAATTCTGAGGCACGGACGAGGTTTGCCTCCTCATCGAATCGTGCTTTCACCTCGACGAACACTGTCACTCGTTTTCCGTTTCTCGCCGCGGCAATCAACGCCTCAACCACCTTTGAATCGGCCGCGACTCGATAGAGGGTCATTGACACGGACGTCACGGCCGGGTCGGCGGCGGCCTCCGCAATCGTTCGAACGACTCCGTCGAACGACTGGTAGGGCGTTGCAAGAAGGACATCCCCTTCCTGAAGAATGTTGACAACCGGCTTCGTCGACTCCAGAGCAGGAACCGCGCGCGGAACCAGTGGCGGATACTCGTCGATCACACCGTCGAGGTTCGGGAACGAGAAGAAGTCATTGAAGTTGTGGTAGCGCCCCCCTGGAACAATCTCGTCCCCCTTCAGATCGAGCGCTCGTCTCAACCGCTCGAGCAGTGATCTGGGCATTTCGACATCGTGCAGAAACCTGGAGGGGGGACCACTCCGTCTCCGCTTGAGACCCTCCCGAATTTTCTCCAGGAGATCGCCTGAGAACTCATCATCGATGTAGAGATCGGCATCACGGGTCAGTTTTACTGACCACGCCTGGACCTCTTGCGCACCAGAAAACAGCTCGGGAAGAAAATGACGAATTATGTCATCGAGAAGGAATACGGAGTGGCGTCCGTTCCTGCTGGTCAAAGGAACGAATCGGGGGAGTCTTCCGGTAGGTATGTCGATCAGGGCGGTGGCAGTCCGGCCTTTGGGCGGAATCGGCCAGGGGGATGTCGGTCGCTTCGCCGGACGAATGCGCGCAACCAGATGTATTGCTCTGTTTTCCAGGAACGGCGTGCCATCGTCCGCAAACAGATAACGGACCCCAAGTAGTGGTCTGACCTCGTCCGTGAAGAAGTCTCGCAGTCGTTCAACCTCCTCACCCTCGGCTCTCGATTCGTACATGAGATCAATTCCGCGGCTGGCCAGCTCAGGAAGAATCGTCTCGCGAAACACGCGACCAAACTCCTCCTGCTGACGTTCAACGACTCGCGTGATCGATCGAAGCAATCGCCTGGGCTTCAAGTCCAGGTCGTCACGCGCATCCGAGCGAAGTCGAAGAAGCGCCTGGAGGGCGGCAACGCGGACACGATAGAATTCGTCGAGATTTGACGAGAAGATGGCGAGGAAGCGGATACGCTCACCTAGAGGGACCCGAGGGTCGGCAGCCTCCTGGAGAACACGACCGTTGAATGCAAGCCAGCTCAGGTCGCGGTCGTTCAGCTGTCTTGACATTCCGCGGATCTCCCAGGCTAGTCTACGCCGTACAGATGGACGGCGACACCGAACGTGAGGACGGCAACAATCAAGCCGTACATGAATATAGTGTAGGCAATCCTGAGATACCGATACTTCCGAGCGAGCACGAGACCCAGATAATATGTGTCACTAATCAAACTGCTGTAGAGATATTCGCGATCTCCCATCATCGACATCACCCCCTCCTGATAATCCTTCAATTTCATATTGAAGAAATTCCCGAAGAAGAGAAGATTGGCGCGTCGTTCCCGAATGTCGTCAGGCGTAAATGTTCCAGTGGTGATTTTCGGGCGGGTCGCGATGGTGGCCAGGATTATCGTAGCCAGGCAGACCGTCAGAAGCACGATTGTCGGAACTACCAGATATCCATGATCATCTAGCTTGCTAACGAGTGTTGAGAGCACGATAGAGATAATCAGAGCGTTGATGGAAATCATAATATTGGCCTTGTTATCGGCCATTCCGCTCAGCTCCATATGATTGTGGGCCACCACGCGGAACATTGTCTCGATTCCCCGCTCCGGTGTCACAGACTTTGATTTGCGGTCATCGAGTTTCTTCTCCGTCTCGACGATCTTTGCGCGCAGCGACTCCGCCTCCAGCTCAAGTTTCTTATTCCGGCCCTCGAGTTTCGCGCTCAATTCTCGCGCCTCCAGCTCCAGCTTCTGCTGCCGGGCCTCGATTCGTGCCTTCGCCTGCAGAGCGTCCTGTTCAAGCTTCGCTCGCCGGGCCTCGACACGCGCGCGAATCTCCTCCGCCATCAGGTCTTCGCGCTGGCGACGGCGCTCATCCTTCTCGTGCTCCTTGGCGGCGACCTCCTCCAACTCGCGAATGCGTGCGCCGAGCCGAATCAGGTTAGCGGTTCTCCCCGTGTGGAATTCAGTTGTTGCGTAGCGCGTGTGGTAGTAGGTCCCGGACATGAACTCGAACGTGTGGCGCGCCCAATCAAGGTCCGTGAATGTGCTGTTCAGCACAATCTGCCATTCAAGTCGGAGAAGCTCATTCCTATGTTCGAACGAGTCCGAGGCGAGATGGGAGAGGTCGGCGTCGCAGACGATTTCCTCGAGTTGATTCGTGGGACGCTGGGGCATGCGAGTCGCCAGGATGCATCCAACAACGCGTTCGATCCTCTCAACCGGATAGTCGAGTTCCGAAAGCCAGGCGGTAGCAATCACGGCACCTGCTTCCTCGTGCCCGTCGTAGACCTCGACGAATCCAACATCATGCAGCCAGGCACCGAGCGTCACGATTTCGAGCTCATCGGCATCGAGCTTCATCCCCTTGCCGATCCGACGGGCGGCCTCGACGACCTCGCGCGTGTGAATGTAATCGTGATAGACGAGGGCAGGGGAAAGACTGGACTTGAAGAGAGCAAGAACCTGCTCGGCGATTCGCTTTACGATGCTTTTTCCACCGACCGTGCTGACAGACTGGTCCATACCACAAGGAGAGTGACGTTCCGGCGGCGCCATTCGGAGACTGCCGCACGATGAGAGTGCCAAGATAGCTTTTTTGGAGTGGG
>CAYWXV010000064.1:0-14616 GCA_964462535.1 uncultured Alphaproteobacteria bacterium
GGCGCAACGCGCGAGGTCGTGCTGATCGGGAGTCGCACGAGCGCCGCCCTTGTCGCCGAACCGCCAGTGCTTGATCTGGGAATGATCAATCCCGGCACAATAGCAACGGGCGATATCATCTACGTGAATCGGGGAAGCGTCCCGGTGCGCGTCGATCGCATCACCGGCATTGCACCACCCTTCTCGATTCGTCAAACGGTTCCATCCACGCCGTCCATCCTGTCGCCCGGCGAAACGCTCCGTGTGACGATCGACTACACCGCACAATCCGGCACATGGACCGACACCACGCAGGCGATACTCACCGAGCCATGCGCAACCGTGTCGCTTGCGGAAGTTCGAGCCGGCACGAACGACGATCTCCGCGCGCGTCTGACGGCAAACCGTTTTGTCGCGAAGGCGGGTGATCATCGACGCATTTCGATAACACTGAGCGAGGAATCCGGTCTTGCGAATGCCGGTGCGCGAAGCCTGGAAACCACGCTGCGCTTCGACGCTTCATTGCTCTACGTCGAGCCGAACCAACCGGGCGTGACAGTGCTGACCGACAGTGCGGGATGGAAGCGTGTGCGCGTCGAACAGGCAGTTCCATCAGTCGGTGGCGAAGCGGCCGGTGTGAATATCGTTGCGCTCCTTGGCAAGGCGGATCGCACCGACATCCTGATCGACGGGACGCGCTGGCTCGACGCGAACGATCAATCAATCACCGGCATCGCGACGACAATCGAGGCGGGCGACTTCCTTCTCGACGGCGTCTGTCGTCAGGGAAGCGATCGATATGTCGATGGACTTGGCGAGTTCTTCTTGCGACCGATCATCCCGACACCGACGCATGGCATTGGAGAGATCGAGTTCGGCATCGTTGAAGACGGCCCCGTTCGCGTCGATGCGGTCGACATGAACGGCCGGCAACTGGGGACAGTTCTTGACGCTTCACCGGGTCCGGGGGTCTATCGATTCACGGTCGACGTCCGCGGCCTGAGCGCGGGTCGCTACATGGTGGTACTGCGCTCGGGTCGTGGTGTGGAGTCGGTCGTGATGGTGGTGGAGTAGGGGGATGCGGTGGTGAGCGAGAGTTGAACCCTCGCGCAGCGCTCAGCACTTGCTATCTTCGCGGGAACACAGGGCAAGCAGCCCATCCTTCCTTTCGATCCTCTCATTCGTGCCCCGCTACCTTTTAGCACTTCTCTCTCTCGTTTGCATTCTGAGCTGTGACAGCAGACCCGACCGTACATGCGTGATCGCATACATCGGGCGTTACACCGATGTGAAAGAGACCTCGTCAACGGCCAAGCGGAGTCCGTTCGATGTCCTGCACGAGACCGTGCTGCGCGACAAGCTTGCGCGACTTGGAGACTCCATCGGCCTCCACTTCGAGCTCCGTCCGTTCGACAACCAACGTGATCCCCACGTCTCCGACTCCCTCTATCGCCTGATCGCCGCCGACTCCACCATCTCTCTCATCATCGATAACACCTGGGGCGAACATCTGATCCCCTGCGCCCCTACCATTCGCGAACGCCATCTCCCGGTTCTGTCGATGAATGCCGATCGTGATCAGGGGAAATTCGGGTCGAGCGTCCTCTTCCTTGGAAACGACGATAACGTTCCCGTGAACCTGAACGCCTATCTCCAGAACGTTCTCAGTCTGAAGAGGGTCGTCATGATAAGCGAGGAGGATTACGCCCTTCACGATCGCTTCATGGAGGTGATGAATGGGGAGAGTGGTGTGGAGGTGCGCCCGCTGTTCACGTTGCGTCAGGCGGACTCGACCACGATCGCGCCGGCAATCAGAGCGTTGATCGACTTCTATAAAGACAATCCGGCCGAGCGGACTGTGCCGTTGCTGATGAACGTCCACAACGGCGTCGGCGATCGCATCCTGGCGGCAATCGATTCAACACTCGACAGTCTGACGATCGTTGGCGGAGCGTATGTCGCAAGTCTGAACGAGCTGCAGAGATTCGGGCGGGCGCATGAACGATCTCGAAATCGATTCATCATGATGGGGCGTCCCACGGATGCGGTGTCGCGATCTATCGCGCTCGACCTAGATCGATATCGAGCCGCGCAGCCCGACGTCTTCAGCAGCCCCTCCGCCCCTCTCTTCATTCAGCGCTGCGAAACCGTCGTCGATCTGGTGCGGGCGATGTTCGACGATTCTGCAACAGTCGCCGACCCGACCCGGGCCAAATTCTCATCCAGGGTCTCGTCGTTCGCTGGAGAGGAAATAACAGGAACGGCCGACCTCTACGAATTCGACTCAGCCGGCAATCTCCTGACCGACGTCTTCTTCACCGAGCTTATGGGCGACCATCACGGGAGCGATTTTCGCTCACTTCCAATACAGCTCAACAGGCAGCGACGGGAGATTCCTGACCTTCAGTTTGGCCTGGATATCCAGAGTATTCACGACGTCGACGTCGATGGAAATACCTTCAAAGCTGATTTCTTCTACTGGGTAAAGGTCGACACGGCGTTTCGCCAGGCAGAGGAAGAACTTCTCTTCAGAAATCTGATCGAGAGCGAAAGCACGCCGGTACGTGTGATGGAGAAAGTGGACGGCCCGACGCTCTGGAGACTCTACAAGGTCTCCGGAACATTCGGGCACCAATATGTGTTGCGCGATTTTCCTCTGGATCAGCAGGAGTTAGTGATCAGTATGGAGGTCCTGAGTCCGACCGATCGATTGCGGGTCTCGTTTGATAAGGAGAGCATCGAAATAGATCCGTCGATTCTGGCCCGCTTCCGGGTGCAGGCGTGGCAGAAGATGAAGTACTACGTGACAGTCGACAATAACGTGCGAACGTCGTTGCGAGGAGATCCGGAATTGCATCCCGGAAATCCCGAGGTATTCAAAACGGTCGCGTTTCGTCTTCAGGTGAAGCGCAAATTTCTTGGACCATTTCTGGAAATCGTGCTGCCGCTGGTCTTGATTGGGTTTGTGGCGATTTCCCTCCTCTTCGTCAACGATATTTCCTTCGCAAACCTGGGAGACGTGATCGTCGGTACGTTCCTCGGTATTATCACGTTCTCGATTGTTCTGAGCAGCATCACACCCAGTTCTGATTATCTGACACGCGCCGATATTCTGTTCTGGGCCACGTTCTGCACAGTGTTGATCAGCTTCATGACCGTAATTATCGTCAACGCCCGGTTCAAAGGCGAAGAGCTGGACAAGGTCGATATCCGACGAGTCCGCCTTGGATTGAGTGTCGTCTATCCGCTCGCAGTAGTTGCGATTCTAGTCGTCTAGGAGGCTGTTGAAATACGCGCGATCTCTGCGTTGCGCTCCTTCACTTCGCGTGATGTGAACAGCCTCAACACGTACGGAGGTGTGAAACGAGGTCGTGATCGCGCTCCGCATACGATCAGCACAAAACAAAAGCGCCTCCCGGATAGTCCGGGAGGCGCTTTTCACAATTGCCGGAGTGCGTTACGTCTTCTTCTTTCGTCCCTTGCTTGCGGGAGGATCTGTTGTCCCGTCGGTGGGATCGCCTTCGGGGACCGTCTCTTCCTCCGGTCCCTTGTCGTCGCCGGTCTCCTTCTTCTCTTCCGTCTCCACGACTGCCTCGATGGAGGGAGTTGTCCCGGGTGTGAACGTTAGCGAATTGCTTTCCGCGTCGTGTCCGATCAGGATGTGGCTTCCTTCAGCGATTTCGCCACGAAGCATGATTTCAGCAAGCTCATCTTCCACATACCGCTGAATGGCGCGGCGGAGCGGGCGGGCGCCATACTTCTCGTCGTAGCCCTTGTCTGCAAGCAGACTCTTTGCTTCTGCCGTGATGTCGACGGTCAGGTTCAGCGCGGTAAGGCGCTTCACCAGCTTCCGCATCTGGATGTCGATGATCTTGAAGATGTCATACCGGTTCAGCTGCCGGAAGACGATCGTGTCGTCAAGGCGGTTGAGGAATTCGGGATTGAAGAGACGCTTGACCGATTCCTCGATCGTGTTCTTCATCTCCTCGTAGCGATCGGTCTCGAGATTGGTCGTGAATCCAAGAACACCGCCAGCCTTGATATCGCGGATACCGACGTTCGATGTCATCACGATGATCGTGTTCTTGAAGTCGACGCGACGTCCGAGTGAATCGGTAAGGATGCCGTCGTCAAGAACCTGGAGAAGAATATTGAAGACGTCGGGATGGGCCTTCTCGATTTCATCCAGCAGGACGACAGAGTAGGGCTTCCGACGAACCTTTTCCGTCAGCTGTCCCCCCTCCTCGTAGCCAACATATCCTGGAGGAGCGCCGACCAGACGGGAGACGGAGAACTTCTCCATGTATTCCGACATATCGATGCGGACCATCGCCTCTTCCGAATCGAAGAGATAACGAGCGAGTGCCTTCACCAATTCCGTCTTTCCAACGCCGGTCGGTCCAAGGAAAAGGAACGAACCAATCGGACGATTCGGATCCTTGAGGCCGGCACGTGCGCGGCGGATGGCCTTCGACAGATGCTTGATCGCCTCGTCCTGACCGATCACTTCCTCGCTCAGCGTATCGGCCATCTTCAACAGCTTCGCTGACTCCTCCTCGGCGATCTTGGTTACCGGGATACCGGTCATCATGCCTACTACTTCCGCTACGTTCTCTTCCGTGACGTCGACCACCCGCTCGCTGGCCGTCTCTTCCCACTCCTCCTTTGCCGTCTCCAGATCGTTCTGATACTTCTTCTCCAGATCGCGAAGACGAGCCGCCTCCTCGAAGTTCTGATTCTTCACCACCTGATTCTTCTGGAGCTTCACCTCTTCTATCTTCGCCTCCAGGTCCAGAATGTGCTTCGGAACAACGATGCTGGAGAGGTGGACGCGTGAGCCGACCTCGTCCAGAACATCCAGCGCTTTGTCGGGAAGGAACCTGTCGGTGATGTAACGCTCCGACATGTAGACGCAGGCCTTGATGGCCTCGTCGGTGTACAGGACGTTGTGATGCTCTTCGTACTTCGACTTGACGTTGCGAAGAATCTGGATCGTCTCGTCGACCGACGGAGGATCGACCATGATCTTCTGGAACCGGCGATCGAGCGCGCCATCCTTTTCTATGTACTGCCGGTACTCGTCGAGCGTCGTCGCGCCGATGCACTGAATATCGCCACGGGCAAGAGCCGGCTTGAACATGTTCGATGCATCAAGCGAGCCTGAGGCCCCACCAGCGCCGACGATCGTATGGAGCTCGTCGATAAAGAGTATGACGTCCTTTGCCTTTTCGAGCTCGTTCATCACCGCCTTCATCCGCTCCTCGAATTGTCCCCTATACTTTGTGCCGGCGACAAGGGCTGCAAGATCGAGCGTGACGATACGTTTGTCGTGAAGAACGCGCGAGACCTTGCGTTGAACGATACGGAGGGCCAGTCCTTCGGCGATCGCTGTCTTGCCGACACCTGGTTCGCCAATCAGCACCGGATTGTTCTTCTTACGGCGGGAGAGAATCTGCGCGACGCGCTCGATCTCTTTCTCCCGACCGATCACCGGATCGAGTTTGTCTTCGGACGCAAGTTTGGTAAGATCGCGACCGAAGTTGTCCAGGACGGGAGTTTTGACTCGCTCCTGCCGTTCCCGTCCGCGTGACCCTCCGCCGCTACCACCACTGGTTCCGCCGCTTGATCCGCTCCCGCCACTTCCACCTGGAGAGGAGGGCTTGCCGGAATGTATGTTCTCCAGCTCTGTGCGGACCGCGTCGTACGTGATGCCGAACTGGGAGAGGATTTGAGCGGCAATATTGTCGTCATCGCGAAGGAGCGAGAGGAGGAGGTGCTCGGTCCCGATGACATCATTCTTGTAGAGTTTTGCTTCGAGGTAGGTGATCTTCAGAACCTTTTCTGCCTGCTTGGTCAGGGGGATGTTGCCGATCGTCAACGTTCCGCCGGTGGCCCGGACGGTATCCTCGATCGCCTTCTTGATCTTGAAAAGATCTCCCCCAAGGTTGCGAAGGATCTTCACTGCGATCCCCTCACCCTCACGGATAATCCCAAGGAGCAGATGCTCTGTGCCGATATAATCGTGACCAAGTCGAAGCGCCTCCTCGCGACTTAGCCTAATCACATCCTGCACACGATTGGAAAAGTTGCCTTCCATTGGATGTTGCCCTTCGCCGTCACACCATCCAGAAGAGGGACGGATGACTGGTTGGTGAATACGTCTTACGTGACTGTACCTAGTATAACGAATTAGTCCCTCTCTACGTTCAAATCCGTCCGGTTCTCACCCTTCCCCACTCTGACCAGCATCGCCCGAACGCGTTGAAGCAGCTGCGGACTGACCTAACATCTTCTAACACGACGCGCATCCACCGAAGGCCTCCCCTTTGACAATTCTGGGTAACTTTGCGCGCCTTTTTACGGGGCCGGTCAATTTCGTCCGCACACCCCTGTACTTATCGTTCCCAACAGTAGTCGATCCTCAACAATGCTTCAGCTTGATCTCACCGAAACCCATGAAATGATCCGCGATACCGCTCGCGAGTTCGCCGTCAATGAAGTCGCGCCGACCTCAACCGAGCGTGACATTTCGGGCGAGTTCCCCTATGGTCCGGTTCAGAAGATGGGGGAGCTGGGGTTCATGGGGATGATGGTCTCCCCGGATTGGGGAGGATCCGGACTGGACGCGATCAGCTACGTGGTTGCAATGGAGGAGATATCGAAGATCGATGCCTCGGTCGGCGTCATCATGTCGGTGAATAACTCGCTGGTCTGCTGGGCGATCGAGGAGTATGGGACGGATGAGCAGAAGGAAAAGTATCTCCGACCACTCGCCACCGGTGCAAAGCTGGGTGCCTATGCGCTGTCGGAGCCCGAGGCGGGATCCGACGCAACACAGCAACGGACTATTGCAACCCGAGACGGCGATGACTGGCTTCTGAACGGAACCAAGAACTGGATTACGAACGGAACCACGGCTGACTTCTACCTCGTCTATGCACAGACCGACAAAGAGAAGGGGTACAAGGGGATCTCCTGCTTCATTGTCGAAAAGGGGATGCCGGGCTTCACGCAAGGGGTGAAGGAGGACAAGCTCGGGATCAGATCGTCGGACACCTGCTCCCTGCAGTTCCAGGATGTCCGCGTCTCCCCTGCACAGATGCTGGGACCCGAGGGTCGCGGATTCAACATCGCGATGGAAACACTGAACGGGGGACGGATCGGCATTGCGGCTCAGGCGCTCGGCATCGCTCAAGGAGCACTTGATCTGGCGCTGAAGTATTCGAAGGAGCGCAAGGCTTTCGGGCGTCCCATCTGCGAGCTGCAGGCAATCCAGTTCAAACTGGCCGACATGGAGACCAAAGTGGCCGCAGCCCGATCGCTGGTCTACGGCGCCGCCGCTGCCAAGGACCGTGGGGATCGCTATGTGAAGGAGGCCGCGATGGCGAAGCTCTACGCCTCGAAGGTGGCGGTCGATGTCGCCTTGGAGGCGATCCAGATCCACGGTGGATATGGATATGTCAGGGAGTACAAGGTGGAGAGATTCCTCCGGGACGCGAAAATCACCGAGATTTACGAGGGAACGTCGGAAATCCAGCACATCGTGATCGCCCGCGAATTGTTGCGGTAGACCCCCTCTCCACCCACCCCCTGGACCTCTCCACCGGGGGTGGAGTCCACCCCCTTGTTTTTTCGTATCTTGATCCACTCCCCCCTCTCCCCCGGTGCCATAGACATCGTTTCGCCGCGCGACTCATCCCCATAGGGGAGGAGACTGCCCGTCCGTTTCAGCTACCTCCATCCCGGTCGTCCAGTCCGGTAGCCGAACCTGCGGGAAAGGTCACGCGTGAGCGATGACGCCGTTAAGGAGTTTCTATGCTCGGCTCAGCATCGTGGTCAGTTCACGCCGCTTCAACCAACGGTCCGACAAGAATCGAACAGCTCCAGGCTCAGCTCCAGTTGCAGCACAGCGAGGAGAGGAAACTCCACTTGATGGTGGAGTCGTTGACGCATCTTTGGAGTGAATCTCCCGAGTTTGCTATCGATCTGGCTGACGATGCGCTCCGACTGGCGGTCCGGCTGAACGACGTCTCCACCATTCCATTGCTTCTTCATCAACGCGGACTCTGCCGGTGCGAACTGGGTGAGCACGACGGGGCTCTCCGGGATTTCCAGGAGGCGTATGAGCACCTGACGACCCTTGAACGGGAGGTCGAAGGGGCCGAAGTCGCTCTGGACATCGGTCGGATCTACTACGAGGATGGGCGCTCGAGCGACGCGCTGGAGTGGTATCACCGTGCGCTCGCTCAGAGCGAGGGGGATCTCCGGGCGCGCACGTTGTCGGCGTTGGCTACCCTTCATACCGACCTCGGCGACCTGCTGCACGGCCTGGATTACGCTCAACAGGCCCTTTCCCTGGTAGAAGAGACCGGGGACGACGAGGCGATTGGCGTCGTACTAGCCTCAATCGGCATCATTTACGGGCATCTGGATGACGACCAGTCGGCGTACGAGTACCTGGTCAGGTCTTTAGACTGTTTTCAACGGACGAACAGCCGCTACCTGGAGGTCAGGGCGCTTACGAATCTGGGGCAGATCCATCTACGGCGGGGCGAGATCGACAAATCGCTGGATTACGCGACCACTTCGCTGCTCGTGCACGAAGAGTTGCGAGATCCGCAGGGGATGGCCATCGCCCTGATGACGATAAGCTCCATTTATGAGCGGAAAAACGAGATGGCTGTGTCGCTGGACTTCTGCCTGCGTGCCTACGGCGCTCTGGAAGAGTCGGCGCCGTCTTCGCTCCACGCGAACTGCCTTCTTGCGATCGGACGACTCCATCGTTCCGTGGAAGACTTCGAAGGGGCCTGCAATGCCATGGAGGAAGGACTTCGCGTTGCTCGCGAGGTTGGGGATGTCTCGCTTCAGGTGGAGGCGCACGACGAACTTGCGGGGATTTACGAAGATTTGGGCGATTTGCATAAAGCCATACGGCATTACCGCGATGGCCGAAGCATGTACGATGCGCTGGCAGGACCAGAACGGCAGCGGGAAATCGTTGCGTTGCGGGTCAGGTTCGAGGCGGAGCGAGGAGAGCGGGAAGTCGCGAGGCTCCTGGCTCGGCTGGAATCAATGAATGGTGAGATTGCGGAGAAGCAGAACGATCTGGCTCAGCTCGCGATCACGGTTGTCGAAAAGAACGAGTTACTGGAAACGCTCCGCAAGGGGCTTTTCGACCTTGCTCGCAGGTCGGACGGATCTGTGCGTCGTGGCATCGAGCAGCTGCTTGAGCCACTTCGTGCGGGCACGGACGACGCGGGGGGGTGGAGCTCATTCGAGGCGCAGTTCCAGCAGGTTCATCAGGGCTTTCTCAGAATTCTGGCCGATCGATATCCGGATTTGACGCCAACAGAGATGAAGGTCTGTGCGTTGCTGCGTCTGGGAATGCCGTCCAAAGAGATTGCCACTGTTCTGCATATGTCCCCCAGAACCGTCGAAAGTCATCGGTACTGGATCCGGAAGAAGCTGCAGATATCCTCCGCTCGGAACCTGAATGCATTCCTTGGAGGACTTGAAGAGTAGCTTGATGGCAGGCGGGAAACCGGGTGGCCACGAGGGGTTGGGGGGGGTACTGAGAGTGAATCGGCGGCAGCGTGAAAAATCACAGTATTGTCGCGCATTAACAATCATGACATAAATGATTGCGACGAGGCGGAAGGTTGAAAAATTGAAGAATTTGGATATTCGAGCGCGATATGTTTCGGATATTTAACAGACATTCTGGCGGCTTCTTGCTGTCTGATAACCCTCAGTAGAAAATCAGTAGTGATATCATACTCGTTTCATGATAGATTTGCCCCGGTCAATAGCTGGACAGGGATCTTGAAGTGAAGACTTGGGCGTCTTTGCTTCGCGGAAGATCCTCCTCCAGACCCCGAATGGGCAAGGGGTGACCCACTACCCTACTTTATAACCACGTTCGGTTATAGTCCGCGTTGGTCCCGCGGTTGAACAGATCATGCGTCCGGTAAACCCGGTTGTGGTCCTGATCACAGCGCATGACATGTTCTCCTGACGTTCATCCATACACTGCGCGATGGATGGAACGTTGCTTGCCGATGATGCTTTATTCTCCCCCAAGCGTCATTGGGCATCGGTAAGCGAGCGGAACAGACCAGATTGCCGGAGCGTTCGACACTGCCACGTCGAATTATCTACGGGAATCCTTGGTCACGGGCAGTTCTGCTCGGGAACAACAACTTTACAACCAAGGAATTCGACGTATGACCCACACTCATACGATCGGCTCGCGTCTCGGCCATGGCATGGTGGCTGGGGGCACACGTTGGGAGTCCACGGGACTTCTCAACAACAACAAGCGACGTTCAAGTGCGCTTGTCAGCACACGGTCGACTACGACCGGCAATCGCATCGCCAGACCGTCGTTTCTGCGTATGGATCTCGAGGACCTGCATCGCGGGGCCTATAAGGAGATGGCAGCGCGTATCGACACCCTTCCCAAGGACTCCACGCTCGTCGACCTGTACGATCGACTTCTCGACAACCTCGAGAAGGTGCACGGCGCAGCTCTTTGCTGCGAGGCGCTTGGTCTGCTTTGGGCCTCTCGTCGTGGTCTGTCGATCTGCGAATTGACGTCTATCGCTGCTTGTCGCCGCGACGATGTCGAGGATCTCTGCGCCGCACTCGCGAGTCATCTCATCAAGCGCAACGGTCTTCTCGCCTTCGCACACGCCGGACTCCGCACCGCCGTCCACAATCGCTACCTCACGGAATCGACCCGTCTAGCACTGCATCACCGCATCGCTCTCTACTTCGCCAATGTCCCCAACGACAGCCGTCGCGTCGACGAGTTGCCATGGCAGTATGCCGCATGCGGCGCATGGGGTGAGTTGAAGCAGATGCTGGTCACGCCGGAAACGGTGACCGCAATGGCAAACAGCACAGACGGTTGTGCTGAACTGGCCGGCTACTGGAAGGCGATCGAGCGTGGAAATGACGTTGTCGTGGAATATATTGCGATGCTCGATCGAGCTGAGCGTTCCGCGTCGAACGATGACATCGACGAACTAGCTACGGCAGTCATGCACCTCATGGCGGAAATCGGTCGCGAAGATGGTATTGAAGCCGTTCGTGGTCGTTGCCTGAGCGCTCGTCGCCGTGCAAGCTCGATTCATCGTGCACCCATCGTTGTCAGTCGCCGTGTCCGTGAGGGGCTTGAGCGATTCCCTGTCCCCATGCAGGCGACATACGCAATTGGAATGCGCGGCTGAACCAGATTACAAGTAACCTCCCCCGTCCCTCCCCATCGACTCAATTCTCCCCCACCCCCTCCCTGCCACAGTGTGCAGTGGAGGCAGGGCTGATTCGTCCTGTGACGGCCAGCCGATCTTGCTGTAGAAGCTGTAGAATTGAGGTTCCGATTCGTGAGCAAAACAATACCAGGTAATCAGACAGACATCCTGACCCACGTCGGGCAGAATCTCGCTGTGGAAGACGACGATCGACTCGCCGACCTGAAGAAGGAGTACGAGCGATACCAGGAGGATCCTGCGGAGCAGGCCGGCATCATGGCCGAAATCGGACTGCTACACGCTCGAAACGGGGAGACCGCACGTGCTCTGAAGGCATTTCGTCAGAGCCTCGATGACGCTCGCATGGGGAGTGAGCCAGGCGCAGCCGCGCTTGCGCTCGAGTCCCTTGGGGCGCTCCACGCGCGAATCGGTGAGTATCCCGCCGCTCTTGAGTACTACCACGAGTGCATTCGTCTGCTGGGAGATAACGGTGACCCGACGATCGTCGGAACGACGTGGATGGAGATGGGGGTTATCTACGGCCAGATGGACGATCTGGATCGCGCCCTGGAGTGCTTCCAGCGTAGTGCCGATCTGTTCCGATCCGGTCACCATCATTTTCTGGAGGTTCGCGCCTCTGTCAACATCGCCAACGTTCTGGTCGCTCGTGGAGAGCCTGGAGAGGCCCTCGAGGAGATGCTGCGCGTCCTTCTTACCGTCGAGGCGCTCGGCGACCGAACCGGTATCGCAGAAGCACTGTTAACGACAGGGATGATCCATGAGAGGCTGGGAGGGAGCGAGTCCGCGCTCGACCACTACAATCGTGCTCGTACAATTGCCAGAAATACCGGTAACTCGGTCCTGATCGCTCGGGCTGCGTTGCGGGCCGGCCTATGCACTGTCGAAATCGGAGATCCCGGCGAAGCTCTCCAGATCATCGAGGAGGCGATCCCGCATGCCGACACAACGGGCGACTACCAGCTCCGATATCAAATGCACGAGGCGGCGGCCGCTGCCGGCGAGGCGATTGGGGACATCGCATCTGCCTATGAGCACTTGAAGCAGTATGTGCACCTGTTCGAGGTCTACTCTCGCATGAATCGCGAGGAGTTGATGGCTGAATTGCAGGTGCGTTTCGACATCGAACAGACCAAGCGCGAGCGGGAGAGGTATCGGGATGAGGCCGTGCGGCTCCGTCAGGAGGTGAGCGACAAGAACCGCGAGCTGACGGAGCTGGCGCTGTCGCTTGTGCAGAAGAGTGAGTTGTTGGACGACTTGAAGAAGCAGTTGCAGGATTTGCTGACCTCCACCACAAACGGAGCGGTCCCGGATGCGCTCGCTCGCCCGCTCCTGGACGAACTGGAAAGCAGGAACGTGGATGAGGGGTGGCGGCTATTTGAGGGGCAGTTCGAGAAGGTTCATCAGGACTACCTGAAGCGCCTGACGGAGCGGTTCCCCTCACTGACACCGATGGAACTGAAAATCAGTGCCCTCACACGAGTGGACCTGGCAACCAAGGACATCGCGCGACTTCTCAACCTATCAATTCGAAATATCCAGAATCATCGGTATCGCCTCCGCAAGAAGTTGGGCTTGAGTCCCGACGAGCATCTGGAGACGTTCCTGGCGGGAGTCTAGAAGGCTGTTGACACACGTGCGAACTCCACGTTGCGCTCCTCGTCGCGCGCCTTGGCCTCGCGCGAGGTGAACAGCTTCATGATTTGAGAGTTGTTCCACGGTCTGCCGGGTGCGTCTGGTAGATCGACTGAGCGTGGTCGACCGAATGTCTGCAAAACGCTGAAAGTTCTTTGAAAATCGAGCTCCTGATGTGAAGTGCGGCGGACGTCACAATGTGGACGAAATGCCGCTTTTTTCACGAAAAAGCAAGAGTAGAGTATCGATAGAGTAGCTGCAGGGGAGGGAAGTGGCCGATATTTGCATCCGAGGAACGACAACGGTTTCAGATCTGAAAACCAACAGTCATCTGGCCTCACACACCGACGGGAAAAAGATCCCGCGGAAAGAACGAGCAACCTGACGACGCGTCCCGGCGCTGCCCGCATCGGCACGCAATGCTGCCCCAGACCGACGACTTCCGATGTCTAAAGGGCGTTGACAGATGGCTCTTTGAAATTCAAAACGAGCTTTCAAGCGCTCAAGGGGAAGCGGACGTGAATAGACGACCAGACCCTGCACCAAAACACGGCGGGGTGTACGAGCAGCGATTCAACGATCTGAGTCGGACGGCAGTGGTTCACAATGGGCGTGAACTGCAATCGGACGGTCTCAGGGAAGACGACGGAGACGCAATACTCCACTGGCTACAGGCCCGTCTGGAACTGATCATCGCTACGTGGCGGAATGATCTCCGGGCGGACCTTACCCGGATGATCAGGCAAATTGAGGCAGTGAGTTCATCCGAAACTGATTGGATTCGTTTGCGGGCGTATCTGGACAGAGTGGATCCCGAGTTCGGGAGTCACCTGGAAGGGGCCGCACCGGGAATGAGTCTGTTGGAACGGAAGATCTCGCTTCTGATGGGTTGCGGTATGCCGGACGAGGAAATCGCCCGGACACTGGGACAGCCAGCCGCGGAGATTGCGCATAGCAGCCAAGGTATCGTCGCTCGACTGACCGCACGAACATCAGGAGAAGCACATGCGACGCCATGAACTCACCGACGCGGAGTGGAAGCTAATCGAGCCACTCCTCCCTCGGAATGAGGGGCGCGGGAGACCATGGCGCGATCATCGGACGGTAATCAATGGGATCTTCTGGATTCTACACACCGGGGCAACCTGGAGAGATCTACCCGAACGATATGGAGCCTGGCAGACCGCGTACGACCGATATCGATTCTGGCAACGGAACGGAACCTGGGACAATCTTCTGAAGATGCTTCAGGTACGAACCGACGAGAACGGCATGATCATCTGGGATTCCTTCGGAATCGACACCAGCGTCATCGCCAGAGGGCGTGCTACCTCGCTGCGTCGAGGTGAAATCGCCAAGAAGTGATCGCGTGATAAACGATTGCTTGAAGATTCCTTATACGGACCACAAGCCATGACGGCTCCTTCACAATAGCGCATCATGGAACCCGGGGTTCAGATTGGGATGCTCAATCCTACATGGTTTTCGCTCGGTTAGCCGACGGAACCGCAATCCACATTCCCTTTTCCAGGAGTTTCAACACAATGAAGAAGTTTCTTCTTCTCGCTGGTTTGGCCGTCGCCATGACCAGCAACGCACTTGCAACGGATCCCCCGACGAACGGCCGTAACGACTGCACCGCTTGCGGTGATGAGTCGGACGTGACGACCGAGATCACGATCTGCGCCGGCGTCCGCGTTCCCATCTGCGTCGGTGTCGAAGACGCCTCGCT
>CAYWXV010000065.1:0-14604 GCA_964462535.1 uncultured Alphaproteobacteria bacterium
GGAGCTGTGGGGGTGAGAGCCCGAGACAGAGATGAAGTATGAAATATGAAATATGAAGACTTGCTTCCCCCCCCCTCTCTCAGCATTGAGAGAGGGGGGCCGGGGGGGTGAGAGCCGGGGGCCGGGGGGGTGAGATCCAGCAGCCCAGCAGCTTAGAAAAAGAGATTTCTCAAATAGCAGGAGCATAGACAGAAATGAGTATCGCAAAACACTACGAGTCGACGATCGTGATCAACGGCGCTCTTGATGACGACGCGATCACGGCTATCGTGAATCGCGTCACGGAGTACATGACGCGCAACGGCGCAGCGAATATGGCGGCAGATCATTGGGGCCGTCGTCGTCTTGCCTATCCCATCGAAAAGAAGAACAACGGCTACTATGTCCAGTTCGAATTCGACGGACCGGGTGAATTCATCCACCAGCTGGAGCGTTTCTACCAGCTGGACGAGCAGATCATCCGCTATTTGACGCTGACGCTTGACGAGAAGGATCTCCGCAAGCGCGCCGACATGCGTCAGAGAGTCGCCGCTGCCGAAGCGGAGGCGGAAGCCGCCGCAGCCGCTGCAGCCGCCGCTGAGGAAGCGGGGGAGTAACCTTCGTATCTTCGACGCAAAGCAATTGCCCGACCCCGGCGCATCGATCGACGGTGAAGAATGAACGCTCAATGACGAGTGAGGAGATCTAGGTATGGCCGATTTGAAAATGCCGGAATTGAACTCCGTGTTGATCGCCGGAAATCTGACGAAGGATCCGATCATTCGTCAGACGCGAAACGGAACACCTGTCGCCAATTTCTCGATTGCCTCAAATCGGAAATTCCGGGACGGAGACAATAACTGGCAGGAAGATGTCTGCTACGTAGGTGTAGTCGCCTGGAACAGGTTGGCCGAGAGTTGCGTCGATAAGCTCCGCAAGGGGAGCGCTGTGCTCGTCGAAGGGGAATTGCAGAGCAGAACGTGGACGACCGAGGACGGATCGACACGCTCGACCGTGGAGATCAAGGCTCGTCGAATTCAGTTCCTGAACAAGCGTCGTGTAGCGGATGGAATGGATATGGTCGATGAGGAGGGATCCATTTACGAATGTGACGACGACTATCGCAGCCACGATGTCCCTGGTGCGGTCCAGGGGGATGGGGCTGGAAGCAGGGACTAGCTGCCGTTAGCGGTTGCAGCCGACCAAGTGCGACGGCTCGAGCACGCATCAAGCATTGAATACACGAAATCGCCCGGCGGCCCTCGAGCCTAGCGTGGCCCAGAACGAACAACAATTAGCAAGCATAGACCATGAAAGTCATACTCCGCCAGAACTACGAAAACCTGGGGACGATCGGGGAACTTGTGGAAGTGAAGGACGGGTACGCCCGCAACTATCTGATCCCGCGCCAGATCGCCTATCGCGCAACGCCTGGAGCGATGCGCGCCATCGAGTCAGAGAAGCGTCGCTACGATGCGCACCAGGCACGACTAGAAGGGGAAGCCCGCGGACAGGCTCAAAAGCTTGAGTCGGTCTCCATCACGATCCCGATGCGTGTCGGCGAGGAGGATCGTCTCTTCGGTTCGGTGACATCGATGATGATTGCCGACGAGCTTGGACGTCAGGGACACGAGGTCGATCGTCGTTCAATTATGATGGACGAACCGATCAAGACACTCGGTATGTTCGACGTCCCGGTCAAGCTTCACACGAACGTGATCGCGACACTGAAGGTGTTTGTGGTGAATCAGGAGAGCGACGGAGGGCATTGATCGAATCGACGTCGGATCCAACGGATATCGACGTTGGCCGTCTCGCAATTGACCTCCGTTGTAGCTGACGGTGAAATGCCTCGACGAGTGGTCGGTAGACGATGATCGACATGACTACTGCGTCAGTCGCGGACTCGGTCTCCACCCGTCTCAGCGACGTTTCACGAGCGACGGTCCATGAACTATCGTGGCGGGCGAGCACAAGGCTCTCCCGCCACGTCTCGTTTGGTGGAAACAGAACCCCGACACATTGCCTATTTTCGTTTCCTCTTCCGCGCGCGACACCAGTTTCCATGCAAGGCACACCTACTTCCCATGTTCATAGGACACTACGCGGTCGCATTCGCGGCAAAGAAATATGCCCCCGAAACATCGCTGGGAACGCTTTTCGCGTCCGTTCAACTCGTCGATCTGATATGGCCAATATTCCTGCTGCTCGGCGTTGAACAGGTGCGCATCGATCCCGGGAACACAACGTTCACGCCCCTCGATTTTGTGCACTACCCCGTTACGCACAGCCTGGTTGGTGCCCTTGGCTGGAGTGTCGGGTTTGGCCTGATCTATCTGGTCTCCAGCAGGAATCGCCGCAACGCGCTTGTCGTCGGACTTTGCGTCGCCAGTCATTGGGTGCTGGATGCAGTTGTCCACAGACCCGACCTGCCGATCGTCCCGGGAGGAGAGACGCGCATCGGACTTGGACTCTGGAATACGATCGGCGGGACGATGGCGGTAGAGGGGGCGCTCTTCGTCATGGGAATCTGGATGTACATGCACGCATCGCAACCAAAGGATCGCCTCGGCAGGGTTGGACCACTGGTTCTGGCCGGACTGCTGGCAGCGATTTACGTCGCAAACGTGATGGGTCCACCGCCACCTGACGAACGGTCGCTCGCCTACGTTGCCCTTGCCGCCTGGATCTTTCCATTTGCAGCCGGATGGATCGATCGACGAAGAAAGGTCGGAATTGAGAAGTAGGAATTGCGAGGCAATCCGCGAAAACAAACTCGCAAGACCTGCGGTAGACAACAGGGGGAATATCCTCGGCGTACCTCTGTTCCCTCTGCGTTGAAAAATCCCCCACGTCGCAATTGGACGAAAAGCAATCGTTAACAGCTTCAACCAACACCCAATAATCCATCACACCATGTCAGCATCGAACAAGGAATTGGTGCAGCGCATGTTCGCTGCCTGGACCGCAGGAGATATCGATGGTGTCTGCGCCTGCATTGGCGACGAGTGTAATGGCGGCGGACCGGAAGGATTTCGGAAGGAATTGATCGGCTTCCAGGCGGCATTTCCCGATCTGTCGATCACGGTTGAGGATATTCTTGCAGAGGACGACCGAGTCGCAACCAGGAGCGTCATGCGGGGGACACACAAGGGACCACTGGGGCCCGTTCCAGCAACGGGAAAAGAAGTGGTCATGAAGGCCAACCACATCTTCCACTGCCGCGATGGAAAAGTCATACAGCGTCATGGTCAGATGGATCGGCTGGAGGTCATGACGCAGCTGGGGATGAAGCTCGTGCCGGCGGAGTAGCCCGAATGCACGGAGCCTCGATTGGCATCGTCACGTGCCACCCTCTACCAGAACCAGATCCGGACGAGGGGTTGATGCTGAACGCGTTTCAGAAGGCCGGCTTCAACACTCGCCTGATTGCATGGAACGATCCTGATGCCGACGCCGGTCAGTTGGACCTCTGTCTTCTCCATTCGTGCTGGGATTACTATCGAGACCCAGCATCCTTCCTTGCCTTTGTAGAGCGAGCGGATGCCGGTGGTCGCATCCTGAACGCCCCGTCGGTCGTCCGCTGGAACCACCACAAGGCATACCTGCACGATCTGCAGGAATGTGGTGTCCCGATCATTCCTACGGTGTGGATCAACCGCGGGGACAGGGTTTCACTCCGGGAGATATTGGAGGAGCAGGGATGGGATGACGTGGTGGTGAAGCCATCTGTGTCCGCGTCGTCATTCCGGACAATGCGATTTCGAGCAGGCGAGACAGTCGAAGGAGAAAAATTCCTTGGGGAGCTGGTCCGCGATCGAGACGCGATGGTACAGCGATACATCCATGGCGGCGATAACCCTACTGAAACATCGCTCATCTGGATTGATGGTGCGTTCACCCACGCAGTGCAGAAGGCGCCACGGTTCCACGGAGGCCATGAAGAGACCAGCGACGCCTTGCCGGTGCCGAAGGATTGTGCCGCCCTGGGCGCTCGTGCGCTCGACTGCGTCGACGAGAGCCTCTTGTATGCGCGCGTCGATATTATGACCGACGCCAGTGGTGAATTGCTTCTGTCGGAACTCGAGCTTATCGAGCCGTCGCTCTATTTCCGCGAGTCACTGACCGCCCTCGATCTATATGTGGACGCGGTTGGTAGATGGATAAAGGCTGGATAGAACAGCCTCGTATTTCGTGACGAATGCACTCGCCCCTATCGCACCACCATTCCAATTGTCCGTTCTCCATCCCTTGTTGCCAGACGGCACATGTAGAGGCCTGCCGGGAGTCTCGAGGCGTCAAACGATGCCGTTCGTCGACCTCCTGCCTCGAATGCGCGCGTGAGGTCCATCACGCGCCGACCAACAGCATCATAGAGGTAGAGCCCCACACTTGCTTCGCTGTTCAGATCGAGTGTGGTGTTGACGATCAGTTGGGTGGTGCCGGCGGCCGGATGTGGAATCACGCGGAGGGAAGCGATATCCGGTTGCTCGACGCCGACAACTGGCGTTGAGGCCGGTGGGAGAATTGTCAGGGTCGTATGCCGACTTGTCGACGATCCGCATAGCCCCGTCACAATCACCACGTACGTACCCGAGTCGGCGTCGGTAACCGGATCGATCGTGAGAGTTGAGGACGTTGCTCCCGGTATTATCTCGCCGTCATGGCTCCATTGATAGGTGAGACTGGTCCCCTTCGCGTTCACAACGAAGGTCACCGTTTCACCGGCATGCGCCGACGTATCTCGTGGCTGCTCGGTGATAGAGGTGGCGGTGTTGATCGTGACCTGGGCCGTCTGGCTGGATGTTGGCGCCCCGCATGAACTGGTGAGGGCAACTTCATACGCGCCGGCGTCCGATGTGGCCGCCGAAATGATTGTCAGCGTGGGGGCGTTCCCGTTTGGGACATCGACGCCGTTGTGTTTCCATTGGTACCCGAGGCTGGCGCCATTTGCCCGAACGCGGAGGACCAGTCGTTCCCCTTCACAGAGGCTTGTGTCATGTGGTTGCGTCGTGATTGCGATCGTCGTCGATGTGGCCAGGGATAGATGAATTGGCTGGCTTATGATTGGTGGGTCGCAGGCGCCCCGCACCACAACATCGTATGATCCCGTGTCCGCAGGAGTCACGACCGCGAAGTCGAGTGTCGATGCGGTCTTGCCCGGCAGCTCCGTCCCTCCTCGCCTCCACTGATATGCGAGATCGTCACCCTCGACAAAGAGGGCAAGCGTTCCCGATCCTCCGGCACAGACGATAACGTCGGAAGGCTGCTCGACGATCACCGGCGGGCGTCGTACCGTCAGGAATGCTCTGTTGCTCGTCGTGGCACAGAGTCCGCCCGAGACGGTCACGTCGTACGAGCCGCCATCGGTGAACGTCACGTTCGACAGACTGAGAATGGAATCGGTCTTTCCCGGAATGTCTACGCCATCCTTCCGCCATTGAAACGTAAGTGCCGGACCCGTGGCACCAACATGGAAGAGGACGTCCCCGCCCGCGCAAAGCGTCGTGTCTATCGGGTGTTTCGTGATGCTCGGGATCGGCAGTATTAGGAGCGGAACCGGGGCGCTAGTGTCGGGAGGCGTGCATGCACCCGAGACAATGACGCGATACGATCCTCCCTTGGCTGCATCGGCGATCGGAATCGTCAGTGTCGCCGTCGTTGCGCCGCCGATGTCGGAGCCGTCGTGTTGCCACTGATAGGTCACCGATGTTCCGGAGGCAGTGACGCGGAGCGTTGCAGGGTCGCCAACGCAGATCGTATCTCCAATCGGCTGCACTGTTATGCGCGGGCGTGTATTGACCGTTAGCATCGCCGCGGCGCTTGTAACGGCAGGAGGACAGGCACCGCCGATAATGACATCGTATGTCCCCGCGTCCTCGGGCCGAACCGATGTGATCACCAGGAACGAGTCGCGAGCACCGGTGATTGATGTGCCGTTGTGTCGCCACTGGAAGGTCCGGTCTGTGCCGGCGGCGATCACGTTGAACGTGGCGCGTCCCCCCTCGCAGAGTGTCTGGCTTGCTGGCGGCGTCAGGATCTGTGGCGAGCGGTTGATGCGGAAATTGGTCCCGCTCGTGTCGCCGATGAAGGCGTATTGGGGATGCGAAATCTTGATCCGATAGGTCGTCCCCTCCGGCCACGAGGCGGGGATTTGCCATGTCCACGAACCCGGGGCTGTTGGAACTCGTTGTGCCAGAGTTGTCCACGACGAACCGCTGTTGGCGGAGATGTCGATGTTGAGACTATCAATACCGGAACTGGTCCACCGTATCTGCTGCGACGTTCCCGTGCACCATGTCTCTCCACCAATCGGAGCCAGAAGCGTAAGTGTCGGGACCGGGATCTTCAGGGCAAATGCCGCATTGAAGGCCGAGGAACTCTGAAATGCCCCTGGAGTAGTTGGGAAATCAGGAGAGTACGTGTATCCGCCAATACAGGCCGTACCTGTCGAATCAACCCCAACGCCGACTGGGATATCGTCCGATTCCCCGCCCACGTATGACGAGTAGAGAAACCCCGATGCATTAAATGTCAGTTTGACGACGAAGAGATCCGATTCCCCGTTCTGGGAAATATCGTAGGCCGTAAGTGTCATGGGGAAATCGGTGGAGTACGTCGTTCCCGTGACGTAAGGCCTCCCCTTCCTGTCCACAGCAACGGCGTATGCATAGTCCTCGTCTGATCCACCCAGATAGGTTGAGTAGACAAGCGACGAGCCAGTGGAATTGAACTTCAACAGGAAGCCGTCGCTGAAACCCCCGTTAAACGTCGTGGAATATGCGCCGCCGGTCGTGGGGAAATCATCTGCGCGCGTCCATCCAACGACTGCAGTCGTCCCATCGTTGTTGGCAACCACGTCGATAACGGACTGATCGTCCGTGCCGCCAACGAACGTGCTGTACACGAGCGCGGATCCCGCAGCGTTGACCTTTGTCAGAAAGGCATCATACAGCGCGTTCAACGACCTGTCGTACGCGCCGGTGGTGGTCGGGAAATTTGACGAAAGCGTCTGCCCGCCGATGAATGCGTTGCCTGACGAATCGACGGAGATACAGAGGGGGGATTCGGAGTCATCGCCACCGACAAGCGTCGAGTATGTGATTCCGGTTCCGGAGCTGTTGAATTTCGTCACGAAGGCGTCGAAGAGGCCGGCTCGTGTTCGTTGAAATGCCCCCGTCGTCGTTGGAAATGTCGAATCCGATTCGCCGGTGGCGATAGCATTTCCCTGACGATCAACGGCAACGTCGTAAATCGACTCGTCCCCGGGACCGCCCAGAAATGTGGAGTACAATAGCGTATTCCCGGTCGAGCCAAGCTTGCTGAGAAATCCATCGGCGCCACCGCCACGCCCCGTTTGAAACGCCCCCGACGTCACAGGATAGTCACTCGTATTTCCCGTCTGGTTTGTGGTGCCGACGGCGAAGACGTTTCTGGACGAGTCGATGGCGATCCCAAACCCGTTGTCATTGCTACTGGCTCCGCCGATGTATGTCGAGAAGACAAGTGCGGTTCCAGCGGCATTCACCTTTGTGACGAAGACCATCGCGTCGCCGGGATCGACCTTGTTATTCGTCGTCTGGTACGCACCTGTACTGGTGGGATAGTCAGTTGAGATGGTGCTTCCGACCAGGTAGATGTTTCCGTCCCGATCGACGACCGAATTGCTGGTAATGTGAAGCCCGGTTCCTGCTACGAAGGTCGAATAGATGAGAGGGTCGATTACCAGCGTTGCGCGCCTGTCGAAGTCTCCTACGTCAAATCGGACAGCGCCACTGTTATCGATCCGAAAGGCGCATGGAATGAATCGCTTCTGACCCTCAACCATCTGCCACGCGATCGGTCGTGACTGCATCACCTCACCGCAGACAGTCCCCATCACCAGGTCACCGTTGGGCGTAGTGCGGATTTCGTCGGCTCCTTCGATCGCAAACCCAACGACGGAAGGATCGGCGCCGGGAGCAACAATCACATCGTATCTCGGCCGATTGCCATCCACATAGAAGCGGGCGTCGATGCGGTCGTAGAGGTTTTCAATCTGAACACCCTCATACCTGGGAACATCGGATGCCCAATGGGTACGATCGCCAACAAAGAAATTGAGCTTCCCCTCCAGCATGTCGGCACCAGACGTGATCGGCGCGGGATTCGGATCGACGAATTTCATGCGGAGAACGTGACGTTGCGCGGTAAAGCGAGGAGTCTCTTTCCGCGCGCTTCGTCCGTGGGGGGGCGCGGGTCTGTCACCGCGGCGGATGTCGAGGGTTACGTCACCCCTTCCCACCCAGAGATCGATTCCAGCGGATCGAAAGAGGTAGCGGGATCGCTGGTCCCACTGTCCTCGATTCTCGATATACCCAGCTGGGATGGTCGACGGTGCCTGCGCGAACGAATGAAGGCCGGGAACGAGAATGGCGATGGCAACCAGAAGCGATAGCGAGCGCATGGAGTAACCTTCGGTCATAGAGGAAGGGAAAGCGAGCGGGATAGATTTGGGTGAGAGAGAACCGAACATACAAGCCGGACCATTGCCGGTCAAGGCAGACAGGCACCCTGATCGCCGCGATCAATTCGGCATTGTATGTTTGTTCGATCGCTGCTGGTGCATCTATCATTCTCCCCTCCCGGTCGGGCGCAGGCGGATCGGAAGGGGCATAGGTTAGGGCGGAATGGGTCCCATTGTCATTATCGATTACGATTCAACGTGGCCGCGCGACTTCATTCTGTTGCGGAGTCGGGTCTGGCCGGCTGTTCAGCGTCTTGCCCATTCCATCGAACACGTCGGCAGCACTTCGGTCGAGGGACTTGCCGCGAAGCCCGTGATCGACATCAGCATTGTCGTTCCCACGGACGGTGAGGTGTCGGCGGCAATCGAGAGCCTGGCTCTCGTGGGTTATCATCATCGTGGCGATCTTGGTGTTCCAGGTCGAGAGGCGTTTGAGCAGCCAGACGATCTACCAAGACATCATCTCTACCTTTGCCCGGCGGGCAGCCCCGCTCTTCACAACCACCTCGCGCTCCGCGATTACCTTCGGGCGACGCCAGCAGCGGCGCGCGAGTACGGGGCTCTGAAGAAGAGGCTTGCAGCGCAGTTCCCGTACGACATTGACGCGTATGTTGAAGGAAAGACGGACTTCATAGTTTCCATACTCCGGGCATGTGATATCTCTCCGGACTCGCTACAACAGATTGAGCGTGCCAATCGAACGTCGTCATGAAACTCATCCCATTTCTGCTTCTGTTGCTTCCGACGTTGCTGTTTGCGCAAAACGTCACCGTCACCGTCTTCGACGACATTGCAATCACGTTGCCGGATACCACCCGCATTGGTGGCGTCGATAAAAAGGTGAACTGGAAATCAATCCGGGCGTTGAGTGCTCTGGTGAAGGACACGTCTTCGCTCAAGCTGACCCCGGCAAAGGGTGTGGAGTTGGAGGTGTGGGCGCGTGAGAGTCAGGACTACGTGACCGGCGTCAACAAGCTCACGCGAATGCAGTGGCTGACGTTCATTACCCAGATGTCCGGCTTGCAGGCGAAGGATGTGCAGCGGAAGAGCAACCAGTCGTTTTCATCTCTGACGGGTGAATGCGTGGCTGGTCACTATCGAGCAATCCTTGGACGATCTGCGTGGTACGAGGGGAACGTGTTTCGCAACACGCTCATTCTGGATGTCTTTCACAACGAGACCCTCGTCAGCTTCCTCTTCACCTGGTCGGCCCCCGAGGGGTCCGAAGAAGAACGAGTCGTGGACAAAATCGTGACCTCGGTGATGGCCGGGCGGTAGCTGGAGCCTGACAGACCGTTGCATGCCTCTCAGCCTTTACGCCGTTCAAGGCGCTTGCCCCGGAGCGCAACGTAGAGATCGCGTAAAGTTCAACTTCGTCCTGAGGGTCCTCGTGTGGCGTGACACCATTGCATGGCACGTACCTAGGTTCGCGTCAGGCGCCGGTCAGATTCCAATTGGAGGCGGTGGTGAACCGAGCAGATTCGAAGAGCCCCCTTTGCTCGGACTGTGCCTGCGACAACGATGAGGTCAAACGGAACCGAGCGTTCCCACTACACCAGGGCTAGGACACGTGCGGGAGCACCACTGGCACCCACGATCGGCAATGGAGCGATATACAGCGTCACGCCTGTATATGGAAGCCGATCGAGGTGGGCCAGATTCTCCAGGTGATAGCGGTAGCCTTGCAGCCAGTAGTGGTTGGTGGCAAGAGTGTCGTCGGCGCCTGGATCTATCCCCAGCGTATCGATGCCCAGCCCGACAACCCCTCGATTCTCGGCAAGGAGGCGAGCAGCCTCGAGCGAAACACCGTAATGATCCAGGTTCTTCGCCCCCCTGTAGCGATCTCGATCGTTGAAGTAGCGACTTCGCCCCGTTCGCACAATCACTACCCCTCCCGCGGGTACTCGTGAGTGCTCAGCTTCCCATGCGATGATTGTTGCAGAGGAAAGGTCGTGGTTGGTGTCGATGACGACGGCAGGACGGACGAGAAGATCTACCGGGAGGCGATCGATGGTCACGCCATCTGGGTGGAGATGAGCACCAACACCTATATGCGTTCCCGTATGATCTCCGATACGCGTGACCCCCAATAGATAGCCGTCACTCCCCACGGTCGCCCAGGCCAGACGTTCGACATCGGGGTCATCGGGCCAGGTGGTCATACCGGCTGTGATCGGGTGTGTGAGGTCAACTATTTTTGGCATCTTCCAATTTGTCGAACGGCTTTCGCGTCGTTAGTGACACCCCTCCCCCACGTGGCAAAATCCAACCCAACGCCTATGACGATGAACGGCGACTCTGTTACCAGTATTACCTCTGTCGAAGTCAATCTTGTTGGAGCGGAACTTGACCCGGCGCTCGTGACTTCCATCCTCGGAATGGAACCTACCTGCTCCGGGCGGGCGGGCGAGCCCTGTGCGAAACATGACCCGATGAAGCTTCGCGAGGAAGGATACTGGGCTCATGAACTCAACGGGGGTGACGAGGCCGTTGAATGCCGCGATCATGGCATCGTATGTCTTGCAGAAGCACTTCTCCCGCATCGCGAGAGACTTCGTGAGGCCGGTGTCGACAGAATCTACTTCTACTTTACGCTCAGTTCTTTCATCGGCATGCTAAACATGCGATTGAAGGCCGAGACGATGCGGAAGCTTGTGGAGCTCGACGCTGACATTCACGTGAGCTGCTTCGATTGCTTCGATCCAAATCACTCCTTCTTCAACCTGGGGGAACCGGGTGAGTCCGGGTCTCAACAGTGACGTTCCCATTTGTCTTTCATCGGATACGCAGAAGCGGCGTTCTCTTTCTTCTGTCGTCGCTTATTCTAACGGTTGCACCCGGATGTGGAGACAAGGGGCCTCGTGTGGACGATACGGGGCGCTCGGTCGAGGGGACGTTGGAGGGGGAGATCGAGACCGGCTCGCCGACGTTCAATATCATCTATTTGATTCGATCCGCGGGAAATAGTGTCCGTGTTGTCGACCAGGTGGAGAGGGAAGGGCTTGGAGAGGGGTTTGTTCTGATGGTCGCAGAGTCGAATCGGCTCGAGGTCTACGAATACGGTAGTGTCGATGAACGGCTGGAGGTTGAGAAGGTGATCTCGCCAGATGGCGCAACGGTGGCGGGAAGCGCGATGGATTGGGAAGACTCACCACATTTCTTCCACACCGACAAGACGATTATTCTCTATCAAGGAAACGACGCGGACAACGTCGCGCAGCTGGCTAGTGTGTTCGGGTCGCAGTTTGCAGGTAAATGACCACCAACGACTAACATTTTCCGACTCCGCGTGTTAGGGTAGGATCAGGCATCATTGATCACCCAAGCCGCGGTGCCCATGAAGACCGTTTTCTCTTTCACCCTTGTTGCGTCAGTCCTGCTGTTGGCAATTGGCGCACCGATAGTGCGGGCACAAGTTCATGACACGCGATTGAGCTGGGACGTCTGGCAGCCTGTGAATGTGCCGACTACGAAATCACAAGCGGCCGGGCAAAACGGACACCTCACGTTGGTTGCATGGCAGGGGTATGTATCCGGGCCAGACTCAATCGAATTGCGTCTTCAAGGGCAGTTTCTTCTAGACCACCAGGCGTACGGATCTCCGTTTGTTATCGAGAGCCGATTGTTCAGTCCAGACACTTCCTTTCAGGTTCTTCCAATGGGGCCGGGATTCCTACTCGCCTGGAACGACGTGCGCGACACGTCCGCGCGATCCGGCTATTTCCTGTATCTGGATACATCGGGATATCAGAGCGTCGAGCAACGTATAGTACCGAGCGGTGCTTTCGGACGACCGGGAGCGTTCCTCGTGTCCGACGGGGCAGAGTATCGACTGATGTGGAACCCGGCAATGTCGATCGACAGCGGGTCGTATTGGATGGGAATTGACTCGAGCGGCCATTTCACCAATCGAGCCGGTCGCATCTCTGTTCCCATAAGGCGGGTGGTCCAGATCAGTGATTCTAGCGACGTGATTTACGTCGATGGAGGGGAATCGGGGATGTTTCGAGTGAGTATGCTCGATACCAGTTGGCAATCGATCCCACCACCGTTGAGCGGAATTATTGCAATCGATCCGACGGGACGCATGGGAAGAGTCGAAGGAACCGAATTCGTGCTCTATCCTTCAATGCTGGACACCACAACGTTCACGCGAATTCCACTGCCGTCTTCGTACGTTGGCGTCGCTCCCGGATCGTTCGCTGCATCGTGCAATAGTAATGGAGTACTTGGTGTAACCTGTTGTGATGCGTGGAAGACAGGATCAGGAAGCCTGCTGCAAGTCCTTATCCGCAGCTACTTCATACCCTTGTTGCCAGACAATTCGTGGAAACCTGGACTGCCCCCAACCGGGTCGGCTGTAGTATTTGATGCGTTTCAACAAATCAATCTGGACGCACTCGCGATCAAGACTACCATTTCGAGACGCTGTGGGGACTTTGTGAATGTGTCCGTTGTGCTACGAATACACGCGTATGGAACACACGGAGGTATTCCATACGATTGGACTACCTTCGACACGGTTGAGGTCGTGTATTCCGCGGAGCGGTGTTATTCGGAATACTATTATCCACTGCCGCCAATCGACTGCATCGGTAAGCTGAACTCGTTTCTCACCGCCTCCCAGATTGATAGGGGTCCCGCTGGCTACATCGTGCTCGTTTCCTCGATGGGCTACATTGGTACAGACACGGTACGCGTGCGAAAACCCCTGGAGCAACAGCCGCCTCAATCGCGTACACCAATCATCGTGAGCGCGAGAGACACGCTCGTCGTTGCCTGGACCGATTCAGTCTCAATTACCGCTCTGACGCTAGCCAGGTGGGATCCGTCAGTTCAGGAGAGAGTGGACTCATTGGTGGTGCTGGACTTCGCGCGCGATGCCCTGTCAGGTGTCTCCACGCAGACCAGACTGCAGCAGTTCGGGGACCATCGCTACGTTGAAATCCGTAGCGGGTCGGCTAAACGATCGATGACGCAGATCGTCGCTCCTGCACCATCGGGATGGGAAACCGTGTTTGACTTCAGCATGCCCGACGATTCGTTGAACAACGTTCATTCCGTGATGACCGACCCGGATGACAGCACTGTATTGATGACCTTTGCGCTAACGCGAACGTCGGGAGAACTGGGGAACATCCGAATTGCGAGATTCTTCAACGACAGTGTAGCGTTGTGGCCCGATACTCTTGTTCAATTGAGTATGGATGCCGGGACGCGCCCGTTCCCTGTGGATGGCCCCCTCTTTGGCATATCGATGCCACGGCAACTTCTTTTGCGTGATAGCAGGGCTGCCCAAGCCTACATGACACGATTCTCATCGATCGGCACCTCCCTCCCAACGCCGCTGCTTGGCGATGGTGTTGCTCTTGTCTACGGAAAGGATGGGAGGATGATAGTTGAGCAGCTCGCTTGTCTCCCCGACGGGAAGCCAGGGATTGAGATGAAGGCGACGCCCCACACCCAGCCACTACCCGACCTTCCGCTTTACTCGCAGACCACATCCCGTGTGGCTTGGAACGTGGCCGTAGCTCAGAACCCGCGGGACTCAGGAATCGCGGTGGTGTATGGTTCGGCGCATGGTGTTCGACTCACCACGATTGACCAGCACGGTGCTGCGACGCGCGTCGACGAGCGGATAACGGAGAGCAACGACACGTGCATGTACCCGTCGGCTGTGTATGTCGGAGATACGCTCTTTGTTGTGTGGGAAGACCATCGGGGTGCGCGGAGTCGAGTGTACGGCACATTCGTGATGGCTCCCACCGCCACCGTTTCGGGTCCGGACGCGTTAGAACGAAATGGGGCTGATCATCCGAGGGTGACCCTCACGCCCAATCCGGCTCGTGAAACGACAGTGTTGCGGTGGGATCACAGCGGCAGGTGGCGTGCGGCGACGTACTCAATTGCAGACCTAATGGGGCGTGTACTGCAGTCGGGCGTTGTTCGGAATGAAGAGCTCTCTCTGGAGTTGTCGTTGAGGGCCTTGTCGGCTGGTGTGTATTTCGTCAGCGTCGATTTTGAGGGTCAGAGGGAGGTGAGGCGATTGGTGATCGTGGATTGATTGCGAGCAAGTCCTTCAACGCAATCTGGCAGGGATCTCACGCGGAGGCGCGGAG
>CAYWXV010000066.1:0-14522 GCA_964462535.1 uncultured Alphaproteobacteria bacterium
GTCCTTCAGGAGATCGTCGCGGTTGCCGAAGAAGGGCGAACTGCGGCCGTACAGCCAGCCCCCATCGCGGCCTAGCCAAGAATTCCGATCTTCCTCCTATCGTGTAGGCCACTCAGTTTCTGAGTGGCCACCGCCCACAACGTGTCGCGCGGCTGGCCCGTTGGCGATCCGCCGCCCCGCTTCCCGGCAAGAGTGAGATAGGGAGCACATGGCAACAGGCTCCCATCAACAGGCATGTCGATCTATTCCGAGTACACTGCATCGCTGAAACATCCCGAGGCCGAGGAACTCCTCGACCTCGTGGTCTTTCGCCCCCTTGCCTTCATACTGGTCAAGGGGGTTCTTCCTTTTCCGATCACGCCGAACCAGATCACGATCGTCGCGATCCTCTTCGGTGTGGCGGCCGGCATCCTCTACGGCTTCGGAACACCGTGGGCATTCTTCGTCGCCGCCTGCTTCTACGCCCTCTCCAACATCCTTGATTGTGCCGACGGCATGGTCGCCCGGTTGAAGCGGAATGGGACCGAGGTCGGGAGAATCATCGATGGTGTCGCCGACTACATCACAAGCATCGCTATCTATGTCGGTCTCGGTATCGGCCTGACGAAGATGGGGGTCGAACTTCCGCTGGGAACGTGGACTGTCGTGCTGGTTGGCGGGGTAAGCCATGCGATTCATGCGTTCCTTTTCGACTACTATCGGAACGAGTTCATGGCCAGTCTCCGGGGCGAAACGTCAGCGACAGCACAGGAGCTTGCCGAAAGTCGCGAGACGCTCCGAGTGCTTCGAGAGGCGCGGACCGGCTTTTTCCGCCGCGTTCTGATTCAGCTATACATTAGGTACTCGTCATTGCAGGTTCGTGGCGGTCGTGGCGAGCGCCAGGCGCTCGAGGCCAGCGAGTACGCTCGTCGTAACAGGACCTTTCTCCGTCTGTGGAGCTACATCGGATCGACGACGCACATCGCCATTCTTGTCGTCATGACCCTTGTCGACCGCATTGACCTCTTCTTTCTCTACAACGTGGTGGTGGCCAACATCTGGATGATCCTCCTCTGGTCCATTCAGACGTTCCGAGATCGTCGCCTGGCGATGGTGACGCCCGACACGACACTCCCCGAAGCCAACGGCTGATTCGGACGCATGCCCCTTCTCCCTCTTTACCTTCTTGCCGGTTCCGGTGAGCGCCTTCGCCCCCTGACGGACACGCAACCCAAGGCTCTCATCCCGATCAACGATCGCCCGATCCTCGCACGTTCAATCGATTTCCTCTACGAACTGGGACATCGACGATTCGCCGTCGTGACCGGGTACCGGAGCGAGATGATCCACGATTTCTTTGCAAGCGGGTATCCCGACGTCGACGTCACCTACATCCACAACGACCGCTACCGCGAGACGAACAACGCCTACTCTCTCTGGCTTGCCCGCGATCTCTTTGGCGACGATGGCATGCTTCTGCTTGACGGCGACATCCTCTTCCAGAGAGAGATCGCCGCTCTGATGAACGCTGGGCCCGAAGAAGGGAACCGCCTTGCAGTCCGACGCTCTGACGATCTCTCCTGGGAAGAGATCAAGGTGCTCCTGGACGAAGAGGGGAACATCACGCGCATCGGCAAGGACCTGGATCCGGGGACGAGCTATGGCGAATCCATAGGCATTGCCCGATTTGATCGAGACGGTACCGAACGACTGTTCGCAGCGCTCGGCGAGCGTATCGCCAATGGACGTGGGGAGAATGAGTTTTACGAAGCGTCGTTTCAACAGATGATAGATGAGGGGACCCGGATAGGCATCGTCGACACAATGGGATTTCGTTGCATCGAGATTGACACACCGGAGGACCTGTCAGCCGCCGAGAGAGACGTGGCCGCTCACGTGGACGATTAGCTACAGATTTGCATGACAATTATCAGTCTTTCGACCTTCGCGCGCACGTAGGTTATTCGCGACTCCCACAGGGATACATCGCTGATAATAGACGCGGAGGACACTATGGAAAGGAAACGGATCGTCGTAGTCGGAACAAGTTTTGCCGGCTACACCGGGGCGCTGGAACTGCATGAACTGCTAGGGGACGCCCACGACATCACTGTCATCGCCAACACCCACAACTTCGTCTTCATCCCTTCCCTCATTTGGTACCCGTTCGGTCTGCGGGACGAGAAGGATATCTCGTTCGACGTACGTCCGATCTATGCCGATCGGGGAATCAACTTCATAGAGGAACCAGTGCTCCGGTTCGATCTGGAGCAGAAACTGGTCATCACGCCGACGCAGGAACTGCCGTACGACTACTTGTTGATTGCAACAGGACCGAAGGTCGATTTCGAGAGCGTGCAAGGGCTGGGACCACACAAGAATTCGTTCTCCATCTGCAACGTAGATCACGCGACGCATGCGCGCGCGGGGTGGGAAGAGTTTCTCAAGAATCCAGGCCCAATCGTCATCGGTGCCGCGCAAGGGGCTGCATGCTTCGGTGCGGCCTACGAGTTCGTGTTCAACGTCCGCCATCAACTGAAGAAGAAGCACCTTCTGGACAAGGCGCCGATTACCTACGTGACCGCAGAGCCTTTCCTTGCACACTTCGGCATCGGTGGCTTCGGGAGCGCGCAGACGATGTGCGAGAAGATGTTCAAGATGTATGACATCGAATGGAGAACCAATGCGGTGGTGGATGAAGTGAAGCCAGACGGCGTTCTGCTGAAGGATGGTGAGTTCCTCCCCTCGAAATACACCATGATCATCCCCCGATTCCTTGGCGTGGATGCTATCCGAAACACGCCGGGTCTTGGGAATGCCAACGGGTTCATCGAGACCGACGATGGGTATCGTCACAAGGAGCACCCGGAGATCTATGCTGCTGGTGTGACGGTGTTCGTGCCCCCGGAAGGAGAAACACCTGTCGCGTGTGGTGTGCCGAAGACCGGATATCCTTCAGAGCAGATGGCGAAGACTGCGGCCTGGAACATCAAGGCGGACATCGAAGGCCTCGACCCGAAGTCTATGCCATTCTCGATGATCCACGCCTACTGCATCATGGACACCGGCAACATGGGGATGATGATTGTCGGCGATCACATGCTGAAAGAACGCCACCTGGAGTTCATCATCCCCGGCCCACAAGCCCACTGGGCAAAAGTCGCATTCGAAAAGTACTTCCTCTACTCGCGCAAGCACGGACACGTCTAGGGGCTGGGGGCTTGGGTCTGGGGGCTGAGGGATGCGGAGGGGAAGTGGGAAGTGGGAAGTGGGAAAAATCGAGCGATAGTGCAAGGCGCCCTTCGGGGCGCCTCGCGTTTTAGCCGAAGCCACAGCGTTCACGAACGGCGAGACATGCAACGCGAAGGATCTAACGTCCACTACCCCCCGCCACCCAACGCGAGAACTTCTGGATTTCTCCCAGGCCGCCAATGAGGATGAGGGTTTCGCCCGGTTCGATGATTCGTTGGGCATCCGGCGAGATAATGAACTCCCCGCTAGGCGTCTGCATTGCAAGGATAGTCAGGTTCCAACGGTTCCGAATGTTCGTCTCCGCAAGCGTACGCCCGGCGATCTCCGCCCCCTTTGGAACGATCACCTCTCCGACATCGACGTCCATCTCTTCAATGTTGAAGATCTTCGACATGAAGTCATGCACCTTCGGCTGCAGAAGCGCAAGAGCCAGGCGGTGCCCTCCAATGGCGTCGGGATTGACGACACGATCGGCTCCAACGCGGCGGAGCTTGAGCTCAGAGCTTTCGTTGGCTGCGCGGGCAACGACAAGGATGTTTGGATTGAATTCCCGTGACGTTACCACGGTCAGGACGTTTGCAGCGTCGCTGTTCAAGGCTGCCACGATTCCGCGCGCACGATCGACGCCAGCTTTTCGCAAGACAGCATCGTCTTCCGCGTCCCCCATCAGATATGGGTATCCTTCAGCAATCAACGTCTCCTCAACGCGAGGATCGCGCTCGATGATGACGAAGGGTTCGTTCCTGTGAACCAGATCGCGCACGATCTGTCTCCCCATGCGGCCGAAGCCGCACACGATGTAGTGATTCTGTAGGTCCATCAACGAACGGTCCATTCGGCGTCGCTGCATGGACACCCAGACACTCTCGCCGAACAGAACCTCGATTCCGTTGGTGATCGCCCAGGCTCCCGCCCCCACGCCGATAATGATGAATGCGGTGGTATAGAGTCGACCCAGCTGCGACAGCGGATGAACCTCTCCGAAGCCTACCGTCGCGAGTGTAATGACGGTCATGTAGAACGCGTCAATCAGCCCCATCTTCTCAACGACGACAAATCCAGCAGTCCCCCCAACGATCAATAAGCCCAGAACGATAATCGAAAGCCGAAACCGTCGGAGTGGTTCGTTCAGGACGTCGTGAACGTAGAGTCGGATTTTGCGCGCCGCATCTTGCATGCGGGGAATATAGGGAGTGGGGACGGCTGGGCAGCTAGGCGGCTAGGCGGCTAGGCGGCTAGGCGGCTGGCGGCTAGCAAGTTGGCACGGGCTGCGTAGCACCTCGAGCCTGCCAAGGGGCGTCTGCTCGATACTGACACCGCCGGCGTGGGGCTCCAGACATGCACCAACAACGGACAACCAACCACTGACGGCCAACAACGGACAACCCACAACGCACGGCCAACAACGACCTACACAGCACGCGAGAAACGTCGCTCGGTCTCCTTGCCGGCCAGGTAGGCGTCAAACGTCGCAGCGACCGTGCGGATGAATACACGACCGAGCGGTGTAACGCGAATGGAGTCCTCTCCTATCAACACAAGACCGTCGTCCACCATCTCAGCGAGCCGCTCGATCTCGTCGACGAAGTGTTCGCGGAATTCTATCCCGAATTCCTTCTCGATGCGCGACGGGACAACGACCGTCTTACAAAGGATTTCGTTGATCACCTTCCGGCGGAGCCGATCCTCAGCCTCCAATCTCATTCCTCGCATGACGGGAAGACGACCTGCGTCTATCGCTGCGTAGTAGTCGGGCAGGTCGCGCTGGTTCTGCGAATAGATGTCCTCCATCGACCCGATGGCGCTGACGCCGAAGGCCAGCAGATCGCAATCGCCGCGAGCCGTATAGCCCTGGAAGTTCCGACCCATCCGTCCCATGTCCTGCGCCTGCGCAAGCTCGTCCCCTTCTCGGACAAAGTGATCGAGTCCGATGTAGCGATACCCCCCCTTCTGCAGTCGATCAGCAGCAGCGCAGAAAATCCGAAACTTCTCCAGTGGATCGGGAAGATGACGGGCGAAGCTTCCCTGCTGCTTCTTCATCCAGGGGACGTGGGCATAGCTGAAGAGAGCGATACGATCCGGCCCCATCTCAATCACCTGATCGACCGTGGGCAGGAATCGTTCCACGGTCTGATGGGGAAGACCATAGATGAGGTCGACGTTGATACTCTCGAATCCGAGTTCTCTGCATTGATCGAAGAGACCACGGGTCATCTCGTATGGCTGAACACGTCGAATCGTCTTCTGCACTTCCTCATCCAGATCCTGCACACCCATACTGACGCGATTGAATCCGACCGATCGAAGAGCGACAAGCTGTTCGTGATCGACGGTTCGCGGCTCGATCTCGATCGCTGTCTCAGCCCCCGGCATGATCCTGAAGCGATTGCTCAGCATCCCGTAGAGCTCGACAATCTGTTCTGCAGACAGATAGGTCGGCGTCCCCCCTCCCCAATGAATCTGATCCACCGGACGGGATGTGTCAACCATGTCCGCGACCATGTCAATCTCCTTCCTGAGCCGCTCCAAATAGGGAAGGGCAACACTCCGATCGCGGCTGACAACGACATTGCAGCCACAATAGAGACAGAGCGAGGAGCAGAAGGGGATGTGGACGTAGAGGGAGAGTGGGCGAGCGGAATGGTAGCGCATGGCACACGCCGCGCGCAGATCGAGTTCGCTGAAGGAATCATCCCACTCTGGAGCGGTGGGATAGCTGGTGTAGCGCGGGACCGGACGTCCGTAACGCTCGAGAAGCTCCGGGGTAATGCCGACAATCCGGCCGGCAACGGCAAGTTCAATCGTGGGGGTTTCCATAGCGATGGCAGTTTAGGCCGTTGCTCCCCGGAGCAACATGACCAATGTCAGGGTTCAACGATCTTCTTCAAAATGAGCATTCGCTGCTCACCGACCTTCGAACAATTTCTGCGTGACGCGCGGCAGTCGGGACGGCTGGTCAACGCCGTGTTCGAAGAACGCATCTACCATTTGGTCGGAATCCTCACAAGGATCACCGACGCGTTGACGGCCGACCACATCCCATATGAACTTGTCGGAGGTCTTGCAGTTCTTGCGCACATCCAGGACGTTGCTCCGGACGGAGAGCGGACGACGAAGGACGTCGACCTGATGATCAATCGAGGCGACCTTCAACGACTGGTGGCTGCGGCCGCGCAATTCGGCTTTCGATTCCGTGATGATCCGCGCATCGACATGCTGATGTCGGAGAACGATGACACAGCTCGTAATGCGGTCCATCTGATCTATGCGGGAGAATCGAACAGACCCGATCAACTCCTCCCCAACCCCGAGTTGCGTCCTGTTCGGAAGATGATTCGGGGAAGGAAGGTGATGGTGGTTCCCCTCCCGGATCTCGTTAGAATGAAGCTCACGGCCTTTCGCCTGAAGGATCAGGTCCATGTGCAGTCGCTCGACCGGACCGGTTTGATAACACCCGAAATCTCAGAGGTACTTCCCCCCTCCCTGAAATCGCGGCTGCAGCATGTTCGGGATTCGGAGTGATTCCGCTCGCCCCCCGTGTCTCGATAACACCCAAATGACTATCTTCCCCGCTTCAGTCTAATGCGCCTTCGTCTTGTCCATATCGTCCTGGCAGCTCTGGTGACCCTGTTCTACCTTGGAGAACGGCTGGCCCCGTGTGTGGATATGTGCAGCGCCGAGGATACCGCCGCCGCGCTCCATGCGAGTGTTGACGCGGCGAACGCTCACGCAAACCAGACAGGCTCCGACTGTGACGACCATCACTCTCCGGATGGTGATCATCATTGTGATCACTGCATTTGTCCCTGTCATGTCCCGATTGTTCTGAGCCATCAGATCGTCGCGATCACGCCTCCGAACGCCTTCGCTACCCACTCCACCAGGCAGTTCAAGCTACCCCAGTCCGCCGCAGTCGATACCCGCGATCCAGTCCCGCTCGTCTGAGCCCACCGCACCAACCGTAAATCCCAGCACCGCTGACCATCGTGGCATTTGCATGCCCCGGAGCCTCTATGCCCCGGCCGCGCGATGGATATGATGCGAGACTCCGCTCCTCCCCTCTATCTCAAGTATGGGAGGGGGGCTGGGTGGAGAGAGCCGACCCGCAACCAGCATCTGTCATCCAGTAACCGTCAACGACCCCCATGTTTGACGCAATCATCGCATTCTCACTGCGGCATCGCCCACTGATTCTGGTGGCGACGCTGGTCCTTATCGTGGCTGGCGTCACCGCCTTCTACCACCTCCCAATCGATGCCGTCCCGGATATCACGAACAACCAGGTACAGGTCCTGACCGCCGCCCCGTCATTCTCTGCAGCGGAGGTCGAGCGCTTCGTCACCTTGCCGATCGAGGCCACGCTGAAGCCTCTTCCCGACGTGATCGAACTTCGATCGCTCTCCCAGTCCGGTCTCTCCGTTGTAACAGTCGTCTTCCCCGACAACATGGACATCTACGTTGCGAGGAATCGGATTCTCGAGAAGCTTCACGAGGCGGTGGAGGAGATGCCCGATGGTGTGGAGCGCCCAGAGCTTGCTCCGGTCTCAACAGGTCTTGGGGAGGTCTTCCGGTACGTCCTGCACGACACGACCGGCCGCCTCTCCCCAATGGACCTTCGGACGGTGCAGGACTGGATTGTGCGACGGGGTCTGCTGGGAACGCCCGGAGTTGCGGAGGTGAACTCGTTGGGGGGATATGTCCGGCAGTACCATGTCGTGGTCCGTCCTGAAGCACTTGCGGAGTACGGCCTAACGCTTCGTCAGGTCTTCGACGCGGTCTCACGTACAAGTGGGAACGCCGGAGGGGCCTATATCGAGACCGGCCCTGAACAGCTCGCCGTTCGCGCAGTTGGACTGGCAACCAGCGTGCACGATCTGGGGAGCACTGTCATTCGCACCACGCAGTCGGGGACGCCGATCGTCCTATCCAACGTGGCCGACATTGGAATCGGACCCGCAATACGCTTCGGTTCGGCTTCACAGGATGGGAAGGGTGAAGTCGTGACTGGCATCACCATGCAGCTCAAGGGGGCCAACTCCCGCATCGTTGTCGATGCCGTCAAGGACCGTATCGATGAGATCAAGGGGGCACTCCCCGACGGAGTCGTGATCGAACCCTACTACGATCGCGAGGTTCTTGTCGAGAGAACCATAGAGACTGTCGTCCGGAACCTGGTTGAAGGCGCACTTCTCGTGATCGGCATACTCCTTCTCTTCCTGGTCAACCTCCGCGCCGGACTTGTCGTCGCGTCAATCATTCCCCTCTCGATGCTCTTCGCCGGCGTCATGATGGTCCTGACGAAGCAGTCCGGGAACCTGATGTCGCTTGGGGCAGTCGACTTCGGCCTTGTCGTCGACGGCTCCCTCATTATCGTCGAGAACTGTCTCCGATTGATGGAGAGAAGATTGCGGGAAGCCAGCGGGGGGGAGCTGGGACGCGACGAGATGCGCTCACTGGTGATGGGAGGATCGGTGGAGGTACGGAAGGCAGCGCAGTTCGGCGAGCTGATCATCATCATCGTCTACCTGCCAATACTCACGCTGCAAGGGATCGAAGGAAAGCTCTTCCGTCCCATGGCGATGACCGTTGCATTTGCTCTGGTCGGCGCCCTGATTCTCTCCATCACGTACGTTCCCGCCATCCTTTCGCTTGTGATGAAGCGTTCCGGGACAATCCGGCATTCGCCCGTCATCGAGTGGATCAGACGCGTCTATGAACCAGCACTCCGCCGCGCGATGAGCAGACCGATCCCCATCGTTGCTGGCGCGCTGGTTCTGCTTGTCGGGGCGGTCATCGGCTTCACGAGGCTCGGAGGGGAGTTCATACCGAAACTCGATGAAGGGGATATCGCCATGCATCTGATACGCCTTCCATCGGTCTCGTTGACTGAATCGCAGGCGATCGCGACACGGGTCGAACGGCGCTTGCTATCCTTCCCTGAGGTACGGACCGTGGTAAGCTCCACGGGACGTGCCGAAATATCGACCGATCCGATGGGTTTCGAGCTGGCTGATGTGTTCATCATGCTTCATCCACGTGACGAATGGACGACCGATAGAACGAAGGAGGAGTTGATCCGCGAGATCGGTGAGGCGTTGGAGAGTGTACCTGGGATCGGCGTACAGTTCCTTCAGCCAATTGAGATGCGAATGAACGAATTGATCGCGGGGGCGCGCGGGGACGTCGTGGTGAAGGTGACCGGCATCGACTACGACGTGATGAACAATGCCGCGGAGCGCATCGCATCCATCCTCGAGGGAACATCGGGCGCTGCCGACGTGACCACGGAGCAGACGAGCGGACTACCGCAGCTGGTGATCACTCCGGATCGATCCGCCATCGCGCGCTATGGATTGACCACGGGAGATGTCAACCAGATCGTCTCGACCGCAATCGCCGGCACAAAGGCAACAGAGGTTATCGAAGGAGAGTATCGCTTCGATGTCGTCGTCCGTCTTGCAGGCGACATGCGGAACAGCGTCGATGCCGTCCGGTCAATGATCGTCGCCACTCCGACAGGGGCTCGGGTTCCCCTCTCAGAAATCGCTGACGTCAGCGTTCGAGAGGGACCAACCCGTATCAGCCGAGAAGAGGGAACGCGCTTTGTCACGGTGCAGGCGAACGTGCGGGGTCGCGATGTGCAGAGCTTCGTCGAAGATGCCCGGACACGAATCACACGCGAGGTCAAGCTCCCACCCGGTTACAACATCGTCTACGGCGGACAGTTCCGGAATCTGGAGCAGGCATCGCAGCGCTTGAGCGTCGTCGTGCCGATCTCTCTCGCCCTCATCTTCGTCCTCCTCTTCCAGACATTCGGCTCGCTCAGGATGGGGCTGTTGATCTTCCTCTGTGTTCCAATGTCGGCGATTGGCGGCGTGGGGGCGCTGATGATCCGCGATCTCCCCTTCTCCATTTCCGCCGGCGTTGGCTTCGTGGCTCTCTTCGGCATCGCCGTCCTCAACGGCATTGTCATGATAGCCGCAATACGTCGGCATCGCGACGAAGGGATGGAGATACGGGATGCGATCCTGGCCGGCGCGTATGAACGCCTCCGCCCCGTCGTCACGACCGCGGCACTTGCAGCGTTCGGATTCATTCCAATGATGCTCTCCCACGGGGCGGGCGCCGAAGTCCAGCGCCCCCTGGCAACAGTGATCATTGGTGGCGTCATCTCATCCACATTCCTGACGCTCTTTCTTCTTCCGATCCTCTACGAGTGGACGGAACGGGGTAAGCGGAAAAGTGAACGTAGAGAGAAGAAGGGGGGCGATGGATCGTTGGCCATCGGAATCGCGCTCTTCGTCTTGTCGAGTCTCACAGCCGTAGCCCAGACGACGTTGACGCGAGAGGATGTACGACGTCGTGCTGTCGCCTCAGCGCCTGAGATGAAGCAGGCAGATGCACGCCTGGATGCGCTCCGTGGCGAACATCAGGAGGTCGGCCTCCTCCCTCCACTCGAGATCGTTGGAGGCATAGACGAATCGTCGTCGCCAGCATTAACCGGAAGGGCAAGCGCCCGCGTCGGTGTTGCACAGACCTTTCCCTGGCCCGGAGCCAGTTCTGCGCAGCGACGACGGATCGACCAGATGATAGAAGAAGCCGATGCCGATCGCGATGCACTGAGACGTGCCCTCGTTCGACGCGCCGATCTGGCATGGCTCGATGTAGCGGCATCACGACGTCTGCTTGATATCACCGATAGCGGCGTCGCGGTCGCCGATTCGTTTGCGCGGCTAGCAGCACGTCGTCGGGAGCTTGGGGAGACGGCGGCCCTGGAGACGTTGCAGGCATCGCTGGCCGCAACGCGTATCCAAGTCGAACGAGGTCGAAGGCTCATCGAATATCGGGCCGCGATTGAGCAGCTCCGCGCTGTGATCGGCGCCGACAGGGATGAGGCGTTGATCGTACTCGACACGTTGGTATACGAACCCGTGGCGTTGGCGCTTGCGGAGATCGAGGATCGGGTCTTGAAGAACGATCCTCGTCTGCGCGCGGCCGATAATGCGATTGCCGCCGCACGCCTATCGATCGACGTCGCCGCCGCCCGAAACCTCCCCGACTTCTCGCTTGGCTGGTCTCTTCAGACCGTCGACGGCGTCGGCGGCTTCTTCGGAGGGGAGGCGAGAATCGGCGTCCCACTCTGGCAATGGATGAACGATGGCGCTGATCAGATGGCGCAGGCACACGTCGTGATCGCACTGGCAGAACGTGATCGGGTCGAGCGCGAAGTGACAACCGTTCTGCGAGATCTCCACGCTCGTCACGCCGCCGCGGCTGCGCTCGCCATTGACATCCGCGATCATCTGCTTCCGCTGGCGGTCGAGGCCCACGACGTCGCTATTCGGCTCTATCGAGAGGGGGAGGCAGGCTATATGGAGGTCCTTGCGGCTCAGGCGACAATGCTCGAAACCCGCATCGCACTGATCGAGGCCGGTCGAGGTGCGGCGAGACTACGTGTTGAGCTGGAGGGTATCGCGTGGTGACGGAGCAAGGAGCAAGGGTCAAGGATTAAGGATTAAGGATCAAGGAGCAACGATCAGCGATCAAGGAGCAAGGATCAAGAATCAATGATCAAGGATCAAGGATCGGGGATCCGGGATCGGGGATGCTTCATGAGGGTGACCCCTGCCAGGAGACCGGTGACCATAGCACAACTGACAACGAACAACTGACAACGAACATGCCCCGCACATACACATCGCTCATTCTCCTGTTCGCGTTCTTCCTGCCGGCATGCCACGACGACCACGCGCATGAGGGCTCTCACCCCCCACACGCGTCTGCAGCCGACTCGTCTCAGCACACGACTCCTCATGGCCCAGATGCCAATCAGCCCAGCGGGCCAGAGGCCTCCACCATTGCCATGTCTCCCGCGGCGGTTCGCGAGGCCGGGATCGTTGTGCAGGCGGTGACGAAGGATCGCCTCACCACAACGCTCACGCTCCCTGGCCGAGTGGTACCGACGCAGAATGGAATCGCTCATGTTGGAACGATCGTGCCCGGGCGTGTGCGTCGCCTGATGGCGTCGGAAGGGTCGTACGTTCGGCGTGGAGAGGCTCTTGCGGAAATCGAGGTCTACGACATCGGCGTTGTGAAGGGTGAGTTGATGGAAGCACGCGCTGACGTCGAACAGCGCCGCGCCGCGCTCGACCGACAGGAACGACTTGGCAAGGAAGGGATCGGCGCGCAACGCGCGATCGAAGAAGCGCGGGCGGCATACAAGCAGGCAGTGGCTCGTCAGACGGCGGCCGAGTCTCGTCTACGCGCGGCGGGGATCAATCCGTCGAGTGTGCGTGCTGGAAACTTCAGTTCGGTAGTGCAGTTGCGGGCGCCAATCTCGGGCGTCGTCTCACGCAGTCATGTGGTGCTGGGAGAGTATCTGGAGCCATCAAAGGATGCGTTCGAAGTCATGAACACATCGATCGCGTGGATCGACGCGCAGGCGCAGCCCGCACAGGCGACGACAATCGCGACGGGCGATCCTGGCTTCGTAACCGTCGGCGACCAACGGAGATCGGGCCGCATAATCTTCGTGTCACCGACCGTCGATCCGGAATCGCGAACGGTCACCGTTCGCGTCGAAGTCGACAACAACGGGCTGAGACTCCGCTCCGACATGTTTGTGAATGTCGAGTTCGAACAGTCGACGCCCGGCTGGGGACTCGTAATCCCGCAGTCGGCGATCGAAATGGAGAGCGGCACGAGCTATGTCTATCTGCAAGAGGAGCCGAATGCATTCATCCGTGTTCCCGTCGAGACGGGTGAGCGGATGGGAGATCGCGTCGTCATCACCGGCGGTCTTCGGGAGAACTCAAGAGTCGTCGTGAAGGGAATATTCTACATTCGCTCCGCCCGCATGAAGGGAGAGTTGGAGGAGGAACATCATCATCAATAGTAGATGAGGGTTGGCCTCGACGAAGACCCACGTTTTTCGGCACGTGCCCAATGACGGAATTGCAAGTGAGGCACGGAGGTTGAATGTCTATCCGCCAAAACATTCGTCAGTTCAGTCTGCTCGTCCTGGTCAACGCGTTCGTCGGCGCGATGGTGGGAATGGAGCGTTCGATCCTGCCGGAGCTGGCATCGACGGTTTACGGACTTGCGGCGGCGACCGGGATTCTCTCGTTCATCGTCTGCTTCGGCTCCGCAAAGGCGATCACCAATTACATCGCCGGTCGTCTTTCCGACAAGGTCGGTCGCAAACGCGTGCTCGTCGTCGGGTGGCTCATTGCACTCCCCGTTCCTCTCATTCTCATGTGGGCACCGACATGGGGATGGATACTCGCCGCCAACGTGCTGCTTGGAATCAGTCAAGGACTTACCTGGTCGACGACGGTGGTAATGAAGATCGACCTTGCCGGTCCGCAGCGTCGCGGGCTCGCAATGGGACTGAACGAGTTCGCCGGGTACGTCGCGGTCGGACTTGCAGCGTTTGCCGCCGGCATGATGGCGCAGAAGTATAACGTCACCCCCGCCCCCTTCTATCTCGGTCTTGTCTACGCAGTCATCGGTCTTCTCCTGAGCGTGACTCTTGTCCGCGAGACGCGCCACCATGTGGTTCGCGAGGCCGAGTCACAACGTGCTTCCACCAAGGCCCACACCGGACGCGAGATCTTTCTCCATACGTCGTTTCGCGATCGGAATCTATCGGCCGCCGTCCAGGCCGGCTTCGTTAATAACCTGAACGATGGAATGGTCTGGGGACTCTTCCCGATTCTCTACGCCATGTACGGCGTTGACGTGGCAACGATTGGAGGGCTGGCGGCGATCTATCCGCTGACGTGGGGGATCATGCAATTGATCGCGGGGGGCGCAAGCGATCGCATCGGCCGGAAGGGATTGATCGTCGCAGGTATGCTCACACAGGCGCTGGCGCTAGCAATCACCGCGAATGCGACAACGACCGCCGGCTTTGTCCCTGGCGCGCTCGTGCTTGGGCTCGGAACGGCCATGGTCTATCCAACCCTCCTTGCAGCAATCAGCGACGGTAGCCATCCCGAGTGGCGCGCCTCCGCAGTCGGCACCTATCGTTTCTGGCGCGACGCCGGATATCCCGCTGGGGCACTTCTCTCGGCGGTCATCGCCGACACTATCAGCATTCAGGCTGCCGTGTGGTCGGTCGCCTCTCTGACTGCGGTCAGCGGACTCGTCGTTCTGGGACGAATGAGTGAGAGGTAGTGTCAGGATTAATTCGGACTGTTCGTCCTCGTAGAAAGTAGAGATTGGATGGTGGAGAGTAGAATGCGTGTGGGCCCCCTCTCCAACAGGCGTGAACCGAGGTCTCATGGCGA
>CAYWXV010000067.1:0-14376 GCA_964462535.1 uncultured Alphaproteobacteria bacterium
CTTCCGCATCGCTCAGACCATAGTCGTAGACACGAATGTCATCCATCGCCCCGTGAAAGTAGATGTTTCGCCCCCCATTTCGTGCGATCATGTAGTCGCCGACAATCGAGTCCAGGGAGTTGAATAGAGCTGAGGACGTTTCCCGTTTTACTCCGTCGATCCAGATGTTCCTGCTCGGTGGTGCGACGTTACCGAACGCCGCAACGCAATGATGCCATCGCCCATCATTCACCTGCACACCAGCACTGCCAGAAAACCCGCCACCCCTATAGAACGCAGCATTGCTGACGAAGAGCCCGATCGCAACTCCCGCGCCATAGTATATGGCATCCACCTCCGGGATCCCCTTGGCGAAAAGGACTGGCGACCGACCAAGCGTGAACCATGCACTCTCATGTCCATAACAGAACTTGATCCACATGGAGACTGTGACCATCCTTGGTCGGATACCCGCGTTGTCAGGTATTCTGATGTAGTCATCCACGCCATCGAAGAGCAGTGCGCTCTGCACATTACCGAACCGATTGGCTATGGGACGAGCGCCGTTGTTTACGCCATGATTTCCGTTTCCGCTTGCGTCGTTCGCCGTGCCGTCGAGCGGGAGATGAATGAGAAGCGTCTGCGCATGCAGCAGACTGCCGACGATAATCACGCCGAGCACCACAACAACTCCGCGTAACAGCGACGCGGGAGCAATTCCACTCAATCCATGAGGCATCCTGGCAGGTCTTCGCATTATGGTCCTGTGGAAACTCGACGAACACCATTGCGGGAGTGTCTCCTGTGCAGCATTGGAGACATCCCAGCGTCAACGTCGCTATTCGTTGATAATCAATCGCCCGCTGTAGCGGCGATTGGCGTCGATGTACACGTCATCGTGAACTGTTGTGTCTCCTTCGTCGATGTCAACTACTCTCGTTCTTCCAACGGATATGAAGCCCGCCGGATCGCAACTGGTGCATTCGACCGTGGCGTGTCCTTTGTCGATGTGATCCCCATACGTGTACTCGAATTTCGTTTGCGCATCAGCAGTCGCGAGCGTCACCACACACAGTGCGCAGAGGAGCAGGAACAGTAGACGGAGTGGCGGTCGGGGGATTTGGAGCACTGGACACCCCGTTGAGAGCTGTCCTCCTACCGGGGGGCGTGCGATACAAAGAGAGTTGCGATCCATTCAACACCTCCGGGAGTGGATGTTGGGATAGAGGCGTGGGCTATTCGGAGGGAACGACTTCCCGAGGGAAGGGTGTTCAGGTCGTGCCAACGTGGGCACGGTTGGGATGACACCCTCACCCTCGTCGTCACGGAATGTGCTAGGGTGCAGCGGGGTGCGCGGAGAACCCTCACAAATGAAGACCGTCCGAATGTTGAAACGTCGCGCGTATAACAGCAGAATGGCGAAACCCCCTCAGCGGGCGTCGCATCCACCAGATCTTCTGCCATGGCGTTCGTATCGACTCGTGCGCAACCCAAGGATCCGGCTTCAAGACCGTATGCGCGAGGGTTGAACGCCGCGAACCCGGCTGAGCCAGGGTACAACCCTCGCCATCACAGTTCCTCCCTCGCTCATCGCGAAAAAGTCGCATCTTCCGTTGCACTAACGCAACGTTCACATGACCCTTCAGTTCTCTGTGCGCATCGCTTCTTTCCTTGCCTTCCTGACACTCTCGCTCGCCGTTGCGGCATGTGGTGACGACAAGCCGTCACAGAGCGACGATGAGCTTGACACGGTAACGGCAATACCACAGCCAACACCGCAGGACACCTCTTCGGAACAGGACGCCTCCATTCGTCAGGTATCGCCAATCGACAGTTCGATCGCGTTCGAGGTGAAGATCGGCGACACTATCCCTCCGTACGTTCTTCGCTTCCGCCCCGACTGGACGGCAAGGAAGTTCGATACCATCATCGTCTCTCGACAGGGGAGCGAGGTACAGCGTCTTACGAACTTCGACATGGAGGAGGGGACCGTCGCGCAGACGGACGATCCCGCATCCTACTTCTCTGCACGTGATCTCAACTTCGACGGACGACTCGATTTGCAGCTGATGGTCGGAGGATCATCGACATCGCACAGCTACTGTTACTGGCTCTTCAATCCCCGCACGGGACAGTTCGTGGTCGACGCAACGTTGAAACAGGAAAAGGGGGCGCCCTGGATCAATGAGAAGGAGAAGACCGTGATGTTCCATACCAATCAGGGCTGTGGTGGACGTTGCTACACAAGAAACACCTATCAATTCAGTGACAGCACCGGACACTTCACTCTGATTCGCCAGGAGACACAGATCGCTACCGGCGTGAAGCAGGTACGGAACGATCGCAAGAAGGGGAAGGACGAGAAGGATGGGCGTGTCTACTATGATGACAACCCGAATTCACGCTACGTCCGCACGATCAAGGGGATGAAGGATGGGAAGTTCCAGGTGCTCAGTAAGAAGGTGTTGAGCGGCGGGGAAGCGATGTGAGGGGCTGGGGACTGGGGAGTGCGCGCTGGCTGAGCTTGTTGAAACGAGCGAGGCGGCGGTGGGGCGGGGAATAAATCCAGTGGTCCGGGGGTTGTAGTTGATAGCGCGGCGTGACGCCGCGCATCGAGTTATGTAGGTTTCGAGGGTCACGTCCAATCGGCCCTCGATCAACCACCAGATATCTTTCGTCAATCGTTGTCACCGATGCCACTACGTCGTTTGTCTGTAATCGCCATCTCCCTTTTGGTCGTCGGGTCGTCCCTTTTTGCTCAGGTCCAACGGAACGTGTTGCTGGAAGAGTTCACCGGTGCGTGGTGTGGCTTCTGCCCGGCGGCAAAGCCAGCAGTGGACAGTCTTCAGCGTCTCTATCCCGGTCTGATTGTCGTGGCAATCCATGGCGGTGGTGTGGACGCGATGGAGATCCCCGAAGGGAAGGCTCTAGCAGCGACGTATCAGCCGCAAGCCTACCCGGCAGGAATGATCGATCGTGTTCTCTGGAGTCAACGGTATGGTCCGGCGCGAGCGCTGGCCAACTGGGAGGGTCACATCATGGAACAGGCGGCGCGGACCGCGGAGGTGTCCGTCTCCGTCGATGCCGACTTCACGCCCACCACACGCGAGATTCGGACCACGGTTCGGGCGACCTTCGTCGAACGCCCGATCACGGGAGCGTTCCGCGTCAATCTCTATCTGGTGGAGGACAGTGTGGTTGGAACAGGGCGGGGATATGACCAGACCAACTACGGCAACACCGATCCCGCGCATCCCTACTATGGAGCCGGGAATCCGATCGTCGGCTTCGTGCACGACAATGTCCTTCGCGCCATGCCCTCTGGACCGACAGGAACGGAAGGGATCATACCGAACGATCCTGAAATCGGCACGACCTACCAATCAGCCTACACCTTTGCCCTCCCCACGAACGTCCGGCCGGAACATGCGCGCCTTGTTGCGTTCATTTCGTACTACGGTGATGACTGGAGTGGACGCGAAGTCCTGAATGCACAACAACGACCGCTGTTGCCGGAGACGAGCGGTGTGTTGCGCGAACCACGTCGGCAACGGCTCTGGCTGGAATGAGAGTGGGGGCTAGGGGCTGGGCGCTGGGCGCTAGGCACTGGGCGCTGGGCTCTACTTCCCACTTTCCACTCCCCACTTTCTACCACCTACAATCTTCTTACCCCGTTTCCCTAGCTTCGTGCATGCACCCAGCCAGCACGATTCTCGGGGCCATCCTCTGGATCGCCTTCGTCGTCATCCTCCCCATCGACGCCGACCCCGTCTCGTACATCACACCTCTCCTCCTGCTGGCACTTCTGGTCCTGATTCCACTCGTTCTCGGCATTCCAGATCGGCACGAACAGTCCAAGCCCTTCTTCCAGGTCGATAGCTCAACGTTCGAGTCGTCAGACCAGGATGACCCTTCCGATCATGACTCGATTTCCGACAACGGTCAACCACCAACCGCCCCCCCTCAACACCTGACCTCGACCGGCCTTCGCCGCTTTGCCCGTACCCTCCATCCTTTTGCCGCAGTCAGTGCTGCGTTGTCGTTTCTTCTGGAGCCAGGTATATGGGCCGGCGTCTTCTGCGGCTTCTGGCTTCTCTTCTCCTTAACGCTCGCTGCTCATTCCATCTATCGCATCGTCGAGAGGAAGGGTGTCGGGCCATTGGAGGAGCTGGCAGTCGACATCGGGAAGCTCTACCTGCCAATAGGCGCCCTCTGGCTCCTGGCATCGCGTCTGGGTCTGGCAGTGATGGGGTTCGGTGGCGTCATTGCGCTACTGACTGCGGTCCACTTCCACTACGCCGGATTTCTTGCTTCAACTCTTGCGGGTCTGGCTGGCCGACAGATGAGTGAGGCGCCGACAAGAACTCTCTATCGACTGACGACACCCGCAGTCCTTGCCGGACCTATCCTGGTTGCTGTCGGTATCGTCCTCTCCTCGCAACAGGTCATGGCTGCATCGATCGTCGAAGTGGCAGCGGCTACGCTTCTTGCGACAGGGGTCGCTCTCCTTGCTGCATCGGTCATCGTCGGCGTTGTACCACGGCTCTCCTCCATCAGCTCTCAAATCCTTCTCACACTCTGGGGTCTTTCATCAACTGTGGCGATGGTCCTCGCTGTCCTCTACGCACTGGCGATGGCAACCGAGGCGGAGTTCATGAACATCCCCCGCATGGTCATTCTGCACGGAACGCTCAATGCCGGCGGGGCGCTTGTGGGCCTGCTTGGATGGCGTCTTCTGTATCGAGATGCGACGTCTTCCGGAGGCGACCACGAGTCAACCTAGCGGGAATGTATCTTTGGCGTCCATGAAGCAGGTGTACTCCGAAGATCTCGTCCTGAGGGTCAACGAGCTGTTCTACGATCTGATCGACGACCAGTACGACGACGTACACAGGGAGATGGAGGGGGCGGAGTTGAAGCGTTGGCGGGAGAACGTTGCCCGCTACCTGAATACCACTGATCCTCTGACGATTGCCGACATCGGTTCGGGCTCGGGGCTCGTGGGAACGATGATCGCACCGATGTTGAAGAGGGGAGACCTCTTCATCTGCGCTGATCTGTCAAGCGGAATGCTCGAACGTGCCGAGTCGGCGCTGCGAAAACCCCTCCTTCAGTGTCGTCTCGACTTCAGGAAGATTGAACGGGGGACCCCTATTCGTCTCCCGTTCGACGATGGCACGCTCGATGCCGTCACGATGAATTCCGTTCTTCATCATATCAAGGAGACCGAAGAGTTTCTTCGGGAAATCGACAGGGTGTTGAAGCCCGGTGGTCTCTACTTTCTTGGTCACGAACCGAACAGTCGCTTTGTAGAGAGCCGCGTGCTTCGGCTGAACTACGCTGTCCTGAAGGGTCTCCTGATGCCGCGACATACGCTGATCAAAGCGTCGCATCGCCTCGGTCTCTACCCCCTCATGCTCCGTCTCTATCATGCGGTGCGCCCGGCTAAGAGAAGCCGGGGACTTGCACAGCTTGGCACGATCAATTCGACCTTGCGTGCAGAGGGATTGATCGAACGTGACCTTACGTTCGAGGAGATCGCTGGCATCACGGACATCCGCGACAGCGAAGGCTTCGATGCCCAACAACTCTATCCAGGCTTCGAACCACTTTCCCTCGAGACCTATAATCACATGCTCCTCATATCGATCAAGCATGGTGACCGGTCTCTCGTCCGCAACTACGAATCGATCCTCCGGAGAAGGTATCCCGACCGTGGAGCCACCTTCTTCGCTGTCTTCCGCAAACACGATTCCTCTTCCCACACATAGCAACCCATGACTCTACGATTCGCCTTCCCCCTCCTCACCCTACTCCTCCTCTCATGTTCATCCGGACAGGATCTGGTCCTTGAGGGAGAGGAACCATTCTTCTCCAACATTCGGCAATTGACGTTCGAGGGGGAGAATGCGGAGGGATATTTCAGCTTCGACGAGAAGCACTTCATCTATCAGCGGACACATCCAAGTGCGAATGAGCAGTGCGATCAGATCTGGACGTATGACTTGAAGAGCGGATATCAGAAGAGAATATCGAGTGGGAAGGGGAGAACGACATGTTCCTATTACCTCCCCGGCGACTCACTGGTTCTCTACGCCACAACGGAGGCCGGTGGTCCCGATTGCCCGCCACCCCCTGACATGTCACATGGGTACACATGGGCGATCTATCCCGACTACGACATCGTCCTTGCCGATACCACTGGAAGGACGATCCGCAAGTTGACCGACACTCCAGGCTACGACGCTGAAGCCACTGTCTCGCCAACCGGTGACCGCATCGTCTTTACATCGACACGGACAGGCGATATCGAACTCTTCTCGATGAAGCTGGATGGATCGGATGTCCGACAGCTGACGAATCTTCCAGGCTATGATGGTGGTGCGTTCTACTCGTGGGATGGAAAGAGCATCGTCTTCCGCGCAAGTCGTCCGACCGAGAAGGATCTGGAGGGATACCGCACGCTGTTGCGACAGAACCTGGTTCGGCCATCACGCATGGAGATCTTTGTGATGGATGCCGATGGGAAGAACATGCGTCAGATCACGAACAACGGCGCGGCAAACTTCGCCCCCTTCTGGCATCCAGATGGTAAGCACATCATTTTCGCCAGCAACATGGGCGATCCCCATGGCCGCGACTTCGATCTCTATATCATCAACAAGGATGGCACAGGCATCCGTCAGGTAACACGGAACACGTCGTTCGATGGCTTCCCGATGTTCACACGTGACGGAAAGCGACTGATCTTTGCCTCGAACAGAAATGCCGCGAAGGTTGGCGAAACGAATCTCTTCATCTGCGACTTCTCTCTACCCGACTAACCCCCGATATGCCACGTTCTCTCATCACCGGCGGCGCCGGTTTCCTTGGTTCACATCTCTGTGATCGCCTGATTGCCGAAGGGCACGAGGTGATCTGTATGGACAACCTGATCACCGGGTCTCCCGACAACATCGCCCACCTGTTCGGCCATCCATCCTTCCGATTCGTCCATCACGATGTGACCAACTACATCTATGTCGAAGGACGTCTGGACTACATCCTCCACTTCGCAAGCCCGGCTTCGCCGATCGACTATCTGAAGTTTCCGATCCAGACGCTGAAGGTCGGATCGCTCGGGACACACAAGGCGCTGGGACTTGCCAAGGAGAAAGGATCCACATTCCTTCTGGCCTCGACGTCGGAAGTCTACGGTGATCCGCTGGTCCATCCACAGCAGGAGGAGTATTGGGGGAACGTCAATCCGATTGGTGTGCGTGGTGTGTATGACGAAGCGAAGCGCTTCGCCGAGGCGTTGACGATGGCCTATCACCGCTATCATGGTGTGGAGACACGGATCGTCAGGATCTTCAACACCTATGGCGAACGGATGCGCATCAACGATGGCCGGGCCATTCCTGCCTTCATCTCGCAAGCGCTTGCCGGCGAGCCATTGACCGTCTTCGGCACCGGTGAGCAGACACGATCGGTCTGCTACGTCTCCGATCTGGTGGAGGGAATCTTCCGGCTGCTGACGTCAGGTGTCAGCGATCCGGTGAACATTGGCAACCCCGACGAGATCACGATGCTCGATCTTGCGCGAGAGATTCGGAACCTGACCGGCGCCTCGAGCGAGATTGTACATCGCCCGCTGCCACAGGATGACCCGCAGGTTCGACAGCCCGATATCACACGCGCGCAAGCCATTCTCGGCTGGGGTCCCGTCGTCGATCGACGAGAAGGACTGGCGCGGACAGTTGCCTACTTCGAAGAAAAAATGAAGGTGATGAGCAAGGGATGAAAGCGGACGCCAACTCTGATTTCTACCATCGTGTCTACGATGTCGTCCGATCGATTCCTGTCGGGAAGGTGACAACCTACGGAGCGATCGCGCGCGCCCTGGGTACCGGACGCTCTTCACGGCTTGTTGGATGGGCTCTCAATGCGGTCGCGAACGACATGAGCATCCCCTGTCACCGGGTCGTCAATCGGCTTGGAGAGCTGAGCGGCAAACAGTACTTCGCCACGCCGACGCTCATGCGTGATCTTCTGGAATCGGAGGGAGTCACGTTCGAGGGTGATCATGTTCAGATGGGACAACACTACTGGGAGCCCGATCAGCTCACTCTCTTCTGATGTTGAAGGTCCCCGTCACGTTCTTCGATTCAGTCTTGTCCTGATCATTCAGAAGTGTCATCTGAAGCGTCCCGCTGACCAGCGTGTCGCTGAGTTCATCGACGGTCACCGAACCGGTTCCACCACCCTTATTCGCTCTGAAGGTTTCCGATCCTGCATTACTCCCGACGATCGCGCCAATCAGCGTGAAGAAGGATGTCGAGTCCGATGACGAATCGACCGGATGCATTCCGACGCGCGCAGGTGAAGTGAGGAGACACTCCAGCAGGAGCGAAGAGGAGACACCGGAGACAATCACCTGTTCGTTCCAGTGTCCATGCGCCACCATCCTGTTTCCTTCCAGACTCAATGAATCGACACGAGCCACACGCGTGACGCCGTCGATCGTGAATCGCACGGTCCCCAGCGAGTCGAGCGCTGCAGGTCCGGCCGGATCGTCCTTGCAGGAGGCTGCGAAGAGGAGAACGAGCGCGAAGAGAAGGAGAGGGAGTTTCGACATCGTGTGCAAGTGAGTTGGTGTCCAGGTTGTTGCGAGAGGGGTAAAAATACGGAGAAGGGGAGGGGTTCGATTTAAGGGGGAGGTTGCATTGCTCCGCGACGAGGCGTTTCAGCACGGGAGAGATCGAGTTGCCCGTGGCGCGATCGCCCCGTCTCGATTCCACCTGGCTGCAAATCGCAGTTCCAGTTCGCAATCCAACCCCACGATGCCAGCGTCGCGTTGCTCTTGAATCTGATCGTGATCGATCCACTGCTGGACGTGACGTTGCCTGGTGAATTCTGCTCGCTCCAGGAGCCGATCAACGGCGCATCAACGCCATCACCGTCATAGATCCAGAGTGAGTCGTCGGCGATGCTGAAGCTGTAGAAGGAAAGCGTGACCCTGGTTGCGCCTGACGGAGCGATAGTCCAGACGAAGTCGTCATCGGCGTAGTAGTTGCCACCCGGACCACCCATGTCTGTGAACGTCCCTTCGCATGATGCCGCCGCGCAATCGCTCAGATGCGCGCGCAGGGCCTCCCACAGCTCTCCACGACCGGCATCGTAACCCAGAGCCCAGATGCCGACACCCGCGAGTCCTTTCATTCGCACCAGATCGTACTTCGCCCCCAGACTCTCATCATCGTCGTACCAGCACTCCTTCCAGACTGTGTCGCTTCGATAGACGATGTATGGAGTCGACGACTCTGCCTCCCACTTCCGCCCGTATGCGGACGCCTTTGCAACTGCCTGTGCATAGGTCACTGCCGAACCGCTTCCAGTCGTGCTGGCGCCGATCGAGCTATCGGTCGTTCCCCACTCATACCCGTAGTAGGGGAGACCCAGACAGAGCTTCGAGGCCTTCACACCCCGCTCCAGATATCGATTGATCGATCGCGTGACATCGTACGGGCTCCATATCGAACCACTGTTCTTCGGAGAGACCGGACCGGCATTCGTCGAACTCCTCCAGTGATAGTCATATCCCATGATGATGAAGAGATCGACACTGGTGGACATCGCCGCGACGTCATAGACATTCGACCAGTCGACTGCCGGAATGGCGATCGACACCTGCGAACCCGGAACATCGCTGTGGAATCGATCGCCAAGCTCTCCAATGAAGGAGATGAACCGCTCCTTCTCGGACGATGGAACTCCCTCGAAGTCGATGTTCACTCCGTCCGCATCACGCAGCTTCACCAGAGCGACCAGACTATCGATGAGTCGCGCGCGTGAGACTGTGTTGGAGAAGAACGTTGCATGACCCGAGAAGAGGGTGACGCAGAGATGCACACGACATCCCGAAGCTTTCGCCTTCTCGACAAGGCCGGTTGTTTTCCAGCTGTGGATCGACGTGTATGAGCCGGTGGCGGGGTCGACTTCGTAGGAGAAGTAGCAGACGTCGGAGAGGAGGGAGAAGTCGTAGTCGGTGTAGGCAGTTCCTTGCCAGTAGGGGTGCCAGCCGTAGACGACACCCTGCACGCGACAGGTCTCGGCTGACTGAAGAGAAGCGAGTGATTCGTTCGGGAATCCCTCCACAGAACCACGTTGGCGGTTGACGCTATCCCACGCCTGTTCCCCTTCGATCCCCATCGCTCGCTTCGCCTCCCATTCCTCCTGCATGATCGACACCTGTTGTGCACGGAGCATCATCGTGGTTGCGATGAATATCAGGAGTATGAGAGACGGAGAAGAGATTCGCATCGTACCTTTGCGCGCTTTCGGAGAAGGGATCTCGCAATATCATCAAACGAGACACATGTCATACCCGCCTATTCTACTGGAGTACCGTCGCCGCGCGTCGGCGTTGAACAGAACGATCGCGCTCGGTGATGCCCTTGATCGTCGCATGATCGAAGCGGCGGGGCGTCTTGCCAAAGAGGGTGTGGTCCGACCAATGCTGGTCGGTTCCAGACGCGAGATCGAGCGTTCGGCAATCGGTCTTGGAATCAGTATGGAGGGTATCTCCATCCTTGATCCGGAGGGGGAGCAGCATGGACGCTACGCGGATGAATTCGTGCAACTCCGCCGTCACAAAGGGATGGATCTGGAGGGGGCGCGCCGGGCCATGCTCGATCCCCTCTACACAGCTGCAATGGCAGTTCATCTGGGTGACGCCGACGGCTGCGTTGCCGGCTCCCTCTCGACGACAGGGGACGTCCTTCGTGCTGCCATTCAGACCATCGGCATGGCACCCGGGATATCATCCGTCTCGTCGTTCTTTCTGATCGTCTTTCCCGATTCGATCTACGCATTCGCCGATGGCGCCGTGATGCCGAACCCTACGCCATCACAACTGGCCGACATCGCCCTTGCAACCGCTTCGAACTACCGCCTGCTGGTTGGTGAAGAGCCACGCGTGGCTTTCCTCTCGTTCAGCACAAAGGGGAGTGCGGAGCACGAGGATGTGGAGAAGGTGCGAGCGGCGGTGGCCATTGCAAAGGAGCGGAACACGGATGGGATCGTGATGGATGGAGAGCTACAGCTGGATGCAGCCATCGTGCCCGACGTCGCGGCTCGAAAGACGCCCGACTCCCCTGTCGCGGGGAGAGCTAACGTTCTGATCTTCCCGGATCTGGACGCCGGGAATATCGGCTACAAGATGGCGCAACGGATGGCCGGTGCTCTTGCGATTGGTCCGGTAGTCCAGGGGCTCGCACGCCCGATGTTCGATCTGTCGCGAGGATGCTCGGTTGACGACATCATCGACGTTGCATCGATCTGCGCCGTGACCTCCGCCCGGACATGAAACAGGCTTCGACGGAATGATCCATCGAAGCCTGAGTAATTCAGATTGATCCCCTTTCCGACGAAGGGACCGGCTACCGCGGGAGGGTGTCTCCTCGCGAGTCCATTTGTGAACTGTTTCCGTCGTCTTCCCTGAACGCCGATCCCGTTGCTGCAGGTTCCGGCTGGAACTGCGCCGGCTGTAGCACGCGATGCGTGTAGGTAGCTGGCAGGGACGTTGGAACCGCGATCGAGGGCTGATACCCGCTCATGTCAAGTGCGGGAGCGACGTAGCGCGGAAAACGTGTCCGTTGCGCGGGCTGGGAAGGAAACGCCGTGTGCCGCGTGGAGACGAATCCACGAGTGGATGCGGGGCGATCGTTCTGTCGCTCCACTGTGGAGGCTGATGTCGGAAGCGCCTCGTTCTCAACGACTCGAGAATCGCGCTCGGTCACGATCGGTGCGACGGCGGGAGCGATCGATCCAGAACGGCTTGTCGCCACGGAGGGCATTGCCGTCGTCGATCGCGTTCCAATGCGCTGCTCGATTGCAGGTCGATCCGAATCTGCGACGGGAGTCGCATCGAACTCACTGATATGAAGGAAGCCGAGGAGGAGTCCCCCAACGACAACCGCTCCACTGAGCCAGCGACCCCAGATCGAAGCCCCGGCGGAAACTCCATCCAACGGAGGAACAACTCGACGGCGGCGTTCGCGGATAGCCTGCGTGAGGCGCGCATCGAAATCTTCGTGCGCGGGAACCATGGGTAATGAACCGAGCATATGGGGGACGTGCTGCTCACGCCTGTTGATTGCGTGACCCAGCCGTGCCTCAAGCGTGTCCGGTGCCTTCACGATCGGCAGTGATCGGAGAAGACGTGTGATCTCGTTGTCAGACATACGGTGCGTGGTATGGTCCGTCAGCGGGTCGTTGAACCCTCTGCCTGAATAACATGGCGAAGGAGCTTCTGCAGCTGGGCGCGTCCGCGATTGATACGCGACTTCACGGTGCCGATTTCCAAACCGGTGATCTCCGCGATCTCGTCGTAACTCATCTGCTGAATGTCACGCAGAATCACTACCTCCCTGTATGCGGCAGATATCTGCATGAGCGCCTGCTGAACTAGTCTCACCTTCATTGAACTGTCAACACGGACGTCGGGAGTCGAATCGGGGTCGAGGAACTCGAACGACTCGTATGCTTCTCCGTCGGCGTCACGGCTGGCGTCGGGATGAACGATGTGCTGACGCTTCCAGAATTCGCGCCGAAGCTCGGTCTTGGTAAGATTCGACGCGACCTTGAACAGCCACGTCGCGAACCGAAGTCCTCGCTGGTACGAATGTCTGTAGTGATAGAGGCGCAGGAAGGTTTCCTGCACGACATCATTCGCCTTGTCCAACTCTCCCAGGAACCGATAGACATAGTTTGTCAACGGATCCTTGTAGCGTCGAACAATCTGGGTGAAGGCCTCCTCGTTTCCTCGTTGGAAAAGAGCCATCAGCTCTTCATCCGAGAGAGGCGAGCGAAGCTCTGATGCGTAGGTCATGTTTGAAACTGCCGGAGTGATGCACCTGCTAGAGATGCGAAGAAGATAACGCAATTGTCTTAGATTCCAAGCCTATGGAACAGACCCAAAATCGTCCTCAACATCCGCTACGTCAGGCCTGGCGCGAGGCGCGAGTTCTCGCGCTTCTCTTTGTCGTCATCACTGGTGTCTACATGGCGTTTTCTGCCAGCGCACCACCACTTCTTTTCAAGGAGCGCGCGAAAGACACCATGACGGCGCTGGCGCCAGAAACACTAACACCGTCCAACATACCAGGTGACTCGGGTGCAGTGGCTAGTGCGATCGATACCGGCCTCGCGACTCCGAATCAAGCCCTTCAGAACGAGGACTCCGCGCGAATGGCAACGGAGGCAGCGCTCGCTCGACAGAAACAGGATTCGCAACGAATAGCTGAGAGCAAGCTGCGTGTCGATAGCGCCAGGACACCACAAACCACGCAGAACACGCCAAAGGCGGAAGATCCGCAGGCATTCCTGGCGCGCGTCGCAAAACTGAAGGCCATCGATACGGAGACCGCCAAGAGGCTGTTCGACATGAAAGCGGCAACATTCATCGATGCCCGCCAGGAGGAGACATTCACGAAGGGACATATACCGGGGGCCGTTTGCATGTACGCCGAGGCCTTTGATTCCTACGTCCCGCAGTTGATGCAGATCCCGACAGATCGCCAGATCGTGGTCTACTGCAACGGAGGGGAGTGCGACCTGAGCCACGAACTTGCCGACAAGATCCTTGCAATCGGCCTGCATAAGAAGGTAGTCGTCTATACCGGCGGCACCGAGGAATGGAAAGCAAAGAACTACCCTTATGGTCCCTGACACAGCTATGCATACAACCATTTCGGGCAATCCGGCGGCTACGTCACTCTCCACCGGAACCACGTTCTCCGATCGTATCGCCCGGCTTGGGGATCATGACGCACTTCGCATTCTCTCCTTGCTCATCAGGCTCTTTCTGGCCTACACGTTTCTCATTTCCGGTGCAGAGAAGCTGGTGGCAATGGGGGTGTTCGGTCGGAATATTTTTGCCTACGGCATCCTCCCGGAGTCTCTGTCGAACATCGCCGCCGCCCTTTTCGTCTGGACGGAGATTGTGATCGGCGTATTCCTGTTCGCCGGCGCAATGATCAGAGGGAGCGCGCTGGTGGCCTCCACCATGCTCGTTCTCTTCCTTATCGCCATTATCAGCGCCCTTGCCCGGGGACTTGAGATCGATTGCGGTTGCTTCGCAAATCCCGAGCCCATCGGCTGGCACAAGGTCTGGGAAGACCTCGCCTACCTCGCCGCTGCTCTCTATCTGATCTTCTTCCCCAAGTCGTATTTCATGTGGAAAGACGGGAGTAGGGAGTAGGGTTGAAATATGAGATATGAAATATGAGATATGAAAACCCCTCCTAACTCCCCACTCTCTCAGAATTGAGAGAGGGGGGCCGGGGGGTGAGAGCCTCGAGCAAGGATCAAGGATCAAGGATGAATAGTCCTGCTCCCCCCTCTCTCAGAATTGAG
>CAYWXV010000068.1:0-13623 GCA_964462535.1 uncultured Alphaproteobacteria bacterium
ATCCTTCATCCTTCATCCTTCATCCTTGTCCCAGGTCTCCCGATCGCACACGTTCCATCAGTTCCGAGATCTTTCTTGCCGGTCCGGCGCCGTAGGCGTCAAGGGCCGTTTCGTAACGCTTGAAATACGTAAACGCCTCGCGTCGCGCACCGCGCGCGGCAGCCGATCGGATCAAGGCCTCGTAGGCTCCATCATGAAGATCGTCAAGAACCAGCAGTCGTTCCGCAAGTGATGGGACGGCTGTGTAGTTCTCCCGATCTAGTTCCAGCTGGATCAACCGCTCAACGGCAGTTGCCAGCTCACCCCGAAGCGATTCACGGATGCTGTCCACCCATTCTGCATACATCCCCTCAAGAAAGTCCCCTGCGGAAAGATCGAGCGCCTGACGATATGCGACTGCCGCGCCGAAATAGACTCCCTCGTTGTACAGCCGATTCCCCTTCTTGATATTCTCACGGAACTCGACCGCGTCAATGGCAACGTCATCTCCCAGCTCATAGACTCCATCTGCCTGAAGAATTGTCTGGCTGCCGCCAAGAAATCTCCTGGCGTAACTGAGCGTCGCGTGGAGATTATTGACTGCCTTATCGGACGGCATGTCGGGCCAGAGGAGATCCGCGAATCGATCACGCGTCAATTCTCCAAGTGAGCGTGTATCGCCAAGACGTGCCACGACAAGGGCCGCGACAAGGGTGCGGGTCTTGCTTTCCAATTTTGCACCGTGATCGTCGACGCCCTCGATCCGTAGTGCGCCGAACGTGCGGAGAATTCTTCGTCCGTGGGTCCCTCCCTGGCCCGTCTCCCCGCCGGTCGACAGGTCGGAGGCATCATCCTGATCGCGCGGATCGTCGCCGACGGCCTGTCGGAAGCGCATCAGGCGGGTTTTCGGAAGAAGTTCACCCATCCCGTCGAGCCAGAGATGCGCGACGCCGGAGAGCCCATCCGCTGCAATTGCCGGCAGGGAACGCTCCAGAATTCCGTAGGCTGCATCATTGAATTCCCTCTTTCGACCCGCGACCCGTTCGGCCGCTTCCAACAGGAGTCGCGAGGCGCGCAGGGCGTCTACCATCTCGAAATCCCCAGGGGCCAGGGCTGATGCCGCCGTTAGTAACTCCTCGGGCGCGTCCTGATCGATACTTCTTCCAAGAAGAAGGAGAGATTCCAGACGTCGCCTTCGTTCGGATTCCTGATTGGTGTAGTCACCCCCGAGCTGCTTAGCGAATTCCTGAACGCGCTCCGAAGCGCGAGCCGTTCCCTCGATATCTCTCGAATCGATTGACGATCGAAGTTCCTCGCGCGCAATTACCATTCCATGGTGAGGTGAAATCGGCGTACTAGATTCGTGTATATCGCGAGCGAAGTGTCGTGCGCGCTCCGGCTCCCCCACAATATTCCATGCTATTTGAAATTGATGTCTCGCAATGAGAACCTGCGTCGGCGACGACCGAGCCGGCGGCGGCACGTTCCTGAATTCCTCCTCGAGCTTCCCGAGCGCTTCCTTGCGGCCCTCCCAGGCGGCGGCCTGCGGCAGGAAGAAATAATTCGAACTGAGATTTCGATAAAGAGGATATCGATCGGTCAGCGATCGCATGTCGTTCGCATACCCACGCATTGCCTGCCCGTCGCGGACCGTCTGCGCATAAATTGCCGCCAGGTAGAGAAGTTCATATTCCGTGAATAGATCGGCCTCGCGGCGAAGTCGCAATCCTACCTCCACCATTTCCTTTCCTTCATCAAGCCTCCCGGCATCGAGCATAGCAGGAAGAAGAACCTTGAGCAACGCGTTCAGCGTTTCCGGTCGCATCCGATCCATTTCGTTGATGTAGGGAGACGCAAGGTCAAGGGCCTCGGCAAATTCTCCACGACGAAATGAATAATCCGCCATCAGGCGAATTGCTTCGGCGGCTCCGCGCAGTTCTCTGTCGCTCTGTTCCGCCGGCGGTGGCAGGAACGCGAGCAGACGATCCAGAAAGCCCTTTGCCCTTTCCGGATTACCGCGGAACAGAGCGTCGTGCCAGACGACTACGGCGGCGTCCAGACGGGTAATTCGCTCGTCCGTGTTGGCTGGCGGCGTTTCCAGCAGACTCTCAAGCATACCGGCGATTTCATCCGCAACCTCGTGGAGAGGGTCACGCGCCCCAATAAGGTAGAGCCGCTCGGCGTATGTCGAAAGAGCGGCCAGATAGGAGTCCCGTTCTCCTCCCTTCTCTATCCCCTGCAATTCCGCAATTCCAATCCTTACCGGTTCCAGCGTTGTGCTGCAGAGGGCCACGAAGGCCTCGGCGTAGAGGGAGGAGAGTTTCCTTCCGACGGTGACGATCCAGTCGAGAAGACGAACCCGCTCTTCCACCCCAAGCGTGGACGGGTCTATGCCTTCGATGGCCGAGACTGTGTAGATCTCACCGATGCCGCGGGTGAGAATTTCGAGTGTGGCGTGTGCCAGGTCACGTCGCGGCGGGACACCCTCCAGACCCATTGCGGCGGCTGCCTTCCAGAGGAGGGTATGCATAAAGGCGTAACAGAGACGCCCTTCCGGTTCACGCGCTCCGAAACGAACCGACGGCGTCGAAACGGCAACAAACCCGCCGAGGATCAAGCGCTCGAACGCGTGCTCGTCCCATCCTCCGAACCGCTCGGCTATGTGACGAAGGAGCTCCCGATTGAACTGCTCACCCAAAACCGCCGCCATTGCAAGAAGCCTGCGTTCCTCTTCAGGGAGGGATGCGAGCCGTCCGGAGAAGCCGTGCACGCGATCTCCAATTGCTCGTAGTTCATCGTCCTCCAGGGCATCGATCTCCCACTTCCATGCGTCGCCGGTGGAGGGGACCAGATGGTCGGCGGAGATGAGTTCGCGGAAGACCTCGCGAAGGGCCAGCGGGAGCCCTGCTGAGAGGTCGGCGATCTGGCCAAGCATCCCCTCGGGTGTCACCGCGCCGAACAGGACTTCGGCTGCCTCGGCGATGCCCGCGCCGTCCAGGGGACCGATCTCCATTTCCTGAGGCGGGATCGATCCGGCAAGCGCTGAGCGGAGGGAGCGAAGGGCGGGATTCTCGACCGGACGTGTGGTGCAGATCAGAAGGAGGGGAATCTCCTCGATCGCTGAAACGAAACGGGCCAGTTCGGCGCTTGCGGTCAGATAGTGGAGGTCGTCCAGAATGAGGACGACGGGATAGCGACGCGAGGCTACCTGCACCGCCTCGACTGCCGCGTCGACGGTCGCGACCGTTCCATCGCGATAGAGACGGGCGGCAAGAGAGGCGGTGAGCGCGGGGCGGAGTACCTCGAGGGCGTTTCCGAGCGGGCCGAGTTCCAGTCCCTCCCCTTCGTACCATTTCGCATGAACGACCAGCGAACGGGTGGCGGCATCACCCGCACGGTCCTTCAGCTCATCCAAAAGGCGGGACTTCCCCACCCCGGGCGGACCACTCATCCAGACAGCACGCGGCTCCCCTTCCAGAAGGTCGTTGAACGCCTCGTTCAGGAGACGGAGTTCCCGTTCCCGACCGACCAGAGGCATCACCCCTCGGTTAATGAAGTCTTTAATGCGCGGTGTCATGGCGTTGGCAAAGTAATGAACCCACCCGGGAATGGGCTATGGCCGGATCCAGGGGGAGTCTCCCCCCGGCCTCTCCCCCTGATCGGTCGCACTTGAGCGACCAGAGCCATAGTGAGCGCCGCAGGCAGGACACGATGTGTGGACCGGATTCCGGATTCCGGTACCACAGGTCGAGCAGGCGGCGATCAAGGGCGCCGCATTGCAGAGGTAGCACTGCTCGGCCGATCCATCATTGACTGCCCCGCACTCGGGGCAGCGAGCAAACTGGGCCATTTTTTCGTTGTTTTGGCTGTTCATTGTTCCAGAGGCCTGTTCGGAAGTCCCGGCGCGTCCGCCGGTCCCAACAGTTGACATGGAGACGCGGCTCTTCAACCGGGGAGATCCCGCATCCATCCGTGCGACCCGCATTCCACATCATACAGCTTAAGAGAGGGGCTTAAAGAAGACCTAAATCGTTGAGGGGCGGCCACATTCTCGTCCGTGCCCTGCACATTTCATGCCCGGCGCATGGTCAATCGAATCCATCCTCTACGTAGCTTTGCCGCCGCGCAATGAAGACACCCATTCTGATCGCCCTGAACGTGGGGATCGCGTTCGTCTTCTTCTACCTGTGGCGGAAGAAGAATCTTCTCTCATCCTTTGAAAACGGAAAGTGGTACCTCTCGTGGATCGCGGTCGCCGTGATCACGCTGATGGACGAGCTGACGTCGATCTTCTACGCGCCGTCGGAAGCCCATCGGTTCATCGGGACGAACGCCATTTTCTTCATCGCCGCGACGTCGCTGGTGATCCGGCTCCTCTCGTCAAGAATGACCGAGATCGCCCGCATTCTGGAGAAGCATGGAATCAAGGGGGGCGGCGTCTACAGCTTCTCCTATCTGGTTCTCGGTCCCTTCGTCTCCTTCATCGCCGTCTCGTCGATCTTCGTCGACTACATCCTCACCGCCTGTATCTCCACAGTGTCCGCCGTGGAGAACGCCCACTCGATCTTCGGAGCCTACCACGGCGGCGTTATGGACTTCGCGTTCCAGATGCTGATCGTCTGGGGAGTCTGCGCGCTGAACATCGCCGGCATCCGCGAGAGCGCCCGCTTCACCTTCGGCGTCTTCACCGCCGCCGCCTTCATTCTCATCACCCTCCTTGCAAGCGGTGTGATCGACATGCCGTCGGCGGGATGGAGCGTGATGGGATCGAGTGTAACCGATGTCGGGAAGCGATTCGCATCGGATGAGCTTCATGTCATCCTGGGGAATCTGAAGTTCCTGGTAATTGGCGTCTCCAGTTGTATCCTGGCATACAGCGGCGTCGAGTCGGTGGTACAGACCGCCGGGTTGACGCGAAGCTGGCACGACATCCGGAAGGCCTATCTCTTTCTGGGCGTCACGGTAGGCATCCTCACGCCGCTCGTCTCCGCCCTCGTCCTCTCCCGTCCCGACGTGAATTTCGCGGCGCACGAGGGAGACCTGATTACCTACTTCGCGCGAATGCTGAACGGCCCCTGGTTTGCTGTGGCGGTCGGCGCACTTGCGAGCTTTACGCTGACGATGGCAGTCAACACCGCCTACGTCGCATCGGGGGAACTCATCGAGCGGGTCGCCCATCGCTACGGCTTCCACTGGTTGATCAGGCACAACAGCCGCGGATCACTCTATCGTATCCACATCATCAACGCGACGCTCTACACCGGCGTGATCATCATAACCCAGGGGAGTCAAAAGATCCTTGCCGAGATGTATGCTCTCGGTCTGGTGGCGAGCTTCGTGATCAACATGGGTGCCCTGTTGATCTATCGGTATCGGAGGGGGGCGTCCATGGGGAGCGACCCCAAAGAGGATTACCACCGCTCCCGTTTCGGAACGATCTTCCTCTTTCTTCTGCTACTCGGCTGCTTCGTTTACCTCGCCTTCGACAAGCCGTACGGTTTGACGATGTGGGCGAGCTTCACCGTCATCTGTCTAGTGATCGGACTTCGTGTCGCTAGACGTCGCGAACCGGAGATCGAGGAGCGGAAGCGTTCCGACACGCCGATGGAGATGATTCTCGCGTTGGCCGAGGCGGGGACTGAGGAGTTCCACGTCCACTTCAGGCGACCGCAGGAGGAGATGGCGATGACGCCGGGTGCGGTCTACATCTCCTTCTACTCGCCACGCGTCGGGGCTCCCGAGGCGCGTGGACCTAATCACTTCCGTTTCAATCTGGAGAGGAGACCGCTGGTTGCGGCGATCACCGAAATCGTCGAGTTGATCCGGTACGAGTTTCCGGACCAGCATGTCGTTTTTCACTTCGGCTGGCCCCTCAGCTCGTGGCTCGATCGTATCTCGATCGGCGTTATGGTCGCCGCGCTCCTGAAGCTCCCCCGCGAGTATCCGGAGTATGATTTCCGAATGGAGTACATTGGGCGGCGCCGCTTGAACGATGAGGGATGAACGCTGGAGGTTGATGGTTGGGAGTTGGTGGCATAACGCATCCGTTCCGCGTTCCCTCGTTCTATGTGGGGGTGATATACGATGGGACGTGGCAAGCGGAGGTGATGTACGATGGGATCTGGCGACCCGAGCCGCGTACGCAGAGAACGTCGGTTGGGCGTTCCCTCTCCCTCTGGGAGAGGGATAGGGTGAGGGGGATTCCCCAGGACTGCACCTCAGGACCAACTTCGGGGACGCAGCCGCCGAACGAACTTCGACACGTCGCTGCAAGCTCGTAGCCCTCACCCCCCGCCCTCTCCCAGAGGGAGAGGGGGCCGATGCAGTCAGTACCATTGCCGTGTCGACAGTGGAATTGTGCAGGGTAAATCGTGGCGGTGTGATCCTCGGTAACGCATCCGATCATCGCACGGAATCACGCTCGTCTCTTACGTCAGCATCGCGGATTTCTAACGCAAGGCATCCAACGTCCGCGTCGCGGAATTTTAACGCAACGCTCCTAACATCCGCAACGCGAACTTCCAACGCGAAGCATCAAACAACACAATGCCCGAACCACTTGTCGGTATCATCATGGGGAGCAAGACCGATCTTCCGACGATGGAGGAGGCGGCGAAGGCTCTTGAGGAATTCGATATCTCGTACGAGATGCGTGTCGTCTCGGCGCACAGAACTCCCGACGATATGGCGGAGTACGGAAAGACGGCTCACACACGGGGAATCCAGGTGATTATCGCCGGCGCCGGCGGAGCCGCCCACCTTCCAGGAATGACGGCCTCGCACACGCCTCTCCCCGTGATCGGTGTGCCGGTCCTCTCAAGCGCTCTCAACGGCCTCGACTCCCTTCTATCGATCGTGCAGATGCCACGCGGCATTCCGGTCGCGACCGTCGCTATTGGCAACGGACGGAATGCGGGTCTCCTTGCGGTGCAGATCCTCGCAACATCCAATCCCGAACTCCAGCAGAAGGTCGTGGCGTTCCGACAGAAGATCGCGGAAGAATCGAAGGGGCAGATAGTAGGAAGTAGAGAGTAGAAAGTGGAGAGTGGCCGTTGTTCGTTGTCAGTTCACAGTTGGTCTGTGGCGTGGGCGGCGTGACCGTTCCAAACACTGCCCTCGACGGGCTGGCTTCGACAAGCCCCGCGAACAGTTCGGGGAGACGGTCACCCAGCGCCCAGCAGCCTAGCAGCCTAGCAGCCTAGCAGCCTAGCAGCCCAGACGCCCAGCCCCAAGTCTCCAGTCAAGCAGCTTATCCCATGTCCCGTCATCACGAAATACACTTCACTCTCGACCAGGCACGAGCCATGTTGCCGGAGATCACACCCGCGCTCCAGAGGATTGCTGAGTTGAAAGAGAAGCTCGACGCGAAGGGATTCAGTATCTGGCAGGGACAGTATCTGGGTGGCGGGACGAATGGAACGACGTCCCATCCGAAGGAATGGGAGGAGTTCGTCGAGCTGGCGCAAAGTGTTCAGCGGAAGGGGATCGTCGTCAAGGATCCGTCACGCGGATTGATCGACTTCCCTACCATCCGCGATAACGGCGAAGAGGTCTATCTCTGCTACATGCTGGGTGAAACGACGATCGACTGGTGGCACACCATCGAGGATGGTTTCGCCGGGAGAAGGTCAATTGATGAACTATGAATCATACGCCCGATTTGCACAGCCTGACCCAAAGCGACCCGAGCGCCCAGCCCCTCACCTCATCCTCGCCAGCACCTTGTTCAACGCATCGACCGCCCCATCGATTTCGTCTTCCGTCGTGTAGCGACTGAGAGAGAATCGAACCGCCACCTTTGCCTGCGCGTCTGGAAGTCCCATTGCCGATAGGACGTGACTGGGCTGAATGCTCCCGGACGTACACGCGGCTCCGTTCGAGACTGCGACGCCCTCCAGGTCCATTCCAACGATCACCCCCTCCCCATCCAGCGTTGCCGCGTCGTCGAATGTTATCGAAACGATATTCGGGAGAGCGCCATGCGCGGGCGTGACCACGTGAATGCCGTCGAGCGCATACAACCGATCGCGAAGACGATCCGACAGTCTCCTCATCGTCGCCCCATAGCCGTCCCGTCGCTCCGCCGTCAACAACGCCACGCACTGTTCGAACCCGACGATCAATTCCACCGGCTCCGTGCCACCACGGCGATTCCGCTCCTGCGATCCTCCGTGAATCAACGGATCCAGTTCGACTGCCTTGTTGACGTATAGAGCGCCGATCCCCTTCGGGCCATGAAGTTTGTGCGCTGACATCGTCATCATGTCGACACCCAGCGTATCAACACGCGCATCGATCTTCCCGAAACTCTGTACCGCATCACTATGAAAAAGAGCTCCATGCTCGTGCGCGACAGAGACAAGGTCCCGGATCGGATTGATCACTCCCGTTTCGTTATTCGCATGCATGACTGAGACCAGGGGCGGAACATCTCGCGGCGCGGATTCCAGAGCGGAGCGGAGAGCGTCGGGATGGACGCGACCGTCTCGATCAATTGGGAGATGGATGAGCGGAGCGCCGAGCGATTCCAGATACCCAGCAGGCTCCAGGATGGCATGATGTTCCGTCCGTGGAATCAGAATGGCCGGCCAGGCCCCCGAGTCGCGCCAGTGACGAAAAGCGTGTCCCTTCATCGCCCAATTGTTCGACTCCGTTCCACCCGACGTGAAGACCACCTCCTTCGGCTCGGCGCCGATGAAGTGCGCAATCGTCTCGCGTGCGACCTCCACAACGACACGTGCCTGCTGACCAGGCCTGTGGACCGAACTCGCGTTTGCGAATGACCCCTCGCGCCACCAGCTCATCCGCTCGATCACCTCGGGGGCGAGTTTCGTCGTCGCGCTGTTATCGAGGTAGATCATCGTGGAGACTTGGGACTGGGGATTGGGGAGTAGGAAGATCGTCAGGACATCCCTCTCCCCCCTCTCTCAGAATTGAGAGAGGGGGGCTGGGGGGGCAAGAGCCACGGGCCGGGGGGGGTGAGAGCCTGGTGAGAATCACGTGAGAGCCGCTCGCTTAGCGTGAAGCTTCCGCAACAAAGCGCCTTACGACTGTCCCCGTGTCTAGCCCGACGCGGAGCAGATAGGCGCCGGCCGGAAGGTCCGTTGTGGACACGTCGCTGCGCCATGTGCCGCCGTCCGTCCGATCGGTGAACGAACGAAGCAACGCTCCACGCGCATCAATGACATCGATGCGCAGCGCCGATGGGTGGTCGATATCGAGTTCTATCGATAGTCGATCGCGAGCCGGAATGGGGCTGAGCCGAAGGGCAACACCGCTCGGTTCACGATCGACCCCGGCGGCAATGAATTCGATTTCATCCGAGGTTCCAACGCATCCCTCGGGCGTTGTCCCTTCAACGGAGTAGCGTCCCGACTGCGTCGGCAGATAGAGACGCCCGGTCGCTCCATCGATCAGCACGCCGTCGCGGAACCACCGATATCCCGCATAGCCTCCACTCGATCTGAGCGTGTCGCCAACACGGTCGATGCCCGGCTTCGGGTCGACGATTCTCACCTGCAGTGCTGACGACGTCGATCTACAACCGTTGGGGTGCGTGACAGTGACGCCGTAGCCCCCGCCGTCGCGCACGGTAATGACCCGCGTCGTATCGCCCCGCGTCCAGACATACCTGCTGAACCCTGGTCCCGCATCGAGCGTGATACTGTCCCCCTTGCAGAACACCAGAGGGCCGGACGGCGTCACTACCACAGGCGCCAGGGGCTGCACCGTCACATCTGTGCCGTTGTCAGGGCTAACAACCACCGGAACCGTCGAAGCAATACGCAGACGGTACCCTGTGCCATCCGCATCACATGGAATCTTTCCGCCGACGCTCCCGCTTCCTGATTCGATGGTCACTCCAATTGGTGTTGGGATTGTGAAGTTCCCGACAGCGTTGGAAAGCTGAAGAGCGAACACGTTCGCATCGCCGAAGTCCCCGGTCACCGTGTAGTGCGCCACGATGGAATCACCTGCAGTTATCGAAAGCGTGGAGAGCGAGTCTATGACGATCGTCGCGCTCGGTGACGACGCGCTCTTGATCTCGACGATACGATCGTCGCCCGCTACCGGACTTCCGCGCCCATCGCGCTCGCTCACACCAACGAAGACACGACCGTCTGGACTGACACAGAGATCTCGAAGCCTTCCCCATCTGTTGTTGAAGAAGATCGTCTCGGAGACTATCTGTCGGCCATCCGGGCTGAGCTTGAGTTGACGGAGATCCTGCTCCTTCAGCGTCACGAGCAGCAGCGAGTTCTGCCACTCGGGAATCGCGGGATTGTTGTAGTACTCGATACCGGCAGTCGCGATCGTCGGCGTCCAGGCGAAGATCGGCTCCGCGACGTTCGAGTCGTTGCAGAACGCCTGCTCCGCAGGTTGATCGCAGAAACCCTGCACCGTTGGCCACCCGTAGTTTCTTCCGGGCGCGATGATGTTGATCTCGTCGTCGTTGTTCGGTCCGTGCTCCGACGAATAGAGAATACCATTCGAGGCCTGATGGAAACCCTGTGGATTGCGATGTCCGGTGGTGAAGAGATATCCGGAACGTCCCGGTGCATTTGCCCAGGGATTATCAGATGGAATGCTCCCGTCAAGATTCATGCGCAGGATCTTCCCATTCAGACTGGCATGATCCTGTGACTGTGACTGCACGGTTGCGTCGCCGGTTGTAACCAGGAGCTTGCCGTCGCTCGATATCACGAGCCGACTACCGTTGTGATTGCCGCTTCCCGCAAGATCCTCGATCAGGAGCATTCGATTGGTGAGCGTGTCGTTTCCAAACGTATAGCGCACCACCCGCTCCTTGATCGTCGATCCTTCACGATAGTTATAGACAAGAAACACGTAGGGCGAATCGGGGAACGAGGGATGATGAACCATACCCAGCAGCCCGGACTCACTCTGCTCATAGACGTCGGTCAAGGTCAGAATGACCTTCCGTTGTCCGGTCTCGGGATCCATCCTGCTGACGCGTCCCGGGCGCTCCGTGAACCAGATCAAGTCATCCAGCCCCCACAACACCTCCCACGGCGTGTCGAGGTTGGTAATGACATCACGTGTCACCAGGTCTGGTCCCTGTGCGGACAGTGATGTGATAATGAATGGGAGAAGTGCGAGAATGGAGAATGCTCTGTGCATGATTCCATGTTCATCTGATTGACAAACGCCGCGCGAGAGACGCCGGTGATCGGAGTTGGAACTACCGATGCCCGAAGGTAACCGTCTGCGCGATTGTACACCAACATCCACGGTGCCGCACCACATCTGCTTTGATTGAAGCGGGGTCGGGCACTGGCAATACGTTGTGCGCCTGATCTAAACCCAAGTGCACGCGGATTCGTACGCAAATACCCAGCTGTTCCAGGATACCGCGCGGTCGACGGCGAGCTTATCACGGATCCGCAGACCATGACCGCGGCATCGGCCGGGATTTCAGCGTACGACGTTATTATTATTGACAAATGGTCGACACGAAGTCCGTGTCAGAACGCTAGGGCGCCATTGCTCTGTTTACGATAACGATTCAGACGCCAAGAACGTCAGCGATCAGTGCAAGCTGTCAAACAGTGAATACCCTCCGCGCGACAGGCGGGCTTCAGACCAATCGGTGTCTGATTCGCCCGACCCCGCATATTCCCATGTGGCTCCTCCTTCTCATACCACTCCTGGTTCTGGCTGCTTCGTGCCGCGAAGCGGAGCTGCAAGGCGCCCCGGCTCCGCCGCCGATGTTGAGCACGCAATTTCAACGCGGCGTGAACTATGCCCACGTTCATTCACGCGGGCACGGATATGGCTCGGAGATTTCGTCGCGCGAACTCGATTCACTTGCAGCGATCGGTGTGACGCATGTCGCAATCACACCGTTTGGGTACCAACGTGGCGCCACTGCGGACCGGCTTGCGGGTTGGGATTCCGTTGCAGACGTGTTCATCCCCCGTGATGGATCGATGAACGATTCCGATATCGTGCGAGAAGTCGAGGCGGCACATCATCGGCACATTGCCGTGGCGATCAAGCCACAGATTTGGTCGCACGATTTCGGTCGGGGAAATGAGTGGCATGGAACCGTCAGGCAGGCATCCGCGGAAGACCATCGAACATGGTGGAAGTCGTACCGCGCGTTCATCCTTCACTATGCTCGTCTCGCCTCCGCGTCGAATGCAGAAATCTTCTGTCTTGGAACCGAACTTGTCGCGATGTCGAAGGAATATCCCGACGAATGGAGGGGGCTGATAAAGGAGATTCGCGCGTTTTACCAAGGGACATTGACCTATGCAGCCCATTGGGATCGTGAGCCGGAGTCGATAGAGTTCTGGCGGGATCTTGATGCGATCGGGATCAATGCGTACTTCCCTCTGGACGTCGCCGATACGGCCGGAATCACTGCACTGACAAACGCATGGGGGCCACACGCGCTACGTCTGTCGCGACTCTCACGAATCAGCGATCGACCGATAGTGTTCACGGAAGCCGGCTACCGTCCGGCTCGCGGGGCATTCAGGGAGCCCTGGCGATACGAGGGGGGGGAACCCGACCCGTCGACGCAGGAGCGGGCGTACGAGGCGCTCTTCCAGGCTCTCCATGACTCCGCCTGGTTTCAGGGGCTATACCTCTGGAAGGCATTCACCGACCCGGACCTGGCCATGCGCTATGGTGAAGACGTTGGCTTTACGTTTCGAAGGCGTCCGGCGGAGAAGGTGGTGCGGCGGTGGTATCGATCCGATACGGAGGGGAGGTGACGGGTCTATCCCCCATTGACATCAAGTCGACGAAGCGCTCGACCGTAGATAAGTGCCACGATCCCCCCGAGGATCCCCAACCAGATTCCACCACGCACAAGGGTCTCGACTATCACTGTCGGATCGGGGTCGACGAGGAGGCGAGCCGGGTAATACATCATCACCGGAAAAGGCGTGTACTCGACTGCCTTCTGAGCCCACACTGGCCAGAGTCCGATTGGAACCACGCCGCCGCCGAACGTGAGAATAAGGAGGCCTATCACCCACACGAATGCAGTCGACTTTTCGATCCAGAACGACAGGAGCCCCGCAATAGCCTGTAGCGAGAAGAAGAGGAGTGTTCTCAGAAGGAATCCCAACACAAAGGCGACGACGCCAAGGGGTGTTGTCTCAATCGTTCCGGAGGCGACCCAGGCGACGATAAACGCGGCTGGAAACGCGACGAAGAACGATAGGAACGTGTGGGCCATCACGGACGAGAAGCGATAGAGGAGGTAGTCATAGGGGCGGGCCATTGCAACCACGATGTTCCCAGAAAGGACATCGTTCTGAATCTCCAACTGCGCTTCGGTCTGTACGGAGAAGTAGAGAATCTGCCCGCCGGCGAGGAACCAGATCAACTGCGACCAGGTGAAGCCCTCCCCTCCAAGGTGCGCGACCCCCTCCCCCACAGTAACCATCCAGACCTGAATCAGGATGTAGAAGAACAGGACGATTGTGATGTTCCCCAGGATGAAATCCCACGTGTAGGCAAGCATCTGCCGGAACTCGATCCTGAAGATCGACCAGTATTTAGCGAGGGCTGACAGTTGGAAGTTGGTTGTTGGCGGCTAGCCTTGGCTGTTGAGGGTCAATAGTTCACCATGCATTTCCCATCTTCATCCTTCATCCTTCATCCTTC
>CAYWXV010000069.1:0-12617 GCA_964462535.1 uncultured Alphaproteobacteria bacterium
AGCAGCGTGGCACCTACAATGGCGCCTTCAAGGTCAAGGCTTACTACGCTCAGTAAGATCTGACACGTGATCCGGACGGAAGTGATTCCAACCGGATATGAAATCAGGAGCGGGTGGCCCGCGCAAAGACGCGGGCTGCTCGCCCCCTGGTTACGGGCAAAGAGTCCAGGTGCCGCAGATTATGTCTTGTAACGCTGCTGACTGTCGCAGCGAGATGCGGTAGAATAATGCAACGTATGAGAGTACATTTTTCGATCCTGGTCCTGGTTTTCTTGGTTGTGGCACGAGAGGTCAGCGCGCAGGCGCAACTCGATCCTCCCCGCCCGGTCCTTTCATCCAGGCAGCGGTCCATTGAAGTAAATATTTCGAACCCAACAAATAAGCCGCTGGAGGTGACTATTGATCTCCAGTACACCGTCATCGGATATGATTCATTGGGGAACGTTTCGATTCTCCACGATAGCCTGACTGACGAGGCTCGGAGTCGCGATTGCAGCTCGTGGTTGAAAGTATTTCCGCGCCGACTGGTCCTTCCATCCACGTCGAGCAGAACCGTAAGAATTCTGGCCGGTATTCCAGCAAACACCCCTGAGGGAGAATATTGGTCGCGGTTGAATCTGGATTGTGTGCCGACCGATGCCCCCGCCGAATTGCCAAAGCTCGATTCGGGAGATGTGGCGCTCGGCGTTTCGATGTCCTCTGTCCTCAGTACTCCGATACTGGTTCGAGTTGGGACGATTTCGACCGGCGCAACAATCGATGACGTGATAGGTGTCGTGGATTCCGGGCAGACAACATTGATTTGCTCGATGACACGAACGGGAAATAGCCCATATCGGGGAACTCTCAAAGCGAAGGTGGTTGATGGGAGCGGGGCTCAAGTTGCAGAGGGCTTGACCGAGACAACAATCGAATTCGCGGGACGTGCCAGGGTTGCTCTTCGGTCGATTAGTGATGGAACCTATCAGGTGCAAATTGATGGCACAACTGTGAGGAGAGGGTCGATGTCGGAAATCGTGGTGCCTGCCGATCCGATCGCGAAAACATACACAATGACGGTGGCCGGTAGTCAGATAACAATGACGCCCACGAATTAGTGGAATTTCAGCGAACGATGTGAGAGCGTAACGAAATGACGAAAACTGCCGACATAGTGTGGTATGGAAAGCGAAACATCGTAATCACGATGGCAATAGCCGCGTGCGGATTGCTGATGGCGACAGTATCAATAGCACAGGTACCCGGCTTCTACCCGGGAGGGACGATAGCCGGAACGAGTTCAAACATAGAGGTGGTGGCCATTCAGGGAATGCGATTCCCCTGCCTCTCCAGAAGAGACGAGCACAAAATTTCCTACACCGATATCGCCGCCGGGCAGTTCGAGGTGCGTGGATGCCCCGGACGTGATGTTCGGATTCGCATCAGCGTGAAGGGTTCTGCATCGGGCGGTTCTTCGGTCGTCGACACCCCAGATGGCCCCGATGCTGATGGTGCAAACATGCCCGTAGGTGTCGGTCCTCGCGATGTTGCCATCAGCAAGGACAATGGGGTTACCTGGATTCCAATAAACGATGTGGACCTTGACTTCGTGACACGATTCCCGATTCACGGGATAGCAGGTGTGTCGACGATTCTGGTCCGCATTGGAGCAAATATTGTGGCTGGGTCGGATCAGCAGCGGGGTCAGTATTGTGGCCGCATTCGCTTGACTGCCGGCTACGTTGCAGACTAAGATCGAATTCCCTTCTCCGCGCGAGTGGGTTGGGCTCCGATCAGTCCTTTGAACTACATCAATCACCGACGAACTCCCCCGTCGACCTGAACAGAGGTTTGCGATGCGCTCATCGTACCTACTGCTGGCTCTCTTTATCAGCCTATTCTGGCTGACGAGCCTGCATGCCCAGGCGCCAGCCGGACTTGACGAGGGGATCGTCGAGGCGGAGGTCTCGGGTTTCACAAAGAAGACGCTGATCTGCTACTTCCGTGGTCTCGATACTGCGTATTTCCCATTCGGAGACTTGATGGGAATGCTTCGTATTCGACCGGAAGTGAGCCCCAATGGCGAGGTGTTCACCGGGCACATGGGTGACCGTTGGGATTTCGTCATTGACACGCGCGCAACAACGCTTACCACACCCAACGGAACGGTCTCCATTGACCCCGGCTCGTTCGTTCGCGTGGACGACGAACTCTATATGACCGATAGTCTGGTCGCCATGAGTATCGGTGTCAAAACGCGCTACGATCTTGAGGCTCTCAAGCTCCGTGTTGATGTGGATCCGCGCCTTCCCGTGGTCGACTATATACGCAGTCGTGCACGATGGAAAGGGGTGATGACACCTCAGGACTCGCTGGCGCAGGCGCAAATGGATTTCACCTTCCATCGCCCGCTGATCGGGCCGGCCACGCTCAACTACACCGTTGGTGGGGGCTATACCCACATTTCGGCGTCTGACCTCCACTCCTCTACGTCATCTGCGCAGGCGCACGCAACACTTCCACTTCTGTTCGGGCAGTTTTCAGCTGGTGGACGAATCAACACCGTTCTTTCCGGTGGTACAGACGCTCTGAAACCACGAGCCGTCTTCACCGGATGGACCTATTCGTTCGTTATCCCCGAGTTCACACCTCTATCCGAAATCTCGCTGTTTGGACTCGGTTTTGATCATAACCTTGGCGCCCGGATTTCCAATCGGCCGCTTGGCTATCGGGCCGTCAGCGATACAAAGGTTCTTGAAGGAGATGCGAACCCGTTCAGCCTTGTCGAAGTGTATCGCGGAACCGCAATCCACGCGGTGACCCAGGCCGACTCAAATGGTCACTACTCAATCGTCGTCCCGATCTTCCGTGGTGCGCGCGAGTATTACACAACGGTTGCTACCGATCAGTACGCGACGCGAACGGTGGAAGAGCATACGTTCGGGAATCCCTACGTGACGATGGATCCCGGCGCAGTCTGGTATGCCGCAAACGCGACGTTTGACAGTGCCCGGCTCAATACGAAGGCCAATGGCCAGTTCTCCGTCGACGTCGGTGTCCTGCCGTGGCTTTCTCTGACGGGCGCCGCGGGGGCATTCACGGATACTCTCAACAGACTCAAGGTCGGCGACACGACAACGTACGATGTCAGCAATCTTTACGCCGGCGCCCGATTCGCTGTTGGTCCGTTTATCGGAGCGGACGCGAACTACGAATACATTGCGGATCGGGCAGGTCTCAGCATTGCCACGGATATCATTCGTGATCTTCCAATGTCGATGGGCGTTTCCAACGTCCGTCTGAAGAATAAAGATTCCATGTGGGTGGATCCGATTGCAAACTTCAGCGCCGGATTCTACGCCGACAGATTGAACCTGGCGCTCGGTTCAACCGGCTCGAGGGCGGAAATCATAGCTCTCCCTGCGGTTTCGTATTCCTTCGAAAACCTTGGTGTTGCCCTCAACGCGACGGTGAAATATCCAATGCGCAGACAGATCGGGGAGTTCGTTGACACTATTGTGCAGCTCAACAAGGTCAATCTGACGGCAGTGCGGGGCGTCTTCTCAACGTCGTTCATCAATTTCCCCCGCATGACCCTTGATCTGGGATACGATCCACTCCGTTCCCGCATGTCGACGATCTTCCTGGAAACAGGCGTGACACTCGGCGAGTTCGACATCACTGCCTCGGCCCTTATTCCGGACGAACAGATAAAGCGGACAGTGGGGCGCATCGGTGCGTCGGTCTCAACTACCTACTTCAGCGCCCGCGGCAATAGTGCTGCGAACTACCTGTCACAGACACTGACCGCGAGCCTAAACGGAGCCGCGCAGGTCGATCCGAGTGGTATCCGGCTCGTTCGCGATGTCGGTTCGCAGGCTACTGTTCTCCTCTCGGCATTCAACGATCGGAATGGTAACGGCATTCAGGACGACGGGGAAGAGATGCTTCGCAATCCGATCGGGCAGATCTCCGTGTTGATCCCTGATATCCGGCAGGAAGGGCAGTTGAGCAACGAAGAGGGTGTGTTCAACGCCGTTCCCGTCTACACTGACCTGATGCTTGAAGTCGACCGCTACGGACTGGCCGACCTGGACATGTTCCCCTCTCGTACCGTGTACGGTCTCTTTATCGGCCCAAGCTCACTGGAGCGTGTGCACGTTCCCTTCCGCCGCGGGTTCACGCTGGGCGGGCAGTGCTACGTCGAACGTCCAAACCTGGAAGGGAAGGTTACCAGAACGACGCGCGGTCTGGCTGCTGTACGCGTCTGGCTCGAGGCGACCAGCGGTGTAGGGGTCTACGAGGGTGAGCTATTTGACGACGGGTCGTTGATGCTGATCGGCGTTCCGGAGGGTGAGTATCGCGTTCGTTTTGACGACGCACAGCTTGCGTACCGTCGCGTCCAGCTTGCCGATCCCAAGATGGTCGTGACCGTATCAGAAACGACAACCAGCATTCCCGATCTGATTCTTGTACCGACGGGTGGTGATGCCGCATCGCCGAACCCGGACGAGAACTAGTATCGCAGGGCTTCTGGTAGATTCAACGGGGACATGCAGCCACATCTGGCAGCATGTCCCCGTTGCCTCTTAAGGCCACGGTTCCCAGTGCACCCAAACGCATCGCGCGCGCTTCATATGCTGCCAACCCTTCCAGGTAATCGTCTGCGAATGGTCGCCCTCACCCTTCTTGGCGTGATAGCGGCATGCGCTGCTGCGTACGGTCAGCATGAGTACGATGTCTGGTACTTCGGGCCGAGTTGCTCCATCGATTTTGCCACCTCTCCCCCAACCTATCGGTACCCATTCCCCCTCCGTCAGGACGAAGGGGTCGCGACAATGTGCGATCGAAAGACCGGGAGAACACTCTTCTATACCGATGGAATCACGGTTTGGGATAGCACCCACCGCAAGATGCAGAACGGTGACAGCCTCTACGGAAGCGAGACGAGTGTGCAATCGGCGCTGGTGGTGCCAATGCCCTGCAATCCTCAGGGATACTACATCTTCACCGCGGATCAGCAGGGATATAGCAGAACGGGTCCGGCACCGCGCGGAATCAATTACAGTATTGTCGACATGAACGCCGCAGGGGGGCGCGGCGCTATTACGTCGAAGAATATTCCATTGCAGGCGGAGGCGTCGGAAAAACAGATCGCAGTGTCGCACGCGAACGGTTCTGACTACTGGGTGATTACCCACAGCATTGGCGGCAATACTTTCTACGCCTGGCGGGTTGGTCCGGCGGGAGTCGCTACAACTCCGATCACGTCCTCGGTCGGCTTCTTCCAGGGGCAGTCCACCGAAGATGATGCGCTCCAGGCGCTCGGCTCGTTGAAATCCTCACCAGACGGAAAGCGCCTTGCAATGACGACCTGGTCGTACAGGCAGGTCGAGATATTTGATTTCGATGCAGCAACGGGCCGTGTATCAAATCCAATTCTCCTGTTTGAAGGAGATCGTCTCGATACCAACCGATATCGTCCGTACGGTGTCAGCTTTTCACCCGATAATTCGAAGCTGTATCACTCTATCTGGGGAACGCTGGTTCAGTATTCGCTCGACGCCGGAAATGCCGCCGCGATCATTGCGTCAAGACGGACGATTTCCTCGATCGATCCCGCCCCTTTCCCGGTATCGGGAGCACTGCAAATTGGGCCGGATGGGAGACTGTACATTGTTCACGACAGTCTGTGGATCGGATATCTGGAATATCCAGACGCGCTGGGGGACCTGGCGGGGTATCATGCCAAATGGTTGCAAATGCCATGGGAAGCATTGTTTGTACATGGGCTGCCGAACAACATTGATGCACGAGCGACCGTTCAGCTGCCACCGGAAAAGACAATTCAGCCGAGCGCCTACGTCACGTTATGTGATGGCGATCCCGCAACGTTGACTGCACCATCGGGGTTTTCGGAGTATTACTGGTCGACGGAGGAGAAAACGCAGTCGATCGTTGTCCGGGACAGTGGGACATATCTGGTCTGGATGACGGATCCGAACGGTTGCCTGGTGCGTGCCGCCGTAATCGTCGAAGTTCATCCCCGCCCGACGCCTCAGATCATTCCACCCGGGCCAGTCAACGTGTGCGAGGACGAAGTCCCCCGAATTTCCGTGACGCAATCGTATGTGTCCTACAGATGGTCCACCGGCGAGGTCACGCAATCGATACTACCCACGGCAAGTGGTCAGTACATCGTAAGCGTCGTCGACAGCAACGGCTGCGAGGGATCTGACACAATTGCGCTGACAATTCACCCAAAGCCGAAGCCGGTCATCGCTGGTGGAGGCCGCTACTGCGCCGGTGACACCGCGGTTCTGGATGCCGGTTCAGGGTACACACGGTACATGTGGTCGACCGGAGACACCACGCAGATGCTTCGTCTGGGGGTGAGTGCCATCGTGACCGTCACTGTGTGGGATTCGTTCGGTTGCCGTGGTGTCAGTCCTCCAATCGACGTGACCATCAAGGCGCCGATCGTTCCAGTGTTGCAGCCTGGCGGGACGATCGAAATTTGCGAAGGGGATACGGCAACGATTACCGCGACAGCCGGGTACGCGCACTATTACTGGTCCAACGGTGACACAGGCCGGATCCTAAGGGGAACGGTTGGAGGAGCATACACTGTTGTCGTAGAGGACGAAGATGGGTGTCGCGGCGGATCGATCTCGACGATGCTGATTGTTCATCCCCGCCCCTCGATCCCGACGATTGCCAGAAACGGAGACACGCTTCGCACCAGTCCAGCCTGGAGACTGCAGTGGAGCTACAACAATCAGGATATTCCCGGCGCCAACGGCGAGTGGATACAGGCAATCGCTCCCGGTCTCTATCACGTAACCGTGTTCGATTCGAATGGGTGCGGCACGCCATCGGTTCCGTACCGAATTATTCGGCCTCATCAGCTCAGTTTCGATACAGTATCGACGCAGGTGGGTGAGCGGAGGTATCTGACGCTCCGTTCGACGCCGCCAATCGAGCAGCGGGAGATGCTGACACGCTACGATCTTGTCTTTCAGCTTCCCCACGGATCCATTTTTGTTCATCGCATTCTCGATGCCGATGGCACATCTCTCCAGGCCCAGGGTGGAAGTCTGCCGGGGGAATACGTGATATCCAGGGATGGTGGTCCGATCGAAGGGGCGGAGGTGCTGCGAGTCGAATTTGAAGGACTATCGACCGGGATACCTCTCAATGATGCCCCAATTCTTCGTGTCGACTTTCTTGAGAACGATAGTGTTCGATCGGCCGGAGACGGGCTGATCATTCTGCAGGGGTGCGATATCAGTCGGGGATTCGACTGGGGGCGTCGAATCCTGATCCGTGCGGTGAATCCGAATCCGGCTGCTTCCAGTGTCAGTGTTGTTTATCGATCTCCACTGAGACGGACGGCTCATTTGCTTCTCGTAGATCCGCTTGGGGGCACGTCAGAAACGTGGGAACTGCCGGAAGGGGACGGGAAGGATGCCACGATCGATATCGATCTCTCGGCATTTGCACAGGGGGCATACCGTCTTGTAATCCGCGATGGCGTTGAAATTGACGCTGTTCCACTTCTTATCGTCAGGTAGGGTTCGGCTCCGCATCTCGTGAACGGCCATCTTTCTTCTTGTTCGCGAGATAGCGGAGAGTGTATATTATCCCTGTCGCTTTCCCAAAGGCGGCATCCCGCCCAACGAGCTTGTCCAGAGTAACGGGGCGCGGTCCACAAGACGGAATCACGAACGAGGTCCATCGTCATGAGCCATCCATCGTCAGCCTGACGGCACTCACAAAGCCTACTAACCTTTTCGAACGCGGGCGCGTTTGACTGATTCGGAGCCTTGTCGAACCTTCGGTCCATCTCCCACCGGTTCATCCACGCAGGCTTCACTTCCCCAGCAGACACGTACCAGCACTGACGTCACCGTAGCTTCTCATTCAGCATCTCATGCGTGGATGTAGAAGTTGATCATTGCGATTGCTGCTGATCTGCCCGTTGCCCACGGGCGATGCAATGATCGGCGCGGACGTCGTCCGAGCTAATTCTCCTCCATTATGCTCGTTTCCGTCCTTCCTTGGAGGGGGGGGCGAATTCTCGACGGGAGTATCCGTCGCCAGATTCCCGGAACCTTTACGCAGTTCACGAAGGGCTGCGGGCCATTCGATCGCGTCGGTCCATCGCGCTCGAGATGGTTGACAACACCTTGCTCTGCCGGAGGTCCAGCTATGGCACGAGTATCGTCGACTTTGATTCGGTGCATTGCCCTGTGCATCGCCGTATTGTTCATATCCCATACCGCATGGGGACAGCACGAGTATGACGTCTGGCACTTCGGCGCCGGATACATACTCGATTTCCGAAGCGGAACTCCCACGGCCTCGACCGGATCATGGATCTGGCAGGACGAGGGGTGTGCCGTCTGGTGCGATCGACGCACTGGAGCGACGATGTTCTACACGAACGGGATCGACGTCTTCAATCGCAACAATCAGCTCATGCCGAACGGCTCGGGGCTCTACGGCCACGAATCGGCAGTCCAGTCAGCGCTGATCGTTCCGGTTCCGTGCGACACCAACCGCTACTATCTTTTTACAGCCGATCAGATGGGATACGTCACCACGGGGCCGGCGCCACGTGGATTGAATTACAGCATCGTCGACATGCGTCTCCAAGGGGGACTCGGCGACATCACTTCCAAAAACACCCCCCTTCTTAATCCAGCCTCAGAGCGCATCACCGCAGTTGCTCACGCTAACGGATATGATTACTGGGTCATCGGACACAGCCGAGCCGCGAATACGTTTTATGCGTGGCATGTCACCGGGGCTGGCATTTCGGCCCCCGTCACCTCCGTCGCCGGTATCAATCAGGGGCCAACGGCTCCGCTAGCCGCGGCATTCACGCTTGGCGCGCTGAAGGCTTCTCCCAACGGGCGAAAGCTGGCGATGACGACGTACTCGTTGAACATGGTCGAGATCTTCGATTTCGATCCCTCTACGGGACGCGTCACAAACGGGGTCGCAGTCTATCAAGGCTCCACAACGAATACCATCACCCCCGTCTACGGCGTTACGTTCTCTCCCGATAACACCAAGCTCTATCTGGCGGCGCTCGGTGTTCTGCAGCAGTACGACGTCACACTGGCGACCCCGGCTGCCATCATCGCTTCGGGAATGGCAATCACTCCATCGGATGCACCCGCCGCCAACGTTGGTGGCTTCATGCAGATAGGACCGGATGGAAAAGTCTACATCGTTCACGACAGCCTTTGGGTCGGTGTTGTCAACAATCCGAACGTTCGCGGCAACGGGTGCGGCTATACCTCCCGTCGATACCAGTATCCATGGATGGCTCTCTTTCTCCATGGGCTTCCAAACAACATTGACGCCAAGGCAACGACGGTCATGAGCGATTCGTCGGCGGTGCGCATCTCGCCGGCCGGACCGCTGACAATCTGCGAGGGGGGGAGTGCAACGTTCTCCGCCGACCCCGGCTTCGTGACGTATCGTTGGTCGACAGGTGCCACATCCAGACAGATCTCTGTGACGCGAGCCGGGACGTATTCGGTCACCGTCACCGATTCGCTTGGATGCACGGCGCAGGGGGCTGTGGAACTTCGAGTGAATCCGCTCCCACAGCCGGTGATCGACGGTCCGCCACAGTTCTGCCAGGGGGATTCGATCGTTCTTCGTGTGACGCAGCCCTTTGCTCAGTATCAATGGTCCACGGGCGCGACGACGCGACAGATCACCGTCCGCACCGGAGGGACATTCCGCGTGACCGTTACGGACACCAATGGATGCACGGGTGATACGATCTTCACGGTGCGGATGAACCCACGACCGAACCCACGGATCACCGGTGATCTCGAAATCTGTGATGACGAGCGGAGCGTCCTGGATGCCGGTGCAGGTTATGCCACGTATCTCTGGTCAACGGGCAAGACAACCCGCATGATCGACGTGCGAGATCCCGGGCCTTACTGGGTCGAAGTCACTGACTCGAACGGCTGCAAGGGTGCCGATACCGTCAACCTGACTGTTCACCCGCTGCCGGATCCTAACATCATCGCTTCAAAGCTCCGATTCTGCGACGGGGACAGTGCGCAATTGGTCGTGCTTGACACAGGTGTGAATGCAGGTGCGTCTTGGCGCTGGTCCACAGGCGAAACCGGTCTGAGTATCATCGTGCGGACCGCGGGATTGTACCATGTCGAAGTGATGACTCCATTTGGATGCATCGCGGCAGACTCGGTGATGATTCAGGTCGATCCGAACCCGGCACCGACGATCACCATCTCACCATCGTCCACATTGTGCGAAGGGGATTCGGCTGTGCTGGATGCCGGTCCCGGTTATGCAGGCTATCGCTGGTCGACAGGAGCAACAACGCGTACGATCGTCGTAGGGCAGACTGGTGACTATGGTGTGGAAGTGATCGATGCCAACGGGTGTCGGGGGATCGCAGATCCCGTCCATATCGATGTCTATCCGCGACCTGACGTGTCAATCAGCGGCCCTCGGCGCGTCTGTCCCGATCGAACTGCTACATACAGCATCGTCACCGAGTCAGGCGCTGTCTACGATTGGACGGTCAGTCCCGGGGGGACGCTCCTGGCAGGTCAGGGTACCGGTCAGATTACCGTTCGATGGACATCCTCAGGTACCGAGCGCGTATCCGTTCGAGTGGTCACTGGAGCGGGCTGTGCCGATTCGGCAATGATCGATGTCGTCGTGAACGACGACCTCCATCCTGCTATCACGCCCGATCGTGATCCCCGTCTCTGCGACGGCGATTCGGTCACGTTGACAGGAGATGCCGGCTATGCCGAGTATCGGTGGTCGAACGGTGAGACGACCAGGAGGATCGTTGTCAGATCGTCCGGAACCTACACGCTCTTCGTAACCGATTCGATGGGGTGTTCGGGGACCAGCGACCCTGTCGTGGTCGTTGTCAATCCGAACCCGACGCCGTTCATCACCCCCCTTGGCTCGGTCGATCTCTGTGAGGGAGACTCCGTTGTCCTGGACGCCGGTCCCTATGCACAGTACGTGTGGAGCACCGGCGAGACCACGCGTCGGATCACGGTCCGGAGCGCAGGAACGTATGGCGTTAGCGTCGTTGACGCGAACGGCTGCACCGGCACCTCCCCCACAATAGACGTGACCGTCACGCCGCTTCCGAATCCAGTCATCGACGGTCCACGTCTGGTCTGTCGCTACTCGCTGATTGACTACCGTGTCGCGAACGAAGTTCCTGGAAACAGCTACACCTGGCGTGTGACGGGAGGAACGATTCTTGACGGGCAGGGTCGAGCGCGAATCACGGTGAAGTGGGGTGGCGGCGGTACAGGTACGATTGATGTGGTCGAGCGGACACCGAATGGCTGCGAAGGAAAGGGTGAGACGATTACCGTTATCATCGGTGACGTTCTTCAGCCTGTGATCACAGCCAGTCGGCCGACAAACATCTGCGACGGTGATTCAGTCACGCTGGATGCCGGTGCCGGATACGACAGCTACCTCTGGTCAACTGGGGAAACGTCCAGGACGATTGTTGTTCGGCGCCCGGGACGATACTCGGTCCGTGTTGCAGAGAGTGGCGGCTGTGCGGGCTCGTCGGCCGAGATCGAGGTAACGTTCAACCCGAATCCGCGCCCGTCAATTGCAGGTCGTCTCTACCGCATCTGCGTTGGCGAAAGTGTAATTCTGGATGCGCCGGATGGCTATGTCTCCTATCGTTGGTCGACCGGCGAAACGACGCGAAACATCTCCGTTCACAGCGCGGGCGTCTACTTCGTCGAGGTGATCGATGCGAATGGATGCTCCGGTGTGTCGCTTGGCGACACGGTGATTGTCCTTGCACCTCCATCGAAGCCGATCATCTCAGCCGTGGGCGATCTGCTGACATCGACACCGGCAGCGACGTACCAGTGGAGCAACGATGGAATGGAGATCCCGGGGGCGACTGGCAGGACACATCGGGCCCTCCTGCCCGGAATCTACACCGTCGCGATCACCGACTCGAACGGATGTCGCGCGGTGTCTGACCCGGTTCGGTTGCCAACCGTGCGAATCGTCTATCTCGACACCGTCTCGGCCCACGTCGGCGATCGTGTCTTCCTCACGATGAAGATCGATCCACCACTGGAAAGCGGCGACGGAATGACGGGCTACAAGATCCGTCTGAAACTCGACGCGAAGAGTCTCTTTGCTCACGGGGTAGTATCGCCTGATGAATACATCGCCGGCGAGCAGACGACATTCCGTCGTGAGCGTGACGGCACCATTCTCCTCGAGCGTCCGACGACGGCCGGCACGCTGGTTGGGAATGAATTGCTCCGACTGACCGTAGAGGGATTGTCGACCGGCGTCCCGGCGAACCCTGTGATCATCGAGAAGATTGATCTTCACCCGGTTCTCGTTGGCGGCGCGAACGCGCAGCAGCTCGGGAGCGACTCTGTAATTGTGGGGGGACATGGGTTGGTCCTTCTGACGGGATGCGATATTTCCCATGGCTTCGGTGCGGGCAAGCGAGCGGCCATTACCGGAGTTAATCCGAATCCTGTGCGTGATGGAATGACAGTGAGCTGGCGAGCACCAGATGGCTCACACCCTGTCCTGACCTTGATCGATGTGACCGGTCGGCCGGT
>CAYWXV010000070.1:0-12554 GCA_964462535.1 uncultured Alphaproteobacteria bacterium
CAACCTCGTGACAGAATTCCTGCTGTTGAAGGTGACACGTGTAGGCGTTGTCTAGGTCTCCGCGACGCTCGTAGATATTCCCCAGGTTTCCAAGGGTGTACCCGAGGTCTGCGCGCAGTCCCAGCTCTGTACACAGTTCCTTGGCGGCGGTCAGGTATTCTATTGCCTCATCGTCCTGGTAGAGCAAATACAACTGATACCCAAGGCGCATGCGGCCTTTGGCTTCGTGAACACGATCACGACAGTCGATGGCGGCCTGGAGCCTGCGCCGTTGCCACTCGAGCGCTGCGTCGAACCGGGCGGTCGACTCCATGAGTTCGGAAATGTGTCCCAGTGCCATGCACTTCGCGGCGGAATCTGGTGCGCCCGTGCACCAGCGTTCATATCCCTCGTGATATGCTTTTTCGGGATCAGCGGCCTCGCCCAGTTCGGCCCACGCGCTTAGCACCTCGAATTTATTTTCGGCCTCCCAGAGCGTGGAGAGGTGATCGATATCGCTAAGAGCACGAATCAATCCATCATGGTCACCGGTGCGTCGCATCTGCCATATCAATTCACGCGACGTTCGCAGGCCTGCCTCCTGGGTGCTGAAGTACTCCGCGAGCTGCCTGTGAACATCAACCTCCTTCTGTCCATCTGGCAGGTACCGCTTGCGAGTAGCGCGACGGAGGTAATCGTGAAAGAACGTCAGAAGGCCGACACGACGAACAAGGTGAAAATCGAGGCCGAGTATGAGGGTCGAGAGTTTCAATCGTGATATCCCGGTAAGCTCGCCAAGCTCGATTTCACTCAACCCAAAGCGCGACGCCCATAGAAGACTCATGACGTCCCGGACGGTCTTCGTGCCGAAGTCGTCCTCCATTCTCTCGAGTACGAACTGGAAGAGATCTTCTGTCCCCGTAGCCGAGAGGTAGTAGTCGATTGTTCTGTCGAGTAAGTCGTGGGTCGCTTGCAGGCGGATTTCCTCGAGAAGGGTCCTGAGAAAGAGGGGGTGGGACGACTTCTGATCGGCTGCGATGCGTGCAATCTGATTGACCGAGAGCGCCTTGTGAAACTCCGACAGGAACCGGACGATCACGGCCTCTCTTTCCTTCTCGGCCAGCGGCTGCATACCGATCTGGTGCCACCCTCGGCTTCGGAGTTGCACCAGTGTCTCTTCGACGGTGGATGAAACGATCAATCGAACATGCGAAGGGATGAATTCAGGAATCCAGGAGAGACTAAGGCCGCTCCCCGTCAACTGGTTGATACCGTCGATTATCAGTACAAGTGTTGGCGAAGATTCGCCACCTGTTCCGTTGTCGCCTGGACGGAAGGCAAGCCAGTTGGCGAATTCACTCTCGAGTTCTTCCGGTCGCTGAGGAATCTCCTGTGGGATCTGGTAGTGCTCCTTAAGCTCCATCATCACGTGTCGAATGACACCTAGGTGATCGACGTCTACGGCACCGATGCCAACGTAGTGCTCGACAACAAGGGCATCGGGATGGCGTCGGCGAAACTGCTCGGCCCAGTATGCCAATAGAGAGCTCTTGCCAGACCCTGATTCTGCGTAGATCACAAGTGGGACGCTGAGCTCGGTCGGCACGGGCCGATTAGACTCGTTCGCGTCTACCGACGAATGCGGGGTGGGAGTCGGTTTCTCCATCACCCCGGAGCCTTCGGCAAACGCATTCAGCTTCAGGATATACTGCGGGCTGGCGATGTAGGCACGACGGCGTGAATGTGAGAAGGCGGAGTGACGCGAACGCTCTTCCTCGAGCGGCGTTGGGGGCCGCGCATCAGCGAAATCGCGCTTAAGAATCCGGACGAGCTCGTCGTAAATCATCTCGCCCAGTGAACCAGCGTCGCGGAATTCATCGATCGGAAGGTTGGCTGTCCGGACCCGATCCTTCAGACCGTCGAGGTGCTTCACCTCGATGCTGTCACCGGCATCTTCAAGTTGCTCGCGTTGTCGGCGGAAGAAGAAGTGTGGACCAGAGCGCTCTCCTGTTTCCTGCGTTGAATTCAACGCAGCGTGCCGGAATTCCATATCGATAATGGAGGAACCCTCGAGCACGGCATCTTCGATCCACGGATATCGAGCAATGAGTTCGGGATCCTTCTGGATGTCTACGTACTCCGGAACGTATCCGTAGCGCTCACCCGTTATGCCGAAGAAATAGGGACGGCACCGGTCTATTTCCTCCAGACATGTACGAATGATGCGACCGAGCGCAACATCTTCATCCGTCAATCCCCACCGGAGATCGACTTCTGTGAACGTGACCCCCCGCTGCCGACAAAGCGCACGGATCTCCGGGAAGATCTTCTTCACCAGATGCTCCCGCTCTTCCTGCAAGTCGCGGAAGGTGGAGCTGATAAACACGCGGAGTTCGTTTGATGTACTCATAGCAGATTACATCACTGTGGAGATGTCGAAGTCGGCCACAGGCGGACGGAGGTCCGCCGCAGGCGGATGCTGCTGATAAACACGCGGAGTTCGCTACTGTGGGGCATCGTGTTGCTCGGTGGGCGGAGTCGTGGAGAGCTCGTCGATACGGTCTCGGTATGCCGGTTTCGGAGACGATTCAAGCAGAGCCTCATACCGACGCAACGCTTCGAGGCGATGGTCACTATCGGCAGCGGCAAGTTTCCAGAGGAGGTAATGTAACTCCGCTTGTTGCTCGTCATCGCTTGCTTGCGCCACTATTCTCTGCAGACTTGCCGTTGCGCCGGCCGCATCCCCTTCGGCGACGGCTATCCGTGCAAGTAGCATCTGGCCGGAGTAGACCGTGTCGAGTTGTTGTATCTCTGTGGAGATGGCCACACATTCCGCCGCATACTTCCGAGCCATCGCAATCGAGCGCTCGATCCACGTCGTTGTGGTGGCTTCGGGAAGATATGTCGACAGACCGGCCGGACATTCCTGCCCGCTTTGCGACAGTTCGAGATAGGATTTCGAAGCCCCGGCCAACCACTCTGCGAGGCCCCCGCGATCTCCGGCGGCCCGTGCTGCCTCCACCGCGCCGACGAAATTCTCCAGCGCCAACTGATGTTCACCGAGGGTGGCATGAATGTTGGCGATGTTGCCAAGATTGAGCGAGATTCCCTGGCGGTCGCCCATCTCCTGTTGCACCGCCAGGGCGCGACTGAAGAGTTCCATCCCATGTTGGTAGTCGCCGGATTCGGCATAGGTGGCACCCAGATTGCCCATTGCGAGGGTGATTCCGCTGCGAATGCCGAGATCGGTGTACATGCGAAGAGCCTGACCATAGTATTCAAGCGCCTGCGGGTAATCACGGCGGGTCAAGTGGATGTTGCCTATGTTGATGAGATTGTGCGCCATCCAGGTTCGATTCCCCCGGCTTCTGTTGATCTCGAACGCTTGCCGGTATTGGTCCAGAGCCTCTTCGATTCTCCCCTGTGTTTCGTAGGCTGCGGCGACATTATGCAGTGCGCCCGCCAACTCGATCTCATTGCCCAGCTCACTGTAAATCGCCTGTTGCCTGAGCAGATTCTCCAGGGCGTGATCGATCCGACCCCCTGCACGATAGACAAGTCCCATGAGGCCGGATGAACTGGCTTCACTTTTGCGGTCGCCAATCTCGATGGAGATCTCACGCACCCGTTCGGCCTGGGCCAGCGCCTCAGTCAGCTCCCTGCGCCAGAAGTGTAGCCATCCAAGCCGCAGCCGCGCCAGAACCTCTTCGTTCCTGCGACCGCGATCGACCGCCGAGGCAAGCCACTCGCTGCACAGCGCCACGGCGCCGTTCCAGTAGCTCATCCCATCGAGCAACTCTACCACCTTCAGTACGGCGCGGAAGTAAGCTTCGGTGCTTCGACTACGCCATTGTCGCAGGCCCGATCGATAGGCGTTTTCGATATCGAAACGATCTGCCAATTCGCTCCAGTACTCCATCACGGTGACCTTCATCTGATCATCGGCCAGCGCCAAATAGACTGGAATCGTCGTAAGCGCGTCACGTAGGCCCGCCCACTTCTCGCCTGCTCGGAGCTGATAGCATAGGTCGGCGGCAAGCAAGTGAGGAACGGCTTCGTCGCGCGTGATGGCCGCATCGACGCCCATCTGGAAGTATCCGGCCAGGCGATCGTGAACGGCATAGCGACTCGCCTCATCGGGTAGGTAACGCGTCTCGACGGCGCGGCGCAAGTAGTCATGAAAGAACCCGAGCCTCCCTTCACGACGGACGAAGTGATACTCCAGCGCAAAGAGGAGTCGGGACAACTCCAGTCGGTTCAATCGTGTCAGGTCAAGGAGTTCGGTTTCGCTCAGCCCCGAACGCGAGGCGCAAACCAGTCGCATGAGATCCGTCACCGACGTCTCGCCATAATCCTTCTCGAACCGCTCCAGCACGCGGTCGAACACCTCATGAAGATCGGCCGCGGAAGCATAGCGCCCGATCACCTCGTCAAGTGTTTCGTGCGTTCCGTGCAGGCGCAACTCCTCAGCGACGACTCGCAGATACAGTGGCGAACTTGCCTTGGCGTCACTCGTCACCCGGCGAACCTGCTCCGGGTTGATGCTCTTGCGGAACTCTCCCAGATATCGCACGACGATACTTTGACGGAATCGTTCGTCCTCCAGACGTTCCACCGTCAACTGATTCCATCCACGTTCGACAAGCCGATGCTGAGGCTCCCCCGGCGTCATGGAGATCATCACTCGAATGCCCTCCGGCAGCATCTTTGGCAGCCATGCCAGACGGCGGCCCGACTCGTCAAGCTGGTTGACCGCATCGATGGCGATGAGCACGCCGATGCCTTCTTCAGCGGCCAGATGCTCGCACCGATACAGCCAGTTGGCAAAGCTCCGCTCCAACTCCTCCGGCTTCGACGGCAGCGGGTCTTCGATTGCGAACCGCTCGCGGATTTCTTCGACAATGTGCCGCATAAGCGCGGTGGCTGTTCCGCTGGCCTGCGACGCGCCGACATAATGCTCGATCACCAACGCCGTCGGATGCTTCTTGCGATAGTACTCAACCAAGTGCGCCGTCAGAGAACTCTTTCCTAAACCAGACTCACCGGAGACGACCAGGCAATGTTCGGTGGTAGATGTCCGACGTTCGATTATCGGTTCATTCATTCCCACATCTGACGTCGACAATCTGAAGGCCATCCACTGGTTGAACTGCTCAAGGTGTTGTGGGTTCGGGATATAGGCTCGAGTTCTGCTGGCAGCAAACGCCCGGTGTGCTCTTCGCTCCATCTCCAGCTCGCTCGGCGTCTCGCTCTCCGGGTGCTCGGTGTTCACGACGTGCCGCAGGTCTTCTTCGAGCCATGCACCGAGCTCCGCAGGACTCGAGAAGTCTTCGCGAACGGGAAAGCCGCTCCGGCGTATGCGCTCCTTCAGAGCATTCAGTCTGTTGTCGGCGTCAGGATCAGTGTCAATGAACTCGGCCGGGGTTGCGTTGCGATCACGGAAATAGAAGAACGCATGGCCAGCCATGGCGGGATTGGCAAGGACGCCATGGACGATCTCCATCTCGGTGATACTTGCGCCGTGGAGCATGGCGTCGGCCAGGATCGGGTAATCATCGGCAACACGTTCAGCATCAGAGCGAGGGGGCGTCCATCCATAGCGTTCTCCGAGAATACCGATGAAGTAGGGACGGCAACGATCGATCTCCTCGAGGCAGATGCGGATGATGCCTTCGCGCTCGGCCTCCTCCTCGGTGATGCCCCATCGAAGATCGATATCAGTGAAGGCGACGCCGCGATGACGGCAGAGGGCACGGATCTCCGGGAAGATCTTCTTGACCAGGTACTCGCGTTCTTCCCGCAGATCGCGGAACGTCGAGCTGATGAACACGCGGAGTTCGGGCATGTGGGTGAATGAGGACTGGAGACTGTAGCGTCGATGTTCTTGTTGGCGGTTGTCAATAGTTGATAGTCGACGGAGGGAGGCGGGATGATGACTGCAAGGCCACCAGCGTCGACTGCAGGCGGACCGCTAACGTCACCACATCCGCGTCTGGGTGGGTGTTGCATGGGCCATAATTGGCGCAATGCGAAATCGCGTCCGGAGAGGGGACGATCGATCGTTCATTCAGTGGGATTGATCAGGGGTGTGTTGCAGCTCCTCTATCCGCTCGTGGTACTCGTGCTTCGGCGTTTTTACCACCAGTTCTTTCAGGAGGCGCAGCGCTTCGGCACGATGATGCTCGTGTTCATCACGGTTCATGGGAGGCTCCGCGCCGATCCTCCAGAGCCAGTAGTGGATCTCGGCACGATGGGCCGTCCTCTCGTGAGAATTGTCTCCGTCGGCGGGGTCGGCGAGCATGCTTGCGAGCGTTGTAGAGGCGGCTCGTCGTCCCCCTTCGGCCGCTGTGATACGAGCCAGGAGAATCTTGCCGCCAAACAGCGTGTCAGGTTTTGACAGGTCAGCTGAGATCGCAATGCACTCCTCACTGCACTCGCGCGCCTTCCGGAGCGCCACTGACCGCCACGTCTCCTCGGTAATGCCGTCAAGATGTCTCGGGAGGTATTCGGGCATGCTACCGTTCGAATGTTCGATGTCGATCATGGCTCTGGCAATCCCCTCCAACCAAAACGTGAGTCCCCGCAGGTATCCGGTTGATCGGTGAGTCTCGCTGGCCCTGAAGAAACAGTCGAGCGCACGGTCGTAGTCCCCCATAGCACTGTTCAACGAACCCATGTTGCCAACACCGACAGCGGCGGAGACGTCATCGCCAATCTCGTTGGATATCTCCGTACTCATCTGCTGGTACTTCATCGATTCCCCGTACCGCCCTACCTGAAACAGGACAATGCCGATGTTTGTCATTGCACTCGACATGCCATTACGGTTCCCCATGTCGGTGCATGTGGCGAGCTGGCGTTCGAAGCAATCAAGCGCTTCCTCATAGCGGCCCTCCGCGACGTGGACAGCCCCCATAGCCCCGATGGCTCTGGACGTTTGATCGCGATCTCCAAGCTCGATGCTGACTGCAAGCTGACGCTCGTAGCACCTAATGGCCTCGTCGTTGCGCCCCTGGTCCGCATGGATCCATCCAATGTTGCTGAGTGCCCTGGCAATGCCCGCGCGATCGCCAATCTCCTCGCTGATTGCAAGCTGGCGGCGATAGCACGTCATTGCCTCCCCGTACTGGCCCAGGTTGTAGTAAATGTACCCCACGTTTCCGAGCGCATACGTCGCGACGCGACGGTCGCCAAGCTCTTCGCTGACGAGCAGCTGCCGACGACAGAATTCGAGTGCATCAGTAAACCTCCCCTGACTATACAGGACGTTGCCCACATTGCCCGAGGCAGTGACAATTCCGGCACGATCACCTAATTCATCACAAATGGAGAGTTGCCGTTCGAAGTGCTCCATGGCCTCAGCGTATCCGCCTTGCGCGGCAACTGCAATGCCGATGCTTCCAATAGCACTTGCAATGCGTCGACGATCGCCCATCTCTTCCGCGATTTCGAGCTGGCGACGATGACTCTCGATGGATTCCGTCATCAGACCCTGGAGAAACTGGACAGCCCCCCTGCTCCCGATAGCGTCTGCAATGCCTGTCGTGTCGCCGACTTCAATCGCCAGCTGAAGCGCGTGGTCAAAGTGTTCGATGGCCTCTGTATAGTTGCCACGATGTTGCGCGATCTGTCCCAATCCGACGTGCCCGCGAAACTCATCCTCCAGAGAAGCCCCGCTGGTGGCGAGTTCGAGCAGCTCTGCGTACAGCTCCCCTGCGATGTCCCACCTGGTCAGCGAGGCCAACAAGGTGGCGGCCGCCGTCACGATGGCGCTTCTGTTGTTGTCGACGTGACCGGCAAGACTCCGTCGATACTCCTGTTCAACGTCGAATCCACGTCGGCCAAGTAGCGTCCACCATTCGAGCATCTCGAATCGTGTCTGATCGCGAAACAGAAGAAGGAGAACATCTGTTCGTGCCAACGTTGAAGCTAGACGTTCATCTCGGGACGGTCCAGTTGTGACAACATCATCGGCACCGTACTGCCACAACAACTCCAGTGCCGTAGTCTCGCTTATCGGCAGTCCCTCGAAATACCGGGCAAGGTCCGAGCGCAATCGGGGTATCTGCAACGGATCGCTCAGGTATCGCTTCTCGACGGCCCGCCGCAGGTAGTCGTGAAAGAACCCAAGCACACCGTCTCGCCGAACGAAGTGGTAGTCAATCGCAAAGAGGAGCCGCGAGAGGTCGAGGCGACTACAGCCGATGAGGTCGATGATGGCGGCCTCGCTGAGCCCGGCACGCGAAGCCCACGTAAGACTCATCAGGTTGCACACCAGGTCGGCACCGTAGTCGCGCTCTAAACGTTCGAGCACGCGATCGAATACATCTGGAAGGTCGTCTGCACTCAGATACCGATCGATTGCCTCATCGAGCGACTCGTGTTCGCCATGCACACGGAGTTCTTCGGCAACCACGCGCAGAAAGAGAGGGGATGCTCCCTTCGCTTCGTTCACGACGCGATCCATCCTTGCGCTCGACAAACCTTTGTGGAAATCGCCCAGGTAGCGCAGCACAATCTGGTGTCGCACGTCGATGGAATCGATCGGTGTCAGCACCAGTTCCTCCCAGTCCCGAACAACCAGACGATCTTCCGTCTCCCCCGGCGTTGTCGAAACAATCACCTTGATGCCGGAGGGCATTGTCTTCGGGAGCCACGCAAGACCGCGGTCGGTCGGGCCCAATTGGTTGAGCGCGTCGATAACGAGAAGCACGTTGACGCCGGCATCGGCGGCCAGACGTTCTGCACGAAACAGCCAGTTGGGAAAACTCCTGGTGAGTTGCTCTTCGGTCGCCGGAACGGATTCATCAATGTTGAACCGACCGCGAATCTCCTCAATGGCGTGCTGCATTACCGCGAGTGCAGATCCGCTCTCGTTTGTCGCGCCGACGTAGTGCTCGATGATAAGTGCCGTGGGATGTATGCGGCGGTACTCGGCGGCCAGAAAGGCGACAAGGGAGCTCTTTCCCAGACCCGAATCACCCCGCACGACCAGGGGCTTGCTCCCCTGAACGCGCCAAGTTTCGAATGTGCGGAGATGCTCGTCGATCGATACATAGGCGCTCGTTCGGCTTCGGGCAAAAGCCGAGTGCCGTCGACGGTTCAGTTCGAGCGGATCGGGTACGGATGACTCCGGATACTCCGCGTCGAGCACCGCACGAATGTCACGCTCAAGCCATTCACCGAGTTGTGCGGGAGACGTGAAGTTCTCTCGCACAGGAAAACCACTTGCGCGTATGCGGTCTTTCAGCCTGCGAAGCCGATGGATGGCTGAATCTTCCGTTTCGGCAGATCCGTGCGGCGTGGCGCTGGGATCTCGCATGTAGAAGAATGCGCGACCCGCCATCGTTGGATTCGCCAACACCCCGTAGATCATCTCCATCTCCGTGATGCTGGTTCCATCCTCAAGCGAAGCAGCAATGTTTGGGAATCCGTCCCCAATCGTTTGGATGCTTGAAGCCGGGGGTACCCAGCCATACCGCTCACCGAGGATACCGATAAAGTAGGGTCGGCAGCGATCGATTTCGTCGAGGCAGATGCGGATGATGCCTTCGCGCTCGGCCTCCTCCTCGGTGATGCCCCATCGAAGATCGATATCAGTGAAGGCGACGCCGCGATGACGGCAGAGGGCACGGATCTCCGGGAAGATCTTCTTCACCAGATGCTCCCGCTCTTCCTGCAGATCGCGGAAGGTGGAGCTGATGAACACGCGGAGTTCGTTTGATGTACTCATAGCAGATTACACCACCGCGGAGATGTCGAAGTCCGCCACAGGCGGACGGAGATCCGCCACTGGGGGAAAGACGCGGAGTTCGTTTGATGTACTCATAGCAGATTACATCTCCGTGGAGATGTCGGAGTCCGCCACAGGCGGGCGGAGATCGGCCGCAGGCGGAAAGACGCGGAGTTCACTCGATGTACTCATGGCGGGACTCCTGCTGCTCTCAACTCCTCGAGGCGTTTGAGGTACTGGTGCATCGGTATGCTGGCATACAGCGCCTCATACAACTCAAGCGCCGTCGATGCGTGATCGGCAGCTCCAAGTTTCCAGAGCCAATAGTGAAGCTCCGCCTGTTGCGCCTCATGGGATTCTTCGGCCAGCATACTGGTGAGACGATGCGATGCACCATCGCTGTCGCCTTCGGCGGCTTCGATCCGCGCAAGCAAAACCCTGCTGCCGAACTGTGTATCCGGCCGCGACAGCTCGGCGCTGATGGCAATGCACTCCGAGGCGCACTCTCGGGCGCGTTGTAGCGACATGGCGCGCCAATCGCCATGTGGCTCTCCCGCGGCGAACAGGTCGGGCATCCCTTCTGCCGCCCCTGCGACATACCGCTGCAGATACTCAGGCATCCGCGACGCACGAGCGAGGATCTCCAATAACACTTCGGCGATTTCCGCAAGCCACTCGGTCAGACCCTGACGATTACCGATCGCTCGATGCTCTGCTGCGGCTCGATGAAGATGCTCCAGACCACGATCATACTCCCCGCGACGGGCGTACACCGAGCCCATGTTCCCAGTCGCAACGCAGACGCTATTGCGGTCGCCCAACTCCTCAACGATGCGCAACTTCCGCTCGTAGAACTCGAGCGCCCGATCATACTCTCCGCGATTGTAGTACACCACTCCCATGTTCCCAATCGCTATGGAGACGCCACTACGGTCGCCCAACTCCTCATCCATGTGCAACTGACGCTCGTAGAACTCGAGCGCCCGATCATACTCCCCGCGACCCGCGTACACATTCCCCATGTTCCCAAACGCCACGGAAACGCTACGGCGGTCGCCCAACTCCTCACCGATGCGCAACTTCCGCTCGTAGAACTCGAGCGCCTGGTCATACTCCCCGCGACTGGCGTACCGGTTGCCCATATTCGCAATCGCCACCGAGACGCCATTGCGGTCGCCCAACTCCTCACCGATGCGCAACTTCCGCTCGTAGAATTCCAGCGCCCGATCATAGTCCCCGCGACTGGCGTACACCAAGCCCACGTTCCGGAGCGCCATGGAGATGCCACGGCGGTCGCGCAGCTCGGAGTACAGGTCCAGACCCTGCGACGATTCCGACAGCGATTCGTCATACTCCCCTCGCAACTGCAACAGCGATCCCAGACTCACTCGCGAGGAGGCTTCCTCGCTCTTGAGATCATGCTCCTTCGCCCAGACAAGTCTCGCCCGCCCAATCTCCATTGCTCCCGACCACTCCCCCAGACGTTCCAGAAGATCCGCCACGCGACCCATCCCCCGGCTCCGCGCCGCGGCATCCTCCATCGCCCACGACGCCAGGCTCCGCCGGTACCGATCGACGACGTCCGATCCATTGCGCATCCACGACCAGTAGCCGAGAACCTCATACTGCGTCGGACCATCGTACAGCGGCAGAAAGAACGGCATCCGCGAGAGCCATTCACTTAGACGCTCAAGCTCCCCGGCGCTCTGAAGTTGATAACACAGATCGCTTGCCATACGAACCGATACCGGAACCTTTGCCTTGATGGCTGACGTCACCCCGGCCTCGAAATACTCCGCAATCTGTAGATGCGCCGATCGTTGCTTCCCTTCGTCGGTGAGATACCGCTTCTCAACGGCGCGGCGCAGATAGTCGTGGAAGAACGTCGGGCGGCCTTCCTTGCGAACCAGGTGATACTCGAGCCCGGCGATCATCGTGGCAATCTTCAGGCGGGCAAGGCCGCTGATCTCCGATAGCTCTCGCTCGTCAAGCCCACTCCGACTCGCGCTCAAAAGGCTCATCACGGCGCGCACCGCGCGCATGTTGTAGTCTTCCTCCAATCGCTCCAGGACGCGCTGGAACAGATCCTCCGTCCCGGTCGCCTCCAGATAGCTCTCGATCATTGCGTCGAGGTCTTCGTGACGACTCACCAGGCGGAGTTCCTCCAGCACCGTCTTGAGGAACAGTGGGTGACCACACTTGTAGTCGCTCGCAACGCGCTTGATCTGTTCCGGGTTGAGTGACTTGTGGTACTCCGCCAGATAGCGAACGACGATTGTCTCACGCTCGGCCTCACTGAGACCCTGCATGCCGAAGCGTACCCATCCTCGCTTCTGCAACTCCACCAACGTTCCTTCTACTGTTGAACTGACGATCAAGCGGATTGATGGAGGGATCACGTCCGGTATCCACTTCAAGCCGAGCGCTGCGCCTTGTAGCTGGTTGAGTCCATCAAGGATGATGATCAGGGATGAGGGAGTAGCGTTGAAGGATGAAGGATGAGAGATGAAGGATGAATCGGACGAAGAAGCGTTTGCCTGCTCTATTTCTGATTCCGCCCTCCGCCCTCCCCCTTCCCCCCTTCGCAGGGCATGGTCGGCATAGCCCAGCCATTGTCCCAGAGCCGTTCCAAGCTTCGCGGGGTCCGATGGGATCTCTTCATCGCGCCCGAATCGCTCGTTGATCTCCATGCAGATATGCCGGATCACCGCGTAGTGATCGGTGGCGGTTGCGCCGATGCCGACATAATGTTCGATGACGTGAGCCCCGGGATGCTTGCGCCGGTACTGGTCGGCCCAATAGGCGAACAACGAACTCTTGCCAGAGCCACTCTCCGCGTAGA
>CAYWXV010000071.1:0-6413 GCA_964462535.1 uncultured Alphaproteobacteria bacterium
CGAGATTCGCGTCTTTCAGGATGATCGTCTGCTCTGCACTATTCTCCCTTCTCACGGGATCACGGAGTACACCTTCCCCGATCTTCCCGACGGTTATGCGATCATATGGGCGAACGACGCGGATTCGTCTCAGCCCTTCACAAAGTCGACTGAGTACACCTTCTGGTTCCGGGGCGCCGATGAATTCATTGCCGGACTCTGGGCGTACTATCCTCAGTTTGCGGATCCAGATCATCGATGGTTGTTCGACACCCAGGGGGTGTACACGGATCGCGTTCGGATAGACTACAATACGTGCGTTGGGAAGGATGTCATCTATCTCGACTTCAACAATCCGATCGCCGGGAGCGCGGACTCGATCGTGGTTCTCGATTCGCATGATTCGGTCCTTGCGTTCGAGCCGCACACCGATCCCGATAGACCCAACCTGATCGGTCTTGAACTCGACCGGGATCTTCACGCGAACGAGCCATTCACGCTCCTCATCCCTCCAGGTGTGGCCGGGCAAGTGGGCCGCGAACCCCTCACCCTTCGCTGGCATGCAGACGATGGAACGACCGTGCAACTGGTCGGATCTGCATTAGAGAGTCTCAGGAAGTAAGTTCCCGCGAGCACGTCGGTTCGAGCGTTGTCATCGTGAGACGCATCAGTTGACAACCCCTCCGTTTCCTCCGTGGTAAAACCCAACCGCTCCGGCACCGGCATCACACGCAGAGCTTGACGGAGGCATGTCAACGCGTAACGAGATAAACACGCTCCTCTCCTCCTATCCGGAACAGGTACGACAGATTGCCGATGCCGCAAGGACGTTGGTGATGGAGGTGTGTGTGGGTGTCAACGAGGGAGTGGATCTGGCCGCGAAGCTCGTCTCCTACAGCTACGGCCCCGGGTACAAGGGAACAGTCTGCACCCTCATCATGAGCAAGAAGGGTGTAAAGCTCGGCATACCGTACGGAGCGAGCCTTTCGGATCCGGCTGCGCTTCTGCAGGGATCGGGGAACATCCACCGGTATGTGGCGTTCAGTTCTCTTGAGGACGTCCGTCGTCTGGAGGTCAGAGAGCTGGCGGAGCGAGCAGTTGAGGCGTGGCGGAGCAGAAACGACAACGACACCAAGTGAACGATTGAGAGGGATTTCCGCATGAAGGAATTCAAACGACTGCTGGCGGCAAATCGGAGCGAGATAGCAATTCGCGTGTTTCGAAGCGCCCACGAATTGGGCATGCGTACGGTTGCCATCTACGCTCACGAAGATCGCTTCGCTCTCCATCGGTTCAAGGCCGACGAAGCGTATCAGGTCGGTGAACCGGGTGAGCCTCTCCGTTCCTATCTGAACATTGACGCGATTGTTGCTCTGGCGGTCACTCATGATATCGACGCAATTCATCCCGGGTATGGATTCCTCTCCGAGAACGCGGCGTTCGCACGCGCCTGCGCAAATGCCGGTATCACGTTCATCGGTCCGTCGGTGTCGACGCTCGAGAAGCTGGGTGACAAAACAGCGGCCCGCAAGATTGCCCAACAGGCCGGCGTGCCGATTCTGCAGGGGACCGATGAAGCGATTACTGATGCCTCGAACGGCGAACAGTTCGCAGCCCAACTCGGGTTCCCGGTCATTCTGAAAGCATCGATGGGTGGCGGCGGGCGGGGAATGCGCGTTGTCCATCGCGCAGAGGATTTCCAAGCTGCATTCGAACAGGCGCAGCGCGAGGCTGCCACAGCATTTGGTTGCCCGGATGTCTTCATCGAGAAGTTCGTCTCCCGGGCCAGCCACATAGAAGTCCAGCTATTGGGGGACAAGCATGGCAACCTCGTGCATCTGTGGGAGCGGGACTGCTCGTTCCAGCGGCGGCACCAGAAAGTCGTGGAAATCGCCCCGGCGCCAAATCTGGACGACACACTCCGCAAACGGATGTGCGATGCCGCGTTGGCTATCGGGGAGACCGTGGGCTACGAGAATGCCGGTACGGTCGAGTTTCTCGTCGATCGAGATGCCAACGAATTCTATTTCATCGAAGTAAATCCCCGTATTCAAGTCGAGCACACCGTAACCGAAGAGGTCACGGGAATCGACATCGTCAAGTCGCAGATTCTGATTGCACAGGGATTGCCACTCTCTGATCCCGAAATCAATCTGGCATCGCAGGATGCCATTCGGACCACCGGCTTTGCATTGCAGTGCCGCATTACGACTGAAGACGCGGCGAACAGTTTTCAGCCAGACTACGGCCACATTACGCACTATCGCTCAGCCTGCGGAATGGGGATTCGTCTTGATGACGGGACGGCGTTCTCCGGCGCGCTCGTAAGTCCCTTCTACGACTCGCTCCTGGTGAAACTGACCGCACGCGGTCAGCGTTTTGTCGACGCGGCCGCTCGGATGGAACGTGCACTCAGTGAATTCCGGATTCGTGGCGTCAAATCGAATATCCCGTTCCTCCGTCGACTCGTTTCCAATCCCGAGTTTCTGAAGGGAAACTGTACCACACGATTCATTGACGATACTCCTTCATTGTTTGATCTGCCGTTGCGGCGGGATCGTGCAACGAAAATGCTGGCCTATATCGCCGATGTTATCGTCAACGAGAATCAACTGGTCAAAGGTCGTCCAAAGGCGACACGTCGTATCCCCGCGCCGACACCGACAATCGATGAGAAGGCCACACCCCCCGACGGCATGCGACAGCGGCTGCAGGAGATGGGACCGGCGAACTTCTCCCGTTGGGTGAAGGATCAGAAACGGCTGTTGATAACCGACACATCATTCCGCGACGCCCATCAGTCGTTGTTCGCTACACGGTTCCGCACGTACGACCTCCAGCAGATTGCTCCCGCATACGCCCGCTTCTGTCCCGATCTCTTTTCTATTGAAATGTGGGGTGGGGCAACGTTCGACGTGGCGATGAGGTTTCTGAAGGAGAGCGCGTGGCAGAGACTGGAGAGTCTTCGCGAGGCAATACCGAACGTCCTGTTCCAGATGTTGCTCCGCGCGTCCAATGCGGTTGGGTACACGAACTATCCCGACAACGTCGTGCAAGGTCTGGTGGCCGAGGCTGCGGCCGAGGGTATCGATGTCTTCCGTGTTTTCGACGCGTTGAACTCGCTCGACAACATGCGCGTTGCAATGGATGCAGTCCTCCAGACGAACGCTATCTGCGAAGCCGCCATCTGCTACACCGGCGATATTCTGGATCAACGACAGACGAAGTACACGTTGAAGTACTACGTGGAAATGGCTCGACAGCTCGAGGAGATGGGGGCTCACATTCTTGCGATCAAGGATATGGCGGGACTCTGCAAGCCGTACGCGGCGGAGCTGCTGATTCGAACCTTGAAGCAGGAAATCGATATCCCGATTCATTTCCACACGCACGATACGGCCGGGACGCAGATCGGCTCGATTGTGAAGGGGGCCGAGGCGGGTCTCGATATCGCCGACTGCGCGATGGCCCCGATGTCGGGAGGGACATCGCAGCCGAATCTGAACACGCTGGTCGAGGCGTTACGATTTACCGAGCGCGACACTGAGCTTGCCTCCGAGCCGCTCGAGAAGATCGCCGAGTACTGGAGGGTGGCACGTGAGTTCTACACACCGTTTGAAGCTGTTGTCCTTCCTGCCGGCTCGGATCTATATGACCATCAGATGCCGGGTGGACAGTACACGAATCTCTTCGAGCAGGCACGAGCGCTAGGTCTGGCGGATCAATGGCCCGACATCTGTCGTGCCTACGCAGCGGTCAATCGCATGCTGGGAGACATCGTCAAAGTCACGCCTACCTCGAAAGCTGTGGGGGACATGGCCCTCTTCATGGTCGCAAACAATCTGACGGAGGAGGACATTCTCCGCACGGAAAGGGATCTGGCATTTCCACAGTCGGTCATTGACCTGCTGGCAGGTCGCATGGGCCTGCCGGCTGATGGATTCCCAAGCGCGATCCAGAAACGTGTTCTCCGTGGCGAGGAGCCGTTGCGCGAACGTCCCGGCGCAACGTTGCCTCCGGCCGACTTCGCGGGAGTCGCAGGCAAACTCACCGAGACGCTCGGGCGCGAACCGTTCCACCGAGAAATCCTCTCCTCCCTCCTCTACCCCAGGGTATTCCAGGACCTCGTCACGCATCGGCAGCTCTACTCCGATACAAGCGTACTACCGACACCCCTGTTCTTCTATGGCATGGAGGTGGGCGAAGAGGTAGCCGTCGAGATCGAGAAGGGAAAGACGTTGATCATCACCTTCCAGGGTGTGGGCGAGACGCATGCAGACGGGATACGGCATGTCTTCTTCGAATTGAACGGAATACCTCGGTCGGTATCGGTGATCGATCGATCGCACGATGCGGCCGGCCGCGGAGCCGAGAAGGCCGATCCCTCCAACCCATCGCACATAGCCGCCAGCATGCCTGGCATGATCGTCAGCCTTGCCGTGCAGCCGGGTGATACGGTCGAGAAGGGTGAGAAACTCCTGGTCATAGAAGCCATGAAGATGCAGACCACGCTTGTGGCTCCGCAGGCGGGCGAGGTCAAGCGAGTCCTTGTTCCCACGGCGACCCAGATCGAAACCGGTGATCTGTTGATGGTGATTGAGTAAGCAACGGGCGCGGCTGGAACGATCGGTGTGGCCGATGGTCGGTGGGTCATGATTACGACTCCGATCACCCAGTGGTGCCACAAGCGTCTGTGAGCGTCGCCCTCCATCTCGCAGACGTCGCGCGGCTCGACATTCCGTCATAAAAACGATAAGGACCTGCATTCAGAACCAACTGGAGAGTACCATGGATGAACTGACCTGGTGGATGCGCGTGGTAGGCGTCCTCTATCTCTTCATGGCCTTCGTCTCGATTGGCCCTCGCATTCCCATAAAGGCAGAGGGACCTCCCGGGATTCTTGAAGATGCGTCCGCTGGCAATCCGGTCGCGCGGTTCGTGCTGGACACGTGGACGATGTTCGGTCTGTACATGGGTGCCGTGGGGATCACTCTGCTGTTGGCATCGCGCGACGCCGCCGCTTCTTCAAGTATCGTCTGGATGGTCATGGCGCTTGAGCTGATCGGTGGTATCGGTATTGACGTCTACAAACTGGTGCGTGGCTATCCGCGCACACCCCCGCTGGTGTGGATTGTCATTCACTCGGCTGTCATCCTCACGGGGCTGACGTTTGTGGGGTGGATTTGAAACGCTTTCCATTCATGTCGCCTTTCTGGGCCAGGTTGGCAATCATAGTGGCGTCAGAAGGTCTGCTGCAAGGCCATCGGTGGTTCGGCTGAGCGATACCGCCCCTGACAAACGACTGGAGAAGCGCATGATCGTGCGTGTTACCGCGTCGCAGAATCAGTCGCCATACGCGACCAATGAGACATCCGCACAGTTTCCAGTGGAATTCACCGCGATTGAAGTGACTCGGCGACACACGCTGGATGCCGTGCATCCGACTGGCGCGTGGGTTACGTGATGAACACAACGCTCAAGACCCGTTAACGGGAGCCCAATGAGACTGATTATCGAATCGGAGCGTGAAGAGGATGGTCGCTGGGTGGGGGAGGTCCCGGAACTCCCCGGAGTGATGGCCTATTGTGCTGACCGATACGTTGTACGTTGTGCGAGCATCAATCCAGTGAGGGTCCCAGGCTATGCAAGCACCATTGACGTTTCGAGGTGTCTGAGATGAATGGTTGGGAAACATGTCCGGCGGTTGAACGAGACAAGAGTCGTGTCAGTGGCGCGTGGGTGTTTCGGGGCACCCGTGTTCCGGTTCGCGCGTTGTTCGAGAACCTGCGGGATGGTGCATCGATTGATGATTTCTTGCGGTGGTTCCCCGGCGTTACGCGCGAGCAGATCCAGAGTGTGCTCGATCACGAACTCGTTTCCGTCGCAGCAGCGTCTGAGTTAGATCCAGAGCACGATCGATAGCATTACGCCGGGGGCGTATTACGAGATTGATTTCTGAGACGCCGACCGAAACGCCCACGTCAACAACCTGTGAGACTACACGTGCGGGTGCAGCGCACCATTGCCCAACGGATTGACGCATTGGCTGCCCAGAACCATCAGGTCGACTCGCACGATCACCTTCCCACCTACCCCGCGGAGACATCGACCATGCCACACACCCTCCACGAGATTACCATCGCTCTCCTCGACGCCTACGCCAACGCATGGAACCGCCATGATATCGAGGCGATCATGTCCATGATGACGGACGATTGCGTGTTCGAGGCGTCGGCTGGTCCCGAAGTCTGTGGGGAGAGGCATGAGGGTCCGGAGGCGGTGAGGAGTGCGTTTGAAGATGTGTGGGCCACGTTCCCCGATTCGCAGTGGGGCGGCGCTCGGCATTTCATGCAGGGTGACCGTGGGGTTTCCGAGTGGACGTTCACCGGTACCCGTGCCGACGGTAGTCGTGTGGAAGTCACCGGCTGCGATCT
>CAYWXV010000071.1:6513-10522 GCA_964462535.1 uncultured Alphaproteobacteria bacterium
ACAAGAGTTCGCAACGACGGGATATCGAGAAGGCGAAGCAACTGGCACGCAATCTGTAGACGCATCCATGAAAAAGAAAACAGTCACGAGTCGCTATGATGCCGCGGAGCACCTGCGCACTCCGGAAGAAATGGCAGCCTACCTTGAGGCATGTCTGGAAGATGCCGACGGAGATGCCGCCTTCATTGCCAAAGCGCTTGGAGACATCGCTCGGGCAAGGGGCATGAGTCAGGTCGCACGTGATTCGGGTCTGTCACGCGAGAGTCTTTACAAAGCGCTTTCGGGCGAACGCGCTCCAAGTTTTGATACGATTCTACGAGTCATTGCAGCGCTTGGCCTGAAGCTGCACGCCGAAGCGGCTGAAGCCTGAAGCTGTTTAGCACTTTCTCTAGCGCCCCAATCGCCTGCTGTCTCCCCCATCGACTTGCTTGGATTTCGCTTCATAGAGCATGCCAAACGTCGTGCGTAGAACGCACGCTCCCGCACTATGGCGCCATACACAGTGGCTTCGGGAACGCTGCGGAGACACAGAGTCACGGAGGCGTGGTGCTGAGCGGGATCGAAGCGTTGACCATTCGGAATTATGACGAACGATGCCTGAGCTGACCGATACATGGAGAGCCGGTGCGACCTACGAGGAATTCATGGGGCGGTGGAGTCGACGCGTTGCACCGCTGTTCGTGTCGTGGCTGGGGATCGAGAGAGATGCCCACTGGCTGGATGTCGGTTGCGGAACAGGTGCGCTTGCCCACGCAATTCTCGCTGAGGCCCACCCCGCATCGGTCGTCGGATGCGATCCCTCCGCGGACTTCGTCGATCATTCGCGAAGACATCACGTGGATGAACGGCTATCGTTTCTGGTTGCAGGTGTGGGTGAACTCCCCGGTCATCCGGATGGATTCGATGCTGTTGTCTCTCAGTTCGCTCTGAACTTCTTTCCCGATCCACATGTGGCCGTGAATGAGATGAAGGAGGTTGCGTCCGCGCACGGAGTGGTGGCAGCATGTGTATGGGATTATGCCGACGGCATGAAGTTTCTTCGGCACTTCTGGGACGCCGCGTGCGCTCTAGATTCCACGGCTGTCGAACTGGATGAAGGACGCCGCTTCCCGATCTGCACACCCGATGCGTTGCGCGATCTCTTCTCCGCTGCCGGGCTCAATGATGTGCGGGTCAGCTCGATCGACATCACAACCAGCTTCAACAACTTCGACGACTACTGGAAGCCCTTCCTTGGAGGACAGGGCCCGGCTCCAACCTACGCCATGTCGCTTGCGGAGACTGATCGCGAGCGTCTGCGCGAACACCTTCGCGAAACCCTTCCAGTCGCGGACGACGCCTCTATTTCGCTTCCCGCGCGCGCGTGGGCTGTGAAAGGGCGCGTGTAGGGCGTCGATAGGTATGCGAGCGTGAGACGCCTGAAATCAACACATAGAGCTTACATCATGACCTCTGACAGCGACGGTTACTTCGGTGAAGCGATCGCGGCGCGGTACGACGACAGCTCACGGGAAATGTTCTCACCCGAAATGGTCGGCCCCGCGGTCGATGTTCTGGCCCGGATAGCGGGGGGCGGACGGGCCCTTGAATTTGGTGTCGGCACCGGCCGCATCGCGCTACCACTCTCGCAACGAGGTGTCTCCGTTCACGGGATCGATCTCTCGCGAGCAATGGTCGCCAGACTCCGGGCGAAAGAGGGTGGCGATGCTATCGACACGACCATCGGTGATTTTTCCGTGACGGTTGTCGAGGGATCGTTCTCCCTGGTCTATCTCGTCTTCAACACCATCATGAACCTCACGACGCAGGCTGCCCAGGTGGCCTGCTTCCGTAACGCGGCAGCCCACCTTCAGCCGGGTGGCTGCTTCGTCATCGAGGTCATGCTTCCTCGCCTTCAACAACTCCCGCTCGGCGAACGACTGGTCGCGTACGATCTTACCGGTAAACACTGGGGTATTGATGAATACGACATCGCAACGCAGAGATTGACGTCACATCATGCACGTATCGTCGGCGACCAGATAGAGCATACATCCACCCCGTTTCGATACGTCTGGCCGGCGGAGCTTGACCTTATGGCACAGCTTGCCGGTATGGAGTTGTTGGAGAGGTGGGGTGATTGGAATGGAGAACCATTTACCAACCTCAGTCGAAATCACATTTCCGTCTGGAAGAAGACAGGAGCCTGACCATGTCGATCACCTGTCGAGCGGCATCGAAGAACGATCTGCCGGCGATCCTTGCCCTCTACGCGCAACCCGATATCGACGATGGGGAGACACTCCCTCTCGTCGACGCGGAACGGATTTTCGAACGGATTGCTGGCTATCCCGACTACACGCTCTATGTCGCGGTTGACGAGGACGTTGTAGTTGGAACGTATGCCCTCCTGATCATGGACAACCTAGGACACATGGGCACGCCTTCGGCCGTCATCGAGGACGTCGCGGTTGATCCAATGCGACAGGGACACGGTATCGGCACGGTCATGATGGAGCACGCGATCGACATCGCTACACTGAAGGGATGCTACAAGGCAGTCCTCTCATCGAACCTCAAGCGAGGCCGTGCGCACGCGTTCTACGAGGCTCTCGGCTTCGAGCGCCACGGGTACAGTTATCGCATGAACCTGCAGCCGGTCGACTCACAGTGACATTGCTCTCACCATCTCTCATGCCCCGCGCGCTCGGAGTGCTCGGCGTCGTCCTGCTCCTTGGAGGGCTCGGGCACTCGATCGGCATCACGCATCTCTATCTCACCAAGGGTTGTCCCGAGACGAATCGCCTCATGTTCGATCTCTGGATCGCGCAGGCGCAGTTCATCGGTGGTGGTCTCTATGTTGCCGCATCCCGCGCCATCGGAACCGGGACCGCCTGGCGACCCCTGGCGTTCTTCGCGGCACTGACGATCGTCGGATTCACAGTGTCCGTCATCCCTGTCCTCTTCTCACGTGGAGCGGTCTTCTTCCGTATTCCGCCGGTCATCTATCTACTGGCGAGCATCGCTATTCTGGCCCACCTTGTTAAGACGAGAGGAGAATAGGGTCCCCGGCTATCAACCCGAGTTCCAGTACTTTTGCCCGTTCGCCGTGACTACCGATACTGTCATGAGGATGACCAGCAAGGTGTCGGGTCAGGCGACGCACGGAACCTCGAACCGCACCCGTGTGTAGCTCAGCCTCCTCTCCGTTTCCCGTGGTTCAAGAACGACGAATCCAGGCAACGGACGTCCACGAATTCCATCAGCACGTCAATCACGATTTCTCCATTCTGCGCACATGAAGAAAATCCAGGTACAGGGCCTGCACCATATCACGATCGTCGGGTCCACACGACAGAGTGCGATCGACTTCTGGCAGGAAATGCTGGGAATGCCTTTCATCTTTGAGCAACCGAACCTGGGAAACCCGGAGGAGAATCATCTCTACTTCGACCCGGGTGATGGGAGACTCCTCACCGTCTTCACGAATGAGGCACGAGTGGACGCCGGCCGCCCTGCACCGCGCGAGATCGGTTGCGTTGAGCACATCGCCTTCAACGTCTCGCGAGCCACGCACGAGCAGGTGCCGGACCGGCTTCGCGAGCGAGGTATTTCATTTATCGAGCGCGACCGTGGTTTCATGAATTCGATCTATCTGACCGACCCGAACGGTCTGAAAATCGAGCTGGCCTGCTACAAGTTCGAGACACCTGAGGGATTCCGCCCTGCCGACATCCTCCAGCGCGCGTACCAGATCCGTATTGAACGGGGCGACCATCACATCACCTCCGAACATCTGGCAGATGCAATAGAGTCCCTGATGGAGACGCGAGAGAGAATGCCAGTATGAGAGTTGAAAGATGAAATATGAGAGATGAGATATGAAGGCATGACCGGCCTCCCCTCTTTCGCCGCATTGAGAGTGGGGCAGGGAAGTAACGGGGAATTGGAAAGACGGACGCTCATACATGAGCCGGACTGCACTCTGCCTTCGTGCCTTTGTGCTTTCGTGGCTTTGTGCTTCAATCAA
>CAYWXV010000071.1:10622-12518 GCA_964462535.1 uncultured Alphaproteobacteria bacterium
AGAACGTGACCGCCGACTACATGCAAGTCGTCATTGGAATGGCACCGGTGACCGGACGTGACGCTGTTGCTGACGCCGTTGCCGCAGGTGGGTGTGACCTCACCGACTTTGAATTTCAAGACGTCGTAGTGCGTCTACTCACGCCCGACATCGCATTGTTGTGCTACACCGCAACGCAAAAGGGGTCGTGTGGTGACATGCCCCTTCCGCCGAAGGTCTACGTAACATCACTCTACCTCCGTCAGGCCGGGCGATGGATGTCGGCCAGCTACCAGGAAACGCCAATCGAGTAGGTCAATCGACATGAACGGAGAATCGCATCCAATGCACGTCAGCCTTGCGGAGGCCCTTGCAATGGGGCCTCCCCCTCCCGGCAATCTGGCCATTCCCGTGTTCTCTCAGGGCTCTATCGAAGTGGAGCTCTACGCACCATCCGGCAAGGACACGCAGACACCCCACACCAAAGACGAATTCTACTTCGTGACGAGAGGGAGTGGTCTGTTCTTTGATGGCGAGGAGCGATATCCCGTGGAGACCGGTGCCTTTATCTATGTCCCTGCTGGCCGCGTTCACAGGTTCGAAGAGTTCTCGTCCGATTTTGTGGTGTGGGTGGTCTTCTTTGGATAGATACGACCGATATGTGTTTCCAACCGTGAGAGCTGTGAGATACCAACCACGAAACCCAACCAGACGGCTCCCACAACCGAATAGACAGGGGGAATTATGTCTGAAATCAAGGTGGCGTTCTGGAACGTCCAGAATCTGTTCGACACGACCGCATCTCCAATAGCGGCCGACCTGGAATTCACTCCCGCACAGGGCTGGACGCAACCAGTCTATCAAGCCAAAGTGACAAACCTGGCCTCCATCATCAAGAAGATGCATGGCGGCGCCGGTCCTGATCTTCTTGGCTTATGCGAGGTCGAGAACAAGAACGTCGTGGACGATCTTCTCACGGAAATCGGTCGCCCTGATTATCGCGTTGCGCACGTCGAGTCCCCGGATATACGCGGCATTGACTGTTCGCTCATTTATTCGGCAAACGTTTTTGCAAAACCCCCGGCCAAGGATATCGAGGGCCACCTGGTCCATTTCCGGTTTCCGACACGAGATATTTTCCAGGTGCGCCTCACGCTCAAGGGGACGGGGGAGGAGCTGAACGTCTTCGTCAATCACTGGCCATCGCGACGACAGGGGCAGTTTGGCTCCGAGCCATCACGAATTGCCGTGGCGGAGCGGTGTGGACAGCTGGTGGATCAGGTGTTGACATTTGATCGCGCCACGCTCGCCAGCATCCCCGATACGGAGGCCGGTCTTGCTCTGTTGAACGATCGTTGGAACCGGAACGTGCTTCTGATGGGGGACTTCAACGACGATCCGTTCAGCCGCAGCATCACCGACTACCTTCTCGCGGCGAAGGATCTGGACAAGGTGGAAGAGGTAATGAAGCCCGGACAGGGGCGAAAGACGCCAGACGCGAAGACCTACCTGGGGAAGAAGGCGGCACTCTTCAATCTCTCGTGGCCATTGCTGGCCGAACCCGACACCGGCACCATCTTCTTTAGCGACGTATCGGCCAACACGATGAATCTGTTCGATCAGTTCATCATCTCGCGTGGACTTTACTTCGGCACCTCAGGTCTCAAAGCGAAGCCAGACTCGGTCCAGATCTTCCGCGCCCCTGAGATGGCCCCCGGAGCCAAGAAGCGCCCAAAGGCATTCGACAAGAAGACCAGCAAGGGATTCAGCGATCACTTTCCGGTGGAGATGGTGATTGAGGTGGTGTAGGGTGGGGTTCCAAGGATGAAATACGAGATATGAGAGATGAAGGTCAGTTTGTTTCTCCCGAGGCTCTCGCGTCCGTGCCCTGGCTCTCACCCCCCCCCACCCCCCCCC
>CAYWXV010000072.1:0-6392 GCA_964462535.1 uncultured Alphaproteobacteria bacterium
TGAGAGCCGGGGCCGGGGGGTGAGAGCCGGGGTCGGGGGGTGAGAGCACAGCATTCAGCGTCGACAGGCTGACCGCCAACAGCCAACGGCCAACTGCCAACGTTCGACCCTCCACCTCTTCGTACTTCAACCAGCCTCCCTGCCACGCTGATGGCGATCTCCTGAGGCGTCACCGCTCCGATGTCGAGTCCGATCGGCATGTCGACGCGATCGAGTTCGTCGGGTGTGGCCCAGTGTTGATCGATGAAGAGGCTGCGCGTGACGGCGACCTTTCGACGGCTGCCGATCATGCCGCAATAGACGTGGGGTTGCTTCAGCGTGAAGGCGAGGATCTCGCGATCCAACGGATGGCTATTGGTGACGATCACGACATGGACGCGATCGTTCCAGACGAGTTCGGGCATCACCTGACGTGGATGCCGGTTCACGGTCCGTGCTCTTCCACGAACCCAGTCATCGAAGATCCCTGGTCGGTCGTCGATGACGGTGACATCGTATGACATCCCATCGCAGACGCGCGCAACCTCACGCCCGATATGACCGGCGCCGAAGATGTAGAGTCGCTCAGGGCCGGGAAGAGGTCTGATGAAGACGTCGACCGATCCGCCACAGCACATGGCATGATCGCGGACCAGATGATGCTCGACGTAGGATGGCTCCCCCTCTTTCATCGCCCGTAACGCGTCGGTGCGCACTCCCTCTTCCAACCCTCCACCACCCACCGTCCCGACAGTGCTACCGTCGTCAAAGACGATCATCATTGCGCCGACCCTGGCGGGGGCCGAACCCGTGGTCTTCACGACAATGCAGAGCGCCCCGTTTGCATCTCCTGTCTCGAGCGCAGAGAGGGCGCGCATCAGTTCGCTGCCGGTATCAAGGCTTCCGCCTGACATGGGTCTGGTAATCTTCCGGAGTGTTGATGTTCAACTCGCCCCCCGGTTCGATGGAGGGGACGAGTGTTCGATCGAATGGAGCCAGGGCGTCGCGCAAGGTCGCTGCTGTCGGATTCCGCAGAAGCTCGCGCACTACATGGGGAGAGAGGAGTGGAGGGTGGCCGCCGATGTGAGGTGAGGTGACCCCGCACGAATGACGATGGGCGTAGAGGGAGTGAAGTGTCGCCTGGCCGACGAACGGGCGGTCGACATCCTGCACGAAGACGTAGCGATCGGGTGGGGCGTACGACAGGCCACAGATGACCGATGAGTATCGGCCCCTCTCGGGTTGGTCGTTAAACGCGATCGTGAACGAGCGACCGGAGGCGGACAACCGGTCAAGAACCTCCTGACACCCTGGAGCAAGGACGATGATCGGATACGACTCTATCGCGGCATAGAGACCGAGGAGATGCTCCAGAAATGTCTCGGAATCCGAGAACGGGAGTAGGGGCTTTGGTCTCCCCATCCGGTTGGAGGCGCCGGCTGCAAGAATGATCACCGCCGTGGTCGACGACGACCAGGGGGGGGCGGTGGACAGGGGCGGAACTCCCTCCATGCGACGCTCTTGCAAAAGTTTGGAACTGTAGCTACGTTTGCCGGTGAAGGAAATTAGAGAATTGGGTCTAATTCTCCAATATGGTACCAACGAAGCTGCACGCCGATGGAACGGAGCATAGAATCGATCATCGAGAAGTGCGAGGGGCTGGCGTTCGACATGCATTTCTCGCACGCGGCGGAGTGGAAGGAGGCGGCAGAAGGGAGATTCCTGGCAGCCTATCTCCCGATCTATGTACCCCGCGAGCTCTTTCATGCGATGGGTGGGCTGGCGGTCGGCGTTATGGGGACGGGAGATCGGATGCAGATCATTCGGGGGGACGCCTGCTATCAGTCCTACATCTGCCATCTGCCGCGTGGGATCGTCGAGTTGGCGATGGGGGGATACCTCGATGCCTTCGACGCCTTCCTCTTCCCTTCCATCTGTGATGTCGTCCGCAACCTCTCCGGCATCTTCCAGCTCATCCGCCCCGGTCGCTTCATCAAGTACATCGACTTCCCGCAGAACTTCGATCCTGCTGTCGGCGGGGCGTTCTACAGACGAGAGCTGGGATCGATCATCGATGGACTCCATCAAGCCAGGGGCGTAACCTGGTCCGTCGAATCGCTCAACACCGCCATCTCCCTCTACAACCTGAACCGTGATCTGATCGAACGGATCATCGCCCTCCGTCAGGAATTCCCATGGCGTCTGTCGGCCGTCGACTGGTACCACGTCATGCGGGCAGGGTTGGTGATGCCGGTCGAAGAGCACAACGCGATCCTCGGTGATCTCTACCAGATCCTTCAGGAAGAGCGGGGGCAGCCGATGGACAACATCCGGGTAGTGATCAGCGGCGCCTTCTGCGAACAGCCACCTATCGGTCTGATCAAGACCATCGAGATGGCCGGCTGCTACATCATCGACGACGACTTCTTCCAGGGTTCGCGTTGGATCGAACAACCGATCCCGGACGACACGGACGATCCCCTTGGCGCCCTTGTCGATGCCTACCTCTATCACAGCACGTTCTCCTCTGCTGTCTACGATGCCGACAATCCGAAGGGAGATCGGCTGATCGATCTGGTCCGGCGCCGCGGAGCCGACGGCGTCATCTTCGCCGCCCCCGGTTTCTGCGATCCGGCGCTGCTCGATCGCCCCGAACTGCAACGCGCGCTGGAGCAGGCGGACATCCGGACTATCGGCTTCCAGTATCACGAAAACACCGGCCAGTTCAAGGTCATCAAGGAACAGGTCGGCGCATTCTCCGACTCCATCAAACTGTGGGAAACGGTTGAGGGCTAGCAATGGCGACCATGACACCCAGAGGAGCCGCACCAGCGGCCGAGGTCGTGAAGGAGAAGAGCATGCTTCTTCAGAAGCAGATGCTCGCCGATCTCTTCCATGATCTGACGACCGCCGGCCAGACAGGACGGAAGGTCGTCTACACCTTCGTTCCGGGGAATCTCTCCGAACTCATTCATGCCTTCGGCATGCTCCCGGTCTATCCCGAGATCAACGCCCTGCAGTGGGGAATGCGCAAGAAGTCGGGGGCGATGATCCGTGACGCCGAGGACTACGGTCACTCCGAGGATGTCTGCACCTACGTCAAGTGCGACATCGGAATGTTCCTGAACGGGAACATCGGTCCGACCGGCGAGAAGCTCCCACCCCCTGACCTCCTCCTCCTGAGCTACACCGGCTGCTTCACCTTCATGAAGTGGTTCGAGAACCTGCAGAAGCTCTACCCCGGTGTGCCGACGGCAATGCTCCACACGCCGTATGCCGCCGATGGTGAGATCACCGACGACATGGTGAACTACATGGTTGAGCAGCTTCGGACCGAGGTGATTCCGAAGATGGAGATGGTATCGGGGAGGAAGTTCGATCCGGAGAAGCTGTCGCGTCATCTGGAGTTCGCGCGGCAGGCGGAGGATTGGATGGTGAAGATCTTCGACAGCACGAAGCAGCGACCGTCGCCGATCGACGCCTACTTCGCCGGTGTCTACTACATCGGTCCGACGAACGCAGGATTCCGCGGGACGGAGAGTGCTGTCGAGTACTACCGGCAGCTCTACTACGAAGTGGCCGAACGTGCCCGTCAGGGGAAGCCGCCAATCACACCCGAAGGTGAGCTTGACGAAGAGCGGTTCCGACTTGTGGTGGAGGGGCCGCCGAACTGGACGCACTTCCGCGAGTTCTGGAAACTCTTCTACGACATGGGGGCCGTCGTCGTCGCTTCCTCATACACCAAGGTCGGCGGTCTGTTCGATACCGGCTTCCGACACGATCCCGATCAACCGCTGGAAAGTCTGGCCCGGTACTGCATGGGCTGCTATACCAACATCAGTCTTCCAAAGCGGATCGATCTGATGGAGAAGTACATCACCGAGTACGAGGCTGACGGATTCCTGATCAACTCGATCAAGAGCTGCAACTCCTTCTCCGCCGGGCAACTGGTCATGATGCGCGAGCTGGAGAATCGCCTCTCCCTTCCCGTCGCCTTCATCGAGTCGGACCTTGTCGATCCCCGCTACTTCTCCTACGCCAACATCAAGAACCGCCTTGACTCCTTCTTCCAGGTGATGGATCAACGCCGCATCCTTGCCTGATAACGTCCGGACGCCATGAACAAATACTACCTCGGTATCGATCTCGGCTCCACGACCTCAAAGGCAATCATTGTCAATCAGGATGATGAGATCGTCGGGCGCGGCATCACGAACACACGAGCCAACTACGAAGTCGCGGCCGAGATCGCCAGGATGGAGGCGGTCTACAACGCGCGCTTCTCTCTCTTGAAGCGTTCGATGGGTGGAGAGATCGAGACCTATCCGGAGTTCGCGCGCTACATCGATGAGCTGGAGGATGCGTTCGCATATCTGGAGTTCCGCGCCCGGTCCGATCGACTCTATCGGCAGATGATCGAAACGGCGACGTCCCACTTCGCCATCGATCGACAACCTCCTCTCCTCTCCGCCCTCGGTCGGATCTTCGACGGCATGCTCCCACACATTCGTGAGAAGTATCTGAACGAAGACCTGGCCTCCTCCAATCAGTTCTTCCGCGACGTCTTCTTCGAAGAGTACAACGCCCGCGTCGCAGGTCTCGACGCTTCTCTCTTCGAACCGATGATGACCCTCTTCGACAAGAGCATCACGCCGGTCGAGAATCAGATCATCCCGCTCGACTTCGCCACGCTGGTTCACGAGGCGATGGAGATGCTGAAGGAGCGCTACGAAGGGCTGGCGGATCGGAAGGCGCCGGAGGGGGCGACGTTCGATGCGGAGCTAGGTCTGCTGACGGGAAACCTCGCCGAGGTCTCCGACACGATACGACGACACATCGATCGTGTCGCGGGGCAGGAAATCGAGATCGACAACATGGTTGGGACAGGCTACGGTCGTGCACTGCTCCCCTTCCCGAAGGAGTGTATCCGTTCCGAGATTCTCTGTCATGCATTCGGTGCGCACGCCTGCTTCCCGATGACACGGACCGTGCTCGATATCGGTGGGCAGGACACGAAGGCAATTCAGGTCGATGAGCATGGGCTTGTCACCTCGTTCCAGATGAACGATCGATGTGCGGCCGGTTGTGGTCGCTACCTGGGATATATCGCTGACGAGCTTGGTATCACGCTGAACGAGCTTGGGGCTATCGCGACGCAGACAGATCATGAAGCGACGATCTGCTCGACCTGCACCGTCTTTGCCGGCGCCGAGCTGCGCGAGCTGCAGAACCTTGGCGTCCCGCGCGCCGACATCCTTGGTGGACTTCATAAGGCGATCGTCACACGCGCCATGTCACTCATCTCACGATCGGGAGGCGTGCGTAACGAGTTCACCTTTACCGGTGGCGTCGCGCGTAATCCGGCTGTGTTGAAGTATGTGGGAGAGTTCGTGCGGGAGAACTACGGGACCGACATCACGATCAACATCCACCACGATTCAATATTCATGGGCGCTCTGGGGGCGGCGATGTTCGCGCATCGCAACATGGCGGTCGATCTGCCACGCCGTCAACGTCGAAGCGTCGAAATGGAGGAAGAGGGATGAACGGGAACGATGCCATCTACACGCTCGGTATCGATGTCGGCGGGAGCGTCGTCAAGGGAGTTCTCGTCGAGTATGGAGAACATCCGCGTGTGATTCGACGCGTGATGGAGAAGATCCGGAAGCGGAATCCGATGCAGGTCGCAGACGATCTGATGAACAGCCTTCTTCAGGAGAGGAGTCTGGGATACGACGACATCGCCTACATCGCATCGACCGGCGAAGGAGAGATGGTGACGAAGAAGCGCGGGCACTTCTACGGCATGACGACCCATGCGCGGGGTGCCCTCACCTTCTGTCCTGATGCGCGAACTGTTGTCGATATGGGTGCCCTCTACTCCCGTGCAATCAGGATCGATCCTACCGGCCGTGTCGTCGACTACAAGATGACCGGTCAGTGCGCCTCGGGCTCTGGTCAGTTCATCGAGAACATCTCCCGCTATCTGGGATTGTCGATCGAAGAGATCGGCGATGTCTCGCTTCAGGCGACCAATCCGGAACAGCCATCCGGCATCTGCGCCGTCCTTGCGGAGACCGACGTGATCAACATGGTCTCGCGCGGTATCGCCACACCCGACATCATCAAGGGAATCCATCTCTCCGTCGCCTCGCGCATTGTTCGTCTTCTCACATCACTCAAGGCGGAATCCCCCATCGCATTGACCGGCGGACTTGCGTTGAACAAGGGGATGGTGCAGGCGATCGTCGAGTTGCTTCAGAAGAACGGGAAGAACGCATACACAGTCGTGACCAGCCCTGACGCGGTCTACGCCGGTGCGATCGGCGCGGCCCTCTGGGGTGGCTATCGTCACATTGTTCTGAAACGGAAAGAGGAGGCGATGGCCGAGCGATGAACGCCGGTTCACATAC
>CAYWXV010000072.1:6492-8784 GCA_964462535.1 uncultured Alphaproteobacteria bacterium
CACAGCTTCGGTGGGATCTTCGAACTCTTCAACGGCCTTGCCCGCGGAGCGACCATCACCCTTGAGCCCTCGTACGGAAAGGATCCCGCTTCGATAATCTCGAGCTGGAAGCGCATTCGTCCCACCTCCTTCTTCTCCGTCCCAAAAGTCTATCAGGCGTTGATGGATTTGACACGCACCGACGCCGACGCCCGTCGCGCCCTGATCCATCCCGAACTCTCCTTTGTCTTCACCGCCGCCGCACCTCTCCCTGATCTGATCGCGCAGGAGTTCGATCGAAGAGGTGTGCGGATCATCGAGGGTTGGGGATTGACTGAGACGTCCCCCTGCTGCACGATTGCCGGTATCGAAACGAAGCGTCGTCCCGGTGTTGTCGGTCTTCCGATCGCCGGTGTCTCCATCCGCATCGCCGACGACGGTGAGATACAGGTCTCCGGACCGAACGTGATGTCCGGGTACTACGACAACGAAGAAGCGAACGCGGAGGCGTTCACGGAGGATGGTTGGTTCCGGACCGGAGATATCGGCGCCCTTGAGCCGGAAGGACTTCGATTGATCGGGCGACGTGACAGAATCTTCAAACTCTCCAACGGAGAGAAGGTGGTCTCCGCGGAAGTCGAGCAGATCATTCAGGGGGCGTGCCACTACCTCACGTTCGCACTGGTCGAAGGGAGTGGCCGATCGTTTCCGGTCGCTCTTCTCTTCCCAAACAGAGATCTCCTTTCGGGAACGCCAGAGATCGCCGGCTGCACCTGCCCCCGATCGTTGAATGATCTCTCGATGTGTCTGCAGGGATGTCTTGGGCAGGCGAATGAATCGATCGTGCAGAAGTATGCGCGAGTGAAGTACGCCGTCCTGCTCGATGCCGATCTCTCGATCGATCAAGGGACGCTCACGCCATCGATGAAGGTTGTAGCGAACAACGTGACCAGCATGTATCGGGGGACGATCGAGGATCTCTACGCCATCGAAGGACCGACAAGTGAAGATGTCTACGTGATTCCCCTGGCCGAAGAACGACCAATGACAACGGACAACTGACGCTCCCTATCATGGAAACCCACGACTTACACACGACTGCTCTGCTGAAAGAGACGATGGGGAACTACTTCGCACGGCTGGGCGCCAGTCGTGACCGCGGACGGAAGGTTGCGTGGTGCACCAGCGTCGGTCCGGCGGAGTTGCTTCTGTCGTTCGGCTTCGATGTCTACTTCCCCGAGAATCATGGCGCACTTCTTGGAGCGACGCGAACGGCGGGAGACATGGTCGCGACGGCCGCCAAGCAGGGATATGCCTCCGACATCTGCTCCTACCTCACCTCAGACATCGGTTCGTTCCTGGAGAATCGGACGCCGCTGCAAAAGCACTACGGGCTCCATAACGTCCCCCCTCCCGATCTCCTGATCTACAACACCAATCAGTGTCGCGAGGTGCAGGAGTGGTTCCAGTTCTATGCTCGACGCCTGAAGGTCCCAATCGCCGGCATCACGCCCCCACGCTATCTGGATGAAGTAACGAACGCCGACATCGACAACGTCGTCGCGCAGTTCAAGGCGTTGATCCCACTCTGCGAGGAAGTGAGCGGGCGCTCGTTCGACGTCGATGCATTTGGAGAACGGGTCCGGCTGAGCAGCGTGGCTGCCGGACTCTGGAAGGAAGTGCTCGACTCCGCGCGCGCGAAGCCATCCCCACTGACCTTCTTCGATGGATGCATCCACATGGGACCGATCGTGGTGATGCGGGGAACGGAGGAGGCGGTCGAGTATTACACGGCCCTCCGCGATGAAGTGCGTGACAGAGTGATCGCCGGTACCGCCGCCGTGGAAAACGAGACAAGCCGCATCTACTGGGACGGCATGCCGATCTGGGGGAAGCTCCGATACCTCTCCGATCTCTTCCAGAGAAAGGGAGCATCGGTGGTGGCATCGACCTACTGCAACAGCTGGGTCTTCGATCAGATGGATGACCGGCATCCCTTTGAAACAACGGCGCTTGCCTACACACGGATCTTCATCAATCGAAGCGAGCGGGCGAAGGAGGCGATGCTGGAGACGTTGATCGGGGAGTTCGATATCAACGGCGTGATCTTCCATGACTCACGCACCTGCTTCAACAACAGCAACGCCCGCTTCGGCATGCCGCAGAGGCTCCGTCATCGCACCGGCATCCCTACGCTCGTGATCGAGGGTGATCTGTGCGACCTCCGGTTCTTCTCGGAGGGACAGACGACGACGAAGATTGAGGCGTTTATTGAGCAACTCATGGAGTTCTCTCTGTGAGGCGGTTGAATCC
>CAYWXV010000072.1:8884-12130 GCA_964462535.1 uncultured Alphaproteobacteria bacterium
CGCTTCTCGTCGCGCGCCTTGACCTCGCGCGATTTGAACAGCCTCGTGATCTGGAAGCAATACAACAGTCTGCACTATAGCGATGGAACATTCAGACGACTCCCGAAAGAAGATCGCCGTCATCGGCATGGGGCCGGTGGGGCAGATCCTTGCCGTTCATCTGAAGGAGGCTGGCGCTGATGTGATCCTCTGCGATGCGCAGAAGGCGCGGATGCACATGATCCGGAAGAACGGGATACAGCTGGTCGGCGCCATGCAGAAGCACGAGACATTCGACCAGATCTGCACCAGCGTCCAGGAAATTCTCCCGCTGAAACCGGACATCATCGTCTTCTCCGTCAAGGCCTATCACCTTGAATCGCTGTTGAGAGAGATGGAGGATTTCCCGAAGGAGGGGATTGCCTATGTCAGCGCACAGAACGGAATCGATACCGAACTGGTCCTGACCGATCAGTTCAAGGACACGAACACGTTCAGGATGGTGATCAACTTCGCGGGACTCCATCGTGCGCCAAGCGTCATCGCCGTCAGCTTCTTCAATCCTCCCAACTACATCGCTTCGGTCGACGATTCACGCCCCGATGTCGCCGAGTACTTCGCCACGCTCCTCACCTCGGCAGGACTCGAGACCGTGGCGGTCGACTCGTTCGAGATCCTCCGGCGTGTCTGGGAGAAGACGGTCCTCAACTCCTCCATCAGCGCACTCTGTGGTGTTGCGCAGATGACGATGAAGGAGGTGATGGGACTCCCCGACATGGTCGACATCATCGAACAGGTGATCATGGAGTCGATAGCGGTGGCAAAGGCGGAGAACATCCATCTGGAGGCGAACTTCATTCGCCACTGCATGCGCTATCTCCGTCGTTCCGGCAATCACTTCCCCTCCCTTGCAGTCGATGTGCTTCACAAGCGACCGACGGAGATCGACTATCTGAACGGGAAGTTCGTGGAGTACGGGAAGAAGCATTACATCCGGACGCCGATGCATCTGGCCTTTACCAACATGGTGAAGGCGATAACACAGCGGCACCGACCGGGAGTCGGAGGAATGCCGACACCGAAGCGCGAGTTCATCCCCTTCACTCTACCTGCAGGTGAGGGTGATGATCATGGTGGCTACTACATGGGGATCGACCTGGGGTCGGCCTTCACCAAGCTCGTCGTGATCAACGGACTGGGGGACATCCTCTTTACCGAAGTAGTGAGGACGATGAACCGTGACAGGAAGCCGCTGTACGACGCCATCAATCATGCGCAGGAGCATTTCCCGATAGCATCGACCTGCGCTGCAGGCTATGGAAGAGATCACTTCCCCGATGCCGATCTCACCGTCACCGAAATCCACTGCGCCGCCCGTGGCGCCTACCACCTGCTGAACTCTCCCTGCAACGTGATAGACATTGGCGCCGAGGATATCAAGGTCATCCAGATCGACCGGGAGGGACGCGTCTCTGATTTCTACATGAGTTCGAAGTGCGCGTCGGGGACTGGTGCGTTCCTGGTCGAGATGGCGGAGAAGGTGGAGATCCCGATCGAGGACATGAGCAAGCTGGCGGTCCTCTCGTCGACGCAGCGTGAGCTGAACAGCTTCTGCACCGTCTTCGCGAAGACGGAGGTGATGAAATGGGCGTTCGATCAGACGCCGATCGAGGACGTTGCACGTGGGATCTATCTCTCGTTGGCGAATCGTGTGCAGAAGCTCAGGATCGATCCTGATCTGCCGATCGTCCTTGCGGGGGGAGTCGTCGCGTATCACCCCTATCTCCGGACACTGCTGGAGGAGAGGTTCGGACGGAGTGTCGAGATCGTTCCTGATCCACAGTTCTGCGTGGCCTACGGCGCCGCCCTCTTTGCACAGAAGCGGGCTCTTGTCGGCGACGCCGCCACGAATCAAGTCACAGCATCCACTCGGATTCATGAAGGGCTATCATCATCCTGATCGCGGTATCGGCATGACGTTCGACGACGTCGTGTTGATGGGAGGGGCGAGGACGCCGTTCGGCGCGCTCGCGGGATCGCTTGCGCGACTCTCACCCACCGATCTCGGTATCGTCGCGTCGCGCGCTGCGCTCGATCGTTGTCAGGTCGCACCCACGGAGGTCGATCAGGCAGTCGTGGCCAACATCGGCCAGGCCAGCTACGACGCCTACTTCGTCGCCCGTCATATCGCTCTCTATGCCGGTCTGCCGCAGAGCGTGCCGGCGTTGCAGGTGCAGCGTATCTGCGCATCGGGTATCGAAACGCTCATCACCGCAGCAGAACAGATCTCGCTCGGTAAAGCCGAAACGGTTCTCTGTTGCGGAGCGGAGAGCATGTCGCGCGCACCGACGGCCAGCTTCGGCAATCGCATGGGATATCATCTGGGGGATGTGGTCTTCAGAGACATGCTTTGGGAAGCGTTGGACGACACCGCTGCGGGGACAACGATGGGCGGGACGGCAGAGAACATCGCGGCGGAGTATGGCATCACGCGCGAAGACGTGGATGCCTTCGCATTCGAATCGCAGAAGAGGGCGGCGACGTCGGCAACCCGAGGATACTTCTGCGACGAAATCGCCCCCGTCTCATCGACCACGTTCGAAGCAGATGGACTGGAGCCGCGATCGATTCGTGTCGGCAAGAAGGGGACCGTTGTGATGCAGGACGAACATGTCCGACCGACTACACTGGAGGGACTTGCCTCCCTTCCGCCCGCCTTCAACAAGAATGGAATCCAGACTGCCGGAAACAGCGCCGGCATTGTCGATGGCGCAGCGGCCGCGATAGTAACCACGGCCGACCACGCGAAACGGACGAACAGGAAGCCGATGGCCCGCATCATTGCGTCAGCCTCGTGTGGTGTGGATCCGAAGCTGATGGGCATCGGCCCTGTTCCCTCCATCAAACTCCTCCTCGATCTGACCGGACTGAGCATCGACGACATCGATCTCTTCGAAATCAACGAAGCGTTTGCGGCGCAGGTCATTGCCTCCGAGCGTCTTCTTGGCATCGATCACGAACGGGTAAACATCAATGGTGGCGCCGTAGCGCTGGGACACCCATTGGCAGCAACCGGCGTCCGTCTTGCCCTCACCGTCACCCGCGCACTCAAAGAACGAGGCGGCCGATACGGCATCGCCTCCGCCTGCATCGGCGGCGGACAGGGAACGGCGATGCTGGTGGAGGCGGAAGAGTGATGGAGCAAGGATGAAGGATGAAGGAGCAAGGATGAAGGATGAAGGAGCAAGGATGAAGGATGAAGGATGA
>CAYWXV010000073.1:0-8299 GCA_964462535.1 uncultured Alphaproteobacteria bacterium
CCCCTATCCACCCGATTCCGTCTGCGTTACCGTTACGAAGTTGAAGATCGTAGCGCCCTTTGATCGCATGGTATTTATGACCTGTTCGACCCGGCCGAAGCTGATGCGCCGATCCGCGTCTATCGCAAACTTGATCTTCGACGAAGCCCGTCGGGTCGCAAGGATCAGGTTGCCAAGCGCGGTTGTGTCATTGACCTGAACCTGCGCCACGTTCTCGGCATTCTTGAACCCGGCCTCGGTATAGACCCCCCCACGATCCTTCTCGTTCGTTACGGAGTAGAAGAGGACCGTGTCCCCCTTCTCCTCATCGATCGCGAGTTTGATCAGAGCAGTCCCTACCTCGGGAAGTTTCATTGTATCCGCAGATGCTGTCGGTCGCTTGATCTCAAACTTCGATTCGTTCTCGGCATCCGACTTGAATTTCGCCGTGAACATGAAGAAGGTCAGAAGAAGGAACGCGACGTCGACCAGCGGCGTCATGTCGAGTTTGAACCCGACCCGTTTTTGTTTATGCGCCATGAGTTGGGCTTGCTGCTGTAATTACTTCGTCTTAACGGTGAGGATTTCCATCATCGAGAGGGTGGCCTCTTCGATCATATAGACGAATCCGTCGACACGGTTCGTGAAGTAGTTGTACGAGACGATGGCAAGGATGGCTGCCGTAAGCCCACCGGCCGTGTTGATGAGGGCCTCGGAGATACCGATCGAGAGCTGCACCGCTGATGCTGCCTGTCCAGACGTCGCGAGAGCCTGGAAGGCGCGGATCATGCCAATCGTCGTTCCCAACAGACCGATCATCGTCGAGATCGACGCGATGGTCGAAAGAGCAACGAGGTTCTTCTCCAGAAGGGGAGTCTCCAATCCCGTCGCCTCGTCGACGGCCCGCTTCACTTCCGAGAGCTTCTTCTCGGCATCGAATGCAGGGTCACCCTTCACTTGCTGATATCGCTCGAGGCCGGATCGGAGAATGCTGGCGGCCGAACCACGCTGCTTGTTGCACTCGTCAACTGCCGCCTCGATGTTCCCACCCACCAGCTGCTCCTGCACACGCTTGATGAATCGCGGGAGATTGCCGCGTCCCTGTGCACGTGTCAGCGAAATCAGACGCTCGATGATGAACGTCACCACCATGAGTGTCAGACCGATGAGAATACTAACCAGCGGTCCACCAGTATAGACGGTTCCAAGGAGGTCACCTGGCTTCGGCTTCTCACGAGCGACTCCATCAAGGAAGTGGCTCGGATCCCCAAACATGAAGGCCCATATTGACCATCCAATGACCAGGCAGACGATGACAACGAGGATAACGAAGAATTTGCTCTTCATGGAGATTGCGTTAGATGATGTCGGAGGAGAGTATGTATAGTGTCTTTCTTTGCTCTATTGGCACCGTCTGGGACAGCAGTCCCGATCGGAGCGCCACCCGTGTACCCCATGGTTGGGAGGATGAATCGATAATCGGTTGAACGTCCGGGGAGTCGCTCGTCAGGTCGTCATTCCGGCGAGAGCCTCTTCACGTGTGGCATAGATCGTGAAGACGAGCGTGAGCTTCGTTATCACGAAGATGTTTTCAATGTTCTTTGACACGTTACAGAGGGCGATCGCGCCACCCCGCTTCGAGATGCTCGTGTGGGCCGCGATAAGGACGCCCAACGCGGTCGAGTTCAAGTAGGTCGCCCCTGCAAGGTCGATCAGAAGCTTTCCACCCTCTCCCTCCTTCGTTTCCTGTGCCAGAGCTTCACGCAACGCGTCCGTCTCTGCACCACCAACGAACTCCCCGTGAAGGTCGATGATGCGAATGTCGCCCTGAGCTTGCGATTTGACTTTCTGCGTCAGCATCGTATGGATCTCCGAATTGTAGGGTTGACGTATGAAAAACCGTACCAGGAGAGGAAGAGGGGAATTTTGAAAGATTTTCAAGATACTCTCTCACCCTCAGCCTTGCAAGAGACGAATCCTTAATACCGGGGATCGTGCAAACTGCAATGCCGCTGCCCTGGAGGGCTACGGTTTGAGGCGCCCCGCTGCCCATGTTTGCGGATCTTTGCCCGTCAGCGTGCGGAAGCGGCCAGCGAACCCGCCGCGTGACGCCACGAGGCCGACTAGACCGACGATTCTCGATCGGCCGTACTCGATGGAAAGGTCTTCAACAAGACGGCGGGCCGTTTCATACGCCGACCGAGTCGTTGTGTGCTCCCCCTTGGGACCCAGGCCACGTTCCAACGACGACAGGCTGTTGAATCGAGTCGACTCGATCTGCCGCTCCCCTGCCACAAGCATCGACAATCCTTCACCAAACCACCGCGGCATGCCGCGGCGCGAAGCCTGGTGGAGAGCGACGTGCGTCATCTCGTGCCGGAGTGTTCGCGTCAACGCGGAATGACGAAGCAGGAGTTCGATCGGCTGGAGATGGATGGACTGCCCGACCGTCAGGGCGAGTGTGAGGCGTGATCCTCCCGAGCCGCGAACGTACGAATCAGTAGTGGAATATCCCCACGCCTCCACGCGTGCTGGCAGCTTCAACCCCCAACCTCTAACGTGGATGTACGCCCCTTCGAGTTCCTCCAGAAGTCGCTCACTCCCCCCTCCCATTGTCGAATGAAGCGTGACGTGTGAACTCCTCATCGTCGCCTGGCCGACGCAGGTCGCGGTCGCGAGACCTGAGGCCAGAACCGAGATGAAGTACACACGATACATGCGGATTGCTACATGGATCAGCTTGGTGCGACGGTTCACTGTATGCGTGTCCAGAGTCAAACGGACCAGGTCAGTCTGATCGATGTCAGCCTCGCACATACCGCAATCATACGTCGATCAGAATCGTTACCGGCCCCTCGTTGACGAGCGCCACGTCCATCATCGCGCGGAAGACGCCCGTCGCGACGTTCTCGCTTCCGATCAGGTCACGCAGGCCCTGGACGAAATCCTCATACAGTCGTTCGGCCATTTCGGGGGGGGCGGCTCCTCCATAGCTTGGACGGTTCCCCTTGCGCGTATCAGCCATCAACGTGAACTGACTGACCACCAGCGCGCGATAGCCTGTATCGATCAGCGAGAGATTCATGACCCGTTCAGCATCCGGAAAGATGCGAAGTGCCGCCACCTTCCTTGCTAGCACGGCTGCGCGCTCCGGCGTATCATCGTGGCCGACGCCCAGAAGCACCACTATTCCACGATCGATGGCCCCTACAACTGTCCCGTCAACCGTGACGCTTGCCTCGCGGGCGCGTTGAATGACTGCTCGCATACGATGGATGGTGTGTGCCGATGCTCACCTGGCGGGCGTTACGCAAGACCGCGACGAACCACCTTCGCTTAGGCGCGTTGTGAGCGATGCAGGGGGCAACAGACAGCGATTCCGAACACTCCACTCACAGGCCCGATTTCCTCTGCACGCTAACGGGTGGGTCGATTCACAAAAGGTCCCCGAGGGGACGCACAATCAAGTGAAGCTCGCCATCGCTTCGGCAGCAGTTGGATAGGAATCAAAGATGGTGTAGAGCTTAAGCAGATCAAGATGGGACGAGATGTTGGGGTTGGCACCCGAAATCTTCATGACCCCCTCAGCATCCTTCAACGTCGAGAAGCAACTCACCAGCACGCCGATTCCCTGGCTGTTCATCCGCTCGACGTTCGTGAGGTCAACGACCAGCCTGTTCTTCCCCTGCTCCACCAGCCCCTTGACCTTCTCATGGAGTTTCCACTCATCGCCTCCCCAGAAATCCCCCTTCACCGTCAGGAGAATCGATCCGGTCTCCGGATGCTCCTCTTCTCCGATATACATAGATCCTCCAACTCGATAGACGTGATTGGTAGAAGGTAACTGGGGCTCAGACGGATTGCGCGAGCCGCGGGGGGCAAATATACGGGCGATCAGATCCGCCTGACAACGACGACGGTGATGTCGTCCTGTTGCGTGCTTCCCCCTGAGTGAGTCTGGACTGCTCCGATCAGGCGCTCAACCATGTCATTCGCCGAAAGACCAACGCAGCCACCGAGAAGGACTCCAACGCGCTCTTCTCCGAACTCGACCCGCGACGCGTCGATCGTCTCGCTGATGCCGTCCGAGAAGATCACCACGGTATCGCCGTGATCCAGGTCCAGACTGGCCGCAGTGTAGGGGAAATCCTCTTTCAACCCGAGCATGAGTTCACGGTGCTCCAATCTGCTGATCGATCCGTCGCCATGGAGCACAACGGGACGCACGTGACCTGCATTGACATACGTCAACCGGTGGTTCGCTGGGTCAAGGGTCGCGTGCACAAGAGTTACGTACTTATCGACGTCCGTGCTGTTGAAAAGGAGTCCACCGGCGATTCGAAGCGATTCGTCGGGAGCGAGCGTTCCCTGATCGAGTGTTCGGAGCATCGCATGGACGTTCGACATGAGCAACGATGCCGGAAAGCCCTTCCCAACAACGTCGCCCAACGTAATCGACCAGTTCCCGTCGGGTCGGTGAACGAAATCGAAAAAGTCGCCCCCGACCATTTGAGCCTGGCTCGTACGACCGGCGATGTCATAGCCATCAACAACCGGACTCTTCCTTGGCAGAAGATTCCCCTGGATAACCGATGCCAGTGAGAGCTCGTGACGCATCTTTTCCAACTCCTTCTCCTGCGCCAGCAGTCTGGCGTTTTCGACCACCTGAGCTGACTGAGCGGCAATAATGGAGAGAAGGCGCTTGTCCTCCTCGGTGAAGTCGCCTCCACCTCGCTTATTGAACACCGTCAACACCGCAATCAGTCGCGAACGCACGGTCATTGGAACGCAAAGCAGAGATCGGACATGCTCGTCCCATTGCACCCCTTGAAATCTAGGATCGCTCGACGGATGGTCGATTTGGAGCGGCTTCAGGTTGAGCTGCATCCAACCCAGTAGACTCTGGTTGAAATGGTAGGTCTCGCCATCAACGGAGGTCGACTCGATCCGCGTGCGCAGCAGCGTTCGCATCGACGCGTCTTCGTCCGTTGGAGCAAGCGTAATCACCCCCTGCTCAGCGTCAACGGCGTCAAGCGACCGGCGCACAATCGTACGAATGATGTGGTCGGTATCGCGCGAACAACCAATTGTTCTGGCTAGCTCATTCAGCACGGAGAGCTCCTCCACCGCCCGTCGCAGCTCCGCATTGTCGTCCGCAAGGCGCTGAACATTGTCGTGCATTTGTCAGAGAGTTGAGGTTCAAGAGTGGGGAACGAGCCGGGCGAGCACTGCGCGGAGGACGGCATGAACATTTCGATCGCGCATTGTCCGCGCGTGGTGCGATGGCCACATCAACAGCTGCAGTGCATGCCAACGACGGAACACCGACGAACGTCGCCCGTGGATCGTCACTTTTCCGGTGTGCTGCATTATCTTGTGGCGTCGTCCCCCCAGGGTCCACACGTCTGGTCCAGCTCCCACCGGACTGAAGGCTTTTCAGTCTCACACAGCAATCACTCAATCGTCATGCACAGAATCCTGCGTACACTGTACGGTCTGTTCGCATGCGCTGCGCTCTCTGTGACCACGTCCACCGCGCAGACGCTTCAGTATCCGATTCTTTTCGTCACCGCCGTTCCGACACCGCTCGATTCCGCCACACAGTCATCGATGTTTGCCAACCATGTGGGCGATATGCCGGGGGGGGTTCGTGGCGGCGACCTATGGATTCGCTACACAGACGGATCGCTTCGCAACCTTACGCAAAGCGCCGGATTTGGCGTTTCGGGACTGCAAGGAACGGGGGCCATCGCAGTACGCGAGCCATCCGTCCATTGGAGCGGTACGAAGGGAGTGTTCAGCATGGTTGTCGGAGGTGCCACGCGACAGGGAGACACCACTCAGTTCTACTGGCAGATCTACGAGATCTCGAGTTTCGGTCAGGGACAGACTCCTGTCATCACCCGAGTCCCCAATCAACCGTCGGCGTTCAACAACGTTAGCCCGATCTACGGGACAGACGACCGGATCATCTTTACATCCGACCGCCCCCGCAATGGAGGACGCTACCTCTATCCCGCAATGGACGAATACAAGGGAGCGCCGACGAACACCGGGCTCTGGAGTCTGGACCCTTCCACCGGCGACCTGGTTCTTCTCGACAATTCTCCATCCGGAGACTTCTCTCCGATTATCGATAGCTACGGACGCCTGCTCATCATGCGGTGGGATCGATTGCAGCGTGATCGCAATGCGGACATCGACGCGCTGGGCACTGGCGTCAAAGGAACGTTCAACTACACAGACGAGTCACCAAACGCCATACCCCAGTACAATGTCCGAACGGAGAGTTTCCCCGAGCCGCAAGGACAACGGACCGATCTGTTAAGCGGAACAAACATGGTGGGATTCGAATTCAATCAGTTTTTTCCGTGGCAGATCAACGAGGATGGAACATCTCCTGAAACGATTAATCACCTTGGTCGCCACGAGATGCGGCAGGTATTTAACAGGAGCATCACCGACGACTCGAACGTCGTCAATTTCAATGTCGCGTCGTCAAACCGAGCGAACCGCAATGTGGTAAACAACTTCACGCAAGTTCGCGAGGATCCGAATACACCTGGTCTCTATTACGGGGTAGATGCTTTCCAGTCGGGGACGCACTCTGGCGGTCAGATACTCGCCCTGACGGCTGCGCCCTCTCTCGACCCGAACCAGACGGCCGTCACGTACGTCACTGATCGGTCGACTGCAACCCCCACGTTTCCGGGCCAGACGCCAAATCCGAATCACTCGGGGATGTATCGCAATCCTCTCCCCACCTCCAACGGAACGATTGTCGCGGCCCATTCAGTAAACACGTTCACCGACGCAAATCAGGGAACACCTTCGAATCCGGTGTCACGGTATTCGTTCAGGCTGAAAACCCTGAGGCGCTCGGGGAACGTCTGGGTTGCCGATTCCGCATTAACAGCGGGAATCTCGAAAGCCCTGTCGTACTGGGATCCCAACGTCCAGGTGAGTTTCTCCGGAACGCTGTGGGAACTGGATCCTGTCGAGGTGCGCCCGCGCACACGCCCATCGCGACGATATTCCTCGACCCCCTCCATCGAGCAATCCGTGTTCGTTGAAGAAGGTGTTGCCGAGAGCCTGTTCCGCGCATGGATGGCAGACAATGGTCTGGCGGTTGCCGTCTCGCGAGACATCACGCATCGCGATGCCGCGGATCATCAGCAACCCTACTATCTACGCGTCGCTGGGACGTCAAAACAGACGCCCAACGCAAGTGGGAAGATCTACGACGTGTCACACATGCAATTCTATCAGGGCGACTACATCCGCGGTTCCGGTTTGACCAGTCCCGGTGGAACACCTCACGCGGGACGACGGGTTCTGGCGGTGCCGATGCATCTCCCCGCCGGTACGAATCCCGATCCAGGCAACGGACCAGCCGGCAGTGTCCGCGTAGGGAGTGATGGATCTGTCGCGGCCTTCGTCCCCTCACAGCGCCCTATGACGTGGCAGTTGACCACTCCAACGGCACAGCCGGTGGTCAGGGAGCGCTACTGGGTAACATTCCAGCCGGGCGAGATCCGTGTCTGTGCTTCATGCCACGGAACGAATGACGGTGCGCCGAACCCGATCAACCCGATCCCGCAGAACAAGCCCGAAGCCTTCCGCGAACTCCTGCGCGGATGGAAGGCGCAGGTCATCCCGTCGCACGTCTCCCTCCTCACCCCTGCCAACGATACGCTTGGCGCCGGTCTGAACGGGAATCTCGTCTGGCTTGCCGACGCGAAGTCGTCCGGCTACCGTGTCCAGCTCTCCAGGACGAGTGATTTCGCGTCGACCATTAGGACCGACGACAGTCTGAATGGAACGTCCCTCCAGTTCACCGGCCTGGAATACAACACCGTCTACTACTGGCGTGTTCAGGGGAGAAGCAAGTATGGAGACGGCGAGTGGTCCGATGTCTGGCGCTTCACGACGGGGGTCGCGGCTCCAGTGCTCCGGCTTCCCGCCAATCAATCCACCGGGCAACAAGGAGATGGCTTGTGTAGATGGATGCCAGTTTCGGGCGCGGTGATGTATCGTATCCAGCTCTCGGCAGAGAACGATTTCGCAACGACGATCATCGATCAATCGGACCTGACGACGCCGTCAGCCCCGTATCGAGGTTTGAGTGCCAGCACGACGTACTATTGGAGGGTTCAGGCCATCGGTGGGGGAGGCCCGGGCGAATGGTCTGAGACATGGAGGTTCACAATCGCTGCAAAACCTGATCTGCTTGCACCGATGCTGAGCCTTCCGGTCAACGGCGCCGATTCGACGTCAAAGAATCTGTCGCTCGTGTGGCGCGGTGAACAACAGGCAGACG
>CAYWXV010000073.1:8399-11675 GCA_964462535.1 uncultured Alphaproteobacteria bacterium
GCCGATGCGGCTCCACGTTGCCTCGCACGGCCACGCACAGCAGCCCCGCCCGATGAGTCAAATCCACACCTTCCATATACGGAGTACTACACATGAGACTGCTCACTCTCGCCGCAATCGCCATGGCCTTCGTTGTCGCAAGCTGCGACAGCACGCAATCCCCGACACAAGCCACACCGGCGAACAACGACGCCCTAAACAAGACGTACTCGACGAAGTACCACAACTCGGGAATAATCTACAACGACTGCTGTGGCGAGGAGATGACCTTTGAGGCCGACATCCATCAGACTCTCAGCGACGAAATCGACAAGAAGGGTGTCCATACGTACAAATCACATATCAACACCGGGCAGGTCGTACTCACCGGATCTTCGAGTGGCCTGAAGTACGTTGGCTCTCAGAATGACAAGGAATCAATCGTCTGGCAGCCGAGTGGTTGTCCCGCGAGCCGTACGTACACGTCGCGATTCAAGGCTATCGCCACAGGATCGGGTCAGGGGAAGAACGCTTGCAGCTTCAACGTCAAGGTGACGGTGAAGGAGTCGCTTGACGCTGACTGCAACTACTCGCTCGACGTTCTTGAGATAGCCGTCGAGTGCAAGTAGGCAGAGTGTTGTGAACAATCCCCGGGTGGGGCGGGACAGGTGTCCCTCTCATCCGGGGATTCTGTTTCGGCACACATATGCGGGTTGCGCGCACCAGATTTCCATCCCACAAGTGCACCCGTGAACACCAGCTGTGGCCCTTCGCAGCCACACCCGCACCCGTACACCACAAATCAGGAGCACCACACATGCGACTACCTATGCTCGCAGCCGCTCTGTTGGTCGTTGTCATCTCCAGCTGCGACAACAGCCAAATGCCCACCCAGACGACCGAATCCCATCCATCCGCGGCCGGCAGAACCATCTCTGCGAAATACTCCGACACAGGCACCTTCCTGAACGAATGTTGCGACGAGGACGTGTTCTTCGAAGTTGATGCACACGTCACGATAAAGGAGGACACAAGCGACGAGGGGGTGATTACCTGGCGACTAAAGCAGAACACGGCAAAGTTTGTCCTCACAGGACTCAAGACGGGCTTGAAGTATGTGGCTACGCAGCTCGACGATCAGGACGTCATCACCTACCCAGGAGGATGCCCGTGGAGCAACACGCTGGTTGAGCGATTCCGCGCTACTGCGACGGGATCCGGGCAGGGGAAGAACAACTGCAGCTTCATTATCAAGTTCACGTGGAATTGGCGTACAGATGATGACTGCAACATCGTCTACGACGAGACGCTTGAGACCGAGTGCGAGGATTAGCAGGGTAACAACGCTACAATCCCCGGATGGCGCAGGACCGTTGTCCCTCCCATCCGGGGATTCTCTTTTGACCGTCATCGTCCCCTACCGAACGCCACCATTCGCCTGAGCGTCTAGCCGCGCACGGATCTCTTCGAGCTCGCGACGAAGCTGGCGATTCTGCTCGACCAGCTCCTGCACCGCCTTCATCGTCACGATCTGTGCGTCATAGGTGTCGACCTGCAGGATCTCGTTCGGGTCGTTCTCCAGATACTCGCCACTCCCCTTCACCGCATGCGGGAAGACCTGCTGGTACTCCTGCGCAATCACATTGTAGTATACCCGGTTCTCGATCTCCGGATGACGATTCATCCACTCGTCCGTGTAGCGGAAGGTGACTGGGCGAATACGCATAAGCGTCTCGATCCCATTGTCGACGGTTTGAATGTCCGTCTTGATCCGTCTGTCGCTGTTCGCCAGCCAGTCGCCCGCCGTCGACTTCGAAGCATTGCCGTTCACCTCGAGCTTGTTCTCGGCCGGGTAGCGACCGATGCCGAAGCGCCCACCCTGATTGTCGAAGTAAAAGCGGAACGACTGCGACGTTCCATTGATTGCCGTGAACGTGTGCTTTCCCAGAACGATGAGCGAGCTGTCGCACTGAATCATCGCACCGACATCACCGACTGGACGCTCGAAGTAGATGCGGTGGCGCCTCCCCGAATCGCTGCGCAATGACACGCTGGTCTCTCCCCGATTCTCGAAAACCGCCGTGCGGGTTGCGACTGGGTTGAACTCGCTGTAGGTCCCTGCGACATGAAGCGTGGCGTCTGGAGTGACGGAATCCGGCAGATGGACACCGAGCTTCTGGTCGACTATGACATTCGATGACTTTGTGTAGATGCGGTTCGTCCAGCTTGCACGCCCAGTCGCGTCGCTGACCATCATTCTTCCATTGTCCGCACCGGTTGACATGGTCAACGCCGTCGTGGTGATCCGTCCAGCCACGTCGAGTTCCGATGACGGTGTGGTTGTCTTGATTCCGACGTTGCCGCCGTTGTAGAAGATGTTATTTCCACTGGTGGTCCAGGGCGTGGTTGCCGTCGCGGAGTTGATTGTGATCGTCGATCCACTGGTGCTGACAGTCGTGCCACCTGTTCCAACGATGTTCACCTGACCCTGTCGGTTGTTGAGGCTGCTTACTAGCCCACCCTCGACTGTTGCTGCTCGTTCGGCGGTTGTCGCGTGATGCGCCGCCGCCGACGAATCCGAGATCGCAGCTCGGTTGGCGAAGATTGCTTGAGGAGCGGCCGTCAGAGGCGTGCGAGGCTGAAGCTCTGCACCGCCGTTGATCGAGACTCCCAGAAAATACTGGCGATCGAAGCCCACCGTCGACGGGATCTCCGTGACCGATCCGATTACACCATCGACCACTCCCCCTACAGCGTTGAGCGTTTGAGTCTCGGTGTGAACGGGAGCACCACCAAAGGCTTCCTCATACAGGTTGAACGTAATCTGGTACGATCCATCCGGGAAGCGATTACCGCTGGCGTCATTGAGGAGTGCCTGCCACGAAATCATCCGTGGTGCTTGCGCATACGCCGAAAACGTCCCAAAAAGAGCGAGGAGCGTGAAGAGAGCCGTTGCGAAGAGTCGAGTCGTCATTGCAGTTTCTCCGTTTGATAGTTGATTGTTGATCGCGTTTCGAAGAACTGCTTTCAAGGTATCGGCGGGCGGTTAAGAAATCTGGGGGGCGTGGTTAAAGGGGGGACTTGGAAGTTCTAGCCCGATCGGCATTGGCTCTCACCCCCCCTACCCCCCCCGCTCTCAATTCTGAGAGAGGGGGATGGGACCGATGGGAGATTCATCTTTCATCTTTCATCTTTCATACTTCATCCTTGATCCTCGCTCCTCTCCTGGACCTGAACCTGTCCGCCCTGGCTCTCACCCCCCCTGCCCCCCTCTCTCAATTCTGAGAGAGGGGGGGG
>CAYWXV010000074.1:0-11342 GCA_964462535.1 uncultured Alphaproteobacteria bacterium
TTCATCCTTCATCCTTGCCCCCTACCCCTTCATCCACGACTCCTTCATCTCTCATTTTTCATATTTCATCTCTAGCGAATCACCCCTCCACCAGCGCCTGCGGGCGAAGTGAATGCGGTTTGTATGTCCAACCGTGAGGCGTTGGGCGATCGCCGCGACCGAGTTCCACGCCCCGGTATTCGTCCAGGGACTCGTAACTCATACCCTTGAACTGCGGGATCCGCTGCGTCATCTCCTCGAAGATGTCTTCAGCATATCGGAAGTCCCATTTTGCGGAGAGCTGCCGGGCGATCGCATTGAGGGTCTGCCATGCGGGACGGCAATCGCGGCGGGCACCGTGCGTCCACCGGTCGTTCTCGGCCCCGAACTTGTCCAGGCGGGACATCTTCATTCCCATGAACCGCTGATTCTCGCGCGTAACCACCGCAGGAGAGACGTGCTGCACAAGCCCATCCGAATTGACAAAGGTCCCTTCCTTCTCAGCGTACGTCGACGTAGAGAAGACCACGTGTGCAAGCTGGGTGATTGCCGTTGGGTTCCAGGCATGCACGACGAGCAGCGACAGCTTCTTAAGGGCGTCCGCGAACACGTCATCGACAGTTATGTCCTGGTCCAGGACATACAGGGCCTTGATTTTCCCACTCTTCACCCCCTCGATGATGCCGCGGTAATCCAGCCCGGATGAGTCGGGTGCGATACCGACCGCCCTGGCCCCCTTCATGTTGGCCGTTCGGTCCGCCGTACGGAGTTGGTCGTCGGCAAACGAGGGATCGTTGTGCTCTGCACAATCGATATTGTGCGACCCCAGAACTTCGCGTCCCAGTCGCCCCAGCAGGTAGTTCTCCTCACACGTTCCCCGCGCTGAACCAATGAACGCCACCTCCCCAGCCTTGAATGATCGAAGGCTCGTTGACACATGGGAGATTGCTTCCTCCCAGTCGACGGCGACCATCTCCCCATCCCTGCGGATCATCGGCTGGTCGATCCGGTTGTTGTTGACCCAGGGGAATTCGCCGAGCCGACCCGCATCGCACATCCAGTATTCGTTCACCTTCATATTCGTCCGGGGTTCCATCCTGAGAATCTCGTTGTTCCGGACGCCGAGATGGACGTTGCAACCACGCGAACACCCAGGGCAGATAGACTCGTTGAAGGACATGTCCCATACGCGTGCCTTGAAGCGGAAGTCGCGCGAGGTTAGGGCACCGACTGGACATATGTCGATAACATTCATCGAGTAGTTGTTATCCAGCTCCGTCCCCGGGAACGTCTCGATTGTAACGTGGTCGCCCCGCTGCACAAATGTGAGTGCCGGCTGGTGGGCGATTTCGTCGGAGAATCGGATGCAGCGAGAGCAGCTGATGCAGCGCTCCGCATCGAACATCACCTCTGGTCCCAGCGCGACGCGCTTCTCCTTGTGCTCCTTCATCTCGTCGAACCGGCTCTCCCCGCGACCATGCGCGTACGCGTAGTCCTGCAGCTTGCATTGACCGGCCTCGTCGCAGATGGGGCAATCGAGAGGGTGGTTGATGAGAAGGAACTCCATCACCGCTTCGCGTGCCTTGATCGATCGCTCGTTATGAACATGAACGACCTGTCCGTCCGCGACGAGCGTGGAGCACGCAATTGAGAGCTTGGGAATCTTCTCCACCTCAACGAGGCACATCCGGCAGTTGCCGGAGACCGAAAGAGCGGGGTGCCAGCAGAAGTGGGGGACGTCGATGCCGTTCTCAAGGGCGGCCTCGATCACCATTTTTCCCGACTCGCACTCGATCGTGCGGCCATCTATTGTAACTGTGGGCATAGACTAATCAAGGATGGAAAACCGGGGGTGCAAAGGTACGAATTAGAGTCGGTTGTCAGGTGCCGGGCGGCGGTTCCGAAACACCCGGACTCAGCCGGGCATTCCACTGGAAGCGTCGCGCGGAATGGGAGCGGGAGATCGGGCATCCCCGGGCCCTGGCAGACTGTTGATAACCACTCAGATCGCGAGGCTGTTCAAATCGCGCGAGGTCAGGGCGAGCGGCGACGAGCGAGCGGGGCGCACCGGAGGTACCCCAAAGTAAGTAGTGAGGAGCCCCATGCAGAGATCGCGCGTATCTCAACAGCCTCCTAGTCCCCGGACCGAACCCTGCGGTACAGCCACCAGCCGGCCGCGGCTGGCTTCAGCGTGATGAACTCGTGACGCGTCACCGGTGGCAGGTCGCCTGGGTCAGCGGCGTAGACATATCCGTACGAGCCCGGGCCGATAAGCCCCGCCACGAAGAAGATCGCCTTCGGAAACCGAACGTCCCGATCGATCCTTTGCAGGCCGATCGATCGCTTCAGACGCTCCAACGCCTGCCGGTCCATCGAATAGAAGATCCGCTCGCCGTCACCTATATCGTCGTCCAGCTCGCGATACTCCTCCATACGGGCAAAGTCGACTTCACGCATGACAAACGCCCTCCACTGTGTCCCCTTCCGTAGCGGTTCGAGAATCTTCTGGACATCCTTCATGTTCCGGCGGAGGAGCGTGCAAAGAGTGTCGTCGGTCATCAGCAGCCGCTCAAGATCTCCCTTGATCAAGCCGTACCCGGAAATACTGGTATCAAGACTGCTCAGCGTTGCGCGTATCTGCGCTCTGCTTGACGCGCTTGGGAATCGTCTCAATGCCTCAAGTCGCCACAGCGAGTCTCCGGCGCAGAAGAGGTACCAGTCCTCGGTCCCCACGGTCGTCGTTACCCGCACATACGCAACGGTTCGCCTGAGAGAATCGCGCTCGCCGACGTTGGGGATCTCCGGTATCGTATCGATCACGAATCGGGCGGTCCGGGGCACAAGTCCCTTGAAGCTCTCTGGATCGACCGAATTCATTTCTCCGCGCATCCTCGACGCAAACTCTTTCCGCTTCATGGAATCGACCGTCGAGGCGGTCTCACTCAAGAAAATGTACACGAGCCCTCGCGGCGTCGCGCTGCGCGGAACGACTTGCGCGGACAACGGCATCTGAAGCGTGAGGAAGAGGAGAAGGACCCGGAGCACGAGATGAGGTATATGGATCGACGATGGGGGGAATTTCGACGGCGTCGATCTGATGACGCTGATGTCCAATGAGAATACTTGGAGCGATGCGTTGCGTCGCTCGATTCGGACTACATAACTATTGCGCCCGCCTCTTCAAGTTGCTGCATCACAGGCTGAGTCGGGCCGATGAATCGTGTAAGACTGGGAAGGTAGATTACCTCTAGCCCGGAATCGACACCATCGATGGCAGTGAAGAGGACGCAGAAGTCGCCTGCCAGACCAACGACGTAGACTCGCTCGACTCCTCTCGCCATCAACGCCTCTGCAAGACCGGTGGTCATGCCGTCGTTTTCACGGAAGGCACTGTAGCTGTCGGCATTCGGACGGGTCCCTTTGCGCAGAAGAAGTGTGGCCCGCCACGCTTCCAAACGTGGATCGAGGGCCTCGCCGCTAGTACCGATCACGCAATGATCCGGCCAAAGCTGTTGCAGTCCGCTGGGTACGGCCCGAAGATAGTCAACCAGTTCGTCACCGGTGAAGGCGGCCTGTTTGGAGATCTCAACCTCCCCCGCTTCGGCTTCGCGAAGCGTTACGGCGCTGAATGGCTCACGTCCCACATAGGAGCTGGCGAATGAGATGTGGCCGAGAGGATGATGATCCTGAGTAATGACGACAGTTGAGAACGTTTCAGCCATCCGATTGATCGGTTCGACGACCGCATCCCCATCGGCAACCGCGAGCGCCCCTCCAGGTTGAAAGTCGAGCTGCTGGTCAATGATGATCAGAGCATCGCGATCTCTTCGTATGTGCATTGCCATGTCTGCCACATTCGTACGTGAACAACCGACTCCCGAGTGAACGCGAATCTACCCCCGAACGGAACGACGGCGTGTGAGAATCCGAATCGCCTCGGCCTATATTTGTCCGATCCCCTCCCCCACGCTTCACGTATGAAATTTGCACTCATTGTTCCTGCCGCGGGTATCGGCGCGCGCTCTGGGCGTCCTCTACCAAAGCAGTACTCGCCTCTCGCTGGTCGGGACGTCCTCTATCATGCGGTCCGGCCATTCACGCAGGTTGGACGTTGTACCGAAATCGTCGTCGCCGTGAACTCTGCGATGACCGATGTCGCACAACGGTCGCTCGAGGGGCTTTCGAACGTCCGAATGGTGAGCGGTGGAGGCGAACGGCAGGATTCAATCTCCAACGCGCTGGACGCCCTCCAGAGTGACGCTCAGCTCGTGCTGGTTCATGACGCTGCCAGACCGTGCGTCACAACTTCCATCATCGAGCGCGTTCTGATTGAGGCCGAGCGGGTTGGAGCGGCGATCCCCGCTATTCCCGTGGCCGACACCATCAAACGAATCGATGAGTCGAACACGATTCTCGAGACTATTGACAGGACATCGCTTCGCCGCGCGCAGACCCCGCAGGGATTTCGGCGCGAGGTGCTGGTTGAGGCATATGCATATGCGAGAGCAACCGGCATCGTGGCGACGGACGACGCATCCCTGGTTGAGGCCCTCGGGCATCCGGTATCTGTCGTCGCGGGTGACGAATCCAACATCAAGATCACCCGCGACATCGATTTCATGATAGCCGAGCAGTTGCTGTCACGGCGGTAACATCCGGTTGATACAGGGGCGAGTCCTGCTTCGCCCTCCGCCCCACGACGTTGGAGGCTCGACGTGGGGGAAATCAGCGCGATCGAGAATCGACGCAGCAGGCCGCCAACGAACAGAGATCAACACGCCATGATGATTCTCCACTACTTCATCTTCTCTCTTCTCCTGGGGTCGTTCCCGGGTGGTGGGGACATTGACGCCGATTTCCAGGGGAATATTTATGTCCTTGACAAGGGGACAAGAGTGCTGACCAAGTTCTCCCCGCAAGGGGACAAGCTGGCGGAAGTGCGAGACTACGTCGTGGATGAGCGATCATACCGCTTCGACGAACCGAGCGCCGTGGTCGCCCGCTCGGGAATCGATGTCTGGGTCGCAGACATGCGGAACCATCGCGTCCTGCGATTCGATCGGACACTCGAACTCGTTGGATCGCTGTACACACAGGACGACCCGGATGAGCGCCGACGGTTCGGTCTGCCTCGAGACCTGGCTGTGACCCGACAGGGCGATCTGCTCGTCGTCGATGGCGAGAATGCACGGGTGCTCCGGTTCGATCCCCTGGGGAGGGTCGTTCGTTCCTTTGGTGGTGCAACATCCGGTAAAGGGCACCTGACCTATCCAGTAAACGTGGAGGTCGACGACAAGGACAATGCGTACGTCCTGGACAATGGCTCAATACTCCGCTACGATCCGTTCGGCTCCTTCACGGGCCGACTCAAACTCCCGATTGACGGACAGATCACAACATTCGCGATTGATGGGGACACACTCGTCGTGTGCGACTCGAGCCTGGCCCTCGTCTACAGCCTGAACCCACTTCAGAACGTCGACGCCATTGAATGCGAGAACACCCCGCTCAAGATTCGACGGCTTGCCGGCGCGTACTACATGGTTGAGCAGAAGCGGGCCGGGCGGGTAATCGTAAAGGAGCACGAATAGTCGAGAGGGGCACGCGCCGAATAGTGGAAGGTGCCCCCGATGCAAACAGGCAGTTCATCGCGATGCGAGGGGGGGACGCTGATCCTCAGCCGTCGCGCAGACGGCGACGGTGTCCTGGCAACTGACTCGTACGAACCAACAACCATGGGTCACTATTGTTAGCCGTGTCTACCATAGAGTCCATTTTCATCGAGGCGGTCGAGGCGTCGCCGATGGAACGGGACGCGGTACTCCATAGACGTTGCGGCGACGATCGTCGGCTCCGTCACGAGCTGGAGGAATTGCTGGCGGCTCACGATCGGGTATCAATGCTGGACGGATCTGCGGCCGATCTCCTTTCGATTGCCGACATCGATACTTCGGACGGGGACGACGACGATCCGATGATCGACTCACACCTTGGTCCGTACAGGATAGTTGCACGTGTTGGTGAAGGGGGAATGGGGATTGTCTATCAGGCAATGCGGGACGACGCGCAGTATCGCAAGATGGTAGCCCTGAAGGTCGTCAGGGGGGGGATGAACGATCCGGAGATCGTGCGCCGCTTCCTCGAAGAACGGCAGATCCTGGCATCACTCGAACACCCGCACATCGCCCGTCTGCTTGATGGTGGTATGACGTCAGACGGGCGTCCGTGGGTAGCGATGGAATACATTGCCGATGGCCTCCCGCTTGATCGATACGCCGATCATCACCAACTCTCCATCCCACTCCGACTTCGGCTTTTCAATGCGGTCGCATCGGCGGTCCACTACGCTCACCAGAACCTGATCGTACACCGCGATTTGAAGATGGGGAACATCCTGGTTACTCCGTCCGGTGATGTCCGTCTCCTGGACTTCGGGATCGCCCGATACCTACAGGACGATGCGACCGTCGAACCGGGGGAGATGACGCGTGTCGGGCTCCGCATGATGACTCCAGAGTATGCCTCGCCCGAGCAGTTGACCGGTGGCATTGTCACGACGGCAAGCGATGTCTACGCCCTCGGAGTCATCCTCTACATTCTTCTATCAGGACATCGTCCATACGCTCCGTGGAAAAACGGCCCGACGCATGAACTCGAGCGAGCAATCTGCCAGGAGGATCCTCCTGACCCATCGATGGTACTCAGACGAGTTGATAACGATGCGCCGCCGATCGATCGAATCGCCTCCAATCGCTCGTCTACGCCCGATCGTCTTCGTCGAGAGCTGACCGGTGACCTGGACACGATCGTCATGCGGGCTATGGACAAGTCACCAGTGCGACGGTATGCGTCGGTGCAGGGGCTTGTGGAGGATATCGAACGGTACCTGAATGGCCTTCCAGTGCTGGCGCGAAGAGACACACTGGGATATCGGGCGGGGAAGTTCGTGCGGCGTCACCAGGTAGGTGTCGCGTCGGCCTCCGCCCTCTTCCTGTCCGTTGTGGGATTCGGAGTCTCGATGGCTCGGCAACGTACACGGATTGCTCGTCAAGCCCGCCAGATCAGCCGCGAACGGGACAAGGCGGAGCGGATCGTCACCTTTCTGAAAGATCTCTTTACCGTTTCCGAACCGGGCCGTGCTGATGGTGGCGGAGATGTCACCGCACGTGAGTTGCTCGAGCGTGGTCGCCGGCGAATCGAGTCGGAACTCTCCGGGAATCCGGCAGCCCAGAGTGAGCTGATGGGAGTCATCGGTCAGGTGCAGCTCAGCCTGGGTCTCGTGGATGAGGCAGTCACTATCCTCCGCCATGCCGTCGAGCGTCGCGCTGACGCGTTCGGCGCCGACAGCATCGAGTACGCATCGATGCTGAACGGACTTGCCGGGGCGCTACGCATGAAGGGGGAGAATGGTGAGGCCGAGGCACTCTTCAGACGCGCGCTCGCCATTGCTCTGAGACGCGGGGCCGAGCGAACGGAACTTGTTGCCGACATTCTCAATGAGATCGGCATTCTTCTGAACAGGACGCAGCGTTACGGCGAGAGTGAGGACTATCTTCGTCGTGCCCTCACAATCCGGAAAGCAATCCTCCCTCCACACCATACGGATGTCCCTCGCTCACTCAACAACCTCGGTCTCCTCCTGGTCGACCTCCGTCGGTTTGATGAAGCAGAGCAATTGTTTCGCGAGGCACTTGCGATGCTGCGTGGAATGCGCCCCGAGGGAAGTCTCGACATAGCGTCCACACTGAACAACCTTGGATTCCTGATGCGCTCCCGGAACAGACTGGATGAAGCTGAGTCCCTCGATCGCGAGGCCCTGGCGATCCGGCGGCGTTTTCACGATCGCGATCATCCAGATCTTGCGCAGAGTCTCAACAACCTGGGGAACCTCCTCTATCGGCGCGGACAGCTTGGAGAGGCGGCTGCCCTGTTCAATGAAGCGCTTGCACTATGGAGGAGGCTCCTTGGACCAGATCATCCAGACGTCATCGTTGGCATGACGAACCTTGCTCAGGTCGAACGGCAGCGTGGCGATCTGGCGGCGGCGCAAGCCATCATTGAAGGGGCTGTCGCACTTCAGCGAGAACGCCTCGCTGAAGACGATCTGACAGTCGTCAGGTCGATGAACCTCCTTGGAGAGATTCTGATAGAGCGGAGAAGTGTCGTAGAGGGGGTCGAGATTCTGCGCAGAGTACTTGCTGTCAGAGAGGAGAAGCTTGGGTTGGAGAACTGGAGAACGGCCATGACCGCTTGTGCTCTTGCGGAAGGTCTAGAACGACTCGGGGACGTGGATGAGGCCCGACGGCTCTTTCGGATCAGTGCAGATGTCCTGCAGAAGGAGAACCATGCTGACATGACCCGACCCATGAAGGGACTAGAGAGAGTCGGCAAGAAACAGGTCGCTCGTTAGTCGGCGTCCATTTCCGCACTGCCGGGAAGCGGCAACACAGAGATCATGGATACCAACGAAGTAACTCAGCTCTTGAACGATGTCGGACGGGGTGACAGGCTTGCACTGGATCGCCTCCTCCCCCTTGTCTATGATGGACTGAGGCGGGCGGCCCAGGCGCAGTTGAGGAACGAACGGGCCGGTCACACGCTTAACACATCCGCGCTCGTACATGAGGCCTATTTGAAGTTGGTGGATCAGCGCGAAGTCGTCTGGGAAAACCGGAATCACTTCTTCGCCGTCGCGGCCACTGCGATGCGACGCATTCTTGTCAGTTATGCGCGGGGTAGACGAAGACAGAAACGGGGGGGCGGTGCTGCCGTCGTGAATCTGGACGACGCTCCTGAGATTGCCGCTGAAGACCGATCGGAAGATGTCCTTGCACTCGACGAGGCGTTGACGAAGCTGGCCGTCGAACACGAACGAGCCGCACGAGTCGTTGAATGCCGGTTCTTTGCGGGCCTATCCATCGAGGAGACAGCGGCCGCGCTCAACATCTCTGCGATCACGGTCAAGCGTGACTGGACTCTGGCGCGCGCGTGGCTCCAACGAGAGCTGGAGAGCGGGGGTTGATGTGTGAACAATCGACGCTGACGTCCTCGAGCACATCGCCACCAGCCGAATGATCAATAACTCTCGAACGCTGAGGCTGTTCAAATCGCGCGATGTCAAGGCGCGCGATGATGAGCGCAACGTAGAGATCGCGCGAACTTCGACAACCCGGCAGCCCCTGCTCCGATGCGTCCCTACCTTGGTGACATCGCGTCCAACCTGCGGCCGCACGACTCCTGCCGATGGTTCATGACAACTCCACACCGACTACGCTCTACCAACTGCCATCTAAGTATCTTTGCACCCTTCAATTCCACTTCCCAAAACCGGACCACATGCCTCGATCGAACAGGACGCGTTCCAAGGATTCAACGACGAAGCAACTGGACGCACCAAAAGACATGGTCGACATGAGCGCGATTGACTCCGTGGACGAACGTCATGGCGATCTCTTAAGCCGCTACGACTGGCGCCGTGTTGCGACATTGATGATTTCGTCACGGGCACTCGATCGTATCGAGGAGGAGCGCCTGGTTCCTCAACGACTCGTTACCTATCAGTTCTCATCGCGCGGTCATGACCTGGCGCAGATTCTGCTCGGTCTTCAAATGACCAACCCGCATGACGCGGCCACCGTCTACTATCGTTCCCGCCCGTTTGTAATGTCCCTGGGCCTGACGGCAAAGGAGGGCGTTCTGAGCACGATGGGACGAGCCGGCGGAGTATCAGAGGGGCGTGACATCGGGGTCGTCCACAACATGCCGTCGCGCGGAGGCGCACATGTCCTCCCGACGAGTGGTGACGTCGGCGCGCAATACACACCCGCAGTCGGGTGGGCTCAGGCAATCTGCTATCGGGCCGAGACTCTTGGGCAGAGGGCGTGGCGAGGGGCGATTGCCGCAGCACTGGGCGGCGACGCATCGTGTGCAGCCAACGGGTTCTGGGCCGCGCTGAACATCGCAGCGGTTGATCGGCTTCCCCTTCTCTTCTTCATCGAGGACAATGGCTTCGGAATCTCGGTTCCGGGTACACAGCAGACTCCGGGTGGAAACATCGCGGCGAACCTCGCAGCCTTCAAGGGGATCCTGACGCTACAGGGGTCCGGTACCGATCCGGTGGAAACGGGTGGATTGATCGCACGCGCGGTTGACGCGGTTCGAGACGGAAACGGTCCCGTCCTCCTCCGTCTCGTCATGCCCAGACTTGCCGGCCATTCGTCGACCGACAATCAGGCCTACAAGAAACCGGAGCTTGTTGAGAGGGAGCAGGCCAACGATCCACTCCCGAAGCTTCGCTCGTTCGTCATCGAGCACGGAATCATGTCCGAGAGCGAGTGGGCGACAATGGAGACTGAGACAATCGCCACTGTCGAGCGTGAAGTTGAGGAGGCTCTTCAGGTCGGGGATCCCGATTCAGGGGCGGTATTCGAGAACATCTACTACACTCCAGGAGCACCGCAGCAGGTTGGCGGCTTGATTCCGGAGATCGGCGAAGAGGAAGGGCGGAAACGTTTGGCGGGTGCGCGGGAGCCGGCGGCGAATGGCCCGCGGATGAACATGATTGATGCAGTAAGACAGACGATGATCGTCGAAATGGAGCGAAACGACCGCATACTCCTCTTTGGCGAAGACGTCGGTGTGAAAGGGGGTGTTCATGGGGCCACCGTCGACATGCAGAGTCGATTCGGCGCGGCACGAGTGTTCGACACGTCGTTGAATGAAGAGGGGATCATCGGGCGGAGTGTTGGAATGGCGCTGGCCGGTCTGATGCCGGTGCCCGAAATCCAGTTCCGCAAGTACGCCGATCCTGCCCACGAGCAGATAACTGATTGCGGTACGATCCGCTGGCGAACAGCCGGGAAGTACGCTGCACCCATGGTTGTGAGGATTCCGGTCGGATTCGGAAAGAGGACCGGCGATCCGTGGCATTCAGTCTCCGGCGAAGCCATCTACGCCCACCTGGTCGGCTGGCGCATTGCATACCCTTCGGACGCCGAAGACGCCGTCGGTCTGCTCCGCACCGCTCTTCGAGGGAACGACCCGACGTTCTTCTTCGAGCATCGAGCACTCCTGGATACACGTGAGGGTCGGCGCCCCTACCCCGGCGACGACTACATGATTCCATTCGGCGTCGCCCGCATCGTTCGCCCTGGTGACGATCTGACAATCGTCACGTGGGGAGAGATGGTGCACAGGGCGTTGGAGGGTGCGGAGAAGAGTGGGCAGAGCGTCGAGGTTATCGACCTAAGAACGGTGATGCCGTGGGATCGTGAGACAGTCTTCCGTTCCGTACGCAAGACTGGACGCTGTATGCTCCTGCACGAAGACAACTGGACGTGTGGACTTGGTGGCGAGATCGCGGC
>CAYWXV010000075.1:0-11031 GCA_964462535.1 uncultured Alphaproteobacteria bacterium
GCCCAGCGGCCCAGCAGCCCAGCAGCCCAGCGGCCCCCAGCCCCTGCGCTTTAGGAGTTCTTTAGGGGCATGCCTCAGTTTGTATACTGTGAAGGAACGGAATCACGAGAGGATTGCATGACAACACATCGAACATATCGTGCGGATCGGCGGGGAGGATGGATTGCCGTTGCCGGAGCAGTCCTTGCGCTGCTTCTGGGAACGACGGTTCAGCTTCGCGCGCAGGCCACGCTTGCGCCGCAGAGCATCAACAGTGGAGGTGACACGCGGTCCGGTGGGTTCGGGGAGTTCTACTCGACCATAGGGGAGCCGTTCGCTACTGACAGTATATCCGTCAGCGACGATCAATCGACATGGACAGGATTCTGGCAGGTCGTTCCTATCGTTCCAACGACCGGGGGAGTCGAAATTGAGGCCACCGGACTCCATGGGACAGGAGCAGGTATTGTGGCCGTAGCCCCGAATCCTTTTACAGCAGAAGTGGGAATCTCGATTGACGTCCCGCGCACCGGCACCATCGATCTAGCCGCCTACGATCTGACTGGACGTCGCGTCGAGACGCTGCTACGGGGGCGTCAGGAAAAGGGTGGGCTGGTTGTTCGATGGAGGCCCGAGGGTCTGGCGCCCGGAGCATACTTCCTGATGCTCACGCTCAATGGCGAACAGACGCCGGTGATGACAGTGAGCTACTACAGATAGCACGTGGACAGTGGGTGCCAGGCTGGAAATCGTAGATGGTAGATCGTCGAACGCGGGGACAATTATGAAATCACACTCGATAATATCGTTCATCCTCTTCGCTATCGTGGTCGGCGTTTCGTCGGCACAGATACCGAGGATCATCAATTACCAGGGCCGTGCCGCAGACGCCTCCGGTCCGCTCGAGAATCAGACGCGACAAATGATTCTCCGGATCTACGATGGAGGTGGATCGATTCTTTGGATCGAGCAGCAGAACGTCGCCTTCCAAACGGGAGGCGTGTTTACCGTTGCACTTGGCACGGTCAATCCGTTTCCCCCGACTCTGGAATTTGATGCCCCCTATTCACTCGGCGTCACAATCCAGAATTTCAACGGTGGAAACGAGATGCCGAGGATTCCTCTCAGGTCCGTTCCCTACGCAATGCACGCGTTGATCGCCGACAACCTCCAGGCTCCCGCAACGGTAGCGGGGAACACAACGACCAGTCCCACATTGAGCGTTGTCGCCAATGGTGGAACGCAGAATGGATACGCGTTGGTCACCACGGGCGTCGACAGCACCACAGCACACTACGTCGCGGCTGGGAAGGCCGATACGGGTAGAATTTCTCCCGGTAGCTACTATCGAGACAATGCTCCGATGGCGTGGGGGACAATCGATTTTGATGCCAGTGTCATTGCGGAGTTCGGACTGGCAAGCGTGAGCTACAACGACACCGTCAACGGTTACATCATCCGCCTGGACAACGACGTCCCGGTCTCGACCAAGCCGGTAGGTCCAGCCCTCTCGGTGATGATCACGTCATGTGGCACTGTCGAAGGGGGGGCGCCGACGATCGGTCAATGGAGCTACTACACCGACAAGCAGACCGGCGCAGTCAGTCCCAACACCTTCATCGTCCGGCTCTTCTACGGCACAAGTGGACAGTCGGGGCGCGCGCCGTTCTCGCTGCAGGTGTTTGGAAGACCGAGGTAGGTCGTAGATAGTGGATAGTAGAGAGTAGATAATGGATAGTGGAGAGTAGGGGATGCGCTGTGGGGGCTCGTCCGTTGTCCGTAATACGTCGGTGGATATCGCCATTGGTCGCCGCGTGGAGGGGTGAGGAGACGGAACAAGAGACACGGCCATCCGGCTGCGTTCGACAAGTGTGTCAGCTAATGCCAAGCCGCCTAGCTGCCGAGTAGCCCAGCCGCCCAGCGGCCCAGATGCCTTGAACAAGGAACGATCATGAAGAGAATCATCATACCAGCCCTGGCGCTCTTGATCCTGGCGGTTGCCGGTGTATCGGCGCAGATCCCCCGGACGATCAACTATCAGGGGCGCGCGGCAGACGTCGACGGTCCATTGACCGGGACACGCCAGTTCACGCTGACGCTGTACGACGACCAGTCGGGCGGTAATGTGGTCTACACTGAAACGCAGGCTGTGACCCTGCAGGCGGGTGGCGTCTATACGGTTGCAATCGGCGCCGCAACGCCAGGTGGTATTCCCGACGATGTCCCGTTCGACATCCCGTATTGGCTGGGTGTGACGATTCAGGGCTTCAACGGCGACAACGAGATCTCTCCGCGGCTCGAAATGCGCAGCGCTCCTTACAGTCTGCGAGCGGACAAATCCAATCATGCTGATGCAGCCGCGTACGCCGAATCGGCTGACTCAGCAACCACCAGCGGACGCGCCGACGTTGCGTCGTTCGCAGACTCTGCGGCGAACGCCTATCTCGCCGACTCGACCGGGAAGATCCCGGCCTTGATTGGCGGGAATCAGAGCCGACAGCGGATAGCGGTCATCGACATTGCGGACGCGCGTCGCCCGAACGGCATGGCGCTCCACCTGATTGGCGATCGCTACGCCCTCGTCACGGACGGAGTCGATAGCACGGCCCGGCACTACGTGGCAAGTGAGGATGCGGGAGGGACGGCCGTCCCCGATCGTGGTGGACTATACCGCGACAACATCCCGGCTGCGTGGGGGATTGTCGCTGCTAACGGAACAATACTCAGCGACTTCGGAATTGCATCCGTAACGCTTCAATCCGATCAGACCTACGACGTCGTGCTGGACCATCCGTTCTCGACAATACCGGGGACCAACCCGTCCGTTCCGGCATTCGCACCACAGATCACGATTGGCGGCGCGACATTCGATGCCCTCGCCGTCCCTTTGTGGTCATACAAACGGTTGCCTACCGGAGGCTACGATCCGCAGACAATTGTCGTTCGCTTCCTTAATCCTCAGACGCAAAACACACCGGCCCCATTCTCGATCGTGGTTTTTGGACGATAGGTAATCGGTCCGGCCCTTTCGTCGTCGTGCTGGTTGAGTAGTGCGATGTGAACAAGCCTCATGAATTCGGCATCGTTCACCCCCCGTCTGCACGCTGCATGTATGCACAAGAAATCCAGGGGCCGACGGCTCAGCCGTCGGCCCTGTTTCTTTCACTTTGCCCTGAAGAGCCACCATCCTCCTCCAAGATCCTCGAGATAGAAGTACTCCTCGGTCGATACCATCGGCAGCTCTCCATTGGGTGAGTAGATGTACCCCAGGGAGTGGCCAGCCGATCCGCCCAGCGTCAATTGAATCGCATTCTTCCACGGGAGATCGATGTTGAGGAAGACGAGACGGAGATCGTGCATGCGATTGAGGATCGCGTCCATTGCTGTGCGGTTTATCCGAAACCGCTTCGTTACGCTCGCCACCGAATCTTCGCCAATCTTCCGAAGCCGTTCAAGACTGGCCAGCGCCTTGCGGAAATCCTTCAGCTCCTGACCCTTCAGTGTTTTCTCGAACTCGGCAATTGCCTCAGGTGGTATTTCCTGTGCCGAGTTCGACCACACAATCGCGACGTTGTTGATCTGCTCCGGGCGGCGATCGATCCTGGCAAGACGGTGGAGATTTCGCTCCGCCCGGATTCTTCTGACCAATGAGTCGAACGCCAAACGGTTGTCGGCAAAGTGTGCGCGGGCCTGCTGATTGCTCAACAGCATTGCCGCGATCTCACGAGCAATAATCGGTTTGAGTGAGGGTGGGTAGGCGCTCGACGAATCGACCTCCCGAAGCTGGTCAATTGCGTTCTCGACAAGAAGCTGTCGGTTGTGATCCAGGATTCGCCAACCCACTTTTGTCTTCCTGAGGTAGTAGATCAGATCGACGGTCACCGCTCCAAATCCGGGAGCGGTGTCGATCCCCGTTGGAACAACTACGATCGCCATTGTGTCTCCATCCGTGCGGCGCAGAGCGTACGCCTGCTCGACGCGCCACGGGCGGGTGTTGGATGGTCGGATGGGACGACCAAGCGCCCCGATCATCCGTGACACCAAATCCCCCGCGACCATTGTGGTGATTGCCGTCGAATCCAGGTAGGCCGAGTCTGGAACAGCGTAGTATTGCTTCACAACGCCGATCGCTGCGATCGAATCCCCATGCGATGCAAATGGGCGATATGGAGATTGCGCGCGGGAGGTGATCGTCGCGATCACGAGGAACGTAGCAGTAAGGAGAATCAGTCGCATGCTTCGATTCATCGTAAGGAGGGGAAGAGGAACGTCGATGAACGACGCTCACCCGTTGTTGAACATTTTGTCGACCAGTTGCGCGTGCTATTTTCACGCCTTCCGTTCATGGAGCACATAACACCGAAGAAGTCGCTCGGTCAGAATTTTCTGGTCGATCGGAACATATCAGCAAAGATCGTCCGTGAATTCGCCCCGGGAGCGGACGAGTTGATTGTCGAGATCGGTCCGGGCGAAGGGTCGCTGACTGGGGGGCTATGTCAGACGGACGCGCGGATCGTCGTTATCGAGATCGATGAACGAGCGGCCCGCCTGATTCGCGCAGAATACGGAGATCGAGTCGAGGTCATCGAGGCTGATGTGCTCGAGGTCGATTTTGACAGACTAGCCAGAGAGCGCGGGGTTGAACGGCTCCGCGTCATCGGCAACATCCCGTACTACATCACAAGTCCGATCCTCTTCCATCTGATCGACCACCGGCACGCTATCGCCGATGCAACGCTGATGATGCAGAAGGAGGTCGCGCTCAGACTGGGGGCAGCGGAGCGAACCAAGGACTACGGTATCCTTGCGGTCGTCTGTCGAACCTATTCCCGTGTTCGTCGATTGTTCGATGTCGGCCCACGAGCGTTCCGCCCACCCCCAAAGGTCACCTCCTCGGTAGTTCGTCTGGACTTTGCCGATATGGAGGGAATCGCCGGCGTCGAACGGGAGCATCGAAGTCTCGTCCGTGCCTCCTTCAACCAACGTCGCAAGACACTCCGCAATTCCCTGCGAGGACTGATACCTGACGAAGCCGAACGTGAGCGGATCTTCTCCAACGCAACCATCCGTGACAACGCGCGGGCCGAAGAGCTTTCGCCGCAGGATTTCATCCGCCTCGCCCGCGTATACTCGGATGCGCTCGCGAGTAAGCGGGGGTGACCGATCGCGCGAGGGCTTCTTCGCAACTCTGCGTCATTCCCTCTGGAGCGTCGACTACATGTCGTTGGCGATGCTCTTCCTCTACCTGGTTCTCGACCTGATCTTCATTCGTGAGGTGAAGTCCTCGTTCGGGATCGTGCAGATCAATCTGCTGGCGATGATTGCGGTTGCGGCCTTCGCCACATGGTACGATCAAAGTGGGTCACCACTCGCGCTGACGATACGATCGTTCTATATCCTTCCACTGGGATACATGATGTACTCCCAGGTCCACAACTACATTCCCCTGGTCAACACCGCGAACTTCGATCCGACGCTCGCTCGTTGGGATCGTGCTCTGTTTGGGGTCAATCCTACGGAGTGGACCGGCCGCTTCGCACATCCCGTTCTCACCGAGTATCTCCAGATCTGGTACAACTGCTTCCAGCTCTTGCTGGTGGTGCCGGCGGTCGAGTTCTTCCGTCATCGATACGATCGCTATCGGATCTACGCCTCCACACTGCTTCTGGGCTTCTACCTCAGCTACCTCCTCTATTTCATCATGCCGGCGATCGGGCCACGGTTCTACATCCACGACTTTGCGTCGATCGATCGTGAGCTTCCGGGACTCCTCGTCACCGTTCCGTTCCGAGATCTCATCAATGCAGGGAACAATGTTCCGGTTGGCGGGATGTCGAACCCGTACGACTTCGTCAATCGCGACTGCATGCCTAGCGGCCACACCATGATGTCGCTTCTGGCAATCCTGATGGCCTGGCGATATCGCTCCCGCTTCCGCTGGCTCATTACGGTGGGCGGCGCCAGCATCATCATCTCGACGGTCTACCTACGCTACCACTACGTGGTTGATCTTATCGCGGGCGCGCTGGCGGCCGTTGCGCTGTTTGCTCTCCACCCGATCATTCTCAACCTCTGGAAACGTTGGCGCGTTCCGGTGTGAGGGGGGCGCGTTTCATGTCCGCTGGTGCGGACGTTAGATGCGTCTCGTTAGGAGACATTGCATTCGTTCTTCCACACCCACTCCTGGAATTGGGAGCGCGGGCCGGGGGGTGAAGGGCGGAGGTTGGACGACCCTCTGATGCGCACGTCATAGGGCAGCAACCAGTTTTCGTCGCGCTATCGCTCTTCCTTCTGAATGGCACATCTATTCCACGCCATGAACAGACGGCTGGGGAGCAGGTCAGGGTATTCACCGAGGAGACGGGCAAAGAGGGCGCCCAACCTGTTGGTCCTGACGTCCCGTATGTCGCTTGCCCCACCACGAATAAAGAGATCCTCCCCCGATTCGACACCGTTCCCCAGCAGATCAGCTATGCCGCGGTTGTCCAGATCCCACGAAAGCCATGCCGAGAAGAAGAAGTGCTGGAGCTTGTCCAGGTCGTTGCCGTTTGGTTGATCGGCGTACAGGTGGTCAGGGAGACGATTGACACGATCGTTGAACTCGCGATCTGTCTCAAGCGCCAGAGGGAGCTCGAGGCCGAAGTTTGTCGGGATCGTCTTCGTGACGAGCACCGAGACGGCGGTCGCAAGAATGGCGTCGCGTCGATCCCCGTTGGTCTCGGCAAGGGCGCGGAGAAAGATCAGATCGATCTTTGTCAGGTCGCTCACGCCAGTCGTGGGAAGGGAGTCGCGCACCCATGCCCGGGTCCGATACGCCGCTCCCAACACGCCGGGAAGAATCGCGTGGTGCAGACCACCGACCGATGGGGCTCCGTCGACTGCCAGGCGGCGGAGAGAATCGAGATTCTGACCTCGAGCGCCCTCCGCCGTTGCCAGGCTGAGCGCCACGATTGCGAGAAGGTGGGAGAAATGCACTCTATCTAACACGGGAGGACGGGACGAGGTTAGACTGGAAGGCTACTTATCCGCCTGCGGCGGATGTTAGACTCGAAGAACAGGCTTCCGTCCATGGCCGAGGGTACAGGCCGCCGTGAATACCCGCGCACGTAAGCATGGCGCACCGCCTGCCTCATCGTTCACCCTAGATCCTTGCTCCTTGATCCTTGCTCCTTCATCCTTGATGGGTTGCCCGCAGATACCTCCGCACCGTTTCGGCAAGGCCGAACTCCAGGGCGTCAGCGATCAGGGCGTGTCCGATGGAGACTTCCAGTAGTTGTGGTATCGCGTCGACGAAAGGGGGGAGGTTGTCCAGGTTCAGGTCGTGACCGGCGTTGATACCAAGTCCAGCCTCCGACGCATCTCGAGCCGCCTTGGCAAAGAGATCGAGAGACTCCCCCCAGTCACCCGCGGCATAAGCCGCAGCGTACGGTTCGGTGTAGAGCTCGATCCGGTCCGCACCGATCTCGGCGGCCAGGGGAAACTCCGCACTTGTCGCATCCATGAACAGGCTGACACGGCAACCCAGATCGTGAAATCGGGCGATAATCGGCCGAAGCCTCTCTTCATTATCTGCGAGGTTCCACCCCTGATTGCTGGTAAAGGCACCCGGGTCGTCCGGAACCAGCGTGCATTGTGTGGGGCGAATCCGTTCGGCGAATTCCATCAGACCATGGAACGGGTTCCCCTCGATATTGAACTCCTTACCAGGGAAGCCGGCCACAACGGCCGCGACATCGGCCACGTCGGCGGCTCGAATGTGCCGTTCGTCCGGTCGCGGGTGGACGGTAATCCCGTACGCCCCCGCCTCAAGGCAAATTCTTGCCGCCCGCGTCAGGCTTGGAATCCCTATTTCTCGCGTGTTTCTGAGGGTTGCCACCTTGTTGATGTTGACACTCAACATTTTTTCTCCCCCGCTGCTAACTATGTGTCTGATAAATCCGTTCTCCACTCACAGGCTGAACCGGAGGGTACTCCCCAACTATTACCATCCGGAGCGGCGTGAAGACCTTACAGGTCGCTCCCCGCAAAGTGCCCACATTCTCCCCCAAATCGTGTCTGAAAAAAGACGACGGATGCGCCCACATCCGTCGATGACACAGAATTTCGGGAGGTCCCAAACCCGTTTCCCGCGCCTCTGCCCTCCGGAGGCGCGGGAATTTCTTTTGTAGGGGCTGGGGGCTGGGGTCCTGGGGGCTCGGGATTGAGGGAACCCCCAACACTCCACTTCCTACTGCCTACTCCCCACTATCTACTCCCTACGCACCGCCCACTTCCTTCCGCATTCGTTCCAATTCCATCAGCGCCTCTATCGGTGTCATGCTATTCAGATCGAGTGACGCCAGGCGTTCGCGGAGCGATTCCAACCGTGGATCGGTAGCCAGCTGAAAGAGCGACACCTGGCCGCCGAATTCTGTGCCGTTCGCCTCGGACGACGAGATGCTGGAAGCCCTTACCGAGCGGGCCGCCGGAAGATCGCCGTGCCCCCCCTCACCCAACGGATGTTCCTCCGACGCACTCTCCAGTGAAATCAAAATCTCCGACGCCCGTGTCGTGACTTCGTCGGGGAGACCGGCCATCCGGGCGACCTGGATGCCATAGGAGTGGTCAGCAGACCCGGGCGTTACCTTCCGGAGGAAGATCACCCTGTCGTCATGCTCCCGCACTTCGACCTTGTAGTTGACAATGCGATCGAAACGGTCGGCCAGGGCGTTCAGCTCGTGGTAGTGAGTCGCAAAAAGCGTTCGCGCGCCGATGCGGTCGTGCAAATACTCCGTCATCGCCCAGGCGATCGATATCCCATCAAACGTCGATGTTCCTCGTCCCACCTCGTCCAGCAGAATCAGGCTGCGATCGGTGGCGTTGTTCAGGATGTTTGCCGCCTCGTGCATCTCCACCAGAAACGTGCTCTCACCGGCTGCGATGTTGTCCTGCGCGCCGACACGCGTGAAGATCTTGTCAACGACGCCAATAACCGCACGCTCCGCCGGCACAAAGGAACCGATCTGCGCCAGGAGGACGATCAATCCGGTCTGTCGCAGGTAGCTTGATTTTCCCGACATGTTCGGGCCGGTGATGATGGCGATCTGATCACCCTCAACGTCGAGCATCGTGTCGTTCGGGACGTAGCGTTCACCATCAGGAAGAAGGGTCTCGACCACCGGGTGTCGTCCCCCAACGATCTCCAACCGCATCGAGTCTTCGATCACCGGTCGGCGGTAGTCGCGATCCCGAGCGAGTCTGGCAAAGCCGACCAGACAATCGAGCATCGCCAGCAACTGCGCATTCCGGAGGATCGGCTCGCTCCGCTCCGCAGTAAAGGCCTGCAGTTCGTTGAAGAGTTCTCGCTCCAGATCGGCGATCCGTTCCTCGGCGTGGAGAATCTTCTCCTCATACTCCTTCAACTCCGGAGTGATGTAGCGCTCGGCGTTGGCAAGCGTCTGCTTCCGGACGTAGTCTTCGGGAGTCCGGTCGCGATTGGCGTTCGTGATCTCGATGTAGTAGCCGAAGACGTTGTTGAAGCCAACCTTCAGGGAGGGGATCCCGGTCCGCTTCCTCTCACGTTCCTGAAGAGTCTCCAGATACGACTTCCCGCTGGCACGCAGGTCGCGGAGCTCATCGAGTTCTGGAGAGAATCCGGCACGGATGGAGCCACCATCGGAGAGGGTCGCGGGGGGGTCGTCCGGAATCGCGTGGTCCAGCCGGCCCAACAGGTCATCCAGTGTCTGGAGAGATCGTGCAATGGCGGTCAGTGAGGGGGCGCTGGTCCGCTCCACCAGCTCGACGACACGTGGCAGTCGCGCGAGCCCCGATCGGATGCCACCAAGGTCGCGGGGGGAAGCCCGGAGTGTCGCCACCCGGGCCATCAGTCGTTCCAGATCGCCGACACCCCGCAACTCCTTCTCCAGTTCGACGGTTACCGAGACATCGTTGTAGAGTGCCTCGACGGCCGCCAGCCGCTTCTCGATACCGTCCCGTGACTTCAACGGATGCAGGGCCCAGCGTTTCAGCAGGCGTCCCCCCATCGGTGTGGAGGTCCGATCGATGACATTGAGAAGCGATCCGTTGCGCCCCCCATCGTTGGCCGCGAACAGGATCTCGAGGTTTCGCTTGGTGGCAGGATCGAGGGCGATGAAATCTCCATACGCGTAGCGGGTGACACGGCGGATGTGTCCGAGACGGGCGCGTTGCGTTTCCATCAGGTAGTGCATCACGGCACCGGCCGCCAGTGTAGCCAGTCCATCCCCTTCGAAGCCAAACCCCTTCAGTGACTGCGTTCCGAAGTGATCGCGTAGTCGATCGAGGGCGTATGTCTCGTCGAAGATCCACTCCTCCAACCTGGTGACACGTGGCTCCGAACTGAGACGGAGTGGTTCGATAATCGATTTCTGCGCGCGGCTGACGATTACTTCAGCGGGGCTGATCGATTCGAGGACTTCGGCCAGGTCAGACGCGGGTAGACTCGTCGCCTGGAACTCGCCGGTGGAGACATCGCAGAATGCCAGCCCGGTCTGGTCTCGATCGATGAAGACCGCAGCCAGATAGTTGTTCCGTCCGGCGTCCAGCAGGCGGTCATTCATGGCAACGCCGGGCGTAACCACCTCAATCACATCCCGCTTGACAATTCCGCGAGCGTGCTTCGGATCCTCCAACTGCTCGCAGACCGCAACTCGATAACCGGCTCGGACGAGCTTGGGCAGGTAGTTGTCGAGCTGGTGCCAGGGGAATCCTGCAAGTGGCGTCTCCTCTTCGGTGCCGTTCCCCCGCTTGGTCAATGTGATACCGCAGACGCGGGACGTAATTGCCGCGTCACCCTCGAACGTCTCGTAGAAATCACCGAGACGGAAGAGGACGACGGTGTCGGGATGACGATCCTTTATCTGGTGGTACTGCCGCATCAGCGGCGTTCTCTGCTTCTTCGACATTCACTTCCTCGAGTTCGGGGGAAAGGAAAGAAGATACGGAGGTCGGCTGCACTCCTGCGACCCCCGCCTCGCTGTGCGACCCCCGCCTCGCTTCGCGAGGCTGCCCCCTCAAAGGGGGCATGGGATACGG
>CAYWXV010000076.1:0-11004 GCA_964462535.1 uncultured Alphaproteobacteria bacterium
AAGGATGAAGGATCAAGGATCAAGGATCAGGAATGAAGGATGAAGGAGCAGGGATAAAGGATGAAGGATGAAGGATGAAGGATCAGGGGGGGCGGGTCAGGGGGCTGCGTCGGGTTGCCTGTGTCCAATGCCGGCGCATAAAGCGCTTCATCTGCGATCGCTGCTGACTGATGAATGCCTCGCAGATCATGAGGTAGTTCACATCGCGCGACGAGGTGCGCAACGAAGCGATCGCGCATATCTCGACAGCCTCCTAGTACTTCACGGAGCAACCGTACGGCTGTCGGCTCGGCACGGTCACTGGCTGTCCGCTCATCGCCTGATCGAGCGCCTGCGCAACAAAGTTCGTTGCACGCTGGATGTCGTCAACATTTGCCGATCGAATGTCGTCGATGGCTCCCTCATAGATCGTACTACCCGACGTATCGATCACGAACATGTGCGGCGTGGTCTTGGCACCATACAGGCGCCCAACCTTGCCATCGCTGTCCAGGAGAATGGCAGTGGGTGCTCCGCCCCGATCCTCGTTCATCTGATTCATTACCTCGGGAGAGAAGTATCCCTGCTTTCCGGGAGCCGATGAAACGATGGAGAGCCATACGACCCCCTTCTCGGTGTACTCTCTTTGAAGACGCTGCATGTTTCCGGTGCTGTAATGTTTGCGCACGAACGGGCAGTCGTAGTTCAACCACTCGAGCACTACGTACTTCCCCCGGTAGTCGCTCAGGCGATGTGTGCTGCCATGCGTGTCGACCAGTGTAAAGTCAGCGGCAGTGGATGTCAACTCGTCGTTGCCCTGCGCGCTCTTCGTCCACAAGAGCACAGTCGTAATGAGCACCAGGGATACACCGAATGTCGTGATCGTCTTCATAGTTGTCTCGCGTTTGTTCATGGTTCAGCCAATATCTCCGCTGTCGTCTACTCGCCACCAGCTATCTCCACGTCAACGGCGTATGCGCGACGCTTGTTGCCAAGTCCCACAGCCAGGATTCCATGCAAGGATGTCGCCGGCTCGGTGGCGTATTGCGAGGGCTGCAATGTGAGAAGGACCGCACCGCCGACGTCATCCGCAACGGCCTGCTCCGCCGAGTGATCGATCACTTCCTCGCGCGACGAGAAGAAATAGAGATCCCCGCTCTCGACGCCAAAAACGCGTAGCACGATGCGACCGTTCGAGCGGAACGCGGCTATCGATACTCCATCTTCCGGAGGTGTCGGGAGCGCACGGAGAGTGCTCTGAATGCGCTCGGCATCTGGTGTTGGTTCCAGGGGGTCTGCTTCGCTCACGTGATCGACAGGTAATGCAAGGGCGACGTCGGCCTTTCCAGGAATACAGACCTCTCTGCATCCAAGCCAGGACACCGACGCTTCAAGACGTACCTGGGGCGAACTGATTTTGCTTGCAGGAGTTACCCGTGCAAGAAGAAGGACTACTCCCTCGTATCCATACATCACCTCTGGTGGCTCACCGAACTTCATCGGTGTGGGCCACTGAAGAGAATCGACCGCCCATCCTTCCGGGAGTCTCCAGTCGACCGTGGTCCCTAGCCCGGCGTCACCAGGATTGACATAGTAGGTATGCCATTCGTCCTTCATCGTCAACTCTATCGCGACCCAGAACGGTCTCCCCTGTTGAACCCGCTCGATGTCAGAGATGAGTCGCGCCTCGATGGAGTCCGCGTGTGCGAACAACGGGAGAAGTAGAAAGACGAGGAGAAGAATTCCGTAGCGCACAGTTTCTTGTTGCTGGATGTGGATGTTGAGGATCACCGCTGGCCGTCGTGGGGTCACAACCGTTCGGCGGCGCGACACCACTCCAACTGCCACGGCGGCAGGCTGAAGCTCACTTCGTTGCGCCGTTTCAAACGTCCGCGTCACGGTCAGACGCATCTCATGTTACGTAATCAGCGCATTTGCGGCCAACGCGGATTGGTAAGTTCTCATTATGCGTTTCCAACTCGATCACGATGAGAGCGTCGCCGACGGAATCCGACGTATTGGATGCGAGGTGATCGATTCAGCGGTCGACCTTCTCGTCGACCGGACGATCGACGCGGAACAGCGGGTGCATGATGCTCGCACTGCAATGAAGCGCCTTAGATCGCTGTTGCGAATTGCGCGTCGAGACATCGGTGAGGAGGTCTTTCGTAGAGATGATGACCTGTTCCGATCGGTGGCTCGCGGCCTGGCGCCGAATCGTGATCGTGCAGTGTTAATCGACACCATTGCCACGCTACGCTTGGACGAACCGATGGTCTTTGACGAGCACTCGTTATTTGAACTGTGGGAGCGGATCGCCGACGACGAGGGAACCTCTCTCGGACCGGATGAACGAATCGTAGAACAATCGATAGCGATGTTGCGTGAAGGGAAGGACCGCGTCGAGCAATGGCGAGTCCACTCGCATGACTTCCGCGCGATGCAATGGGGGATCAGGCGTGTCTATCGACGTGGTCGTCGCATGTACGCTGAGACACTCGGTTCACCCTCCCCAGAGCTCCTTCACGACTGGCGGCGGCAGGTGAAGTATCTCTGGTACATGATGTCCCTGCTCACACCGATGTGGCCCAGGATCATCAAAGCCCTCGCAATAGAATACCGCCTCCTCTCGGTCACGCTAGGTCTCGACCACGACTTGATCCTCCTGCGGTCTCGACTGTCACCAGACTCCTCGAATTTCGCAAGTGTGATTGACGCAATTGACCGCCGGCGTGAAGGGCTTCTGAAATCGGCGCAGCGAAGTGGCGGGAAGCTCTTCGCTGAATCGTCGCGGAATCATGTCGCTCGTCTCGCTTCGTATTGGAAGTGCTGGCGACGGTAGTCCGGGCCTCTCCCCCCCTTTTGTTTTATACTTATGTCCAGCGGCACCGGCCTTGTTCCGCTGAACCAATAGATACAGTCGGCAGGAACCATCTCGCTACCGACATCACGCCGGCGTCTGTCGTTACCAGCGACGTCAGGGCTTTGACCATTCGGGTCGGGAAGGGCGTAGGCTGGCAGTATTCCACATGCGCTGGGGCGCACATCACATAGGACGACTCATACTTCCATATGCGACACCCCGTCATCATCGCGTCCGCGCTCTTTCTTGTGCTTCCATTGCTTGGTGGAGGGAAAGGGATTGCGCAGACGCCATCCGATAAATCGCTTCTCTGGAGGATTGAAGGAAACGGCCTGACCGAGGTTTCCTATATCTATGGCACGATGCACGTCCAGCACAAGGATGTGTTCGACCTCGCCGATTCCGTTCTCCCAGCCCTTGTGGCATGTCGCTGGTTTGCCACAGAGGTCAACCTGGATACGATGTCCCGGATCTACATACAGCGCATGCTCGGGGTTGACGATGAAGAGTCAGGCGAGGAGGGGGTGGGGGTCGGTGGGAAGGAGTTCATCCGGGGGATGTTTCAGACGGGAAGATCCTCGCCAACGACGGATGACGAGTCCGGTTATGCCGCCGGCGACGAATCCAATTCATCCGGAAGCGGGCAGTGGAGCAGGTTTGGCGACATCGTGAGCCGCTCGCGCACGCCGGAGGAGGATGGCCCGGTCTTCCTTGACGCATGGCTCTTTCAGACGGCGAAGAGGCTGGGTAAGAAGCTCCTGGGCGTTGAGGATGTGTTGGATCATATGAGTGTCCTGGACGACGAAGAGGCCGCGGACGAAGAGGATACGCGCGACGGCGCGCGTGGGAACAATCGAACGCTCTGGAGGTCGATGTCGATTCAGCGCAAGATGCTGGAGGCGTATCGGAAGGGCGACATAAAGAAGATCGAGTCGCTGATGCGAGAGAGTCTGGAACCGCACAGGTTCCACGCGTTGCTCACACGCCGGAATCGAATCATGGTCGACGCGATAGCAGAATATGCCGCGCAGGCGCCCACGTTCGTTGCTGTCGGTGCGGGGCACCTGGGAGGAGAGCATGGCGTGATTGCGCTCCTGCGGGATCGTGGGTACAAGGTCACTCCCGTCCCGGCAACGAAGAGTCATCAGCCGTCGAAGGTCGTCATACCGACAGACCCCCTTCCGTGGAAGACGCTCGATGATGACGGAGCTGCTCTGGTCGTCGATCTTCCACTCGACCCCGTCGCCGCACGGCTCGATACCGTCAACGAGGATGAGCCGCTCGTGCGCGTCTGGATGATGGCCGATGCAGGCGGTGGACTCCTCTATATGGTATATAGCGTCGACGTTCCCTCTTCGTACTGCAACCCGTTCCTTGGTCAGCTCCTTCCGGCATTCACTTCGAGTTGGATGCGCTCGCTTGAAGGCGATTCGCTGACCACCACCGACATTTCGTTGAAGGATATGGCAGGGAAGGAGGGGATCGTGAAAGACGAGGATGTGAGCTACCGGCTCCGGGTCTACATGCGCGGGGCTCGTCTCTATGTGCTGGCAGTTGCCGGAGACCAGCGGCTGATCGGCGGAGAGGATGCCGAGCGCTTCTTCGCATCGTTCCGAACGAAGCCCACCCTCCCTCACGCTTGGAAGCGAATCACGTTGAGCGAGGACAGCGTCACAATTGATCTTCCGGGAGATCCCATCGATGCCCAGGAGGATGCACGGTACATGCCGAACGCTACCGTCCGGAACGTCGCCAGTCGCGATCCGAATAGTGGCCGGACCTATTCGGTTCAAGTCATCCGATACTCTCCGTACTACAGCACCGGGCCGATCGACGAATTCTGGAAGCGGATCGTTTCTGACTGGGTCGGTCCCACGCAAACCTCGACCGACTCTGCGATTGTGGTCGGTGGGTACAACGGAAGAGACGTTACCGCTATCGACACCCTGACGCACGTGGTGACCCGCGTTCGATCGATCATTGCGGGTCGTCGACTGATTGAGATTTGGGGTGTTGGTGGAGTCGGCGACGAAGGGGCGGAGGGGGTCGACAGGTTCATTGGCTCGCTCCATGTGAGCGGCATCGACGATGGCGATATACAGGCGGAACACGGGCAGCAGATTGTCGCAGATATTGCAAGTGACGAGAACGACCGGCGGCGGAATGCCCGGTTGGAGATTCCCGAGTATCCGTGGGGCCGAAGGGATCTTCCGCTTCTGTACAGCGCCATCCAACGAAGCTATCCGTGGGATGATGTTGGAGGGGACGACGATGCTGAGCTGGCGACGTCGACGCCGGAACTGCTTCTGCGGAGTCTTCGTGGAGCATGGGACTCCACGACCGTTCCGTTTCTCCGCCGCGCCTACGGGCGCTTCGCCGACGATTCCAGATTGAAAGGAACGATCGTCGACGTGCTTGCCTCCATCGGTACGGTCGAGTCAGTGAGTGCCATGCTGGAACTCCTCCGCGCGGAGTCCAGTCCCCTCCCCGGTTTCTCCATCTATTCGCTTTCCGATTCACTCTCCCGTGTTGCGTCTCTCCTTCCCGAGATTGTTCGACTTGGGGAGGTGCGGAAGTATCGGCTGTCGATACTTCAGGTGATCGAGCACGGATTGGACAGCGGGTACATCGCCCCCGCCGTCTTCCGGACGACGGGTCTCGCGGCATTGTGTCGCAGCACGATTGAGGAGCGGTTGAATCCTACAGTCGATGCCGACGATGAGAAGGGAGGCTTGTCGTTGCGTGAACAGTGGGCTGGCGTCGCGATTCGAGTCCTGGGTTGGCTCGACAAATCGGATGAGAACGTTCGTGCGATCAAGGAGCTTCTCCCCGATTCCAATTCGGTTCTGGCAATGTCTGCGACTGTGGCCTTGATACGAATGACTGGCTCGGCACCGGCCGAGTATGTGAATCGGTTTGCGGCCGATTCGTCGCTGGTGATCTGGTTCTATACGGAGCTGCAGTCAACCGCACCGGCACTCTTCCCTCCCTTCTGGAAGAAACAGGCTCACTTCGCAATGGGGGGATTGATTCGCTGGATCATCAGAGATAATGGCGACGAACCTTCGGAAATCCGCTACCTGGCTCAGCGCGAGGTGGACTTGAAAGGGGGCCGGGGTCGCGTATTTCTCTTTAAGTTCCGGCTCTCCGACCGTGCGTGGTACGTCGGGATTGGCGGTCCCCAGCCGATCACCTCGACGGAAATCTCGATAGACGATTCACTCGCCTTCAGTCGTTATCGCGCGCTGTCGCACTTCTCGATCGATCGGCACTTCAAGGATCTTCTGGATCAATAAAAGGTCGTGCGGCCTCCAATGTGGAAGGCGTTGGATCGTCCGGGGATTGGAATCATCTACACCGTCAAACACAATCCGCTTTCGGAGTACACTCGATGACAACAGCAGTATTGCGCCGACACATGATTCTTGCCGTCGGCGTTCTTGCCTCGATGTCCGGCCTGATCGGCTGCGTCGACAACGGTGCCAAGGGGGCAGCTGATTATGGACAGGGTCCGGCCAGGATCCTCATAGTGACAGGCGATTCGATTCAGTGGGGGAGCGTCCCTCCAGGATCGCTCGTTGACACAGTCTTGATTACGAACGTCGGAGGTGACACGCTCCGTATATCCGACGTCCGCCCAAGCTGCGGCTGCACAACTGCTCCCATCGACAAGAACGTCCTTCTCCCCGGCGACACTGCCCATGTCATCGTCACTATGGACGCCAAGGACAAGTCGGGTCAGGTCATGAAGCACCTCACGATCTCGTCGAACGATTCGACCGCACCAAACAAGAGCATCAACCTGATGGCGAACATCCTTCGTGATGTTGCCGTCGAGCCAACTCTCTTCCCGATGGTGCTGACGAAGAAGACCGGCGACGAAGGGACGACCTCGGTGTATGTCAAGAACACGGGGAGCGCTCCACTTATGGTGGGACCGCCTCGCTTCAAGACGCCTCCTCCAATGGTTGCGACATTTCTCATGAAGGATGCCGTCCAGGTGGCGCCGGGAGATTCTACGAAGGTCGAAGTCTCCGTTCGCACGATCCAGACGACCAACGCCGTGGGTACCGTCGTCATTCCAACCTCGAGCAAGCTGATGCCGGAGGTGGAGCTGACGATCACCGCGAGCGTCAATCCGAACATGTAGGGTAGGTGGACGGTTGATGGTCGACCGTCGTATGGTCGTCCCCCAGCGTTGACGCGACGGTCGAGCTCCAGCGACACGCTTGGCCTGAGTCAAGCCTCGACCGCAAGACCACAACCGGGCAGTGACAACGAACGCCCCGGCAGCACAGGTGCTGCCGGGGCGTTCTGTTCTTGGGAGACCTCGAGCGTGTGATGGTCTAGCTCACTGCCCGCCACCCACTACCTGCAGATATCGACGTATCAACTCCTCGTAGTCCTTGGAATATCCCTGCTCACGAGCCCGGAGGAGATCACGGCGGAGATTGTCAAGACTTCCGTCGGGTAGTTTGAGCTCGGGAGGGCTCGAGCGGATCACGTCCACACCGCTGCGCGACTCGCGCTCCCGCTCGAAGTCACGTTCGCGTTGCGAGCGGATGGCGTCGAGCAGGCGGCTGAGGATGCGCTCCTGACGCTGGCGCGTTTCAGGTGTGACCTGTCCGCTGCTCATGTCGCGCAGGACTTCATCGATCTCCCTTGCAGCCCGCTCCAGGTCGCCGACCATGTTCTTTCGCGTCCCTCCCGACTCGCGCGCTTCCTGATTCAACTCGTCGAGCGATTTCTTTACCTCCTGCTGCTGACGTTGGAGGCGGCGGAGCTTGGGATCATTCGGATTCCCCTCGCTCCCTCCCTGTTCGCCCCCTTCACCCTCGCCCTCTCCTTCGCCCTTTCCTTGCTTCCCTTGTCCACTCTGCTCACCCTGACCCATCTCACCCATCGCCTGATTGATCATTTGCTGCTGCGCCGCTGCCTGCTGCAGGCGCTGTGACATTCCCATCCCCATTCCCATACCCTGCCCTTGTCCGTTCTCCATCTGCGCGATCATCTCCCCCATCTGCTGGGCAGCCCTGTTCATTGCTCCCATTGCGTTCCCTTCGCTCTGTTTCGCCCCCTCACCATTTCTGCCTTCCAGCTGCTGCGTCGCCTGATCCATCTGATTGAGAGCCTCGCCCATCTCGCGTCCCATCTCGGGCGTGACAGCAAACGTCTTCTTCCCGAGTTCCATCATCTGATTGGTCAGATTCTCCATCTGCTCCTGAAGCTGCTTTTGCTGTCTTGCCAGGTCGCGGAACTGACTGCTGTTCGGCTGCGCCTTATCTGTCTGCCGACGGAGCGATTCTTCCTGTCGAGAGAGATCCAGGAGGTCCTGCATCCCCTTCTTCATCTTGTTCATCACTTGCCGCTGGCTCTTCTCCTGCATCTGCTTCCTGACACCCTCCATCTTCTCGCGGAACTTCTCTGTGGCGTTCTTTGCCTTCTCCCCCCGCTGCCTTGCCTCCTGATTGTTCCCCCGTTCCATTTGTTGACTCGCGCGATTCATCTCGCCTGAGGGATCGTCCTGCTCAAGCCCCTTCTGCGCATCCTTCATCTGGTCGACCGGCATGTCGTCGGCGAATTCGTTCATCTTCTCCGTCAACCGCTCCGCCTCCTGTCGAAGCTTGTCGGCTTCACGGGCCAGATCCTTCTGCCGTTCGGTAAGCGCATCGCGCATTGCCTTGTCATCGTTTTGCGCGCGCGACATCTGCTCGTTCAGCTCCTTCTGCTTCTGCTCTATCTCCTCGGCCCGCTTGATCAACTCATCGACCTTCTGCTCGGTCTGCATGCGCTTCAGGATGTTCATCGTCCGCTCGATCGACTGCCGGAACTCCTCCTCATTGAACTTGTAGTTCTTCATCGCCTCCGCCATCTGCTCGGGTGTCATCCTCTCCATCTGCTCCTGCATCTGACGCATCTCATCAAGAAGCTTTTTGTCCTTTATCCCCTCGAAGAGCTTCTGAAGCTCCTGATACTTTTGCACTGTCTCGGGCGACATGGCCTGCGCCTGACGAAGCCGTTCGGCGTTCTCACGTAGCGTCTCGGCTATCTCTTCCAAACGCTTCTGCATCTGCTCGTGCTTCTGCATCAGCTCCTGCAGTTTCTTCTTCTCCTGCCATCCGGCCTGACCCGACTGATTCTGCGCAAGCTGCTTCATCAGCTCGCGGTTCAGTTCCTCCATCTCACGTCGCGCGTCCTGCGCCTGACGCATCACCTGTTCAAGCGCCTGATTGGCCTGGACGTTCGTCTTCTCCGCCTCCTTCAGAACTTCGTCGAGCGAGGGGAAGCGAACCTTGACGGTATCGGTGCGCGCCCGCTTCGGCCCGCTCACGACGTCGTTGTCGGCCACCTCGAAGTAGAAGACCACTTCGTCCTCGGGGACCATCCGCATCCTCGTCATGTCCCAGATGTAGGGGACATCGACAGGCGACGCTCCCTTTGGAATCGGGATGGTCAACGTCTTGAAGTCCTTCCAGGGGGCCTCGTACCGACTGGCGACAAGCTTGTAGTGAAGTCGGAGCCACGAGAAGCCGTAGTCGTCGGCGATGCTGACTTCGGTTGGAAGGAGCATCGTGCGATCGATGATCGTGGAGTCCTTGTTGGGTTCCAGAAGACTAATGGAGGGATTGCCGTCGGTCGAGACGGAGATTCGGTACTGCGCCGGTGAGACGCTCTCCACACCGTCGGTCGAACGGAGTTCGATGTAGTAGGCGCCATCGCGCGAGAGTCTGAATCCGCCGGAGGCCTTTGCGCCGTCGACGTTCATCGGGATGCGGAGGGTGTCGTAGACCGTGGGTAGTGCCGCGGTGGAAGCCAGGCGGACCGGGCGCTGCAGAAGTTGAACGATTGTCGCCTTCGCAAGAGGAATGTTCGCCTCGATCCTGACGCTGACTGCGGAGCCACGCAACCCACTGACGTCGCCTACATTCTCCGCCAACGCGTCGGTCGATCTCCGCGCGTACGACGGCTGCGTGAGGGCGACGCGGAGCGATCGGACGACGGGGCGTTCTACGACGGTGAGGACATGCTCGGCTGTCTTCACCGGACCCGACCGAGCGCGATAGGTCGTCGTGGCGTTGAGCGATGCGAAGCTGTAGCGATAGACTCCATCCCTGCTTCGCTTCAACTCGATCTCTTCTTTCCCGCGCTCGGCGTTCTCGATCTCCAGAAGAACTCTCTGTGGCGGCACGCCGACCGCTCGGACGACGATCGTGACCGAGTCGCCCGCGATCACCTTTCGATTGCCGGGTGCGACCTCCAGATGGAACGGCGCCGGCACGACGTAATGCGTCGTGTGATCGGTCAAGCGGGCAAGGGCCGGTTGGAAGGTTCCGGAGAATCCGAAGAAGAGGATGCCGGTCAGGAGGAGAGAGATCAGGAAGAAGAGAATCGCGCGTCGTCGTTTCTCCCGTTCGACGATGAGGGTGAAGTCGTGATCGCGCAGGGGAGCGCCGTCGGTCGCGATGGTGGCGTCGATCAGTTCGGAAGAGAAGCCGAGGTCCGATGCGCCGGCGAGCGACGTGCGATAGAGTTGCAGCGTATTGATCAGTCGATCGCCGACGGCGGGTATTCCCTTGCCGACGCGACGGGCGATGATGTCGTCGCTCTGCGCCGGAAGGATGCGGAGGATGCGGGCGAGAGGTGGAAGAAGGAACCATGCCGCCAGCGCCCCGGCCAGCGCGATCGCGCTCCAGTAGAGAGCGGTCCGTTCCGGCGTGTCGAACCATCCGATCGCCTCGACCGACACCGCGAGCAGCGCGACAAGAACGACCGACGTCACCGCGTCGATGGCTCCGGTCTGCAGGGCGATCCATCCCTCAAGACGGCGCACGCCGTTGATCTTGCGGACGAGGTGACGGTATATGGAGTCGTTAGACGACACTAAATGATAGCTGGTTGTCAGATGTTGGAGGACTCAACGATGCCCCCAACTAGGTTCGCTTTGAGGGGACGAGTCCGCCGCAGGTGTGTTGTCAGTTGTTTGTTGTCAGTGGTCTATTGACCTAGCGCCCCTCCCCTCCTGCAACGCTCTTCTTCGGCCCGACAAGCTAGCAAAAATGACGTGTGGGCGGTAGGATGTAACGCCGGTGATGGGATGTGCGGTGGTGACTACCGCACAACGCGAATCGTCCGCGACACTCCGTCCACGTTGACGCGACAGT
>CAYWXV010000077.1:0-6676 GCA_964462535.1 uncultured Alphaproteobacteria bacterium
CCTTCATCCTTGCTCCTTGAGCCTTGATCCTTGAGCCTTCATCCTTCATCCTTCATCCTTGCTCCCTCCTCCCTCGCGCTTCCCGTCGTCGCCTGGATGAAGATTGTCTTGAGCGACGGGCGGACACGTTCGATTCGGGAGATCTGCAGTCGGGATTCTACAATTGGCAGCAGATCGTTCAGAGTGGACGACGGGACCAACTCCACCTCGGCAAAATTGGATGCGACGTCTGCGCGAACGACGATTGGCAGACCTGCTAGAAATCCGGCATCGCCTTCGAATTCTATTTGAACGCTATTCCCGCCGTGAGCCTTGCGAACCTCCTCGGGGGTTCCTTGCAGCACAACGGTACCCTTGTCAATCAGCACGATGCGATTGCAGAGTCGCTCTGCCAATTCCATCTGATGCGTTGAATAGATAACTATAGCACCGCTGTCGCGCATCTCGTCGATGATGTCGCCTAGTAATTCCTGGTTGACGGGGTCTAGTCCAGAGGCTGGCTCGTCGAGTATCAGGTAATCCGGGTGGTGGATGAAGGTTATGATGAGCTGCACCTTCTGTTGATTCCCCTTCGATAACTCCTGCAGTTTTCGTCGCTCCCATCCCTCCATGCCGAATCGCTTCATCCATTCTCTCGCGCGATCGGCCGCCTGGCCCTTGTCCAAACCGCGGAGGCAAGCGAAATGGACGATTGTTTCCAGCACCATCGCCTTCTGATAAAGTCCACGTTCTTCGGGGAGATATCCAAGCCGTTGGCGAATCTGCTCGTCGTATGGATGACCGTCGTACGTAATCGTTCCGCTGTCGGGGTGAATGATGTCGACCAGCATGCGGATTGTCGTCGACTTCCCAGCACCATTCGGACCCAGAAGCCCAAACACTTCACCGCGACGCGCCTCAATTGATAAATCCTGAACCGCCTGAACAGTCGCAAAGCATTTGCTGATGGTTTCGGTGCGAATCATGAGAAGAGCATGCTCGGAATTGTGGAGTGGGTATGGGGGCGACCAGGCGTCCATCGGCCTGGCTGACTGACCAGCGTTAGGGCAGAAGGGAACGACATGATGCTCCGAATGTTACAACGAATTGGACCGTTTGTCATGATACGCACGCAGCGATGAATCCCTGTCGCGCATACCGTGTTACGTCATCCCCAACATTTCCGACCTCAACATGAAGCGCCCGACACTCCTTCTCCTCCTCGCGCTCGTCTGGTTCTCGCTGGGACACACATCGCAGCCTACCGATGTCGCCATCGCCAGGATCTATCTGGTGGGAACGACGCTCTACCGGGCTTCGGGTGGCACAACCGTGGACATTTTCGATCTATCCGTGCCAACCTCCCCACGTCAAATCGGATCGATTCCCATGGTCGGCAACAACGATATCGCGGTCTTCGGAAACTATCTCTACGCCGATCAGAACTCGGACCTGATCGTAATCGACGTGAGTGATCCATCGCGACCTGTTCGTATTGATACGGTCCACGGCATCTTCAACGATGCCTTTTCATCCGGTTGGGGGAGGGACTTCGTGGTCGATGACGTGGGGGGTATGCAGGGGTGTGGTCCATGTGCCGCCTCGGACGCGCCGGCATCGGCGCCTGCGAACAGTGGCGGCGCCGGTCAGGGGGGATCGCTCTCGCGATTTGCGATCGATGGCGCCAAACTCTACTGTGTAGACTACACGACACTCAGGGTCTTCGATATCATCGATCCGGCCCGACCACGATACAAGAACGCCGTCTCCGTTGGCTGGGGGATAGAGACGGTTCTGCTTGATGGTCCGTACGTGTTCATGGGTGGTGAGACCGGCATGTCGATCTACAAGAGGGTTGGCGATGAGATCACCTACATCTCGGAGTTTCAACATCGTCGGAGTTGTGATCCTGTTGTGGTCGATGGGAACTATGCATACGTCACGTTGCGTGGGGGAACAACGTGCGGTGGGTTCACGAATCAAATGGACGTTATCGACATATCCAACATCGCGAGTCCGAGGCTGATCAGCAGCTACCAGCTTGCCGGGCCATACGGACTGGCTGTCCGTAATGGCGTTGGCATTGTGTGCGATGGAGCAGCAGGACTCAAGGTTCTCGATGTCAGCAATCCGTCCGACGTGCGGCCCGTCGCCACGATCACCGACATTGTCCCGCATGACGTCATTCTTGCCGGATCGCTGCTCGTCGTGACAACCGATCAGGGATATGTCCTCTTCGATGCCTCCGATATCAGAAATCTGAAACGCATGGGAATCGTCGCCTAGGAGGCTACTGAAATGAGCGCGATCACTGCGTTGCGCTCCTCATCGCTCACTGCGGGGTACCTCCGGTCCACCGCACTCGTTCGTCGTCGCGCGTCTTGACCTCGCACGCTGTGAACAGCCTCTCGATCTGAGAGGTATTCAACAGTCTCCAGAGGTACCGATGATCCGTTGCGAACAACCAGGGTTCGTGTTCCACCCCGCCCGAATCCTTCAACGTGAATCCAGTAGCCGACGAGAGGCGTGATGCATGGATCCCTTCAACGAGCAGCAATAAAGTCGTCGTACAAACAAAGCCCCGAAGGCGAATGAACTCGCCTCCGGGGCTTTCTCGTATTCTTCCCGACCGTCCGTCTTTCGACTCGGTTCCGACGATTATGTAGTCTTCGCGCGGACCGAACGTGACGAAAGCGTACGGAGGTAATAGAGTTTAGCGCGGCGGACACGTCCGTGACGCACGATCTTGATGTTCTGCACGATCGGTGACTGGAGAGGGAAAATTCGCTCTACGCCAACGCCGTTGCTCACCTTGCGCACCGTGAACGTTTCACTGACGCCGGCACCACGACGCGAGAGGACAATCCCCTCGAAATTCTGGATGCGCTCCTTACCCCCTTCAATAACGCGAACGGCGACATTGACGACGTCACCCGGCTTGAAATTCGGAAAGGCGACATCGACGCCCTCACCAGCCCGATTCTGGCGGCTGGCCTGGGTTTCAGCAATCACCTGCTTGTGCAGGGCTGCGATCTGCTCTTTCATGGAACACCTCGTTCGATTTTGCCCGTTGCCGGGCGAGGTTGTATTTCAGTTCTGAGTTTTTGTTGGTCACTTTTTCTTTGAAGCGCTTATCCTACGCTTCTTCGGCTGAGCCCCATCTGGTATGGCGGGGGCATCGGAGTCATCGGGAAGCAGCCCCGGTCTCCGCTCGCGTGTGCGTCGCTCGGCCTCGGCCTCGCGCCACAGGGCGATCTTCGCGTGATCTCCGCCGATCAGGATCTCGGGTACCGACATGTCTCGGTAGACCGCCGGCCGCGTGTACCAGGGGGCGTCCAGCATTCCGGTCTGAAACGAGTCGGTCAACGCAGACTCGCTGTCGCCGAGTGCTCCTGGTAGAAGCCGCACAACTGCGTCTGCCACAACAAGGGCCGGAAGCTCTCCACCGGTGAGGACATAGTCCCCGATCGAAATCTCGCGAGTGACCAGAGTTTGACGCACACGCTCGTCGATTCCCTTGTAATGTCCGCACAGGAGGATCAGGTTCCGCATCAGCGAGAGCCTGTTCGCTTCGCTTTGCGTGAAGAGATTCCCATCCGGTGTCAGGTAGATCACCTCGTCGTACTCGCGCTGACTCTTCAGCATCTCGATGCAGTCGAAGATCGGTTCCGGCCGGAGAATCATTCCCGCGCCGCCGCCGAACGGAGTATCGTCCACCTGCCGATACTTCCCCAGTCCGTAATCGTGGAGGTTGTGGACCACGATTTCGGCAAGGCCCGCCTCGCGCGCCCGTTTCAGGATCGAAGCATCCAGCACGCTCGCGAACGTCTGCGGCACGGCGCTGATGATGTCGATACGTACCAGGGGCGTCCTATCTGCTTTCGTCGCCACGGCTCACCTCGAAATCGTCATCAAGCAAGCCTGGTATCGGGCGAACCACCACCCTTTTCCGGTCGTGATCAACGGAGATCACAAACGGTTCGACGGCCGGGATAAGGTGCTCGCCTCCATCCCGAGTCACACCCCAAAGGGGATGTGCAGCAGATCGGACGATCGATGAGATCGTCCCCAGGCTTCCCCCGGATTCATCGACCACATCGTACCCGAACAGTCGGGGATGGACATGAGGGTCGGCGTACGACAATGCCGATTCCGGAACCCAGAGACCCTTGTCGATCAGCCGGTCGAGTCCCTCCCGCCGCTCAGCTCCCGCGAAGTAGCAGATGAGATCATCGTGCCTGCTGTCGCAACGCCGAAGCTCGATTGGTTCGACAAACGAGGCTGAGTACCCGACGAAGGCCCCTACGGGTGCCGCGATCGTTGGGACCGCAGCGAGGTCCAGCTGGCACCGTACGCCACCCGCCAGGCCGAACGGTCGTACGAGAACGCCTATTCGGACAAGGTTGTCGGGGGTCGTCGTGTCTGTGCTCCTGGGCATCGCGGCCTCTGGGATGCTGGGCGTCAGGGCTGCAGGGCCCCGTTCGGGATGGTCGTCCCTCCCGCAATTCGCTCCAGATGGGTCCGTTGTCCTAACCCTCGTTCGTCGTTTCTTCAGCCGGAGTCTCCTCGGCGGCTGGAGCCTCGTCAGCGGCCGGTGCCTCTTCGGCAGCGGGCGCCTCTTCGGCGGCCGGGGCTTCGGCTGCAGCTTCAGCAGCCTCCAGGGCACGGGCGGCCTCGGCGGCTCGCTGCTCTTCCTCGCGCTGACGCCGCTCCGCCTCGGTCTTGATGGCTTCCAGGTCCAGGGCCTCGCGATTCTGCCGGCGCGCGACGTGGTTCTCCACCATCTGCGCAATCTCCGACTCGCTCTTCCCCTTCCGCTGAAGGTGGAGCTCCAGAAGGACACCTTCGCGGCTCAGAATAGAGCGGACCGTGTCCGAGGGCTGGGCGCCAGTCTGAAGCCAGTGGAGAACACGCTCACGCTTGAGCGTCACCTGATTGGCGATGACCATCGGATTGTACTGTCCGATCTTCTCGATAAAACGACCGTCGCGCGGCTTGCGACTATCTGCCGCAACGATGTCGTACACCGGACGCTTCTTGCGTCCCATTCTTCTCAATCGAAGTTTGACCATGCGTGGGTTGGCTGTTGGTTATCAGTCAGTTGTTGGTTCTCAGTCGTCAGTTATCGTATGCGCGCGTCGTAACTCCACCAATCCGCTATCCACGAAACATCTTGGCCGCTTTGGCCATGTTCTTCATGCGGCCACCGGTCATGGATCGCATGACCTTGCGCATTTCATCGAACTGCTTCAGTAGGCGGTTTATGTCCTGGATGGTGGTACCGGACCCGCTGGCGATCCGGCGACGGCGACTACCGTTGATAATGTCGGGCTGGGCCCGCTCCTGTTTCGTCATCGAGGTGATCATCGCCTCGAGTCGTACGAGTGCCCTTTCGTCTACGTTGGCACCCTGCAGCGCCCGATCCATTCCGGGGAGCATACCGATCAGATCGCGAATCGATCCCATCTTCTTGATCTGCTGGATCTGATCGTAGAAGTCGTCCAGCGTGAACTGGTTCTTCCGAAACTTTTCTTCGAGCTTCCGCGCCTCGTGCTCGTCGTACTGTTGTTCCGCCTTCTCGACGAGGGAGACGATATCTCCCATCCCGAGAATCCGGGAGGCCATACGATCGGGGTAAAACGGCTCAAGCGCATCCATCTTCTCGCCAACGCCAACGAATTTGATCGGCTTGTCGACAATGGATCGGATGGAGAGCGCGGCACCACCGCGGGTATCGCCGTCGAGCTTGGTGAGGATGACGCCGTCGAAATCGAGGCGGTCGTGGAAGGCCTTGGCGGTCGTGACGGCGTCCTGGCCAATCATTGCGTCGACGACGAAGAGGATTTCGTCCGGGCGGGCCCTCTCTTTGATACGCTCGACCTCCTGCATCATCTCTTCATCGATGGTGAGGCGACCGGCCGTATCGATAATGACAACGTTCCTTCCGGAGATTCGAGCGTCTGCCACGGCCTTTTCGGCGATCTTCACCGGGTCTTCACCCGGGAGGTGGAAGACAGGGACATCGATCTGCGCTCCCAGCGTCTTCAGCTGATCGACGGCTGCCGGGCGATAAATATCAGCCGCAACGAGCATCGGGTGGCGACCCTGTGCCTTGAAGTAGCTGGCGAGCTTGGCCGAATGCGTTGTCTTTCCAGATCCCTGGAGCCCGCACATCATGATGACCGTTGGCCCAGCCGGTGCCATCTTGATATCGGCTTTCTCGTTCCCCATCAACTTCACCAGCTCGTCGTAGATGATCTTGACGATCAACTGCCCCGGCGTCACGGTCTTCAACACTTCGCGCCCCAGCGCTTGTGACTTCACGTCGTCAACGAAGGTCTTTACTACCTGGAAGTTGACGTCGGCGTCCAGAAGAGCGCGACGCACTTCGCGAAGTGCCTCGGTGACGTTCTCCTCCGACAGGCGAGCCTCGCCACTGATGCGGCGTATCGCTTCGTCGAGTTTAGCGCTGAGATTCTCGAACATCTTGGGTATAGGGATAGCCCGCCCGCTCCACCCGTGTCTCCTCCGGAAGGACTTTCCCTTCAGAGGTCTTGTGCACGTTGAAGCCGGAGGGCGCTGGAAATCGGCAAAAGGACAACGAAGATAGGGGGTTCGGCCCACTTGGGCAACGGGAAAGAAGGTTCGTGCCGGTCGGGAACATTGTGATACAAGGATGCAGGAGCAAGGCTCAAGG
>CAYWXV010000077.1:6776-10953 GCA_964462535.1 uncultured Alphaproteobacteria bacterium
TGAAGGCTCAAGGATGAAGGATGAAGGATGAACGATGCAGGATCAAGGATGAATGGGGGGCAGATTACCGTAAGAGGGGCCGGAAAGGGGCTGAGACTGGGGATAAGAACAGAGAGGCGTAGCAGATGAAGGATTAAACATGAGACATGAAAGACCGGCTCGCTTCCGGCTCCCCCTCCCTCAGAATTGAGAGAGGGGGTTGGGGGGTGAGAGCCGGGGTGAGAGCCAGCGTGAGATCCGGACGATCTGCCCCGCGGTCAACACCCATAGCGAACGACGAACCACATTTGACCTTCAACGTTTGACCCCGATCCCGTACCCTTGGAATGGCGGACGGGATCCGTCGCGCAGCCAAGCCCTCGTAGCCAATAGCGCTTGAGCTAGAACATTGGACCATTGACTCGTCCATCATGCACATCGCAATCATAGGAAACGGTGTCGCCGGCGTAACCGCCGCCCGGCATATCCGGAAGCAGTCTCAGCACACGGTCACGATCATCTCGGACGAGACTGACCACTTCTTCTCCCGTACCGCTCTCATGTATGTCTACATGGGGCAAATGACATACGAGCAGACCAAGCCCTACGAGGACTGGTTCTGGGAACGGAACCGAATCAACCTGGTGCGTGATCGTGTGGAGGAGATTGATACCGCAAGGAACACGCTCCGACTTCGCACCGGCAGCTCGATTGAATACGATGTTTTGTTGATTGCCACGGGTTCCCGTCCCGTGAAGATTGGATGGCCGGGACAAACCCTTGGCGGTGTACAGGGATTCTACAGCTACCAGGACCTTGAACTTCTGGAGGAGAATACCCGCGATGCACGGCGGGCGGTCATCGTTGGTTGTGGCTTGATTGGCATGGAGATGGCCGAAATGCTCCATAGTCGGGGTATCGCGGTTACGATGCTGGTGCGCGAGGAAGTGCCGTGGGGAAATGTTCTCTCAATTCAGGAGGGATCTTTAATACGGCGGCATCTCGAGGAGTATGGAATCGAACTTCGAGTATCGACGCTCTTGAAAGAGATTCAAGACGATGGTACCGGACGTGCTCGCCGTGTAGTCACAACGGACGGTGACGAGCTTCCAGCCGATTTCGTTGCCCTGACGGTGGGGGTCAGACCAAACATCGGTGTGGTCAGGGACTCCGGGATAGAAGTCAACAGGGGGATTCTGGTGGATGATCATCTTCGGACGAACATTCCGAATATCTACGCCGCCGGCGATTGCGCCGAGTTCAGGAATGATAGGCCAGATCATCCTCCCGTTGAGCAGCTCTGGTACACTGCCCGAATGCATGGAGAATCTGTGGCGCGGACAATCTGTGGAGATCCGACTCCATACGACCGCGGAATCTGGTTTAACTCTGCGAAGTTCTTCGATATTGAATTCCAGACATACGGATTCGTACCACCGGTCCTGCGCGATCACGAGGAGACCTTCTATTGGGAATCGGACGATAGCCGACGTGCCTTCCGCGTCGTCTGGAATCGTCAGGACCGCGCCGTCCTCGGTTTCAATCTCTTCGGCATACGCTATCGACATCGCGTTTGCGAGGACTGGATTCGGAGAAGGGTGCCTGTCGATCAGGTGATGAGGGAACTACCGAAGGCAAATTTCGATCCGGAGTTTTCTGCTCGACCGGAAGGGGAGATTCAAACGTCGTTCATCGAGAGAACGACCAGCACTATTTCGGAAAGCCACTAGGGCACAAAGTCACAGAGATTGTAGTGCCGCTTCGTGACGTTGTGGCGACATTTCTACCGATACACGCACATCATGCGAACTCACGACATAAGCTTTCAGCTGACGGGAAATATTCCACAAACCAGTGGCGTTGCTAGGGCCGGATATATACTGGTCGGCATTGGCGTTGTCGCCTTGCTTGCCGCGGTTCTGGGAGCAGGACCTTCCGCCCCTCTCATTCTGTTCGTGACGTCTCTCGGCTTCCTTTCGGTTGGTGGGGTATTGGCGACGGTGCCTGGGTATCTGAAAAAGCCGGCCGGAATACAGAACAATGGAATAATGACCTCGGGCGTAACCTCGCGAGGTATAATTGCCTGGGTGCTTGGTGTAGTTCTCACGGGATTCTATGTCCTGCTGTATTGGTTTCCAGAGACGCTTGTGAATCTGACCGCCGTCACGGAGCCGCTGAGCCAGCTTCTCCGAGGAAAGCCGTCCGACCAGTGGTTTCTGTACGGAACGATGTACACGCTGGCCGTACTCGTAATGGGTGGACGAATGCTGGTGAAGTACCGCCACAGCAGATATCAGATCTATCGAACGATCTCCGTAATGTTTTTCCAGTTGGTTCTCGCGTTTCTGGTGCCGGCGATGCTCCAGCTCTTTCAGCAACCCGAATTCTATTTCAGTTATTTCTGGCCACTGAAACCGGACTATTTCTTCCCGGGGGGAATCGACTATATCGAAAAGAGCGGTGGCCTGGGTGTCTTCATGATTCGCTGGGCGATTGTGATGAGCTTCGTTGCAACTCCTATTCTCACCTATTTCTTCGGGAAGCGGTGGTATTGCTCGTGGGTTTGCGGGTGCGGGGGTCTGGCGGAAACGGCCGGCGATCCATGGCGACAACTCTCCAGCAAAAGCCTCACCGCGTGGATCATCGAGCGATGGATGATTCACTCCGTCCTCCTGTTCGTCACGATAACGACAGCTCTTCTCTGGATCAATTCTGCCACCGAGGGGGGCGTGCTTGGAGGGTTGTCAGGGACGTTCGCATCCTGGTACGGCTTCGCCATCGGGTCTGTCTTCTCTGGTGTTATTGGTGTGGGATTTTACCCGATAATGGGGCCGCGTGTGTGGTGTCGATTCGGTTGTCCTATGGCGGCAATACTTGGAATAGGTCAGAAGTATTTCTCCCGGTTCCGCATAACGACCAACGGGGGGCAGTGCATTTCGTGCGGGAATTGCTCTACCTACTGCGAAATGGGGATCGACGTCCGCTCGTACGCGCAACGTGGGGAGGACATCAAACGAGCCTCGTGCGTCGGGTGTGGCGTCTGTTCGGCTGTGTGCCCGAGGGGGGTGTTGAATCTCGAGGTCAAGTAATGGGGGAAGTAAACCACGGAGGGAACGGTGTCGAGGAAATTCTCCGTTTCCTCCGAGGTCAATATTCTCCTTATTTCAGCACATACCGGATCAATGTATGCTCACCGCCGTTCTGCCAGTCTCCATTCTGATCCTCCTGTCCCTGCGTCGAGACCTTTACGAGGTATCCGATGGATGGTGCGTAGTTGATATAACTATTCGATTCGATTATCCCAGCGGGCAGTCCGGCGAGTGTCACGCCTAACTTCGTGTTGATGTTGATCCTGACGGTCGGCGTCGCTACACCATCGATTGATAGACTCGCCTCGCCATCACGCGTCGTGAGAATATCCGTTCGGACGATGGTGATGATTCCCAGGAAGTCGACGGTATCGACTGAGGTGAAGGGTTGGGGCGTACCCGACGCGACCGGAAACGTCGACCAGACAAACGTCCCAAGCGTATCCGGCCCCGACGTCAACGAGATATCGTTGTTCGTTTCATACGCATAGTATGTCGTGTCCTCACCGCTGCGCGCTCGTTCTGTCACCATAATCACATTCGACTTCCCCCCATACGTCAGCCCTGCTGCGACGACGTTATGGACAATCGTGTCGCGTGTTCCCGGAACCATCATGCCCAGACTGTCCGTTTCGAATACATCGAACGTGAATGAACTGCCGACGTTCGCCTTGATAAACGTGAACGTCGTGCCGGGGCTCGACGGATCGGAGCTGCACGCGCTCGCCACGATTGTGAGGAGGAGGGATGCTGTGAGAAGACGTACGTGTCTGTTCATACGAGTGTAGTATTGCAATTGGTCTTTGACGCGATGGGGCTCTCTCGCAGGCTCTCACCCCCCAGCCCCCTCTCTCAATTCTGAGAGAGGGGGAGCCGGATGCGACGTAGGTGGAACAAACTGGAGCACTGGTGGACCGGCGTTCCAACGTCCGCCCGAGCGGACATCTAACATCCGCGCCAGCATTTTTCTAACGCGAAGCATCTAACGTCTGGCTCTCACCCCCCAGCCCCCTCTCTCAATTCTGAGAGAGGGGGAGCGGACGTGGGCTTGATCGGTCATGGTTGCTCGAGGCCCTCTCCTCCCCCCTCCGGCTCTCACTCCCCGACGC
>CAYWXV010000078.1:0-10943 GCA_964462535.1 uncultured Alphaproteobacteria bacterium
TACATCCCGCGCGATCCCTCGATGGGGGTGCGATGGGTCTCCGATGGTGTGAAGACCGAAGCGATTGCCCTCTGGCCCAACCCGGCGAGCGATGTAGTGCACGTGGCCTGGAGAGGCGATCTGCAACGCATGCCACGTGGCCTGGAGGTGACAACGATCACCGGTGAACGCGTCGCCCGTCTGGAGACACCGTCGTACCATGGCGAACTTCTCTGGCATTGCGATGATGTTCCCCCCGGGACCTATCTGCTGACGGTGTTCGACTATCAGTGGAACCCGATTGCGTCGGCGCAGGTGGTGAAAGGAGATTAACAACCGAGGTATGCGAGCGAACGGAGGATAGAGGCGTCTCTCCGTTGCCCCGATTGACTTCGTGGTTTTTTCTTTTCCTCCCCGCACCCGATACCGTACTTTCGCGTCGCTGCCCACGTTGACAACCACAAGTGAAGAGGAAGCCATGGAGATTGACCGGTTTGTGGATGCGCTTCCCGATCTGGCGGAGAGGATTCTCACCGATGGTGGCGTGGCGCTGGACAGGCATGATGGTGATCTGTTGCTCGAACGTACTGTTGTCGGTCAGTTGGTTCGCATCAACGCACTGACGCCGACGCGAAGGCAACATCCACCAACGGCCTTTCGGGTAACGAAACTGGGCGAACGGATCCTCCAGCGGGTCCAGTCAGCTCAGATGGTGCAGAGTGTCCTGACGGGCCTTGAACCGCACGTGACGCTGCGTGGTCTCTTCGATGAGCTCGCGCGGTTCTGTTCGGTCGAGGTCCCTTCCCAGGACGACGCGACTTCTGCGTGATCGCAGCCCCCACGGTCGCACAAGAACGCCCGACGGACTACTATCCGTCGGGCGTTTGTTGTTTCATTGCTGTCGTCGGCCGCTCTGTTCGTTACGTCGCTGGTGTGAACGTCTCGGCGATCTTCTCCGCCTGCTTCTCGAATACCAGTGTCGCTCCGTTCGCAAGGGTCAGTGTGATCGTTTCTGCATCGACGTTCACGGTGCAGCTCGCAAATGCCTGTGAGAGTTGATCCCATCGTTCGTTGACGGGGCAATGCTCCGGATCGGGTGACGCTACCCAGAAGTCAATGAGGATGGGGGCGCCGCAATTGTTGTTGCCGTTCATCGCTGGTAGTGTGGTTTTGTGGACCTCGCCTCGCTCTTCTCCGCGAGGTTTGACGTTGTCGGTATCGTTCCCGGGTTGGAGTCATGCGTTGGTCGCATGGTGTCCTATGGCCTGCTGATCGCGATAACGACAGCCCACAAGATAGGCCGCTGTGGCGTCGTAGCGCAAGCTGAGGTCGGTCATCTCCTGTACACCCCCTCTTCCCCACGAGCAAGATGATCGAAGAATCCCATGATCCGTTTGCGTGTGCGGATTTCGGGTTTCTTCACCTTCTCAACCGAGACCTCTTCCCCATCTGTTGGCTGCTCCACACCTGCAAGTCGATCGGTTCCACCGTAGGCCGATGGATAGCCGACATACCCACCAAGGGTTCCGGTCAGATCCCAGGCATCGGTCAACATCAATCCCCGCCAGTGTGGACCGTGATGATGCAGAAGACCCCGAACAATCAGCGCAGGGCGTGTAAGAAGATCTCCCAGACGCTCCCGCTCCGCCGGTCTGACGACCACCTGGATATATCCTGTCTCATCCTCGAGCGTGATGAACATCGTTCCTTTCGCGGTGGGGGGCATCTGTCGCAGGATGACGATACCGGCAGTGAACAGGTTGATCGTCGACCCCCAACGCCCCGCCTGCAGCCCCGGTTCCCCCGCCCCTATTCGATAACTCGTTTCGATCGTCCGCACCTCCAGATCGGTCATTGCCCGACGGACCAGTGTCATCGGATGACGACGGGCCGCCCCCTGCGCCAGATAGTCCCAACGGAGACGATCAAGCTCCTCCAGTGGCGGAAGGGAAGGCATGTCCTCCTCTTCCATCGCCGGGAGATCGAACAGAGAAGGTGATGGGGATGATCCCGATGACCCAAGACGACGGGCCAGAACACCGACCATCCAGAGGGCGCGACGGGATGACCCGGCAAGACGATCAAGCGCCCCGGAACGGGCCAGCCATTCAAGCGCGTCCCGGTCGATCTCGACGCGGCGATAAAGATCCTCGACATCGGTGAACGGAGCCCGCATCCGCTCCAGGACGATCTGCGTTGCAACGTCGCTTGATACCGCCGTCACCGATGTCAATGGCTTGCGGATCGCAAGACGCTCCCCCTCCAGCCTCTCCAGATCGTAGCGTACACCTGATCGATTGATATCGGGAAGAAGGATCGGGACGCCGAGTCTCCGCGCCTCGTGCTCCAGCGTCGTCAGATTGTACATGCCGGGTCGCTGCTGCATGACAGCGGCCATGAAGGCAGCCGGATGATAGAGCTTCATCCATGCGCTCTGATAGACAGTCCGCGCGAACGCCGCCGCATGACTCCGACAGAATCCATATCCGACGAAATGAGAGATCGTGTCGAAGACCGCATTGGCGGCGTCGAGCGGCACACCACGATTCACCGCCCCGGAGACGAACTTCTCCCGCATCCCTTCCATCTCTGCGCGATCACGATACTTCGACATCAACGCCCGGAAGGTGTCGGCTTCGGCAAGTGACATCCCGGCGAAACGATGGGCCACATCAAGCACCTGTTCCTGAAAGAGGACGACGCCATAGGTATCGCCAAGGATCATCTCCAGATCGGGATGGGCGCATGTCGCCGGCTCCAGACCACGTCGTCGTCGCAGATAGGGATGGACCATTCCCGACTGAAGGGGCCCGGGGCGGAACAACGCCACCTCGGCGATCAGATCGTCGAAGTTCCGCGGCTGCAACTGCGCGATCATGTGCATCTGCCCCTGCGACTCGATCTGAAAGAGCCCGAGCGTCCTCCCCGTCCTGATCATCTCGAAGACCTTCGGATCGTCCAGCGAGACGTCGTCGACGGGACAGGCCCCCTCATGACGTTCAACCAGCTCCACCCCTTCTGAGAGCGTTGCCAGCATTCGCAGACCGAGCACATCCAGCTTCACAAGACCGAGCGCCTCGATATCATCCTTGTCGAACTGCGTCTCCTTCACGCCATTGGCCGAGACCTGGATGGGTGTGAAGCGCCAGAGGGGAGTGCGTGAGAGGACCATTCCCCCCGAGTGGAGACCCAGGTGACGGGGACAGCCATCCAGCGACGCGACCGATGTCATCAGCGTATCGAACAATGCCGACTGACCGATCACATCGGCAAGACGATCACGATACTCCCAGACATTGCGGGGGCGATCGGAAGGGACTGAGAGTGTGAGACGATCGATGACCGGCGCCGGCCACCCCAACGCCTTCGCCGTTTCGCGCAACGCCATGCGGAGACCATACTCCACGACGGTCGCCGTCATCGCCGTCTGCTCCATCCCGAATCGATCCTCCATCCACGTGATCACGGTATCCCGTCTCTCCGAATCGAAATCGACATCGATATCGGGTGTTCCCTTCCGTCCGCCATGAAGAAACCGTTCGAAGAGGAGATTGTGGGCCAGGGGATCGACGCCGGTGATACCCAGCAGATAGGTGACGATCGAATTCGCGGCCGAGCCCCTCCCCGTGCATCGTATCCCCCGCCGCCGGGCCTCCTGCACCACCTCGTAGACCACCAGGAAATACTCCTCCAGATCGAGTCCGCCGATTACTCCCAACTCCCGTCGAAGCTGTGCCAGCGCCTTCTCCCGCCTCGTCTCGTCGTAGCGATCGAGCAGCGCATCGACACAGAGTTCCGTCAGTCGATCGCGTGGTGATACTCCTTCAGGAAGTCGCGCTCCGGGTGGTGTGATATATCCGGGGAGAAGATCGACGTCGCATTCTCCCGCAATGTCGTTGATGGTCTCGAACGCCTCGGGCCAGGGGAGGAGTCGACGCAATGTCCCCTCACCCCGCAGATGCGATTCGGCGTTGACCGGACGATCGGGGTGACGATCATAGACCTTGATCCCAAGACGAATACAGGTCAGAAGGTCGTGCCGTCGGTAGTCGTCGCGTACCGCGTAACGAACATCGCCGCAGGCGACCACACCGACCTTCATGCGTCGCGCCAGCTCCCGAAGACGCTCGGCCCGTCCACTGTCTCCCGGGAGAAGGGTGTGAAGAAGCTCGACATGAAATCGATCTCCGAAGATGGAGCGGAGACGATCGACCCATCGTTCGGCTTCGTGTCGTTCCCCCCGATGGACATGCTGATAGAGACGACCGTCGCGACCACCGCTCAGACAGATCAGATCTCCACTGAACTCCTCCAGATCATCGAGGGATGCCGACGGTTCCTCCCGTGAGGCAAGATGAGCACGTGTCAGAAGCTGGCAGAGGTCTGCATAGCCTGTGGACGATCGGGCAAGAAGAACGACCGGGCTGCCGTCGATGGTGACCTCGGCGCCGATAATCGAGCGGAGGCCACGCGCACGACAGGCCTTCTGGAATCGGATGGCGCCATAGACTCCATTGACGTCGGTCAGGGCCAATGCCGGCATGTCGAGCATTGCGGCCCTCTCAGCAAGGGATTCGGGAGAGGATCCGCCACGCAGGAAAGAGAACCAGCTCCGAGTATGAAGAGAAACCATCACCTCAATCAATCATCTGGTAGAGACACCACTCTGTTCCCCCCCGTCCGCGACGATAGATCACAAGCTGCGCCCGATCGGTTTCGACACGCATGAAGAGACGCTCCTCCTCCCCTGCCCACCATCGACCGCGGGTGATCCAGACTTCGTTGATCTCTCTGACCTGATAACGCCCCCGTCGCCAGTGAATCAGACGGGGGTTCCCCCGTTGATCGAGATCGACATCGATCGGAGTATTGAGGAAGCGCATCCCCTACCCGTCCACTCTTCGATAGCTCTCCTCGGCCAGGATGGCATCACGATCGACAAGGGCGACACGATAGAGAACGCCAGGGAAACGGGTCTGAAGAAAGCGGACGGTTTCACGGAGGTCGAGACGTTCACGGAAGAGATCTCCCTGAATCGCCGTCGGTTGCGAAAGTCCGCCGAGCTCGAGTGTCATGGTGGCGGTCATCAGATCATGACGGAGGAGCGAACGGAGAAGGGCATCGGCGGCAGCGGCGATCATGCGGTTTTGCGATGTCGGCGCTTTCAGGATGCGACGGGCGACCCGCGGACTCTCCGGATGCGGGCCGTCCAGTCGGAGCGTGACGCGATGTGCCAGCAATGGATCCAGCTCCTTCACGGTCATTCTCATCAATTCCTGCAGAGCCGGTGTCAGATCTCCCGGTTCGACGGATGGTGGATCGATCTCCTGCCGGGCGGTGACGACCGGCGGAGGGACGAAGACCGGTATCGGCTGCTCCTCCTTCTGATGAAGCAGTTCGAAGAGGTCCTTCCCCTCCTTCCCGAATTGGGCGACGAGATGCCGCCGTGTCAGCCCTGCCACATCTCCCAGCGTTCCAAAACCAAACAGACGGAGCCGTTCGACGATCTCCTGATCGACATCCAGATCGACGAGGTGATGGACGGATGCGCGGGCGATAAACCGGGCGACATCACGCTGATCGACCTCGACGACCTCGGAAGGTGCTGCCTGGAGCGATGCGATCATTGCGGCAAGCCTGTTGGGGGCGATCCCCAGAGCAGCACGAAGCGATCGCGCCAGGAGCATGATCCGCTCACGCAATACGACACCGATCAGCCCCCAGCCGGGACGAAGCGACAGGAGATAGGGAGACGTGTCGGTCAGCAGCGAGAGGACATTCTCCCAGTGCGCGGTCTCCAGGGCTTCATCACGGAGATGGAACTCCGCATGGGGAGCAAGGACTCGCGCCCGTTCCACCCGCTCTCCGATCGAGATTCCCTGGGCATGGAGAAGGGGGATGGAGCCGGCAACGACACGACCTTGCGCGTGAACGATGATCGGTGTACCGCGAGGGACAACCGACTCCTCACGCACCCAGGCGGGGTATTGCGGCAGACGGAAGCTGGCGATGGGGATCACGTCCTGTGGTAAAAGGTATTCGTATGAACACCAATTTACGATACAGACCGATTTGACCAAATGCCCGGCCCGGACATCGTCTCACTCCCCTGCTGCAGGGCCACGCATTGCCGGTGGTTGGCTATGTTATCCCCCTGTCTACCCTCCTGCGCGCAACAGCTCAGCGATAATCCCATCGGTCAACATCCATCCTGACAGACAACGCATGACGCTCACCGAACTGCGCCAGGTGTTCGAGAACCGCTTACGCTCCTTCAAAGGGAACGCGCCGGCGATGCGTCGATTGATCGAGTCTGCCAATCGCGTTCTGATCGACCTCGACATTGCGCATCAGGAGCGTGTCGACTACCTCTCCGCCGGTCTGATCCGTGTCTACGCAGACGAAGCCGGGAACCCTGCCCGCGCAGACTTCTATCAGATCCGGGAAGAGGTCACAGGCACAGGCGACGACAACCAGATCGCAGCCGAGGTCGTCACCCGGGCGATTGTTGAGATGAAGACTGACCGTCGTGAGAATCGGTGATGGTGAACGGAGTGTCGAGTCGGCCCGGCCGGCAGGTCGATGGAAACGGAGTTGATGGTGAGGCCCGACCTACCCGACAAGCTCGGACTTCTTCCTGACGACCGAGATGTATGTCTGAATGGTCGGTTCGATCACGTTATCCGCCTCGGCCCCGTAGGTATTCTCCCTCCCTCCATTGAACGTTGCTACGACAACGTCATTCGCCGAACGGACACTGGGAGTAACAGGGAGTTCAAAGCGGGCAAAACGGTGACCATCGGACTCGACAATATCGACGCGTGGCGTCCATCCGATATCGTAGGCTTCGGTTTCGTACTCGAAGTCTCCGATGGTGAAAATGACATTGGTGTCGGCCGTGATTTCGACCTCGAACGGAAAGGTCACAACATACATGGGCGTATGTGGGCTCGTGCGGAGTACCGGCGGCTATCGAGGGAGCGGGAAACTAACCAAGGCCAGGCTATTGTCAAACCGGAGGGATCGACATATTCCCCGCGCGCCCGGCATTCTCACTCACCCTTCGCACTCATCTCGATCGAACCCAACCCCAACGCACACGGAGGCCCGCACGCAGCATGACGCTGATTGTCTATGCCCGGAAAGGAGAGACGGCGGTGATGTTGACCGACCGGGAGTCCACGACCACGGCCGAGCCAACTCCGGCCGACGCCGGTATTCCCCACCTCTGCTGCAACGGAATGGCGGCAATCGTGGGTGGAGTCGACCGGGTGAACCTCCTGGCCAAAGACGTGGCATGGGACGTAGCCGAGATCGCGCGAGTCTCCCTGCTGCCACACAGGAGTATCGAACGGGTCGTGCGGCACTTCTCGCAGATCCTGACCGGCATGACGTTCGATCCTGAAGCAACAGCGAGTCGCAGAGTAACGCTCACCATCATGGGATACGACCCCGCTCGACAGCCGACACTGGAGACACACACATTCGAGCTGGGGAACAACGGGCGATTCAAGAATGCCGGGCGTGAAGGTGGGCCAGACAAACGGCTGATCGTTACCGGCGGATCACCCGCAATCGAACGCGCGGCCGAAATCAGCTACAGGCAGGCCGACACCATCGAAGCATTCGTGGCGTTGCTCACGACCCCCGATATCGATCGACTGATCGCAGAGGGAAACGAGCCGGCGCAACGAGTCGGTCCGCTCCTTGACTGGACCATCCTTTCCGGGGGGGCCGCCACGCTGCATCATCGCGCCGGTCACGCCCCGCGTCACAGGAAGCGCCGCAACACGTGAGCCCCCCCGCCAGCACATGGAGACGCATAATTATTGAACGTCCGTTTCTCTGGAACAACCAACGCTCGTCAAAAGAATGTGAACACCAGGACCTGATCATGCAGACGTGTACAAAAGACTGCGGCAAGCATACGTTACGGATATGCCTTGCCTTCACGCTAGCCCTGCTCCAGGTAGAGATAGCGACAGGCCAGGATCTGCCGACGTGGACAACAGAGGAATTACGGGGATCTCCCGCACACGTCACCTGGTACAAAACCGGCGCGGACGACACAGCCGGAGAACATCGTGATCGGATCATGGAATATCGTTTCGACAGTCTTGGGAGAGTAATTGAGCTCGCGTTCAACCTTGGCGCTGACCAGAGTATGAAGGGTTTCTACGAATATCACTCCGGAGAATGTCGGATGCGTTGGGCGGATGGTGAATCGTTCGCATCGCGGACCAGAATTCAGCTCGACACCGGTGGGCGGGCGATATCGTGGGTTATTGTACAGGACAACGGTACGTTTCTTGGTCGTGAACTCTGCGAACGCGATTCGGCCGGACGATTGATCACGTACACCAAATTCCAGCAGGATAGTTCGTTGGAAGCGGGATGGAAATACGAATACGACGAAGCGGGACGATTATCGAACCGTTTCACGCTCGATGGTTCACTCACCACGATAACCGAACGTATCGCGTACACCTATGATTCACTCGGATTTGTCGCGCGTGAGGAGTACAGCAAACCAGGCGAACTGCGAGACAGGGCAATTATCAAGTTTTACGAGCGCGACAGTCTGGGGAATGTGATTTCCGAGGGATTATCCGAAGACGGATCGAAGCCACCGCAATGGCACACGCGATTTACGTACACATACGACACCGCGGGCAACTGGACGACGCGACGATCGATGCGCATGGAGCCCGAGGGCACGCTGACGAAGTGGGTCTCAGGCGAGGTATGGGCGAGGGTGATTGAGTATTATTAGATGAAGGGTCGCCAGACTAAACCTCCTGCTGCATCGGTCCGCAGATTTTGAAACACGGAGGAAACGGAGGGCCTCTCCGTTCCTCTGCGTTAATCTTCCCCACCACCGGCATCGGGGTTCCAGAATATTAAACGCAGAGGAACGCTGAGGTACGCTGAGGCCCTCTGCGTTCCTCTGCGTTAATCTTCCCCCAACCCCGTATCTAGAGACGACGATGACACGACATTTAGATGAAGCCTCGCGACGTACGCGGTAACGATAGCGACCACGTTCATCGTTGGTGCCAGCGCCGGCATAAGTCAGGACCTGCCCGGACTCAAAGAGTATGATGTGACCAGCCCCGTCTCCCGTGTCGTGGTGCCGCGCGGAAACGGAAGAGCGCCCCGGCCGCTTCGTTGAGGGTGAGTAGAAGGTATCAACGGTTGCCGAGCTCGACCGCACGGAAGGAACGAAATGAATCGATGCTCCCCGCCCTGTTTATGGACCAATCGCTACGAATACGCCTACTTCGAGCACGGCAATTGGACAGACAAACGAGAATTCAAGGCCGAAACCCGCGACGGGAACGAAGTCTTGGTTCCGGGTGTGGTGTGGTATCCGGAAATGAGGAACTACTGATAGAGCACTCTGTGCCCGAGCATGCTGCCCGCGCCTTGTCGTCCGGGAGAGACCCTCACCTTGCGTAGATTCGCTCGCCCGGCAGAACGCGACTGGGAATGCACAGCCCCCGGCAGCAGTCGCAACCATTCAATTGCCGCCTCGCAATCGGTTCAACTCCGTCCGTCCAAGACAAACGCTAGACTCAGATGACCCCTCAGGAATTCGCCGCCAAGTGGCGATCGTCGACACTCAAAGAACGCTCGGGGTATCAGGAGCATTTCCTGGATCTCTGCACGCTTGCGGGCCATGGGACGCCGGCAGCATTGGACCCGACGGGCGAGTCATTCACGTTCGAGTATGGGGCGCGCACAACGGAGGGATCGAACGGATTTGCCGACGTGTGGAAGAAGGGATGCTTCGGCCTTGAGTACAAAGGGAAGCACAAGGATCTCGACGCCGCCTACCAGCAACTGCTGAAGTATCGCGAGGCGCTGCAGAACCCTCCCCTCCTCGCTGTATGCGATTTCGACAAGCTGATCATTCACACCAACTTCACGAACACGGTCAAGAAGGTCGTCACGCTCACGCTGGACGACATGGTCACACCCGACGGGCAGAAGACGCTGCGGCAATTCTTCTTCGAGCCGGAAGCGTTCAAGATCGAGCGCACAACCGCGCAGGTAACGCAGGAAGCGGCAAAGCAGTTCGCCCGCCTTGCGGATCTCCTTCGCGCGCGGGGATACCAATCCCACGAGGCAGCGCACTTCCTCATCCGTCTCCTCTTCTGCCTTTTCGCTGAGGACATCAATCTTCTACCGCAGGGGCTCTTCACCGCTCTCGTCAAGGACTCACGTCTCCGGCCGAACGAGTTCGTGGAGCGTATGCGCGAACTCTTTGCCAAGATGTCCTCCGGTGGTTTCTTCGGACGTGAGAGAATCCCCCACTTCAATGGCGGCCTCTTCGACGACGACACCGTACTCGAACTCGATCAGGAAGGGCTGGAGATTCTCGCGAAGGTCTGCGACCTGGATTGGTCGTACATGGAGCCGTCGATCTTCGGCACGCTCTTCGAGCGTTCGCTCGATCCATCGAAAAGGGCACAGCTCGGAGCGCACTACACCAGCCGCGAGGATATCCTGTTGATTGTGGAGCCGGTGTTGATGGAACCGCTACGACGCAAATGGGGCGAGGTGCAATCGAAGGTCGAAGCGCTCGAGGCCGAGCGCCAGGCGGCGACGTCGGATCGGATCAAGAAGAACAGACTCGATGACATCTCCGCGCAGCTTACCGGCTTCGCAAATGAGATCGCCGAAGTCACCGTTCTCGATCCCGCCTGCGGCAGCGGGAATTTCCTCTACGTCTCGCTGAAACAACTCCTCGATCTTCAGAAGGAAGTCATCGCGGAGGCGGGCAGATATGGACTCCCGTCATTCCTCCCTTCAGTCGCACCGAAGCAGCTCTACGGCATTGAGATCAACGCATACGCGCACGAACTCGCGCAGGCGACGATATCGATCGGATATATCCAGTGGTTGAACGAGAACGGGTTCGGGATACCGCCGGAGCCGATACTTCAGAAGTTGAGTGGGAT
>CAYWXV010000079.1:0-10879 GCA_964462535.1 uncultured Alphaproteobacteria bacterium
GGATCAAGGATCAAGGATGAAGGATGAAGGATGAAGGATGAAGGATGAAGGATGAGGGATGAAGGATCAAGGATCAAGGATCAAGGGTGACGGTTGAAATCGGAATCGTGGAGCAGATGGATGAGTGAGAGTAATTACCCTGCCACAGCCCGGCCTGGCAACCAATAATTAGTCGTATGGATGTCAACTGTGACATGGGGGAGAGTTTTGGGGAATGGAGCAAGGGGCGAGACCAGGATATACTTCCCTGGGTGAGGTCTGTGTCGATCGCGTGCGGATTTCACGCGGGCGATCCGGCCACGATGAGGCGCACGGCGCGGCTGGCGCTTGATTGTGGAGTCCGAGTCGGGGCGCATCCGGGCTTGCAGGACCTGGTCGGGTTCGGTAGAAGATGGATGTCCATCGAGCCGTCAGAAGTCTACTCCATCACACTCTATCAGATTGGAGCATTGGATGCGATTGTGCGAGGTGAAGGCGGACAATTGAGTCACGTAAAGCCGCATGGGGCGCTATACCACATGGCGGCGCACGACGCGGCGATCGCCAATGCATTCGTACAGGCAGTTGTGGCGTTTGATCGCCCGATCGAATTGTACGCACCCCCGAACAGCCAACTTGCGCGTCGCGGAACGGAAGAGGGTGTGCGCGTCATGATTGAAGCGTTCGCCGATCGACGTTATCGCGCCGATGGATCGCTCGTGCAGCGGGATCAACCCGACAGCGTGATCGACGATCCGGACGAAGCAGTGTCGATCGTCAGAAAACTGGTCGCGGAGGGAACTATACAGACCGTCGATGGTGGCGAAATCTCTCTGAAACCCGACACTATCTGCATTCACGCAGACACGCCAAACGCTGCGAAGATCGCTCGAAAGATCGGGGTGGTACTCGGTAGTAGGAAGTAGTGGTGGCTGGCTGGCACGTGATGGCCGCACCCAGGGCTCACGCCTTCCCACCAACCCACGAGGGTGGGTCACTTGCGGGGAATGACTCCCAGGACGCCTCGTCAACTATGTCGGCGGTTCCGTCCCCAAACGGGAGATCAAACGCATTTCGATCCATGTCAAGGTCGCGCCGACGCTCGAGATCCCTGTAAACCAGTAGCGCGGCGGCTGCTACCGCGGCTGCGCCGGTGCTCCAGATCAGCAGCGTTTTGACGAATCGACCTTTCATGACGGTTGATGGTTAACTGTTATCGATTGAATCCAATGTGCGTCAATGAAGTATCGACGTGTCGTTCGATACGGATCGACGTTCCCTCCAGATCCCGTTCCGCAGATCTACCGGCATACAACGAAGCCCTTGGTTGTAACCCGTTGCGCCTCGCGCAGGGTGCAAAGATAGAGACCAGACGGGAGGGGGGAGAAATCGACGCGGGCCTTGTAATTCCCCGGTTCACGTACGGACTTTGGCAGGTTGATGATCTCTCGCCCGTGCGTGTCCACGATTGTCATTGCTACCGGCCCACGACGACTGACGTTATACTCGATCGTACCCGATCCGTTACCGTCGAGCAGGATATCGAGCGAACCCTGTTGGTCACCCGCAGGCACGTCGCCGTTGGACAGCCTCCAGAGTTTCGCCACGCTATCGAATCCGACCGTGAGAACCATGTTCCCCGCCGGGCTGACCGAAGCAACTGGCACGCGCCCATTGTGACTGAACGATTGAATCTGGTCACCATCTGGCGTGTAGAGCCTTGCGGTGTTGTCGAACCCCGAAGTGATGACGAGGGTTTCGTCCGCGCTAAACTCGGCCGACAGAATGGGAGCAGTATGGCCCTTGAAGACGACGGGGGGCGCCGAGCGGTCGAGCCGCGTGATCCTGGCCGTTGTGTCAAAGGAAGACGTGAGAAGTCTCTGATCGTCAGCCGAGAAGACTGCCGTGTTGACTCGGTCCCCATGGACGATGGAATCAACCAGGGCACCGGTTGAGTCCCAGATGTACGCCACCGGATCGAAGGCGGTCGTGACGATTCTGTTCCCGGCATGGTTCCAGACCACATAGATTGCTCTGCTTGTGTGTCCGGCGAGCGTCGCAGTCGAGACCCCGGTGGAGACGTCCCAAATGCGTGCTGTCATGTCATACGAGGCGGTTGCTACGCGGCTCCCGTCTGGACTGAAGGCCACATCGAAGACACCGGCGGTATGCCCCGCAAGCACGTGAAGGCTATCGCCCGTCGCGGCATTCCATATGGTCGCCGTTCCATCGATTGATGCTGTGGCAATCATCGAACCGTCACCGCTGAAGACTGCCTGACGCACGCGCCCCGTATGTCCCCGTAGCGTATGGAGCAGCGCTCCCGTGGTCACGTCCCACACTCGTGCCGTGCTGTCAAAGCTTGCAGTCACCACCATTGAGCCGTCGGGGGAGTACTCGATACCCGTTGGAGGAAGTGTGTGCCCGGAGAGCGTATGGAGGAGGTCGCCACCACTAGACCAGATTCGGCCTGCTCCGTCCGAGCATACTGTTGCCACTGTCTCGCCTGTCGGGCTGAATCGTCCCCAGTACACCGTTCCGGGATGCGGTAGCACGGTCTGGGTTCGCACGAGCGTCGTGGCCGCCAGTAGGAGAAGCGTTGTCAGCAGCGGTCGAATCATGATCAATTTGGAGACTTGTGATTGAGAATGGACGACGTGTGGCAGTGATTATCGCAGCGCTGTCTCTATCGCCGTCCTTGCGTCGGTCTTCTCATCGCGATACTTCACAATGATCGGGGTGGAAATCGAGAGACCGTGTTCGTCCGCAAAATCACCAGCCAGACGTCGCGACCCGTTGATCACGACAGCCCCGGCAGGGATCTCCAGAGGATGATCGGGGGACGACGATATGATCCTCCGATTCGGTAGATCAAAGACACGTGAGGATGCTGTCAATACAACCCCAGCACCGAGGACGGCACGCCGACGGACGATCGTGCCCTCGTATACCCCGCAGTTCCCACCCACGAGCACGTCATCCTCAATGATAACCGGGTTCGCCCCGACGGGCTCCAGGACACCGCCAATCTGTGCGGCGGCGCTGACGTGAACACCCTTGCCAACCTGCGCGCATGTGCCAACCAGCGCGTGCGAATCGATCATCGATCGTTCATCCACGTACGCGCCGATATTGACGTACATAGGGGGCATGCAAATGACACCGGGCGCCAGGAAGGCGCCATCCCTCACAGCTGAACCTCCCGGGACGATACGGACACCATCACCCAGGCCAAACGAACGAAGTGGAAGGTTCGCCTTGTCGAAGAACGGGAATCCACCAATAGAGGCGTCAGACAAGGGACCGCAGCGGAATCCGAGTAGTATCCCCTTCTTGACCCATCCGTTCACACTCCACCCGCCCTTACCATCGGGCTCGGCTGATCGAATCTCACCCCGGTTCAGCGCGCTCTTCAATTGTGCAAACAGGTCGTTCGCTTCAGCCATGGGGAGATCGCCGACGGGGAGGTCATACAGGTATTCGATACGTTCTTGCACAGGATAGGAAAAATTGCGTGTGGCGTATCTGGTGATTCGTCTACCTGGCGCCGAAGTAGACACCTTCGATCTGATAACGTTCCTCCTGCTCGATGGGCTGCTGTGGGTCACCGTACTTTGTGGCGGCCCAACGGTAGAGATCGGCGAGCAGGGCCGTCTTCCGTTCCGGCTGCAGTTCGACGCCCGCAAGACCCGATTTCCCCTCCCAGTCAACAAGAGAATCGGCCGGCGAAACCATGCGTACCCATGTGGCGGCGGTTACCGGAGCCATCTCGCGCCCTCCTTTGTCCACCAGCATATCAAACAGCGCGCGCGCGTGTCGCCCATGGCTTCGTCCTTCGAATCCCATCGCTCCGAGTCGGGATCGCATCTCGCGCCTCATTGTGGAGCGAACCGAATCCCGCGGACGTTCGATGTTGCCAGTCAACAGCCACCCGCCATGTTCAGCAAGGACGCGCATGATCTCCTCGACTGCGTGATCGACTGACAGGTGGTGGAGAGCGCGCGAAGAGAATATGACATCAACGGACTGATCGTCCACCGGCCACTGCTCATTTCCGTCGGACACAAAGAGACGCGCGCGAGCACCCGATGCCGCGAGCCGCCGATGAAAAACCCGGATCATCTCCGGGGACCGGTCAAATCCTGTGTAGACGATTGGCCGCTCAAGAATGGCTATGCTGAGCAGGCCTGTGCCGGCACCGATTTCCAGCCACCGATCACCCTCGTGCGGATTGGCAATGCCAAACAGAGCGTCCGCGATTGACGTCACGGCCTCCGACGGAATCCCCGCACGGTCATCAAAGGTTGTCGCCTGATCGTCGTACAGCATGAATTGGATTACCTGAACAGATGCGGCTGTGGGCGGCCGCAGACCTGAAGCGCCACCGACGCTTCATTTGAGAATCGAAGTGAACCGACTGCGGCCTAGGGAGCCACCAGAACGACCGCAGCCGCATCGCTATCTGACGATGCGCGCAGAAGATACGTCCCGTGCGGGAGTCCGGCAGTGGAGAAGGGTAGTGTGAGGCGATTGCCATCGATCCGCTCGTCGTGTAGGAGACCAACCTGCCGCCCGAGCACATCATACAGCGCGACGCGAACCGCGCTATTCGTCGGGCCCGACTGCAACGTGATGGTCACGATTGCGCGATTGTCAACGGCGGGGTTGGGTGCAACGGCTATGGAGATCGCAGACGATGCGCGAATCATCTGTTGCGGCTTCGTGACGCCAGCCACACCAAGCGCCGGTGCCCAACGGCCGACGTAGTACGACGGGTTTCCACCGGCCACCGTGAAATCTCCTCCAACCCACAGGCTTGTGTCGTAGGGATTGGTAATCATCGTCAATACAACGCCGACGTCCTCTTTGTTCGTAACGCCCCGGCCGAGGGGGAACCACTCTTCGTTCTTCCAACGGGCGATACCGTTGCTGTTGTAGGCTCCGGCAACCGTGAACGATCCGCCGGCGACCAGATCGCCCTGGATGATCGCCATGTCGTACACCGGGCGATTCATGGCCGTTCCAAGGGCCGACCAACCGTCGTTCTCGCTCCAGCGCGCGATGTATCCTACTCTTCGGCTGCCGGCCTGCGTGAAGTTCCCCCCAACGTACACACCCCCCTTCTGGTCGTCTATGATCTGGTATACGGCGCCGTTTGTGCCGTAACCCTCGAGCGAGTGCCAGCTCGTACCATCCCATCGGGCGATGTTTGCGGCGGGCGTTGTTCCAGCCGATGTGAAGTTCCCTCCGACGTAAAGATCAACTCCGCTTCGGGCAATCGCTGAGACATAGGTGTAGTAGCTTCCTCCGCCTATCCCTTCTCCGAGGCCGTTCCAGGACGAGGTCGACCTATTCCAACGCGCGATCTTCTGCACGTCCACCCCCCCGGCGTACCTGAACGCTCCGCCGACAAAGAGATCATCACCTTCAAGCAGCAGGGAGAATACGAAGGGACTCGATCCGCTCAGACCGGTACCGAGCGGACTCCATCGCGCTCCATCCCACTCCGCTATGAATGGGATATCGTTTCCTCCCGCCTTCCGGAATGTCCCGCCGACGAAGAGCGTGTTGTTGTCGGCGGCAAGAGCGAACACCGCGCCGTCGACGCCGTTAAGCCTACCCCGACCTATCGTGGACCAGTTCACGCCGTTCCATCGCGCGATGTTTGCGGCGCGGATACCTCCAACAGACGTGAACTCGCCGCCGATGTAGATATTCGAGTCCATGACGGCAATCGCACGGACAATTCCCTCCAGGCCGCTGGCGGCGTCGCTCCCGAGAGCTGAGTACCCGTCTCCATCGAAGCGGGCGATGTTGTTCACCTTGAGCCCACCTGCTACTGAGAATTCTCCACCCACGTAGAGATCTGTGTTCGACGTTCCCAAAGAGCGTACGGGTCCATTTGTGCCTGTACCAACGGCCGACCAGGTGTTGCCGTCCCATCGCGCAATGTTGATAGCCGGCACGTTGCCAGCCCGTCGAAATGTCCCGGCAACGTAGACGGACCCATTGGCTCCAGGGGCAAACGACTGTACCGACCCATCCGTTCCCGGGCCCATTCTACTCCAGGATGAACCATCCCACACCGCACAGTGCTCCGCTGTGTCCCCGCCCGCTCTCGAGAAGTCGCCGCCGACGTAGAGCTTTCCATTGAACACTTCGAGTGCGGAGACCTGGGCGTTCACTCCACCACTGACATCACCCCATGCGTTTCCATTCCAACGGGCCAGGAAGGGTATCGGTTGATCTGCCACTTTGCTGAAGGTTCCCCCGGCATAAAGGTCGTTCCCCAGGAATGCGAGCGATGTGACGTAGACGTACACCGTGTCACCGCGGACTCCCTCGCCAACGGGCGACCAGTTGGTGCCGCTCCACATGGCTATGCGGTTGGCTGGGGCGCCACCAGCGGTTGTGAATGCACCAGCCGCGTAGAGATTTCCCTGATGCTGTCGCAGGGCGAAGACGTACGGTGTCGATCCTCCGAGACCCGAACCGACGCCCGACCACGTGTGAGACATGAGGTCCCAGCGTGCAATGCCGTCTGTCGCAACCCCACCTGCCTCGTCGAAAATGCCACCGACGTACAGGTCGTTGCCCACCAGCTCCAGCGCTCGAACAAAGGAGGAAGCCCCTCGAATGCCGCTTCCCAGACCGGACCATTCGGCGTCGAACCCATTCCATTTCGCGACGTGCCCTGTTTCGATTCCCCCGGCATGCGTGAAGTCGCCGCCGATGAAAACTTCGTCTCCGCGCACGACGATCGCGTAGACACCCCCGTTGACACCACTGGAGCTGGATGCGGTTCTCGAACGTCGACCGATAGTACGCCAGGCCGTCCCCGTCCATTCAACCAGGTTGTATGCGGTCAACGTGCCCGCAATGAGGAATTGGCCACCAACAAACAGGGTGCTATCACCGGCTGCGAGACTCAGGACCTCGGGTGGGTTTTTGTCGCCGATGCCGGCGTCCACCTCGACCCAGGCGCCGGACGAGAAGCGAGCAATCACGGATAGCGAACTCGTTCCTGAGAACTGGAATCGTCCACCGGCGTAGAGGTCACCTTTGAAGAGAGCGAGGGAGTTCACCGGCGCGTCGAAGCCTGACCCGACATTTGTCCATAATCCGTTAGCTCCGTTCCACCGTGCGACGCGCAGTACTGTCCGCGCCCCACTTGACGTGAACGCACCACCCGCCCACAGGGTGGTGCCGTCGCTTAGAAGTGCGCGCACCTCTCCGTTGAATCCGTCCCCCACTTGTGACCACGTGAGGGCACCTTTGTCAAGTTGCGCGATGCGGAGCACGGAGGCTGGTCCGGACTGCGTGAAGCTGCCACCAGCGAAGATGACCGTGTCGACAGCGGCTAGAGAGCGCACGGTATTGTTGAATCCCGCTCCGACAGTTGACCACTTCGCACCGTTCCAGCGTGCTATGCGGGAGAGGTTAACATTCGGTGAGCCCGCGAACGAACGAACGAATCGACCGCCGATATAGACATCCGTTCCCACCGTAAGGAGCGCATACACGGTGTCGTTCACGCCTTCATAGTCGGTCCCAAGGCGTGACCATTTTTCTGACGTGATGTCCCACTGGGCAATGTTTCGCGCAACCTCAGGCCCCGCAGACGTGAATCCGCCACCTACTATGATCATGTCAGCGCGAGCCGTGATGGCGAAGACCGGACCACTTACTCCCGTCTCCATTGTGGACCAGTTGGTACCATCCCATCGAGCGACGTTGTTCGCCAGCGCGCTTCCCGCGAACAGGAATCGTCCCCCGACATATGCCACCCCTCGATAGACATAGAGGGCGTGGACGGGACCATCCACTCCTGGTGGGCCGAATCGATCGTCCCAGTATTGATCTCCCTCGACATGCTCGTCTGAGGCCAACAGCGCGGGGGGTGGATCGTCCTCCCGCACGAAGCGAGGTCCTCCATCGCTGGCCAGAATCATTCGCCATCCCTTGATCGACACTGCCCCCTCGAAGCCGCGATCCAGGTCAAGTGAGCCGTCGGATTTCAGAATCGACTCAATCGACGGTGCTGTGTCCTGGGACAAGGCAATCGAGAAGGAAGCCAGGAGAATGAGAAGTGGCAGTAGATAACGCGAACGCATGTGAACGCACTCCAAAGACAATAGAGCCGGGATGTAGATTCGCGAAGAGGTACGGTTGGAATCGAAAGATGGACCCTTGAGTTGAACCTTGCAAGGGGGATCGAGGTGTACGCAGGGAAATGCGTACCTTTGGCCCGCCATAACGTCGCCATGAATCAGCACACTTTGTCGTCTTCACGCAGTCCCCGCGGCGTCCGCCGTTCATTCTTCCGATCTGCCTTTGGCATCCTCACGATTGTTGTCGTCTGCGTAGCCATTGGGGTCAGCTTCTATGCGGTCGAGATCTTCGGCGGCCTTCCTTCACTGGAGGAGCTCGAGAATCCCAGACCGGATCTCTCGACGCGCATCGTCACCGCCGACGGCCAGTACCTTGACCAGTTCTACGTTCACAACCGCTCATACATCAGGTACGACTCGATCCCAAAGCCATTCATCAATGCGTTGATCGCGACGGAGGATCAAAAGTTCTACGAGCATTGGGGGGTGAACCTGGAGCGCATCGTGAAAGCGTTCGTGAAGAACATCATGTCGATGAATCTGACACGTGAAGGAGCGAGTACGATAACGCAACAGCTGGCGCGGAATCTCTATCTCTCGCAAGAGGTATCTGTAAGTCGAAAACTGCGTGAGCAGTTTACTGCTGTTCAGATTGAGCGGACGTACACGAAGAATGAGATACTTGAGATGTACGCCAACGCCGTTTACTTCGGGCACGGGGCGTACGGTATTCAGGTCGCGGCAGAGATCTACTTCGGGAAACTCCCCATCGATCTGTCGGTCGACGAATGCGCCTACCTGGTTGGTGTCCTGAAGGCACCGGATAACTACGATGCCGACAAGCATTACGATCGGGCTCTCGAGCGACGCAACACCGTTCTTTCGCTGATGATGCAGGTCGGGTACCTGAGTGGCAACGATTACGACAAGTACAGCAGGGCCCCCATTACGTTCGTCAAGCGGGAGCGAAAGGTGGGAATAGCCACGCACTTCGTCGAGGCCGTGCGGCAGGCGCTTGAGAAAGAACCGAAGCTGCAGGGCTACAACCTCTACCGTGATGGTCTGGTGATCTACACCACCCTGGACAGTCGAATTCAGGTCTACGCAAACGAGGCGGTCCGCGAGCATCTGAATTACTTTCAGCCACTTTTTTCACGCTCGTGGTCGTGGCGACGTCGCGAGCGCCTCTTGAAGTCGGTGGTCGCCCGCGCTGCTCGACGGACGGAGGAGTATCAGAAGGCGCAGACAGACGCGGAGAAGGATTACGTCCTTAGGAAGTACACGCAGGATCCGGCATTCATCGACTCGATCAAGAAGGAGTCGACAGAGATACAATGTGGTTTCGTCGCGATTGAGGTCAAGACTGGTTATGTGCGCGCGATGGTAGGTGGGAACGACATTACCTTCGGACGTGGGCTGAATCACGTTACAAACATTCGTCGGCAACCGGGTTCCAGCTTCAAGCCGTTCGTTTACGCGTCGGCACTTCAAGAGGGGATGACGCCGAACTCACCTATCTCCGCGGCTCCGTTTGTCTACCGAATGCCTGGAGGGGGCGTATGGCATCCAAAGGGGAGTGGTGGCGGAGCCGTCACGCTTCGTTCTGGACTTAAGTACTCCATTAACACAGTTGCTGCACGTCTGATCGTCGAGAAGACGTCGGTTGCGAAGGTGATTCGCCTGGCAAAGGATATGGGGATCAAATCTCCGCTCCCCGATGTGCCGTCGATCGCGCTTGGCTCGGCAGAGGTTACGCCGTTTGAAATCACGGCAGCATATGGAACGTTCCCGAACGACGGATACTTCGTCGAACCAACATTGATCGTAAAGGTGGAAGATCGGTTCGGGCACGTGATCTACGAGCACAAGCCGATCGTGCACGAGGCGATGTCGCCCAAGGTCGCGTCGTGGATGGTCTCGATGATGCGTGGTGTCGTTGACGGGGGAACGGCGACGTCAATCCGTCGCTGGTTCAACTATCCGGCTGCCGGCAAGACAGGGACAACACAGCGATTCGCGGACGCCTGGTTCATTGGGTACACACCTGAACTGGTGGCTGGCGTCTGGATCGGCTTTGACGATCAGCGGATCAAGTTCACGGGGTGGTATGGCCAGGGGGGAAAGGCGGCCGCTCCAGTCTGGGGTCGGTTCATGGCGAAGGTCTATAAGGATGACCGACTACCATACGACAAGCGTGAGTTCGACGGAGACCGGTCGCGCGACACGTACGCCCGTATTCCGTACAACCTCGAACGGGCCCAGACAGAGAATGCTGAGGTTCCGAGAAGCGTGGTTGAGACCGAATCGGGTGGGGAGGAGATCTACGGGACAGACGTTGGGTCCGAGTCCGGCCAGGACGGCGGCGACAAACCACTGTCACCGGACGGGCTTGGGGGGAAGGGAGATGCGCCCCCCGCGGCTGATAAGAAGGATCTCGGTGGCCCGAAGAAAAGCCCATAATTTTCGATTATTTGCCGCTTTGGCGACCGGCGCGACTTGCGAACGCCCCGTTTGTTTGTGGTGGATCGAAGAAACTATTTCCCACATCGTGGGTTTTAGGTAAAATAGCGCGTCGTCCATTCCGTGGACGGTAGCCTTATCACCCCATTTCCCAATCATCCCACCGGTGCAGACTGGATCTGCACTGTCGGTATTCCTGCAGTATTGCTCGGGTACGAGCCGTTGTTGGTCTGCGCCCCTTCGTGGGGCTAACACCTCGCGGCCGCGTCCCGTTGGTACTAAAGGTCCCCATGTACAGGCGCACGCACATTGTATCTCCATAATCATTA
>CAYWXV010000080.1:0-10590 GCA_964462535.1 uncultured Alphaproteobacteria bacterium
GAAGATCTTCTTGACGAGATGTTCGCGCTCTTCCTGGAGATCGCGGAAGGTGCTGGATATGAAGACGCGGAGGTCGGGCATGATGCGGAGTTGGGAGTCGTTGACTGTCTTTTGTCACGTTCAATCGCTCACTGCGTCGCGTCCATTCCGTCTGAACGACCGCGCTCGGGATTCGCGACCCCTTCCATCTCTTCAATCCGATGGCGGTAAATCGCCCAGGGGCTGCTCTCAAGCAGCGATTGGTGGAGTCGCAACGCCTCCGTTCGATGTTGACTGTCGGATGGATCGAGTTTCCATAACCGATAGTGTAGTTCAGCAACTTGACGGAGGGATGTTGCAGGTTCGTCCGGTCTGGTGCGGTCGCGCAGCATTGACTGCAGCATCGCGGTCGCGGACGCACGGTTCCCCTCGGCGGCGACGACTCGTGCCAGCAGGACTCCAGCATCAACACTGCGGTCCCTGTTCAAACCACTGTTCGGGGCCACGTCGTGCTGATCGAGCAGGGTCCGAACAAAGCCAAGAGTTTTGATGCGCCAATCGCCGTGACTTCCATGTGTCTGTATGTCCAAGTCATGCACAAACGCGGTCAGATACTCGGGCACACTATGGCCACCCTCCTCGACAATATCCACCATAACATTCGCCATCGTGTTAAGCCAGTGGGTGTGGTATGATCGATTGCCAAGAGCGAGATGTTCATCGGCTGCAATCCTGAGACCGTCAAGCGCTTCTGCGTAGTCCCCTTTGCTCCAGAGAGCTGTGGCGCGGTTGCCAATTGCCACTGCAAGGCCGTTCCGATCTCCAAGTTCACGAGCAATCTCTTCCTGCAGTGCGAAGCACGTCAGGGCCTCGTCGTACTCCCCACGAATCGAATGAATGAGTGCGCGATTTCCAGCGCAGGATGCCACGCTACCGCGTTCCCCCAACTCCTGAACGAGAGCTTCCTGCTTAGCGTAGTTGTCAAGCGCCTCATCATACATTCCAAGATTGAAATAGGTAAGCCCGCGATTGCCGTATGCCGAGGCCAGTCCACTCCGATCTCCAAGCTCCTGGCAGATCGCCTCCTGCCCGGCATAGCAATTCAATGCCTCGTCGGCCTCACCAAGTCGCGTATGAACCAATCCACGATTGCCTAGCGCGCTTGCAAGGCCGACACGATCGCCCAGTTCACGAGCGATCCGCTCATGCTCCTTGTGGCAGGCAAGAGCCTCCGCATTGTCGCCGCGATCGGAGAGAACAAGCCCGCGGTTGCCGACGGCGGCGCCGGTCATGCGGCGATTTCCCAGCGCCCTGGCGATCCTCTCGCACTCCGAGAAACTGGCGAGCGCATCCGCGTAGCCTCCTCGATTCCACTGCACCAGACCGCGATTGCCGATAACACGTGCAAGGCTTCGCCGGTCACCACGCTCGCGTACGATTTGTTCTTGCCGAGCAAAACAGTCAAGGGCTTCGACATACTCCCCCCGTTTCCACTGCACCAGTCCGCGGTTGCCGACCGCTGATGCTAACGCCTGTCGATCCCCATCCTCGGTTGCCAGCTGTTCTCCCTCGGAGAACCAGTCAAGAGCCGCGACATAATCACCGCAGTCGTAACGGACAAGTCCACGCTGAGTGACCGCGATCCCAAGGATGTTCCGATCGTTCAGTTCCCGCGCAATCTGCTCACTCTCGCTTGCGGCCCCCTCGGCCTCGTCAACCCGTCCGTGTTGCAGTAGCACTGCGGAAAGGGTTGTCATGACCCTTGCCGCCTCCGAGCGACGGTTTGTTCCCATGAGACTGGATATCTGTCGACCAAGCAAGTGCTCGGCTTCGTCCCATGCGCCCAGGTCAACACACAACGACGCAACTTCGGCGAGAATCCGACCAAGCTCCTCCGTCCCGGGGTTGCTCTCCTTCGCCCATGCGTCAATCTGTTGTACGTAGGCCGTGCCAACGCGGTCCGTTTGATGTATGGACCAGAGCCTCAGCACCTCGTACTCATCCGACTGCCACAACAGATCGAAGCGTTCGATTGACAGGAGGGTGTCCTCAAGCTCTTTGCGTAAACCGAGCTGCTCCAGTGCATGCAACAGTTCCCTCGTCGCACGGAGTGTTGCATCTGCGTGCCGGAAGTAGACTGCAAGCCGTTCGTGCGCTTCGTTGCGATTTCGTGCTGCGAGGAGGTAGCGAGCCTCGACCGCCCGGCGCAGGTAGCTGTGGAAGAAACCCAGGAGTCCATCGTGTCTCACCAGGTGGTAGTCGAGTCCCGGCAACAGTGTCGAGAGATTCAATCGCCCGATGCCAGTCAGTTCGACGAGCTCCTCTTCGCCCAGCCCCTGTCTGGAGGCCCAGATTGACGTCAGCACATCACATATGAGCTGCTCTGAGTAATCGTGCTCCAGCCGATCGAGCACCCGCTGGAACAGCCCATCCGTCCCGTCTGTCGCCAGCAAGGACGCTACTACATTTTCCAGTTCTTCGTGGTTTCCATGGAGCCGCAATTCCTCCACCAATGTCCGCAAGAACAGTGGGTGTGCTGACTTTGGATCATGCGCTATTTGTCTGGCCAAATGTGCCGGAAGAGTCTTGTGGTATTCGCCAAGACACTGCACGACAACCGTTTCCCGCTCCTCTGTGTTCAGGGGCACGAGATCAAGCTCGCTCCATCCACGGCGTCGAAACTCTGTCAGCGTCTTCTCGCCGGTGCTGGAGATCAGAAGTTTCAGCCCGGGTGGCATCACAGGCGGGAGCCAGTGTAAATCAAGAGCATGACCCATTAGCTGGTCAAGCCCATCGATCACCAGTAGAACGGGATGCCCCAAACCGAAGCCGAGCCAGTTCGCAAAGTCGCGCTCCATCTCTCCCTGCTTCGAAGGCACTTCTTCGGTTCGCTCGAAACGCGACTTGATTTCCGACATGACGTGGTTGATGAGACCAAGATGATCTGCGTCCCCGGCGCCGACCCCGATATAGTGTTCAATAATTGCCACGTCGGGTTGTGAGACACGCACGTGATTGCACCAGAAGGCCGCCAGTGAGCTCTTGCCGCATCCGCTACCGGCGTGAAGAACCAGCTGCTGATCGTCCGATGCATACCAGTCTTCAAGTTGCCGGACATACTTCGGATTGGGAACGTACCCGTGAACGCGACTAGCTGCGAAGGCACGGTGTCGAGCTCGCTCCTGGTTGAGTGGCGTACGGGACTCGACGACAGCAAAGTCGCGGTCGAGGGTCTGAATGAGGTCCCTGTAGACGGCGGCCCCCAATGAACGCGGATCGCTGTATTCCTGGACGATCAGTCCCGCCTGGTAGACACGATTCTTGAGTTCCTGCAAGCGAGTGGACTCGGCCGATGCATCACCAACAGATAAGCGGTTGGGTTTCCGGAAGTAGAATCGAGCGGATGTATCCCCGTGACATGGATGGTTGAGTACGGCATGCTGAAACTCCAGATCCAGAATAGAAGCTCCCCTGGCGGCCGCTTCCGTTATCCAAGGCCAACGGCGTATCAGATCCGGGTCCTTGTGATACTCCGTCAAATCAGGCACGTAGCCATAGCGGTCACCAGTGATGCCAATGAAATAGGGGCGACACCGGTCTATCTCATCCAGGCAGATCTTGATGACCCCCTCTCGCTCGATTTGCTGCTCGGTAACTCCCCATCGCAGATCGATCTCGGTAAACGTCACACCCCGCTCACGACAGAGCGCGCGGATTTCCGGGAAGATCTTCTTCACGAGGTGCTCGCGCTCTTCCTGGAGATCGCGGAAGGTGCTGCTGATAAACACTCGGAGTTCGTCGGGTGTACCCATAGCGAATTACATCACTGAGTAGATATCGCAGCCCGCCGTGGGCGGAAAGACGTGGAGTTCGTTCGTTGCGCTCATGATGGCTCCCCGGCTGTCTTCAATTCCTCGATATAGGTCAAATAGGTTTGATTCTTCGTGGCCGCGTACATCTTTTCGTTCAACGCCAGCGCCTCTTCTCGATAGCTGGCTTCGCCGAATCTCCACAGGAAGTAGTGGAGTTCGGCACGATGTGCTTCGTCGGTCGCATTGGCGAGCATACTGCTGAGCCGTTGCAGCGCAAGGTCGGTGCGTCCCTCGGCGCCCTCTATGTATGCCATGAGAATCCGGGCGCTGAACTGAGAATCGGGCTTCGGCAGTTCGTCACTGATGGTAATGCATTCCCCGGCGCACGTTCGCGCGTAGGTGAGCGTCGCTGTCCGCCACGTTTCGAGTGTTGCGGCGGGGACGTATCGCGGCAGATAGTCCGGCATCCTGTCTGCCTGCGGCAGGTTCACCAGCACTCTCCCGATACCCTCAAGCCAGTAGGTAAGGCCATAGCGGAAGCCAATGGCGCGATGCACGTCGGCCGCGCGATGGAAGCACTCCAACGCCTGTTCATACTCCCCACGACTGTGGTGCAACCTTCCCATGTTCCCGTTGGCTATGCCGGCGCCACGGCGGAAACCCATTTCCTCACTGATGCGCAGGAAACGCTCGTAGCACTCGATCGCCCGATCATACTCACCAAGATTGGCGTATATCACGCCAATGTTTCCAATCACTATTGAAGCCCCATCGCGGTTGCCCAGCTCCTCACAGATACGCAATTGACGCTCGTAGCACTCGATCGCGCGATCATTCTCCCCGCGACCGGAGAAGACCATGGCCATGCCCCCGATCGCGTGAGAGATCTCGTAGCGGTCTCCCAACTCCTCCGCAATTCGCAGTTGACGCTCGAAGCATTCGATTCCGCGATCATACTCCCCCCGGCTGTCGTAAACACTCCCCATACTCCCGATCGCTGCGCAGATTCCTCGGCGGTCTCCCAACTCCGTGAAGAGTGCCAACGCGCGCTCAAATTCCTTGATGGCTTCGGCATACTCCCCGACCAACCCCAATAACGATCCCAGATGATGACGCGCGGCCGCCTCCTCGTTCTTGTGGCCATGTTCGATCGCGGATGCAAGTCGCTGCCGGTTCAACGCGATGGCCTCGACCCACTCTCCAAGGCGCTGGAGAAGATCCGTGACACGACCGATGGCACGACTTCGCTCCCCGGCGTCTTCCATCGACCATTCCGCCAGTGCCCGACGGTACCTCCCCGCAACATCCGAATCCTCGCCCAGCGCTGACCAATAGGCAAGCACTTCATACTCTGATGGGCCCGTGAACAGCGACAGAAACACCGGCATGTTCGACAGACAGTCACGCAGACGCTCGATTGCTCCACTGCTCTGGAATTGATAGCACAGTTCACTCGCCATACGTAGCGGCGGCACCCCGCTTGAAGTGATCAACGCGTTGACTGCACTCTGGAAGTACTCTGCGATCAACAAATGCGCTGCACGGCGCTTCGCTTCATCGGCCAGATAGCGCTTTTCGACGGCTCGGCGCAGGTAGTCGTGGAAGAACGTCAGGCGTCCTTCCTTCCTCACCAGGTGGTAATCGAGCCCGGCGACCATCGTGGCAGTCTTCAGCCGCGCAAGTCCGGTGATCTCGGACAGCTCTCGCTCGTCGAGGCCGAAGCGAGCGGCCGAGAGCAGACTCATTACATCGCGAACGGCTCGCTGTGAGTAATCGTCTTCCAGCCTTTCCAGCACGCGCTGGAACAGATCCTCGGTTCCGGTGGCTTCGAGGTAGCTCGCAATCTTCGCGTCGAGTTCCTCGTGACGACCGACGAGGCGAATCTCCTCGAGTACCGTCTTGAGGAACAACGGGTGACCACACTTGTAGTCCGTCGCGATGCGTTTGATCTGCTCGGGGTTAAGGGACTTGCGATACTCCGCCAGATACCGGACGATGATCGTCTCACGTTCGGCCTCGGTCAATGCCTGCATGCCGAAGCGGACCCATCCTCGCTTCTCCAACTCCACCAGCGTCCCTTCCACCGTTGAACTGAGGATGAGCCGAATGGATGGTGCAATCACGTCCGGTATCCACCGCAGGTTGAGAGCGGTTCCTTGCAGCTGGTTGAGTCCGTCGAGGATGATCACTATCCGTTGGTCGAGCATCTGCAACGTGTGGTCGGCGTACCCAAACCACTGACCCAGAGCAGTCTCAATCTTCGCGGGATCTGATGGGATCTCTTCGTCGCGACCGAATCGTTCGTTGATCTCCATGCAGATGTGCCGGATCACGGCATAGTGGTCGGTCGCGGTTGTGCCGATGCCGACGTAGTGTTCGATGACGTGTGCCTCGGGGTGCTTGCGGCGGTACTGTTCAGCCCAGAAGGCGAACAATGAACTCTTGCCCGAGCCACTCTCTGCATACGCGACCAGCGGTGGATCGTCGGACGTGACGTGATCGTTGAGCCGTTTGATATACAGAGGGTTGGCGATGTAGGCGCGGCGGCGACTGATGGCGAAGGCTTCGTGGCGCGAACGTTCCTGTTCAAGTGGTGTCGGTGGTTTTGCGTCGGCGAAGTCCTGCTTGATGATCCTCACCAGATCATCGTAAATCAACTCGCCGAGCGAAAATGGATCGCGGAACTCTTCGATGGTTGCGCCGCTCTGGCGGATGCGGTGCTGGTAGGCTTCGAGCCTGGTGCGTTCCTCGTCGTTGGAGTGCGCATCATCCAGGGATTCGCGGTGGCGGCGGAAGTAGAAGCGTGCCCGGTCGTGGGGTATGGACGGCATTGACGTCATTGACGCTTTGGGCGCCAACGATGCGTTGAGCACGGCGTATTGCGCTTCCATCTCGGTGATGGACATGCCGTCGATAGTGGCGTCCTCGATCCAGGTGTATTGAGTGAGGAGTTCGGGATCCTTTTGAATGTCGAGGTAGCTGGGGACGAAGCCGTATCGGTCACCGGTGATGCCGATGAAGTAGGGACGGCACTTGTCCACTTCTTCCAGACAGGTGCGAATCACTTGTCCCAGGACCACGTCTTCGTCGGTCAGTCCCCATCGCAAGTCAACCTCCGTAAACGTGATCCCCCGCTCGCGACAGAGCGCGCGGATCTCCGGGAAGATCTTTTTGACAAGATGCTCCCGCTCTTCCTGCAAGTCACGAAAGGTGGAGGAGATGAATACGCGGAGTTCGGGCATGGTAGGGACTGGGGACTGGGTAATGGGGATTGGGGAATGGGAGGAGGATTTGCTCGTTGGCGGTTGGCAGTCAAACGAACAAGGTCAAATGTCGAATGCCAAATGTCAAAGGACCGATCCACGGCATCCAACGTCTTCCACGGCGGATCTCTAACGCTCGCGTTCAGCGGGCATCTAACGCGAAGCGTCTAACTTCCGCCGCAGGCGGAGATCCAACGTGTCCAAGAGGGGACCGATTCATCGCTCGTTCAGAGCGATGAATCAGGGGAGTCCGCAAGCTCTGCGATCCGTATTCGGTACTCGTGCTTCGGAGTCTTTTCGACAAGCGACTGGTAAAGGCGGAGTGCCTCGGCGCGATGGTCGGCTCGCCGCGGCGAGTCTTCGACATCGGTGGCGCCGAGCTTCCAGAGTTGGAAGTGCAGCTCCGCAGACTCTTCATCACCGATTCCATTCTCGAACAAACCAGTGAGACGTTCCAGCGCGGCCTCTCTATGACCCTCGGCTGCTTCGACCTTCGACAGCAGAACTCCGCCGTAAAACTGCGTGTCCGTCTTCGACAGTTCGTCGCTGATGGCGATGCACTCTTCGGCACAGCTTCGCACATGCGCGATGGCCATCGACTGCCACAGATCTCCGGTAATATTCGGCAGATACTCCGACAGAAACACCGGCATTTCCCCACCTTTCCGCGCCAGTTCCACCAACACCTCTCCTGTTCCTAATAGCCAATGCGCCAGCCCCTTGCGAAAGCCAATGGCGCGATGTTCCACTGTTGCGCGCTGGAAACACTCGAGCGCGCGGTCATACGCTCCCAGCATTTGGTATGCGCTACCCATATTGCCGATAGCCAGGTAGGCACCCCCGCGGTCACCCAACTCGTTGGATTCGCTCAGCTTACGCTCGTAACACTCAATGGCACGATCATACTCCCCGAGAGCGGAATAGACTATTCCCATTGTGAGGTTCGCTGCGGCGGCGGCACCTCGGTCTCCCAGTTCCTCCGAAATGTCTACCCCTTTCTGTAGGTGTTTCAAGGCCCGCTCGAAATCGCCACGACTGGAGTACAAAACCCCCATGTTGGAATGTGCCAGAGCGACGCCTTTGCGGTCCCCCAGCGCATCGGCGATACTCAACTGACGTTCGTAACATTCCACGGCCCTTCGATACTCCCCGCGATGGTCGTGCACGATACCCATGTTGCCGTTTGCCATAGAGATCGTACTTCGGTCGCCCCTCGCCTCGGCAATCGTCAACTGTTGCACCAAGCACGCCATGGCGCGATCGTACTCGCCAAGATTGATGTACACTAATCCCTTGTTCCCCGTCGCCGCAGCGATATCGTGATCATTGCCCAACTCCGCGGCTATACTTAGCTGTCGGTCGTAGTATTCCAGCGCACGCGCGTACTCTCCGAGGCTATAGTAGACTGCGCCAATGTTGCCGATTGCCCAGGAGATAGCCGTGCGATTGCCCAACTCTGTGAATAGGTCCAATGCATGTGTAAACTCTTCCAACGCGTCAGCATAGGCCCCACGCAGGTATAGCACCCATCCTATAGCCCGACGCGAGATGCCCTCCTCATACTTCATGCCATGCTCGAGTGCCACTGCCAGTTGCTCGCGCCTCAGATCAATGGATGCCGACCAATGACCGATTCTCTCCAGAAGATTAGCTACCCGCCCGATTTCTTTGATCCGACCCGTGGGATCGGCATCCTTCCGGCCTGACAGGCCTTGCTGATACAACGCGACCGCATCGACCTCCCCTTCCATCCGTGACCAGTATTCCAATACCTCATACAACGTTTCCCCGATGTAGAGGGCAAGGAACACCGGCATGGTAGACAGCCAGGTACCTAGACGTTCCTGTGCGTGGGCGGCATTTAGTTGAAACGCCAGCTCTCTGGCCATGTGTACGCCCACGGTTGTCCCCGCGGCGATCGACTCGTTCACACCGCTCTCGAAGTAATCCGCAATTTCCAGGTGCCGCGATCTCATCCTCTCGGCGTCTCCCAAATAGCGCTTCTCCACCGCTCGTCGCAGATAGTCGTGGAAGAATGTCAGCCGACCATCCTTGCGCACCAGATGAAAGTCAAGACCCGCGATCATCGTAGCGATCTGCAGGCGGGCAAGACCAGTAGTTCCTGAAAGCTCGCGTTCGTCCAGGCCGCTCCGGCTGCACCACAGCGACGCCAAGACCTCCGTAACCGTGCCGGTTGTATGGTCGTCCTCGAGTCGCGCCAGTACGCGTTGGAACAGATCCTCGGTTCCCGTCGACTCCAGATAGTGAGTAATACGCTCGTCGAGTACTTCGTGCTGACCCACTAACCGCAGTTCTTCGAGGAGTGTCTTCAAGAACAGGGGGTGACCACACTTGTAGTCGTGGGCGATGCGCGTGATCTGTTCTGCATTCAACGACTTGCGGTACTCGGCGAGATAGCGGACCACCAATGCCTCGCGCTCAGCTTCACTCAGTGCCTGCATTCCAAGCCGATTCCATCCACGTTTCTCCAACGCCACCAACGTTCCCTCGACTGTCGAGCTAACGACCAGACGGATACACGGCGCTATTACGTCAGGTATCCAACGGAGGTTGAGAGCGTCGCCCTGGAGCTGGTTGAGTCCATCGAGGATGATGACCAGGGATGAGGGTTGCGTGGTGTCATTCCTTGTCATTTCATGCTCGGCGTATCCGAGCCATTGCCCCAAAGCCTTCTCCAGCTTTGCGGGTTCAGCTGGAACCTCCTCCTCCCGCCCGAAGCGCTCCTTGATCTCCATACAGAGATGCCGAATGACCGCGTAGTGGTCGGCCGCGGTTGCTCCGATGCCGACGTAGTGCTCAATCACGAACGCTGTAGGATTCTTTCGTCGATACTGCTCGGCCCAGAATGCGAAGAGCGAACTCTTCCCACTCCCGCTCTCAGCATATACGATCAGTGGTGGATCGTCCGAGGCAACGTGAGCGTTAAGTCGCTTGAGATGGAGTGGGTTGGCGATGTAGGCACGTCGGCGACTGAGGGAGAATGCTTCGTGCCGCCGCCGCTCTTCGTCCAACGGTGTCGGTGGCTTGGCGTCGGCGAAGTCACGAGCGATGATCTTCACGAGATCATCGTATATCATTCCGCCGAGCGAAATCGGATCATCGAATTGCTTGATCGATGCGCCGGTGGACTGAATGCGCTCTTGATAGTCTTCAAGCCTACGGAACTCAATCGCTTTGTCGGAACCGTCTATGATGGGTTCGTGCTGTCGGCGGAAGTAGAATCGGGCGTTCTCAAACTCCTGGCTCGTCACTCCTCCTGCAGCTGCACGAAGCACAGCATACTGTGCTTCCATTTCTGTAATGGACGTTTCGTCGAGGGCCGCATCTTCTATCCAGGGGTATTGCTGCAGGAGATTGGGATCCTTCTGGATGTCAGTGTAGGTAGGGATGTAACCGTATCGATCGCCGGTAATGCCGATGAAGTATGGTCTGCACTTGTCGACCTCTTCAAGACACGTGCGTATGACCTGCCCGAGCGCCACGTCTTCGTCGGTCAATCCCCATCGTAGATCGAC
>CAYWXV010000081.1:0-7291 GCA_964462535.1 uncultured Alphaproteobacteria bacterium
AGACACAGAAATGAAAGGAAGTTCTCACGGAGCAGTGAATCCGTTGTTGGATCTGCGGGGTTTGTGTCGCTCGCCATCCGTGTTTGGTTCGCATGTGTTGGCGGAATGGAGTCGTCACCTGGTTCCGGAGATCTCGTTCAATTACCACCTCGACGTTGCCGTCCGTCCTACTGAGGCAGGCGCAAACGAAACACTCCCTCGGTAACTGGCTCGGTAGCGTCTGCTTCCGCATTGTAGCCGGTGAAGCGGAAGGTCCCTACCACGACATTCCGCTCGCGATCGATGCGGACGACGCGAATCTCTCCATCACTGCGGGGTACGCCGGTGCGAAACGCTTCCGGAAAGGGACCGGTTCGCCGCTCATACTGTGCCGCGTATTGTGGAGCATATTCTGGATGGAATTCCTTTGGAGCCGAATAGGGTGCGTTCACGACGAATGTCCCCGTGTCTGAGATCGCATCCATGCGGAGTGAGAGGATCTCATAGTCGTGCCCACTTAAACCATAGCGAGCCGCCTGAATGGTGATGTAGTATGTCCCCTCAATGGCACGATTGTGAAAGGGGCGTTGAACCTCGGTGGCGAAGACGACCCGCTCATTTCGAATGCTTGCAAACAGCGAATCCCCCGTCCCGTCGAGGAACGAAGGACTGAGGATGAGCGAGTCAAGGTTGATCGTCGTTTCCCGGCGAGGTGTATCGACGTCAAGCGGACTCGCGCAACCGTATAGGATGATCGACCCGATTATCGCAATCAGGCCGAGACGGTAATTGTGTAGCATTCTAAAACCAGAAGCTTGCTCCAATATGCCCGTTGAGATTGGCGCTGAGGACGTTCTGCGTCTCGAGCTGCGACCATAGAAGCCAGGTCGACATACCGAGTCCGACGGAGACGCTTTCGATCGGTCGATACTCGCCCGACAATCCGATGGTGGCAAACGGACCGACAACGGTACCACCCGCTCCAAGCTCCAGCCCTCCGCTGAAGCCGTTCATCGTTACGATCTGGGGGGTGACCCAGCCGCGACCATACCAGAGGTTCGGCGTCTGCTCGACAATGCTGCTCACCGACGAACCCCCTTCCTGACGACGGAAGGACTGTGCGAACTCCGTATTGCCAACTGCGGCACCAAACGTGACTGGGGTCTTCAAACCGAACCATCCCTCATCCATCTGCAGGCCCACGGTGAGTTCACGATCGGTCAGCAGCTGTTGCTGGCTGGGGAGGCCGTAGATGCGTGGAAGGGAGGTGCGTACGAAGTTGCGCATGCCCACGCTCCAGCGACGCATTCCCCCGTCCCCTTCGTCCTGCAGTGCCACGATCTGTCCATCGGACGCGATCGATTCGGCTCTCGGTTCCAACGTGCTCGAGGACTGACGCGCCGGGGGAACGGAAGCCGCGGGGGGAGCGTTCCAGAGGAGCCGAGGTCCTTCCTTCGCTGTCGAGTTCGATCCCGTCGTGTCGGCGATCGACGACGGCGTGCGTGTCGTCCGCTGACGCTCGATGTAGACGGGCTGCCGAACAATCACCTGACGGACGTTATCCTTCAGCAAGCGAAGTCTCGCAATCTCTTTCATCAATGGCGCGGTCGCCTCTCCGGTTGCCTTGCTGATGTGTATTGCCGAGGCTACCTCGCGATCAATATCAACGCCGATCGTCAACGGGGTCGAGAGCATCGGGAAGGCCGCTCGGCGTGTGACGACGTCGTGCGACGACTTCGTCGATCCATCATCGTGCGCTAGATACCCCGACAGAAATCCGAGAAGGGCAATCGCGACCGCTCCTGCTCCGAACATGAGCATGTTGTTCCGTCGTTCGCCACGCCCTGCCGCTGTCGATTGAGCAGGGGGGGACGGAGGAATTCTGGAGTCGACAGCGGAAAGGCCCGCAAGTATTGCTGCGTCCGCAGCCGCGCTTGGGGCTATCGTCCCGGCCATCGTCGTCATGGCCCGCGTAAGCCGCGCCTGTTCCACAAGAAAGCCCCTCTTCTCCGGCGAGACTGCCAGGACATGCATCAACTCGGAGAGCATTGACTCGTCGGTCAACTCTCCATCGAGAAACGCGGTGATCTGTTCGTGTATCGACATGGTTCTAAGCTTCTGAGCCTCCAGGCGTGGCGATCACCCGGGGTTGAACACTCCGGGAGTCGCGGTGCGAAATCAATCCTCTATTCCAGCACCCGTCTCAGGATCTTCTGAAGTGCCTGCTTTGCCCGATAGATTCTGTTCTTGACGATATCCAGAGACGCGTCGATCTGCTCCGCGATCTCACTATAGGTGTATCCTTCCACGGCAAAGAGAAGAAACGCCTCCCGATACTGTGGCGCGATTGCGTCAAGGGCTGCGCGGAGGTGTTCCTGGAGATCGGCATCGGATGGATCGATCTCGACGTAAAGGTCGACCGCTTCGTCAAGCGACACCTGCCTTGATGTGTGTCGCAGCGAATTCAAGCACCGATTGCGGACCGAGCGAAGGAGGTACCCGTGCACGTTGTACATCTCCGTCCCCTCACGGCAAGCTTTGTAGAAGTTGATGAAGACTTCCTGGTACAGATCCTCTGCCACCTTCTCGTCCCCGACCATCAGGAACGCGTAGCGATACACACGCGTCTTGTAGCGCTCGAAGAGGAGCGTGAAGGCAGCGTGATCTCCCGCCCCGGCACGTGTGGCGAGCTCGCGATCCTCGGCTCGTTGATCTGTAATCGTCGCTGTCACTCCGGCAAGAATCCTCTGTTTCAGTCTCCGCACATGTCAGTGAAACACGGGAGTGGATGATTCTTCTCAGTGAGTCGTGGAAAAAGTTCTCATCGATGGCGGATGATCGGGGGGCGAGTCCGAAAGGTAAGGAGGGGCTCCGTGTCGAGCAATGACGGACGCGGGGGTCACAGATATGCCCAGGTGTTCGCAATCGAACAGGGTTGTCCCACATTCGATCAGTCGCAAGAAGTCTGTGCATGCGAACCAGGCAAATATCGGCCAAAACAATTCTGGCACGATGATTAGTGTGACTGTAGCCGTTCCCTTGTTCATTGAAAACAATCAGGCAGCATGAGGAAATGAAATTTCTTCGGTAGCGTAACCTTCTGAGGAATGTCGGGTAGTATTGCCACTTATCAGCAGGTGCTCGTGCGAGCACATCCGCTCATCTCCCTTGCCGACTTCTCCAACGCATCAGAACCCCTGGTGATGTGCGGTGCTGTTGTCGGTCGATCGATCGCTCATGGCAGAACCGCTCATTCGCCTGCAAGGCGTAACGAAGGTCTACTACACCGACGAGGTTGAGACACATGCTCTATCTGGTGTGCATCTGTCGATCGACGCTGGCGAGTATGTCTCGATCAATGGCCCATCGGGTTGCGGGAAGTCGACATTGCTATCGATCCTCGGTCTTCTCGATACGCCGGCAGACGGGACATATCAACTGGATGGAAGAAGGGTGGACGGCCTGACCTTCGCGGAGCGGGCACGGTTACGAAACAACGAGATCGGCTTCATCTTTCAGGCGTTCAATCTGATCGGCGATCTCACACTCTTTGAAAACGTTGAACTTCCGCTGACCTATCGCGACTTGTCGACCGCACAACGGCGCGAAATGGTTATGACGGCACTTGACCGGGTTGGAATGGCGCACAGGCCCAGGCACTACCCGGCCCAACTCTCTGGAGGCCAGCAGCAGCGGGTTGCTGTTGCTCGCGCTATGGCGGGCAACCCTCGAGTTCTTCTTGCCGATGAACCGACCGGGAATCTCGATTCCGTCAACGGTGAAATGGTGATGGGGTTGTTGCGAGAGCTTCACGCGAATGGGTCGACCATCGTTATGGTCACCCACGACGAGCGGTTCGTTCAACATGCCGACAGAGCCGTTCATCTTTTTGATGGACGTGTCGTCGATGAAAGTGAATCAAGCGATGGAACGTTGGAGAATGTCCTGCGTCACAAGTGACGCAACGTTGACATCGCAGAGAAAAAGTCCGAGGGCCTGCGTCCTCGTGCTGCGTCCGGATACCCTCCGGTGATCCGATGGACAGGGACCGATCCCTGCCGGCGAACAACACAGTCAATGTCTCCGAGTGTGCACAGGGTAAAACCTGCGGTAGCAGCGACCACAAGTTCGTCCGGGATCGAAAGCGAATCGGATCGCCGGTGCCGATGGTTAGAAAGTGCGTGAGGAACCTGTTGTGCGCATTATCCACGGCAATTGGATTTCGGATCCCAGCGCGGGACGCAGGCCTTGGACGTTTTTAGGTGCGGACCGATGAATGTCGGAGACCGGATGTCCGTACACGGTCGTCCGTACCTCATTGTCAGTTGAACGCGCCGGACCCTCTCCGCTCCACACCCCCACGAGCCTCCCGCTCCGTTCCGCGCCCGACGCTCAACCCTCTGCATCATGCTCCACGATTTGCGATACGCCGCCCGTACGATGTTGAAGCGCCCAGCATTTACGCTGGTGGCGCTGTTGACGCTGGCGCTAGGAATTGGGGGGGGTACGATGATGTTCACTGTCATGAACTCCATCGTTCTCCGTCCATTTCCGTTCCTCGAAACAGATGGACTGGTGGTGCTCGCGAACAACCAGCCATGGGACAAGTCACCGACACGCCCGCTCTCCCCCGGAAACTTCTCGACCGTCCGCCACCGTACCGATCTCTTCTCCTCTATCGGGGCTTTTCAAGCCTTCTACTTTAACGAGCCGGGCGAAGGCCGACGACCCGAGCAATTGTTCGGGCAGATAGTCAGCGCCGGGTTCTTTGAGGCACTTGGCGTGCGGCCAGTACTCGGTCGCACGGTCGACGCAGCTGACGAACTCCCCGGTCGCGACAACGTCGTCGTGATCTCCCATCGTCTCTGGCTGCGTCGCTTTGGCGGTGACTCGACCGTGGTGGGGCGGACGTTTCCATTGGAGGGGAGGAACTATCGCGTTATCGGAGTGATGCCTGAGGGGTTCGGCTACCCGGCTAATTCAGAAATCTGGGGGGCTATGACAGTTGCGGCGAAGGATACCTCGATGCGCGAGTACTACGCATACGACGTCGTCGCTCGTCTACGTGACGGTTTGGACGCAGACCAGGCAACCAGTCGCCTCGCACCGAATCCCGACTCAGGACAGAAATGGGCAATCGTTGCCTTCCCACTACTCGATGCGAGCGTTCGTGAGGCACGGGAGCCAGTGGCTATCATGGGAATCGCCGTATGCCTCGTGCTCCTCATCGCATGTACGAATGTTGCCAATCTCCTTCTGTCGCGATCAACCGCCCGTCAGCGCGAGATCGCCGTACGGGTGGCGCTCGGTGCGCAGCGGTGGCGCATCATTCAAGGGCTACTTGTCGAAAGTATTCTGCTCGCGATTATTGGAGGGGGGCTCGGTGTACTGATGGCGATGTGGGGAATCGAATTGCTCTCCACCGCCATTCCTGTTGATGTGACACGTGCAATTGCCGGGTGGTCGTACATCAGCGTCGACACCAACGCGCTTCTGTTCACACTGGGGCTGTCTGTTGTAACGGGCGTTGTGTTCGGACTGCTTCCAGCAATGCAAACGTCCAGACCCGAACTCTCCGATGCCCTGAAGGAAGGGAGTGTGACGGTGTTGGGTGGGAGGAAGGGAGCTGGTTTCAGAAGCAGCCTTGTCGTGGTCGAGGTGGCTGTGGCCCTAGTACTTCTTGTCGGGGCGGTGTTGCTGATCCGGACCTACTTCGATATCCGCTATCTGGACAGAGGATACAGGACCGATCACGTGCTCTCGATGGAGGTATCGCTCCCTGATTCGACCTACCCGGCACCCCGCGACGTCGCCGACTTTTTCGACAAAGCGGTGACACGTATCAGGGACGTGAAGGGGGTTGAGGGTGTGTCCGTCGTCAGTCCGCATCCGGCCGGGGCGATGAACGCGATGGGGCGTTACAACGTACGACACCCCGGTGTGAAGGACAGGTCAGCCATGCCTGCGACGGCCTCGTTCACCACGGTAGGAAGCGACTTTGCACGCGTGTTTGATATCCCACTTCTAGCCGGCCGATCGTTCACGCGTGAGGAGGAGAGGGAACGCTCTCGCTCCATCATCGTCGACGAGCGCCTTGCTCGCCGGCACTTTGGCCATCCGAACGATGCGATAGGCCACGGCCTCTACGTTGGGAACGATACAACCACATGCTTCATCGTCGGCGTCGTCGGAGAGGTACGCAACGCCTCGGGGGGAACCATGGGGGACGGCGCGATCTACATTCCATTCGGACTGAACTCACGACGAACCAGCAGCCTTGCCGTTCGCATCCGTCACGATGAACCGGAACAGATCATGTCGGCATTAACGAATGCCATTGCACGGGTGGATCCGAATCAGGCGATTTCGCGAATGCGGACTGTGGACGAGATGATCGCGACGCAACTGGTAGGGCGAAGTCTGGTGACTATCGCGATCTCTCTGTTCGCCATCATCGCGCTGCTCCTGGCTGCCGTTGGTATCTACAGTGTCATTGCGCACTCTATCTCGAGAAGGACTCACGAGATAGGACTTCGCATGGCGCTTGGGGCCAACGAGCGGAGCGTGCTTGCGCTGGTGGTCCGCCAGGGAATGGTACCGGTTATGATTGGTGTGGCGATCGGGCTGGCCCTTGCTGTGGGGGTCGGCGCTTCACTCCTGGAGCTGGTGTTTGGGACGACCCCCGCGGATCCGTTCGCCTACATAGGTGTCGCGACCGGGCTGATGTTGGTAGCACTCCTTGCCTGCTACGTCCCCGCCCGGCGGGCAGTTCGCGTCGATCCCGTCGTGGCGCTCCGCTACGAGTAAAGCGATTGGAGGACGAGAGTTGCCGCGTGATCTGTGTCACCGGCAACGCTGGTCCTCCATTCAGGCATCAAGCGGCCGCGTTGGCCTCAAGTACTTCGATCTCCGCCTTCACTGCCTTCTCGAATTGTGCTCCAAGTTGCGGGTCCTTCGTAAGCGTATTGACCCAGTACGTCGAGATCTGACTCCACTTGTAGACATCGATGTTGAACGTGGCATACATTCTGTCCAGGCTCTTGTCCAGGCAATTGATCATCGCTGTCATCTTCACGTACTCGTCGAATGTCGCGGTGGCCGGTGGCCCACCATGTTTCGCAAGCGCTTCCTGATAGAGAGGCATGTAGGCAACGGCAACAGTTCCCGCCGTTGCGGTGTCGTACATGCGTCCGTTCCATCCATTCATCGCTGCTTCCCACGTCGCCCGGTCGACCCCGTTCTGTTCAGCAATCTGAGCGCATACGTCCAGGTCGCCTCCACAGTCCTTCATCTGCGCGCAAAGATCTGCGTA
>CAYWXV010000081.1:7391-10157 GCA_964462535.1 uncultured Alphaproteobacteria bacterium
GCGTCCTGCCAGGGGAACCGGCGATCTCTCGGTCATCCCCCACATGAATGGAGAGATACCGGTTCCCCACGGCGAGGAAACGACTATTTCACATTGACGAGGACCTTGATTGTCCCCGGTTCGGTTCCGTCGTAGTCCTGCAACGCTTTGCCGATGACCATCCCCGGCTCCACGCGATCACGATCACCACGCATGGCGTGACCGGCCGTACTCGATGTCACCAGCAGGTCGCCGCGATGAATGGGCCCGTTCTCGGTTGTTACCTTCGTCGGTATGACCCCCACCACTCCCATCGGCACCATATCTTCAAGGCTCTCGTCGACGTCTTTCTCCGTAAGGAGGACGCCTGGCTTCGTGGCGTAGACGCCGGCGACCAGCGTGGAGTATGGTTCGCTCGAGCGCTCAACGGTTCTGTCGGCCGATGTCGCGATCACGAGAATGTCCCCCGGCTCATACATCGAACGATTCCCGGTCACGTCGAATGCCTCGGCGACATCCGCGCCGCTAGACTGCGTTCCACCATTGAAGAACCCCTTCCCGTTCTTGTCGATACGCGCCTTGTTCGCTGCGGAGCTCTGAAAGACGGCGATGTTGCCGCTGGAACCACCATGATTGATCAAGAGTCCGTTGCCGGTGCCGGCGGTGTATGCAGCCAGGGCGCTGCTCGAGTTGTTGGTTACGCCGATGGAGAAGTACCCGCCATACCCCGATCCCGTCATCTGACCGTAGACGCCGATACCATTGCTGCTGGAGATGCCCCGGATGGCCGCCCCTGCTCCACTGTTTGTCGCGTAGAGCGCATCTTCTGTGCTCGTCGTGTCATCGATTTCCACGTGTGCTGCGCGAGCACGATTCCGCCCGCTCCCGCTCTGACCGACGTATGCGTGGAATGCCGACCCAATACCGTTCGTCGTACAGTAGAGGGCGTCATTGGTTGAAGCAATGTTGTTGATCGCGAAGTACCCGGCCCAGCCTGTGCCATTCGTCCGCCCGATAATGGCCGCGCGTGGATTCGCCGAGTTCGTGAGCGAGGACGAGACACCACTCCCCGTACCCCCCTGGCTGACTTCCACCGTGGAGGCGGCGTTGTTCCCGTTCGTGGTCGCGAAGTAGGCGGCCCGCCCACCCGTCGGTGCTGCCGCCCCTCCCTGCACGCCACTGTGGATCACCCGGAGCGCATCACCGGTTCCGTCATCGTTCACGTCAACAACAGGCTTGTTGTTCGACGAGTTGTTAATCGCGAACTGTGTCGTCCCACCGGCTCCCGTTTGTGTTATTGAGAAGAGTGTCGCGGGGTTGTTGACCGTCTGCGCGTATGGGAGAATGAGTCCACCCCCTCCCCCCTGGAGTGTGGTCCACGTGATGCTGGCACCGTCGAACATCGGAACCTGTCCCGCTGTTGCGCCAGCAGCGCTGATCTTGGGGAGCGTGACGGAGCCATCGCCCAGCTTGGCAGTCTTGACGGATCCGTCGCCCAGGTACTTCTCGACAACCGACTCCGGTGCCAGGGCGACCGTTGCGAAGGGGCCCGTCGGATTGCCAATGATCATCGTTCCGTCCTGCGCGTTGATTCCCTTCAGGAACCCCGTCGCATCTGGCGATAACTCGTCCGCAATCGCCGCGTGGAGAGCGTACGGTACGGCAGTCATCGGCGTCCGGGGAGACATTTCACTGCCGCCGTCGACCATTACGGCCAGGTAGTACGGGACATCAAACTTCATCGAGGTGGGGATTGGTGTGCTCGACCCGATGATGATATTGAACACTCCCTTCTCCGTGACAACCCCATGTGACTCGGAAAACACAGCCGCTCCTCCCGTCTGTTCCCGATAGATGCGAATGTCGAGGGAGTGCGATCCGTCGGGGAGAGGATTGCCCGTGTTATCTGTCAGCAACCCCTGATAGCTGATGGTTCGTGGTATCTGTGCCAGTGCCGGTGACGACGTCACTATAACGGTCAGCGTCACTCCGACAAGCAGACTGAATGCGACTGGGAAGCCCGATCTGCGCATGGTGCGATACTCCTTTCGTTGGCGGCGATGTTCTATTGGTAATTGCGGCGAAACGCCTGGTGGGTGAAGCTCTTTACTCCTTGCCGAAGGCAATCGCCCGCTGGCTCTGGCTCGTGCGGATCGTGATCAGATAGCTGCCTGATGCAAGGCTCTCTACAGGGAGGGGGGAAGCGAATGCCCCTCCGGGATGCGGACCGTCGAAGAGGATCTCGCATGGCGTCCCCAGCGCATTGACGAGCTCTATGTGGAGAGAACGTGTCGGTGGAATCACTCCCCGAAGCTCCGAGTGTGTGGTCGCGGGATTCGGAAAGGGCGCCAGCGACACGTATTCTCCATTCAGCGGCGTCGACGTTGGGAAGGTCCCCTCTTCGTCCAGGTTGTACCAGAATCCCTGCAGAGTTCTCCCGGCATTGCGGAGGGCAACGGGACCAATCACCGGTTGGCCAAGCGTCGCCCTGATCCGGCCCGCCGGAATCGAGCTCTCCGTCGCCCCCGCTCCAAACACCTGATGACTCTGCGCCATGGCGCCTCCAACTCCGAGCAGATACATGAGGGCGATGACGTGGACTCGATTACTCATATTCAGTTCCGGTTTCGGCGAGCACCGCAGATGCCGTGACCGATGCTCCTGGACGGTTGGAGGTTCACGGCTGATGCCTCATCGTTTGTCGTAACCAATCTACCGGCAGGTGGTTGCTCTAGCGTTGTGCGGGGATTGCACTCAGGTCAAAACCCGGTTGCAGTTCGTTTTTCC
>CAYWXV010000082.1:0-7547 GCA_964462535.1 uncultured Alphaproteobacteria bacterium
TGATCTCTTCCTTCCACTTCTTCGCTTCGGCCATCAGCGCCGGGCTGATGGTGTGTTGGCCCGGGACGATATCCAGTCGAACCTGAACACCACCAAGACGGAGTTTCTCTTCCAGCAGAATCGATGTGCTCTTTGGAACGACTGGATCGGAGTCGCCGTGGATGACGCGATAGACGATCCCTTCCTTCTTCATCCGCGCGAAGTTCTCTGCGGTGAGAAACCAATCGCGAACGGATGAGCCAGCGATCGAGAGAACACCGGCGACCCGTTCGGGATGAAGGATACCGCAGAGGTTCGCGAACTGCCCGCCCTGACTATGTCCGACAATCCACACCTTGCCGGGGCGAACGCGATACCGTTTCGTGGCGTCGTCGACCGATGAGAAGATCAGGTTCACGTAGTCGTCGTAGATCGCCCGGATGTCGGCGCTGTCTTCGTCGGGTATCCGATCGTTGGGCCACGACGTGTACCCCGGCTGCCCGTCGCCACGAATGCGTTCGATTGATGCGAAGGGAGCGCGGACGGCGATGTAGATCACGTCGTCGCGCCCTAACCCATCCGCAAGTCTGCCATGCGCGAGCTCGGTGGATCCGGACCCGTGAAGGATGACGCAGAGAGGATAGGTCCTCGACGAGGTCTCGTAGTCGGGTGGGAGCATTGCCACGTACGTGCCCCGCGAGGTCATTGGAACGAAGTGACGGATATACCCCTTCGGACCGTTCGCCTTTCCTCGCTCCTCAATCGCTCGAAGCGCCTTTCCGAATCGATCCGCATCCCGGATCGACTCCAGGTCGTCATCGACCCTTGCCTGCTCGGCATCGTCCCAGCCGGCCGTCACGGCATTTTCGAAGGCATCGAGAGCTCGATCGTTCTTCCCCTCCAGCGCAAGGATACAGGCCATGTTGTACCACGAAGACTCGTCGCGCGGATCGGCTTCCAGCCACTGACCCAACAGCAGTTCTGCCGAGTCGAGCTGCCGACGGCCCAGCGCGTCGTTGGCGCGGTCTCGCAACGAGGGTGGGAGCGAAGTCTGTGCGTGAAGCACGAACGGGACAAGCGCGAGGAGAAGAATGAGGGAGCGCATAAGAGGAAAAGCGTTGAATGTTGGAGTACAGGTGCGAAAAGATACACTCCGGCCTCGTGGTACGTGAGACCGTGAAATACTCAAAATGCATGGGGAGTTCATTCACCGTCTTCACACACGTGATAAATCGGACATACAGGTAAGGTTCTTTGACCGCAAATCCGCTTGCAGGAAAGGGCCGACGCGCCGACCTTTGGGCCCATTCGGAAATCATCTATGCCCTTTAGACGACTTCTTCTCTATACACTGGCGGCGTTGATCGGCATTGGCATCGGCGGGGGCCTATTCACCTTCATCTATGCCCGGGGCGGATCATACCTATCGAACGATCCTGCCGCTTGCGCCAATTGCCACATCATGCAGGAACATTACTCGGCCTGGAGCAAATCGAGCCATCGGGCCGTGGCGACCTGCAATGACTGCCACACACCACACACGTTTGTCGCAAAGTACGCGACGAAGGCTTCCAATGGGTTTTGGCACTCGCTTGGATTTACGACGGGGGACTTTCCTGACCCCCTGCGTATCAAACCATCCAATCGCAGCGTCACTGAGTTGGCCTGCCGGTCGTGTCACGAGGAAATGACCGCATCCCTGCAGCATGGAGCATGGAGTGCAGCGGCAACAGAAACCGAGAAGACGGATACGTCAGCCGAAATCTCATGTGTTCACTGTCATAAGCATGTGGGACATTGGGTCAGGTAGAAAACGTCCTGGTATTGACACCGAACACCCACAATCGATAAACACATATGTCTGATCAACCTCCACGTCGAAAGCTGCTTTGGATAGGCAGCATCGTTGTGATTTTCGTCATACTGACGATTGGTGGAATTGCCCTCCTTACCAACATTTTCGAACGGAAGCAGGAGGCGCGGAATCCCTTCTATCGCGTCGTAGAGCTGACCGATACGACGGAGGATCCTGCTGTCTGGGGCAAAAACTTCCCCTTGCAGTACGACGACTACCGCAAAACCGTTGATCAGGTGCGAACGCGCTACGGGGGTAGCGAGGCCATACAGCAGACACCCGACAGCGCCGACCCACGATCTATCGTTGCACAGTCGCGACTCGAAGAGGATCCCCGCCTGGTGACGCTCTGGTCTGGATATGCCTTCTCGAAGGACTTCAGAGAGGAGCGTGGGCACGCCTTCATGTTGGACGATCAGACGTTCACGGAGCGACAGCATGTGGCCAAGCAACCAGGCACATGCATGCATTGTCACGCGTCGGTCTATGTCGCCTACAAGAGGGCTGGCGGCGGCGATTTGATCAAAGGGTTCGAAGCTCTCAATCCACTTCCGTACGCCGAGGCGAGGAAGCACGTGAAGCATCCTGTCGCCTGTATCGATTGCCACGAACCGATGTCCATGTCCCTGCGTGTCACGCGCCCAGGATTCATTGAAGGGATCCGCGCATTCAAGGCCTCGCAGGGAGTCGCAAACTACGACGTCAATTCAATGGCATCCCGGCAGGAGATGAGGAGCTACGTCTGCGGGCAATGTCACGTAGAGTATTATTTCAAGGGTCCGGAGAAAAGACTTGTCTATCCGTGGGCCAAGGGACTATCAGTAGACAGCATTTATGCCTACTACACCCAGGTTGGGCATAAGGACTGGGTACACAAGGAAACTGGCGCACCAGTGTTGAAGGCGCAGCATCCCGAGTTCGAACTCTACAGTATGGGGATTCATGCGCGCTCGGGAGTTGCGTGCGCCGACTGCCACATGCCGTACAAGCGCGAAGGGGCAATGAAGATCAGTGATCACCATGTTCGCAGCCCCCTTCTCAACATCAACAGAGCCTGTCAGACGTGTCACAAGTGGTCTGAGGACGAGCTGCGCCAGCGCGTCTACACAATTCAGGATCGGAATTATCAACTACGCAACATCGCGATGGACGCGTTAATGGAACTTATCAACGACATCCGGACATTGCGGTCGTCGGACAGCACGAATTCAGTCCTGGCCCTGGCATGGGAGTATCAGCGTCGGGCCCAATTCTACCTGGACTTCATCGAAGCTGAGAACTCGATGGGATTCCACGCTCCCCAGGAAGCATCCCGCATCCTAGGCATGTCGATCGATTTCTCGCGGCGTGGGGAGCTGGCTTTGATCGGACGGAGGAAAGAATAGCGCAGACGTTGTAGAAGTTGGTTGCAAACAGCACCCTGGCATACAGCTCATAGGCGGTCGATCGGCTTCCTCACCGCACGCCCCGGCCCTTCCCCCCCGGCGCTGGGCTCTCTCCACCCTGCACCCCTCTCTCAATTCTGAGAGGGGGCGGTGGGAGGCGCATATGTTTCGTATATCAATATTTCATCCTTCATCCCTCATCCCCCGCCATGGGCTCTCTCCCCCTTACTTCCCTCTCTAAATTCTGAGAGCTGGGGAGGGACGCGCATTCATTTCTTATTTCTCATCTCTTATCTCATATTTCATAATTCATCCCTCTTCCCCCCCCGCGGCTCTCCCCCCTGCTCCCCTCTCTCAATTCTGAGAGACGGGGAGGGACGCACATACTTTTCACGTCTCATATATCATCCTTCATCCCTCATCCTTCATCCTCCACCCCTTCCTCCCTTCCCAATTCCTCGTGCCTCAGAGAGGACTTCGCGCAACAGAGCAATCGTGACGGCATCCGCAGTGTGCAATGGGTTGTCATCGGGATCGCCAAGACCGGCGGTTCGGTGGGTGCGGAGGAGCGCAAGGATCTGGTCACGCACTGGAGCCGGGTCATCCAGCCCTCGCAGGACCGCACGATGCTGTTGCGCCCCCTGCTCTTCCTTCTTCTTCCCACCCCCACCCGCGGTGTCAACCTCGATATTCCAGATTCCGAAAAGACGCTGAACCGGTCCCTGCTTCACGTGGACATTCTGTGCGTTGGCGAACGTCAATGTGATCTCTCTCGTCTCCCACACCCCCTCCCGAATCAACAGACTCCTGTCTGTGACGATGTACCAGCGCATCTCGTAGTCCATGCGGGTAGTGACGTACAGAACCGCGGTCTTCCAGAAAGCGAGAAGGGCGAGCGGGATCGCGACCAGACCAAGCCAGGGTTTGAAGACGATCACGGCCGTCGTCGCCACAAGGATTCCCAGCACCCAGAGCACCGCATAGATTCGCCAGAAGAGGAGGCGATAGGCCAGGTAACGAGGTGATGCACGCATGATCCGCATGAATTCGTGAGGATCATGACCAGCCGGAGGATGGGGTTCGGCGTCCGTGATCTTCAACAACGGAAGCACGACCCGCTTGAGGAAGGAGTAGAGTTTCTCAATCATCGCCTTCCTCCATCCTGCTCCCTCCGCGCGAGAGACGGATGCCATGCAGCTCATCCCTGATCTCGGCAAGAAGCGTGTGCATCTGCGATGCGGTGTCGCCCTCTCCGTCCGGAAGTGCCGGCTTCGTCCGATGCCCACGCATCCGTGCATAGAGGAAGTTTCGGATCTCGTTGAACTCGGTCACGCCAACGATCGACTCGGCTGCGTCTGAACTGCCCGATGCCGTCTGGATCTCCACCGTCCCGATCCCAAGCCATCGTTCGAAGATGTTCCGCGTCACGTGGATATCCTGGATGCGGGCGTACGTCAGGTATGTCTCCTTTCGGAAGAGTATGCCGTACGATACCGACAATCCCTCGCGATCGAATCGATATCGGAGGGTCTTGAATCGGAAGTAGAGCGGGAGGATCGTGATGACGATCGCGACGTTCGAGATGAACGCGTAGATCAGATAGAGCTTCCAGAGATTGTCATGAGGCCGTGTCAGATTGAAGATCTTCTCTTCATCGACCGGCGCCAGGTGGGCGTCGTTATCGTGATGCATGTGTCGAGACGTTAGATGCTTCGCCTGAGATGTCCGCTGTCGCGGACGATTGATGGGACGTGTCCCGTAGATCAAGATCCCGCCGAACGATGTTCATCTGACTGCCAGTAGCCAACGGCGAACTGCTACCTATCTTCCCCCATGGAACTTTCATCCGCGGTTCTTGCCCTCGCAGTCGAGGAATTTCAGAAGATGAAGCGTCTTGCAGACGGGGCGCTGACGCAGGTTGACGATATTGGTTTCTTTGCTTTGCCGGACGATGACGCGAACAGCATCGCCCATATCGTCAAGCACATGACCGGCAACATGCGATCACGCTGGACAAATTTTCTTACCAGCGACGGAGAGAAGCCCGACCGCCATCGTGACACGGAGTTCGAACTGACCGAATACGACACCCGCCAATCGTTGATGGAGCGCTGGGAGACCGCGTGGAATCTGGTCTTCGCGACGATCGAAGGACTGACCCCTGACGATCTTCTTCGGGAGATAACGATTCGGAGCGAGCCATACACCGTTCTCCGCGCGATCGGGCGACAGCTTACGCACTACTCCGGACACATCGGGCAGATCATCACACTTTCCCGTCACTTCCGTTCGGGCGATTGGCGCTCTCTCAGCGTCCCGCGGGGACAGTCGGAGACCCATAATGCACAGATGAAGGAGCAGTGGGGCGGGGAGCGGGCGATGGATACTTCACGTTAGATGCTTCGCGCTTGATGTCCGCTGGCGCGGGCGTTACACGCGTGCTCCGTTGTGCGTGCGAGGTAGTTGGCACAGCGCGTCATTTTTTGGGTGGGGGGACGAGTATGGTGGGTTTGAGGACTCGGCACATGTGCAGCGCGTAACGCGCGACGTTCACCTCATTTCGTGGATCGGAACTGCGCGCATTGCCCCCTCTCCCTTTGGGCGTGACCTGGGGTGACGGACGCGAGATGGCTGTTTCAATACGTCAACGATCGTATCTGAATGCAGGACACAGCCGGGCCTTGCCCGATAGCAGCGAACTTTCACGGCTTCGATCAAGCCTCACCTGCATAGACTGCCACGCTTCGCCTCATCATTCTTCATCTTTCATATCCCATCCTTCGTATCTTCTCCCCCCTTATGAGTTCGCGGCCATATGTCGTTTCGCTGGAAATTTTCGAGGGTCCGCTGGATCTTCTCCTCTTTTTCATCAGGCGGGACGAACTCGACATCTACGACATCCCGATCGCCCGGATTACCGAGGAGTTCCTCCTCTACACACAGGCGATACAGGCGCTCGATCTGGAGCAAGCCGGCGAGTTCATCGTCATGGCCGCTACGCTGATGCAGATCAAGGCCAAGATGCTCCTCCCCCGTCCCGAACGGGGACCGGACGAAGAGGAAGAGGAGGATCCCCGCGCCGAACTCGTCCGACGACTCCTGGAATACAAGCAGTACAAGGAGGTTGCGGACGAACTCCGAACACGCGAAGAGGAGAATCGCCATGTCTTCTATCGCCAGTTCTTCAAGGCCGACGAGAAGACCGAGAAGCTGGAGACCCCCGAGGAGCTGCTCCGGAACGTAACCCTCTACGACCTCCTTTCGGCATTCAAGCGGGCTTTGGACAAGGCGCCAAAGAAGACCGTCCATCTGATTGAGCAGATCAGCTACACGATCGAGGAACAGACTGAGTATATCCTCTCTATCTTCTCGCAGCGATCGCAGGTAACATTTTTCGAGATAGTCGAGCGGATGGAAAAGGTTGGAATCATCGTCACGTTCCTTGCCTTGCTCGAGCTGATCAAGAACAAATTCATCGCATTCCACCAGGACGACGCCTTCGGCGATGTCCTGATCTATCGTGTTTGACCCGTTGTGATCCGACCCTCCACAGATAAAGAGACGCTGAAGTCGATCATCGAAGCATTGATCTTCGCCAGTGAGGAGCCACTCCCCGGCCGCGCGATTGCCCGTCTGCTGAACGGCGATCGTGATGAGGAGTCACCCCCACTGGTGGAGGCGATGGAGACGAACGGGTTTTCACATGCGGCAGAGACCGACGGCGAAGGCGATAGGGAAGCCAGTGAGAACCCGGATGAGCTGGCCGGGGCCATGGAGCAGGCTCGCTCACGTGGGAAGCGGCGCGGCATCGACCCCGGTATGATCGCCGAACTCGTCAGCGCGCTGAACGCCGACTACGAGGAGACAATGCGCTCCTTCCGGATCGTCGAGTATGCCGGTGGGTATCAATTCGCCACGCTACGCGACTTTGGCGAGTACGTCGCGTTGCTCTCTCGCGATAAGTCACGCCGCAGGCTGTCCGCAGCCGCGCTGGAAACGCTCGCAATTATCGCCTATCGACAGCCCGTCTCGAAGCCTGAGATCGAGGCCATCCGAGGGGTGAATTGCGATCAGGTGCTGGTGAATCTGATGGAGAAGAATCTTGTCACCATCACCGGTCGCGGCGAGGGTGTTGGCCGCCCGCTGCTCTATGGAACCACGGAAGACTTTCTCAGGACATTCGGTTTGAAGGGCTTGGGAGATCTCCCGAAGCTCCGCGAACTGGAGGAACTGATGGAGGACGATGCCTATCAGGCCGAACGAGCCGAGGTCATCACCATCAGTCCCGACACCGATGTCGAAGAGATTGAAGCCCGCGTCGGCGCCGC
>CAYWXV010000082.1:7647-9915 GCA_964462535.1 uncultured Alphaproteobacteria bacterium
GGCCGGGGGGGTGAGAGCCCGAGGCCGGGGGGGTGAGAGCCCGAGGCCGGGGGGGGTGAGAGCCCGGGCCGCGGCGGCGATAGCCTCAAACAACGGACCACGAACAATTGACACCGCCCGTATGCGTACACGCTACATATCCATCGCTCTCGTTGTGATCTCCGTTGCCCTGGTGGGATGTGGTGGGGTCGATGAGAAGACGAAGGCCGAGGCAAAGAAGGCCGGCATCAACGAGCAGGCCGCCGAAGAGCTGGCGAAGATGGAGATGACACCCGAGGAGGTGACCGCCATCGGAAAAGCCAAGAAGGCCGGCATCGACGACGCTTCAATCGTCAAGATGGTCTCGTCGCTCCACAAACGCGATCTCCGTTTCGATATCGGTCTCGACCTGGAGTTGCTCGCCGGAATGGGAACCAATGCCACGACATTGACACAGCTCGTTGAGATCGGCGGCATCCCACGCATGACCGACGATCTTCGCGCATTGAAGGAGGCCGGCGTCGGCGATGTTTCTCTCATCGAAATCGCGAAGATTCGATTCGAACAGAAGAAGGAACTCCTCTCAGGCTCAGAGTACGCCCGACTCCGAGCCAACGGACTCTCCGATACCGGACTCCTCACATTCATTCGGAATGGCGGATCGGCACAGCAGCTCCAGGCGATCGCTCAGGATCTCGCCCTCGGAAAATCGGAGCAGGAGGCCTTGAAGAACGCCGGAATGTAGACGGAAGAATGGGCGTGGCACGACGCGACAATCGCGGCCCGGGTCACGGCCCGCATTCCGAAGCACAGACACTTGACCGACAACCAACACCAGTCAACTCCAGCCGCTGGTCTCCAGTCCCCAGTCCCTACGATGAAGCCCTACTTCCAATCGCTCCTCTTCTGGGGAGTGCTCTTCCTGTTCGCCCCGTCTCTTCTTCCAGCCCAGGGACCCGGTCGATGCGGTGAGCCGGAGCTCCGCCTCCGACCACGCAACTTCCTGGTCATCGATGCCAACACCGCAGCCCCGGTTGAGGGCCGTGCACGCTTTCGTTACGGCGAACGGATGATGGTAGTCATCCGGAACATGAACCCGTTCCGCTATTCGTATCGAACGGGCAATTCCACCATGCCCCTCGCCGGGGCCATCCACTCCGACCTTCTCACGCCAATCGGCAGCGACATCGAAGAGTATCGCGGTCCCGGCTCCACGTTCCCGTCCAGACGAATAGGTGCTTGCAGCGACACGGATCGACGTGGTGGCGCAGCGATCCTCTCACGCATCGATCAGACGACCAAGGAGATCGACGCGGATCTGGAGGCGCTCCGGAAGCGTATTGCCGACGCCATCAAGGGGCACGACAATTTTCTAAAGCTCGTTTCCGGAGAGAAGGTCTACTGTGAGAAGGCGATGTATGAGTCGCGGCGGATCAGTACCATTTTGGATGAGCTGGCAAATCCTGCGGCAATGATCAACGAGTTGGAACGTGTTGGGGACCGCGTCAACGGGCTGGGACGGCTGTATGATCTCCTGCTTGACTCGATGGCGCAGCGCCCCCGCTCATGCCGCGAGGACGTCCTTGCCCTGCAGCAGACGGAGACAGCCCGCATGCGCTCGAACGTCGGGACGGTCCTCTCGCTCATCAAGACCATAGCCGGACGGCGGCAGGCGTTTCTTGATCTGGCGGCGATAGTCGCGTCGGTCAATGAGAGTTCGTTCACCGGCGTGATAGAGCCGTTCGTTCCTGAAGGGGCGACGTCAATTACGGTGGAGGTGTTTCGGCGCGACCTGATGGTGAAGAATGCGTCGGAGGTGAAGATCGGGGACGTCAGGATCGATATCGACCGCCCGTCCCCCGTGTCGTTCTCGGCCGGATTGGGTCTGAGCACTGTGCGCGACACACGCCTCGGTATCGTTGACGGTCGCATACCGGGCAGCACCGACTCCCTGGGCGCCGTCTTCGGATACGAACGCAACGTGGTCGGCATGCCGAATTTGATCGCGCTGCTGAATGTCCACTTTGCTCGTTGGACGGCCGGAGAATCGTTCGACCTGTCGATGGCCTTGAGCGCCGGAACGGTGTTGGAGAGCGATCTCTTCGAAGGGAATCCGGCCTACATTCTGGGTGGCACCTTCGGGATGCTGGACGACCGACTCCTGACAACGATCGGCATTCACTGGCGCCGGCAGGAAGTCTTATCAGGAGGGTTCAGCATCGGCGATCCCGTTCCCAGCGGACTCCGCACGATCCCAAGTGAACGGGACTACTCGGCAGGATTCATCTT
>CAYWXV010000083.1:0-9772 GCA_964462535.1 uncultured Alphaproteobacteria bacterium
CATCCTTCATCCTTCATCCTTTCTTCCCGACCTCCGGCCACTTCAGCGATGCCAGGACTGACAGCGTGAGGATGACCGCGACGATGACGAGCGAGACGAGTGTGTTGATTTCGTACCAGTGCTCGATCACCATCTTCACGCCGATGAAGACCAGGATGATCGCAAGTCCGTATTTCAGAAGATGGAATTTGTCGATGACGTTGGCCAGGAGGAAGTAGAGGGAGCGGAGGCCGAGGATGGCGAAGATGTTCGAGGTGTAGATGATGAAAGGATTGCGGGTGACGGCGAAGATAGCCGGTATGGAATCGAGGGCGAAGACTAGATCGGTCGATTCGATCAATAGCAATACCACCAGCATCGGCGTTACCACCATACGCTTCCCCTCGCGCACGATGAAATGATGGTCGTGGTACTTGTTCGAAACGGGGAACCAGCGGCGAAGGATCTTGATGATCGGGTTTGCCTCGATCTCGACCGTTGTCTCCTCCTCAATCCCCATTCTGATCCCGGTGTAGATCAGAAACGCGCCGAAGACGTACATGATCCAGCTGAATCGCGCAATCAGGAAGATGCCGAGGAAGATGAGGGTGGCCCGCATGATCAGCGCCCCAATGATCCCCCAGAACAGAATGCGATGCTGATACCGTGCCGGGACACCGAAGTAACTGAAGATGAGAACAAAGACGAACAGATTGTCTACCGAGAGCGACTTCTCGATAACATAGCCGGTGAAGAACTCCGTCGCCGACTGCATGCCCATCTCATAGTAGACGAACACATTGAATCCAAGGGCAAGCGAGATCCAGACGATACTCCAGACCGTCGCTTCTCGGGACGACACGGCGTGCGCCTTCCGGTGGAAGACCCCCAGGTCGATGACCAGCAATACGACGACAAGGCCGACAAAGGCGGCCCACCACCAGTCGTGCATCCCCCCCCTGTCATAGCGTGATAATTGGATCAGTCGAACGGAATGCGAGCGGCGTCTATGAAGGCTCGCGCGTTCTCTACCGGCGTGTGGGGCAAGATACCGTGCCCCAGATTAACCACATATGGACGGGATCGCGGTACCGATCGCACCATCTCGAGCGTCCGCTCGCGTATGAACGTGGGATTCGTCAATAGAATGGTGGGATCCAGGTTTCCCTGCAATGCAAACCCTTCCGGTATCTCCCGCTCCGCCCGTTCCAGCGATGTCCCCCAGTCGATCCCGAAGCCGCTGGCCCCAAGAACGTTGAAGCCGTCATACGATCGCACCCCCTTCGGGAAGTAGAGAAATGGGACGTCGGGGGCGGCGGCTCGTACTGCACGCAACACCGTCGCGGCATGCCGGAGCCCGAACTCGCGATACTCCCTCTCCGGTAGCAATCCCGCCCAGGTATCGAAGAGCTGAAGCATGTTCGCGCCGGCCTGGATCTGGCCCAGCAGATACTCGACAAGCTCGCGTGCCAGACGGTTCATTAACTCGTGCGTTGCCGCCGGCTCGCGGAAGAGGAATGATTTGAACGTGTCAAAGGTCTTCGATCCACTCCCCTCGATCATGTATGCCGCAAGGGTCAACGGTGCACCGGCGAACCCGATCAATGGAACACGCCCCGCAAGACGTCGCTTCGTCTCGGCGATCGCGTCATAGACGTATCGAAGCTCGCCCGCCACCCCCGATCGCAGACGACCGACATCTTCCGTGGTACCGATCGGATTCGGAAATCGAGGCCCCCCTTTTCCTTCTTCAACGACTAATTCCATTCCCATCGCTTCTGGAACAACCAGGATGTCGCTGAAAATGATCGCGGCGTCGACACCAACGATATCGACCGGCTGCACCGTAACCTCAGCTGCCAGATCGGGTGTTTTGCAGAGTCCGAGAAATGACGTCGTCGAACGGACCGCCCGATACTCCGGCAGATACCGCCCCGCCTGACGCATCATCCATACAGGACGACGTTCTACCGGTTCACCACGAAGCGCACGGAGCAAGAGAGAAGAGGTCATGTGGAGATGGTGGTTGGCTGTTGACCGTCAAACGTTCAACGTCAAATGATGAATACGACTGGTTGAGTGAATAATCCTCTTCCGCCCTCCGCCCTCATCCTTCCGCTCTGGCAATCTCGCGCGCCAACAGCTCCGGATCCGGTCGTTCGGGGACAATCACGTTACCGTACCCGTGACGCTGTAGCGCTGCGGCAGTCGTGGCCCCTATCGCGCCGATGATCGTTCCCTTCGGCAACGTGATCGCGAGCGACCGCATCCCTTCCACAGCGGAGGGGGAGAAGAAGACGACAGCGCAACCCTCCTTTGCTCCACGGACTGCGGCATCGAAGGCACGCCCGCCATCAGCGGGAAGAACGGGCTCGTACATAACGGCGTCGAACACCTGACTGCCACGCAATCGCAACCCTGTGACCAGTTCGTCGCGTCGCGCGCGGCTCCCTGGATAGAGAATGCGTGACGGAAACGTCTCCGATGATTCAAGAAGTTCAGCCGCGGAATCGGCAACGGCCGTGATTGGTGTTCCCGGATCACCCCGCTGGAGCATCTCCGCGCTCCGTCGGCCAACGACCAGGTAACAATCGACGGGGAGATCGGCAAGGACTGTTTCGCGAAGATCAAGCCATCGCTCGGTCGCAGCGCCACTTGTGAGGATCACGCCCCCCCCTTCCTCCAGCTCGCGTCGCCAACGGACAGGGTCGATATCAAGTGGACGGAGTTCGATGGTCGGAGCGCTCACGACACGAAATCCCTCGCGTTCGAATATCGAAGCGATTCGCTCGTTCTCCCGTTCCGTTCTGGTCAGAATAACCGTTCTCATTCGTCACACCGCCCTTATCGAAGCGAGAATTTCATCGGCTCCTTCGGCAAGGAGCTGTTGCGCCAGCACGACGCCGGCGTCGTCGTCGGGATCGGATTCGACATGTCCGCGAACGACGCGCTCCCCGTCGAGTCCGGCAACGACCCCATCAAGGTGAAGACGTCCATCGGCGATTCTCCCCCATGCGCCGATCGGCGCCTGACATCCCCCCTCCAATGACCTGAGGAAGGAGCGTTCGGAATTGGTCGCGCGTCGTGTGTCGGCATCCTGAAGCGCCGAGACGATTTCCAGCGTTTCAGTGTCATCGCTCCTCGCCTCGATTCCAAGAGCACCCTGGCCGACCGCCGAAATCATCACATCAGGTGGAATAATCTGTGCGATACGATCTTCCATCCCAAGACGGACCAGCCCGGCTCGTGCGAGAATCATACCCCCCCAACCTTCGGCTTCATACTTCGCCAGTCGCGTCCCCACGTTTCCCCGCACATCGACGACGTTAAGATCGGGGCGGAGTGCAAGGAGCTGCGCGCGACGACGAAGCGATCCGGTAGCAACGGTCGCCCCCGGCGGTAAGGATTCGAGCGTCGTCCCCTGAGGGGCGACCAGCGCGTCTTCTACATGCTCCCGTTTCGTGACACAGGCCAGGACCAGGCCATCCGGCAGAACTGTCTGAACATCCTTCAGAGAATGGACGGCTATGTGTGCCCGCTTCTCCAGCAGAGCGTGCTCGAGCTCCTTGGTAAAGAGTCCCTTGTCTCCAATCCGACTGAGTGGGCTGTCGAGTATCCGGTCGCCGGTGGTTGTGAAGTAATCGATACGGACCTTCAGACCGGGGTAGGTCTCCCGGAGCATGCGGGCTGTCGTTTCGGCCTGCCAGCGGGATAGGGGGCTGCTTCGCGCAGCAATGACAAGTTCATGCATTGGGTTCGGAGTCCTGCTCGTCGTCGAGGTTGAAGAGAACACGGACGTACTCCGCCTTCTGCATCAGATGGTCGTGTCCGTTCTGCGCCTCGAGGAGATGAGACATCGGCATGCCGATAAGACGACGGACGACAGACGCCACCAGCTTCTCCACATCCTCCAGCGTCTCCGCATCGAACCGATGACGGTTCCGCTCGATCTCGGTGCGGGCGATCTCCTCGGCCCGCTTCTTCAATCCCGCAATCACAGGTGTCACGGGAAGAAGGTTGACCCAGGAGGAGAACTTCTCGAGTTCGTCTGCAATAATCATTTCGGCCCGGGGGATTTCAGCGCGGCGGCGTTCGACATTCGATTCGACAACACCGTTCAAGTCGTTTATGTCCTTGCAGAAGATCGTTGAGATCTTGTTGATACGCGGATCGACGTTTCGGGGAACCGAAATGTCGACGATGAGCATTGGCTCCCCGTCCCTCTGTGACGCTGCGTTCCGGGCGTCGTCGTGCGAGATCAGGTAATTCTGCGCCCCGGTCGAAACGATGACGATATCGAATGAGCCAAGTCGGGCTGGCATTTCCTCCAGCGGGAGCCAGCTTCCGAATCCCAGTCGCCTGATCAGATCGTGCCCACGCTCCGGCGTTCGATTGGTAATAGTGATGTCCCGCACACCTTGATCGAACAGGTTTCGCGCGGCCATTTCGCCGCTGCTGCCGGCGCCGATTACCAATGTTCGCTTCTCAGAAATCGGATAAAAGATCTTTCGCGCGAGTTCCACAGCTACATAGCTGATGGAAACGGCGCCGGAAAAGAGATCGGTCTCTGTCTTCACTCTCTTCCCGGCGTGAATCGCCGAGGTGAAGAGACGGCTCAGCAGTTTTCCGGTCGCCCCCTTGGCGCGCGCAATCTCGTACGCCTGCCGAACCTGCCCTATAATCTGGATGTCACCAATGACCTGCGAGTCGATACCCGAGGCGACTTCGAACAGATGCTGAGCGGCGCCGACGCCGTGGAGCGCGAATGTCTCCGAGTCGGGGAGGGGGCACTTCTTCCAGTCGGAGAGCCATTCGCGAAGACGCTCCTGCTCGATGAAATCATCCCCCGGCACAACGTAAATCTCGGTGCGATTGCAGGTGGAGACGATCACTGCCTCGGTCGCCATGCTACTCCGCAGATCATCCAGAGCGCGCGGGAGCTCGTCGTCGTTGAAGACGAGTCTCTCGCGAGTCTCCAGCGGCGCGTGCCGGTGCGAGGTGCCGATAGCGTGGATATTCATTCCTCAGTTGAACCTGTGGAAATTGCTCACGGCAAGGTTTATGATCGTCATTGACAGAATGGTTCCGATAAATCCCACCAGCGAGATAATTATCACCTTTCTCCCTTCCAGCTTCATCAGGTACTTCGCACCCAGGGCGCCGGTGTATATCACCCAGATGGCAATCGTAGCCACAAGTTTTGCATCGGCGTAGTGGAAGCCGGGAATAGCAGTGGGTAGGTAGACCAACCCTATTACAATGGCGACAGCCAGAAAGAGTATTCCTACGATTGCCGACTTCTCACACATACGCTCGAGCAGCTGGAGACTCGGGAGGCGCTGATAGAACGACCCGAACCGGTTCAGACGAATCTGATGGTAGAGCATCAGGAAAAGGGCGCCGTAGACGGCGGAGATAGCAAACGCGGTATACCCGAAGAGGGCCGCACTTATGTGGAGACCGACCGTCAGATTCTGCAGTATGGGATCGAGGCTCATCCCCCCGGACGGCGTGAACATTGCCGAAAGCGTCTGGAGCGCGAGCGCGAGTCCCAGAAAGAACATCCCGGTCCCACGTTCCCGACTCGCCATTTCCACAATCGTGTAGGTGAGCGTCACGGTAAAGGAGATGAGCGTCATCATCTCGAACGGAGAGTAGACCAGACAATGTCCGTGAAGCGCAGTGCGGGCGTAGATCAGCAGGGTATGAATTCCGAGGGCCGCCAGCAGGAGCGGGCGACGCCAGCGCTCGAAGCCTTCATCCCGCCTGAAAAAGGCGAGGGCATAGATGGCGAATGCTCCCGCATAGACGAGTGGGAGAAGCGCCTCAAATATGTGAGCAAGCGTCAACATGATCGTGTAGAGTCAGTCACCACTTCATTCTTGTCCCAGGAGTCACGTATCCCCTATCCCCTGCGCAGATCCGTCCGATAGCGATAGAAATTGAGAAGGAGGCCAACGGCCGACATGTTCAGGAGGAGCGACGATCCCCCCTTCGACAGGAATGGGAGGGGAATTCCCATGACCGGCACCAGGCCGACTGCCATGCCGATGTTGATAGTCGTGTGATAGAAGAAGATCGTCGCGATGCCAAAGCAGAGTGTCGAGCTGAATCGATCGCGAAGATGCGACGCGGTACTCACGGCCAGGTAGATCATCCCTCCCATCAGGGCAATGACCAGAACACCGCCAATGAATCCGAACTCCTCCGTTGGAACACTGAAAATGAAATCGGTCCACTGTTCAGGGATATACCCGAGACGTGTCATTGTCCCATTGAGAAAACCCTTCCCGGCAAAGCCTCCTGACCCGACAGCCATCAGTGACTGAATGACGTGGTATCCTGCACCGCGCGGGTCCAGCGTGGGATCCAGGAACGTGCTTATGCGGTTCTGGATATGGTTTGGCAGATGCTCGTAGACGATGCTCGTTGACAGGCCGGCAATAAGTGACAGGGAGAATCCAAGAATGGTCACCAGAACAGAGCGCCGGAAGAATACCATGGCGAGCAACACGACACCAAGTGCGATCAGCATCGGCGTCAGGCCGAAAAGCGAGGCTACCGCAACTGCGACAGGAGCCACAAGCGAGAAGAGAAGGAACAGATCGGCGCCGGCCCAGAGAGCGATACCCAGGAGCATTGCCATGTAGACCGTCATCGAGCCCGTGTCGTGTTCGAAGTAGATCAGCGTCACGGGCGCCATCACGATCGCAACAAGGGTTGCGAGGTCGCGCCAGTTCTTGAGGTCTCTTCCTTCTCGACTTACGAACGCCGAGGCGAACAGGAGCGTACCGAGTTTTGCCAGTTCAGATGGCTGCAGAGAGAAGAAACCAAGATTGATCCAGTTCCGCTGGCCGTTGATGACGCTTCCAATCACGAGGACTGCGACCAGGAGCAACAGACCGAGGGCGTAGAGTGGATAGACACTGAGGGTGATCCAACGCTCCGGGACAAAGGAGATCGCGACCATGGCAAACAATCCGCCGATCGCGAACACGAGTTGCTGAGAGAAGAACGTAGCCGCCCCTGCATCGTAGGTCGCGCTGTAGATCGAGATCAGCCCGATCGCGACAAGGGCAACGGTGACAAGAAGCGTGCGGAAATCAAAGCGTAGCGTCCCCTGCGACGGGGCTGCGTGACCTCCCAGAAACGTTGTATCCATGTGGGGCCGAATAGTACGTGGACCTACTGTCAGCGCTTATACCCGCCACGACCGCCGCGACGGAAACTCACCGGCGGGCCAAGGATCTCGCTCATGAGTATTCCCTGGCGTACTGCTTCATCGTCGATCGTGATTGGCGATACCCCCTCCGGCGTCGGCTCGACTGTCATGTCCAATGGAAGCGTGTGCAGCCCTTGAGCCTCGTGGAATCCGAATCCGGTCATGTGGTATTCCTTCTCCTCGGACTCCTCAATCGCTTTGTGGAACCCGAACGAGCCCGTCGAGCGCCCCTCCCTCTCCACATCCATCTCATTCCCCAACAGGCGTTCGACCTGGTGGAACTCCGTCTCCGTCGATGCCTGGCGTGATGGGGGGGGTGTCGTCTGCTGCGGAGACGACGACCTTCGCGTGGTCACGGGAACATCGATCCCAAGGGATCGCAGCTGCTCGGCAAGACGCTTCTCGATCTCCTCTTGCTTGCTGGCCCTGTTGACCTGAGCCTGCGCTCGCTTCTCCTGGATCGTCTTCGCCCTTGCGCCGGGAGGTGTCGTCGCCTTCTTCTTCCCTCCACCAAAGAGGCGGGCAAGGAGAAAGAAGGCTACGATCAGCGCCCAGGGATTGTCGGCTATGAAGTTGAGTAGGTCGTCCATGAGACGCGCGGAAGTATCTGGGAGGGTATCTGGAAGGCCGTAAGATAGAGCCAACCCATGGGTGGGACAACAACAAGCGCGGGCATCTGCCAATTGTCGTTCGTTCCGGGTTGTCACAATACGTGAAGCTCGGTCACGTGAAAGCGTGCGTGATTGGCTGTTTCAGCGTTTGAGCGGCACGCGGGCCTGTGGCACAGACATTGATGAGCGTCGGTTCAGTCAGCACTCCTGTCTCCTGGAAGTCGGCCTATGCAGCGATGCCGGTGACACACCCTATCACCCATCCAGCGCCGATTCCTTCCTCCCCTGGAGTTGGGTGCCCTACCGGCACTCACAACGATCCTCAATAACTCGGGAGAAGAAAGCCCATGCTCAACAGACTGATGTCGGCGTTTGGTCTTGCGACAGTCCTTTGTATTCAATCAGCGTCGGCTCAGACGACCGGCCCGACGATTCTCGACCACATTCGTGAAGATTTCAGCCACCGGTCCGAGTACCGCGTCAGGCAGGATCTGGGGCGAGTGGTGATCAGCGACGCCATGTCAGGAAAGGAACTCTTTACGGTATCCTCACTCTCTCGGAACGCGATAAGCATCGAGGGGAGCGTCGCACGCGGAATGACTCCCACGTTTATGCGGACAGCAGGGGACCACATCGCGCACTTCAATTGCAGCGCTCCCGTGGGGACGCTCATCGTTGCCACCAGCGGCGACATCCTGCTGCAACACTACGTCAACCCGGAACTGGTTCCGGCGGCGGCCATTGTCAATCTTGCCCAGCGCTTCGGGGACGCCGTACGCACGGAGTCCCTGAACCTGGCGACGCAGTAGCCCAGGGGTCTTCTTCGCGATCGCGCCGGCGCGGAGGAGACAGGGCACTGCGTCATCATTACGGCGACGTATCCATCGTAGAGAGGAGCGGACGAGAGCCAGATCATGCCGGGCTCGGCGATCCGCAGCCACCACAGCCGAAAGGAGAGTCAGGTAGGGAACGTGAAACGTGAATGGACCGTGCTCTGGCAGGAGCGACGGTCCATTCGCGCGTTGGGAGCAATGTATCCGCTGGTCCGCTACTTGGCCACGTTCCTTTGCCTAAGTCCTTCGAAGAAGACTACACCGGCAGCAACCGATGCATTGAGCGAAGGGATCTTGCCAGCCATTGGAATCGAGAGGAGGTGGTCGGCCATCTTCCGCAGCCTGGCGCTTACGCCCTCCCCTTCCGAACCGACCACAACGACGACGGGGCGCGTGAAGTCACAGTCGGTGTAGGGGGTGGTACCTCGCTCGTCGAGCACAACGATCTCCATTCCTTCCTGCTGTAGTCCGAGAAGGACGTCACCAACGTTGGAGGGTCGGCCAATGGGTATATGGCTGGCCGCGCCGGCGCTGGTCTTCATCACGACGTCGTTGACACCCCCAGAATGCCGCGTTCCAATGACGATACCATCCAGACCCGCGCACTCGGCGGATCGGATGATCGCACCCACATTATGAGGATCAGTGATGCCATCCAGTACGGCTATCCACGGCTTCTCACCCTTCCCCAACAGATCGTAGACGCGCTCCTCGATATCGACGTAGGTAACCTCGGAGATAAGGGCGATGACACCTTGCGAGCGCGTTCCCACACCGGCCTCCCGTTCCATCTCGGAGAATCGCTTGCGATCCACGGTCGTGCACGGGACGCCGCGTCTTGACGCTTCGGCGCGAAGTCGCGTAATCCCGTCCCCCTCGACTCCATACATGATGTAGACCTTCTCCACCCCCTCATCGGAGCGAAGCGCCTCCAGAACCGCGTTGCGACCGTTGATGTACATGGAGCGTTGAAAGTTGTTCGTTGTCCGCCGTCAGTCGTCAGTCGTCAGTCGTCCGCGGTGAGTAGAAAGTGGTTCGTGGCTAGGCCCACACAGGCAGGTCCTCATCCTTCATCCTTCATCCTTGATCCTTCATCCTTCATCCTTGATCCCTCATCCTTAGTCCTT
>CAYWXV010000084.1:0-9488 GCA_964462535.1 uncultured Alphaproteobacteria bacterium
CGCAAGGAAGGGCGTCTGACGTTCTTCCACGATTACCTTCGCCGTGCTGTTGAGAGGCGGTATCTGGCCGATGAGTCAAAGCAACGATCGGCGCATCTACGGATCGCGGATTACTTCGACAGCGGCGTGAAGGCGTCGATCCGCGCGGGGACGAGTGTTGGTGTTCGCAGTGCTTCGGAACTGGCGTATCAACTTCACGCCGCCGACGAGGTGGAGCGTCTGCGCAATTGTCTGTCGAGCATGCCGTTGTTCCTCGCTCTGTACGATGGTGCGACGATGTACGAGGTTCTTGGCTACTGGTCGTCGATGCGCGAGGGTTCGGATGTGGTGGAGCACTATCGGCGTGCCCTGGCGGAGTGGACGATGGAGGATGCCGCGGAACGGAGCAGTGGGATGGGGAAGGTGACCGATCTTATCGGAGGCCTCGGAGAGTGGGCTGGGGCGATAGAATTGGCGCGTGAGCGCCTTCGATCGGCGATAGAGCACGGTCATAGGAGCGGGGAGGCAGCGGCGCGTCAAAGTCTGGGCTGGCTGTTGCAGTTGCGCGGAGAGTACGGCGAAGCGATGGAGGAGTTGGAGCAGGCGGTGAACCTGTTCACGGCGTTGGGCGATCGCCGTCGCGTCTCCGCAGCGCTCGGGAATATCGGCGTTGTGTACCTACTTCGTGGGGAGAGCGAACGCGCGCTTGAGTGCTTCGAGCGTTGGTTGGGCGTGGCAAGGGAGTTGGGCAACCGAAGTGGCGCCGCGATCGCGATCGGGAACATGGGGCTGGTGTACTCGGGTCGCGGGGAGAAAGAGCGTGCGTTGGAGTGCTACGAGATTTGGTTGCGCATGTCAGAGGAGTTGGGAGACCGCCGTGGCGCCGCGGGTGCGATCGGGAACATGGGTGTGGTGTACGGCGCTCGCGGGGAGTACGAGCGTGCGATCGAGTGCTACCAGCGTCAGTTGCGAATCGCAGAAGAGTTGGGCAACCGCGGGGGCGTCGCCACTGCGATCGGGAACACGGGCGTGGTGTACAAGAATCGCGGGGAGTACGAACGGGCGCTTGAGAACTTCGAGCGTCAGTTGCGAATCGCGGAGGAGTTGGGCGACCGCCGTGGCGCCTCCATTGCGATCGGGAATATGGGAGAGGTGTACGACAGTCGGGGGGAGCCCGATCGTGCGCTCGAGTTCTTCCATCGGGCAGCCAAGGAGCATCGGACACTTGGCTTCCGCTACGGTCTTACCTACTGGCTGGCGGGGATCGCGCGGGTGCTCGTGGAACTCTCAAACGCAGGTGGGCTCATGCCGGAGTATCTACCGAAGTATGTCCCGGGCGTGACCGGAGCGACGCCTGATCGCAGCGGCGAATGGCCCGCCACGTCCATTCTATACGCACGATCCTGTGCAGAGGAATGCCTTGCCATCAGCGACGAACTTTCAAAGCCCGACACGCAGTTCAACGCAAGTGTTCTCCTGGCGCAGATCGAAGCTGCCGAAGGGCGCAACGAGAGCGCATCGCAACGTCTCAGTAACATGCTGGCCGAAACGAACGAGGAAGAGCAGCAGGCGGAGCTTCATTTCTGGCTCTGGAAACTTGGAGCGCCCGATCACGCATCGACCGCGCTTGCGTTGTTCAAGGCGCTGTATGCCAGCATACCGAAACACGACTACTACAGACGCATCGAGGAACTGACTGCGGCCGGGGTGCAGGCATGAGCACATCCACCGAACTCCGCGTCTTCATCTCGTCCACCTTCCGCGACCTGCAGGAAGAGCGCGAACATCTCGTGAAGAAGATCTTCCCGGAGATTCGTGCGCTGTGTCGGGAGCGGGGCATCACGTTTACCGAGGTCGACCTGCGCTGGGGACTGACGGAGGAACAACTTGCGCTCGGTCAGGTCATCCGCACGTGTCTGGAAGAAGTCGACAAATGCCGTCCGTACTTCATCGGCATCACCGGGTCTCGATACGGCTACATCCCTACCCACCTCGACCTCTTCAAAGACCCCACGCTCCTTCAACGTCACCCATGGCTCGAGGACGCCGTTGTCGACGAAATGTCGATAACCGAGATGGAGGCTCACTACGGGGTGCTCCGATCGATGGAGGAGGCGGAACGGAAGACAAGCGTGCCCGACGATGGCCGAAACGATCGCGAGCCGAATGCGGGGCAGGGTCGAGCGCTCTTCTTCTTCCGCACACGACCCGATGGGTCCGACGGCGATGTCGACGATGACGAGCGCACACGCCTGGATGTCTACCAGCAACGCATTCGGCGCAGCGGTGCAACGATTGAGGAGTTCGATGACCCGGAGGCGCTCGGACACCTGACACGACAGGCGTTGTTGAATATCATGGACAACGACTTTGCCGACGCGAAGCCCCCATCGCCGTTGGAAGAGGAGCGAGCCCGACACGCTGCATTCGCCCAGAGCCGACGACGAGCCTACATCCCGAATCCCGCACACCTCAAACGTCTCAACGATCACGTCGCATCGAACGATCCACCCCTTGTTGTCTATGCCGAGAGCGGCTCCGGCAAGAGTTCTCTCTTCGCCTACTGGTCACAACAGTATCAACGGAAGAATCCGGATGCGCATGTGATCGAACACTACGTCGGCATTGGAGCCACTGCAACAGACCACTTCGCCATCATCCGACACGTCTGCGAGGAGATCAACGAGCGTTTCGGTCGGGACGAGCAGATCCCTACCGACCCCGAAAAGCTGGAGACGGCACTGGGTCAGTGGTTCGGCTATGTCGACCATGACCAACAAAGGGCGAGAGGCGGAGGGGGGAGGGAGGAATCGAACGAACAGCTGACGGACACGCCAGCTTCCGATTCAACCTTCATCCTTCATCCTTCATCCTTCACCGCGACTCCTTCATCCCTGATCGTCATCCTCGACGGACTCAATCAGCTACAGGGAGAGGCTCTCAAGCTCCGCTGGATACCCGATGTGATCGCCCCGTCGATTAGAATGATCCTCAGCTCGACGGTCGAGGGGACGCTTGTGGAGTTGGAGAAGCGAGGCTGGGGACGCTATGGCATGCAGGCCCTCTCCGAGGCCGAGCGTGAGACGATCGTTGTCCGGTACCTGGCCGAGTTCAGCAAGTCTCTCAACCCGGATCAGATCAAGCGTCTGGCCGCCGACCACAAGTGCGGCCACCCACTCTTTCTGAAGACCGTTCTCGAGGAACTCCGCGTTGTCGGTCGTCACGAAGAACTCGATGTCGAACTCAACAAATACCTGGAGACAACCGGCACCGAGGATCTGTTCCAGCGGGTGCTCGAGCGGCTCGAGACCGACTACACGCCGGAGGCTGTTCGAGAGGTAATGAGTCTGTTGACGGCGAGTCGAAGTGGACTTGATGAGCGGGAGTTATCGGAGATCAGTGGCCTGTCGCGCCTCGTGATCGGGACGCTTATCGCGGGACTCGACTATCACCTGGTGAAGAAGGAGGGACGGCTCACATTCTTCCACGACTACCTGAGGCGTGCTGTTGAGAAGCGGTATCTGGCCGACAAGGAGGAGCCCCACTCAACGCATCTGAAGGTTGCCGGCTACTTCCAGGGCGGCGTGACAGCCTCGATCACCACAGGTACGGACGTATCCGTCCGCATGGCCGGCGAACTGGCGTATCAACTCCAGGCTGCCGGGGAGCAGGACCGGGTACGGGAATGCCTGTCGACCATGCCCGTGTTCCTTGCACTCTACGGGGGCCAGACGCAATACGAGGTGCTGCGATACTGGTCGTCGATGCAAGAGGGTATCGACATAGCCGGATCATATCGGAAGGGTCTGTCTGAGTGGTCGATGGACGATGCTGCCCAGCGGAGCCGGGGCATTGGTTCGGTGACGGATCTTCTCGAACGACTGGGCCAGTGGACTGCGGCTATCGAACTGGGGCGAGAGCGTCTGACGCTGGCGATCGAGCATATCGACACGAGCGAGGAGGCGTCGTCGCGTCGGTCGCTGGGAGATATTCTGCAGTTACGTGGGGAGTACGGTGAGGCCCTGTCGGAATTGACAATAGCGTTGGACCTGTGTGAGGAGCTGGGGGACCGCAGTGGCACCGCGAGTGCCGTTGGGTCTATGGGACATGTGTACTACCGTCGCGGGGAGTACGATCGAGCATTGGAGTGCTACCAGCGTTGGTTGAGGATCAGCGAGGAGTTGGACGACCGCCATGGCCGCTCCAGAGCGATCGGGAACATGGGAAATGTGTACTTCAGCCACGCCGAGTATGAACAAGCACTGGAGTGCTACCAGCGGCAGTTAAACATCAGCGAAGAGTCGGGGGACCGCCGTGGTGTTGCTTTCGTGCTCGGGAACATAGGTGCGGTCTACTACCGTCGTGGCGAGTATGAACAAGCACTGGAATGCTACATGCGGCAGTTGAGCATCAGCGAGGGGTTGGGCGACCGCCGTGGCGTTGCCATTGCGATCGGGAGCGTGGGCGTGGTTTACGCCAATCGCGGGGAGTATGATCGGGCACTGGAATGCCACCAGCGTTGTTTGAGGATAAGCGAGGATTTGGGTGATCGCGGTGGCATCGCCAGAGTGATCGGAAACATGGGCGTGGTGTACTCCAGTCGCGGGGAGTATGATCGAGCACTGGAATGCTTCCAGCGGCAGTTGAGCATCAGCGAGGAGCTGGGCGACCGTGGCGCCATTGCCTTCGCGATAGGGAGCATGGGCGTGGTATACACCAGGCTCGGGGATAATGAACGAGCGCTCGAGTGCTACCAGCGGAAGTTGAACATCAGTGAGGAGTTGGGGGACCGGAGTAGCGTCGCGACAGCGATCGGCAACATGGGCGTGGTGCACGCTAGTCGTGGTGAGTACGAACAAGCACTGGAGTGCTACCAGCGGCAGTTGAGTATCAGTGAGGAGTTGGGCGCCCGCGGTGGCGTCGCTTCTGCCATCGGGAACATGGGAGATGTGTACTATCGACGCGGGGAGTGCGAGCGAGCGCTTGCGAGCTTTCATCGCAGTGCCGTGGAACATCGAGTGATCGGCAATCGCAAGAGCTTGCACCAGTGGCTTCGAGGGATGGTCGACGTGCTATTGGATATCATCGACAATGCCGTGGAGATGCCGGAGTACCTGCCGAAGTACATTATTGGAGCCACCGGATCGACGTGGAGGGACCTGTCCCTCCACGCTGCACGGGAGATTGCTGAAGAAAGCCTCGCGATCTCGCGGGAGTTGTCGAAGGGGGATGCGCTCTTAAGCAGCCAGGTCGTGCTGGCACGAATCACCGCTGCTGAAGGAGATGTCGAACAAGCACGGCAACAACTGGCCACATTGATCGACGAGGTAAACGACCGTGAGCACCGGGCGGAACTCTACTACCGTCTCTGGAAACTCAGGTCCACCGATGCCAACCATCGCGCCGAAGCACTGCGACTGTACCAGTCACTGATCGAGCATACGTCGAAGCAAGAGTACCGCACGCGCATCCACGAACTGACCGCGTCGACCACACCGGAGGCTGCCGACTCCGCAGAGCAATGAACTCCGCGTCTTCATCTCCTCCACCTTTCGCGACCTGCAGGAAGAACACGAACATCTGGTGAAGAAGATCTTCCCCGATATCCGCGTACTCCGTCGTTATCCTGGCATCGAATTCACTTTGGGGGACGTACACTGGGTCAGGCCATCGAGCATCCCCTGAAGACGTCGGTCCCGGTCGACTACACTACGACCAGCAAGCCTGAAGCAAACAGATGACCATAGTAACAGAAGGATGACGAGCGCAACCAACGAACTACGAGTCTTCATCAGCAGCACGTTCCGCGACCTTCAAGACGAGCGTGAGCATCTGGTCAAGAAGATCTTCCCGGAGATTCGCGCGTTGTGCCGCGAGCGCGGGGTCACGTTCACTGACATCGATCTGCGGTGGGGACTTACCGAGGAACAGGCCGTGCTTGGAACGGTCATCCGCACCTGCCTCGAAGAAGTTGACAAGTGCCGACCCTACTTCATCGGCATCATCGGCAATCGCTACGGTTGGGCGCCTGAGTTTCATGAGATCATGATGGATGCGGAGCTGCTGGCCAAGTATCCGTGGATTGAGGACGTGGCCATCGAAGGGGCAAGCGTGACCGAGATGGAGTTCATTCATGGTGTCTTCAACGCGCCGGAAGTCGAAGGTTCGCCAGGGCGCATCGGTGGCGAATACGCGTTCTTCTACCACCGTCCAGGCAACCTCGCCGAGGCCGATGATCCCGTACGCCTGGCCTCCGTAATCGAACGCTCTCGGAACTCCGGCAAACCGTTTCGTGAGTTCCACGATGTTGAGGAGTTGGGTGTTCAGGTCCGATCCGACCTCCTCGCAATGATCGATCGCTTTTGGCCGGTTCAGGAAACGCTTACGCCGCTGGAGTTGCAGCGCCGCGCTCATTCGGCATTTGCTGCAAATCGCACTCGGGCGTACATCCCCAATCCTGCTTATCTCAAGTCCTTCACGACCTGGCTGAATGAGTCGCAGATTCCGTTGGTGATTCGCGGCGAATCGGGCCTGGGAAAGAGCTCCCTGGTCGCTTATCTGACCGAGTACTACCGCAAGAAGAATCCGAATGCGTTTGTCGTTGAGCACTATGTCGGCGCATACCAGGCAAGCGGGACAGCGTTGTCTGTGATGCGTCACGTGATCGAGGAAATACGAGAGCGGTTTGGCGTCGACGAAGAGATTCCCGTCAGGGAGGCAGAACTGCAGCGGAGGTTCCCGAACTGGCTTTATCGATGCGAGCATCTTGCCACGGAGGGTGGGGCGTCAGTATTGATCGTGATCGATGCGGTCAATCAGCTTCGTGCATCCGACCGGCTTTTGTCATGGCTCCCAAAAGCGATCCCATCCGGCGTGCGGCTTCTTGTCTCGACAACGCCTGGAGAGGCGGACGACCGACTGCTGGCGCGAGAGTGGGAGCAGATGGATGTGGTTCCCGTCAGTGATCAGCGATTTCGTCAGAGCATAGTCGTACGCTATCTGGGTGAATACCACAAAGGGATATCGGCGGAACAAGTTCGCCGAGTGACGGAAGACGCGAAGGCGAGTTCCCCGCTGTACATCCGTGTTGTCGCCGAGGAGCTACGACTTCATGGCGAACACGAGACCCTCGATGCACAACTCGACAGGTATGTCGCAGCAGACGATCTGCTTGCAGTCTTTGACGGTGTACTCGATCGAATCGAGAGGGATTATGGGGAGTCTGCGGTACGATCCATGCTAGGGCTGATCGCTGCTTCGCGAGTCGGGTTGAGCGAGATAGAGCTGATGGAATTGACAGGGATGAACCGGCTCGACCTGTCGCGCCTGTTGTTCGCACTCGACTATCACCTGATTCAGAACGACGGGTTGTTGGGGTTTTTCCACGACTACTTGCGGCGCGCTGTCGAGAGGCGATATCTCTCCGACCCGACTGTCGTACGGCTGTTCCACGAACGACTCATTCGGCTGTTTGCATCGCTGCCGGTAAGTCTGCGAGCGACACAGGATTGGCTGCATTCGCTTGAGTCGCTGGGAGATCGAGACGGATCGCTCGACGTTCTTGCACGCATTGAACGGTTCGCTCCAATGTGGGCATCCGAGCCAGAGACGGTTATGCGCCTCTGGGCATCGACGGAGACACCGAGCATTGCTAAGGCGTACCGAGCAAATCTGGATGTTTGGATTCGCGAGCGAGAACCGAGCCGGGAGCAACGCGCAATGGTGCTTGGTTCCGTAGCGGAATTGCTCGCGAGGATTGGGGGCTGGGAAGAGTCCGAGCAATTGTATCGAGAGCAACTGGCTGAGCTTCGGGAGGCGCACGACCGGCTCGGGGAATCAAACGCGCTCTCGTCGCTTTCGGGATTGGTGAGAAGCAGGGCGCGGCTGGAGGAAGCCTTGCGCCTGGCGGTGGATGCCGAGTCGATCGCCCGCGAGCTCGGTTCCCCAAAAGCCATCGCTTATGCTGTCAGTTATCGGGGTATCGCTCATTGGTCTCGTAACGAGTACCCCGAGGCATTGGCATGCTATCGGGAGTTTGAGCAGATCTCGCGCGAGTTGGGAAATCAACGCAACGTATCCGTTGCCATAGGGAATCGCGGCCTCGTGCATGCCGATCGTGGGGAGAACGCCGAAGCGCTGGCTTGCTATCGGGAGCAGGAAGAGATCCTTCGGGAGTTAGGAGATAGGCAGAACCTTGCCGATGCACTAGGCTGCCGAGGCAATCTGCACTTTGCCCGTGGGGAATACGCCGAGGCATTGGCGTGCCATCAGGAGGAGGAAGAGATCCATCGAGCGTTGGGGGATCGAAGAGGTATTGCTACGGTGGCCGGCAGTCGTGGCACAATGCATGCAGTTCGTGGCGAATATCCTGAGGCATTGGCATGCTTTGCCGAGCAAGAGAAACTTGCCAGGGAGATGGGAGATCGCCGGCAGATATCCATTGCAGTGGGCAATCGCGGCATCGTGCTTGGTCTTCGTGGTGAGTTCGACAGAGCATTGGAGTGCTTCCGCGAACAGGAGGAGATAGATCGAGAGCTGGGAGACCGCAGGCGAATTGCCATGGCCGTCGGAAATCGTGGCATCGTACATGGAAATCTTGGGGAGTATACGGAGGCGTTGGCATGTTATCAGGAACAGGAGGAGATCGCGCGGGAGTCCGGCGATCACAGGGGAGTTGCCCTTGCCGTCAGCAATCGCGGCGTCGTGCATGCGAATCGCAAGGAATACGCGGATGCCCTTGACTGCTTTTGGAAACTAGAGGCGGAGCGTCATGTTATCGACACACCAGCTCAGCGAATCGAGTGGTTGGAGGGGATCGCGCGTATGCTGGTAGAACTTGTTGAGGACGGAGCGGAGGCACCCGACATACTGGCGGAATACGTACCGGGCATGCATTCGCAGCGACCCGTTCACGCAGGCCAGTGGCGGGCAACGTCCTTGCTACATGCCCGCACGGTTGCCGAAGAGTGCCTCACAATCTCGCGGCAACTGTCCGCGCTCGATACGCTCTTTAAGTCGCAGGTCGTTCTGGCACGCATCTCAGCAGTGGAAGGAGATTTCGAAGGAGCGCAGAGGCAATTGGAGACGTTGTTGGAAGATGCGAACGAACCCACACCCTCCCTCGTTGATTCCGATCACACCTCGTACAAAGCAATGGAGAATCGTGCCGAACTACACTACCGGCTCTGGAGAATCAACGCGTCCGATGCCCCCCACCGCGACGACGCGTTGCGCTTGTACCAGGTCTTGAGGCGATGGACGCCCAAGCAGGAGTACCAGGAGCGAATCGAAGAAATGAGTGCTTCAACCACATCTGATGCCACAGATGCCGCAGAGTAAGGAACTCCGCGTCTTCATCAGCTCCACCTTCCGCGACCTGCAGGAAGAGCGCGAGCACCTGGTGAAGAAGATCTTCCCGGAGATACGGGCCCTCTGTCGTGACCGCGGTATCCGTTTCACCGAGGTCGATCTGCGTTGGGGACTGACCGATGAGGATGTTGCGCTCGGTC
>CAYWXV010000085.1:0-9315 GCA_964462535.1 uncultured Alphaproteobacteria bacterium
GGGCTGGGGATTGGGGAATGGGAGAAGGAGTTGCCGGTTGGCCGCTGAATGACCGGGTGCTAACGTGGGAGGTCAAGTGTCGAATGTCAGAGGATCAATGTCAACGGTCGAAGGTCACATGTCGAATTCAAGAAACGATTGTTGAACGATTATTGTCCTGCGAGGGACGACTGGCATCCAACATATTCCAAATCGCAGCAGCAATCGTCCGCAGTCGGGGATCCAACTCTATCTATTGCGCAGCGTCTAGTATCCGCGCGCAGGCTGACATCTACCCTCCACCCAGTTCCTCGATCCGCATCCGATACTCTCGCTTCGGTGTTGTTTCGACGAGTGATTGATACACACGCAACGCCTCGGTACGGTGGTCGGCGGGCATCGGTGCCCCCTCGTCCGTAGTTGCGTTGAGCTTCCAGAGTCGGTAGTTCAGTTCGGCACGCTGCCCGTCGTCGGCGGCATCAAGGAGCAGCGCGGAGAGAAGGTGCAGTGCGCCATCACTGTTGCCTTGGGCGGCCTGGACCCGCGCCAGCGCCACGCTCCCCTCGAACAGGGTATCGGGCTTTGGCAAATCCTTCGAGATGTCCACGCACTCCTCGGCCTGCTCCAGCGCCATATGCAGCGCGGGGAGCCGCCATGCCCCTCGCTCCGCACCCGGAACATAGCGGGGGAGGTACGGAGGCATCTCTTCATACCCCTCGACAAGATCAAGCAACGCTCTCGCAGTTCCCGAAAGCCAGTATGTCAACCCATAGCGGAAGCCGATCCGACGATGTTCCGTAGCCGCCGTGGTGAACAGGTCGAGCGCTCGATCATAGTCTCCAAGATCCACGTAGGTATTCCCCATGTTCCCCTGCGCTATAGCCATGCCCCTGCGGTCTTCCAACTCCTCGCTGATGTTGAACCAACGCTGGTAGCAATCCAGTGCTCGATCAAACTCACCAAGATCGGCGTACACCGTCCCCATGTTTGCGATCGCGCCGGAGATGGTTCTGCGGTCGCCCAACTCCTCGCTGATATTCAAACAGCGCTGAAGTGAGTCCAGCGCTCGATCATAGTCGCCGCGACTGTGGTATAGAGTGCCTATGCTCCCGTAAGCAGTTACGATACAACCGCGGTCGCCCGTCTCCTCGCCGATGCTCAACTGCCGCTCGAAGCACTCCAGCGCTCGCTCATACTCCCCGCGGCTGAAGAAGACCACGCCGATGTTCAACATCGCTCCGGAGACGTTTCTGCGGTCGCCCAACTCCTCACAGATACTCAAATGCCGTTGGTAGCACTCCAGCGCTCGATCATACTCTCCGAGATTGGAGTAGAGTACTCCCAGGCCGGCGTTTGCACTGGAGACGCCCATGCGGTCACCCAACTCCGTCCAGAGTTCCAGAGCTTTCGTCAACTCTGACTGAGCCTCACCATACTCTCCGCGCAACTGCAGAAGCCATCCTAATGATCGACGCGAGAATGCCTCCTGGCTCGGGTCGGCATTCTCAATTGCTACGGCCAGACGCTCCTGCCAGAGTTCGACCGCTGCCGACCAGTTTCCAAGGCGCTCGAGAAGACTTGCCGCAGCCCCTATGCCGTGGGTTCGCACGCGCTCGTCTACCATTGTCCAGTCGGCGATACCTCTTCGATACGCTCCGGCTATGTCGATTCCGTTTCCCATTGAGGACCAGTATCGCAACAACTCGTACTCCGTCTGGCCGAAGTATAGCTCGATGAAGACCGGCATTGTCGAGAGACATTCCACAAGTCGATCCTGCTCTCCAGCGGCATGAAGTTGATACGCTAGTTCGCTCGCCATGCGAACCGAGACTGTGCCACCTGCGGCGATCGAGTCTCTCACGCCCCTCTCGAAGTACTCGGCTAGTTTGAGATGGATTGCATGCCGATTCTGGTCGTCGCCCAGGTAACGCCTTTCGACGGCGCGTCGCAGGTAGTCATGGAAGAAGCCGAACAACCCATCGCGTCGCACCAGGTGATAATCGAGTGCCAACAGCAGGCGCGATAACTCCAGACGACTCAGACCCGTGATCTCCACGAGTTCGGTTTCGCTTACGCCCGTGCGCGTGCCCCAGATAACGCTGAGCAGCCGGTTGACCGATGCCTCACCGTAGTCGTTCTCCATTCGCTCCAACACTGCCATGAACACCGCGTCCAGATTCTCGGCACTTCGGTAGCGGTCGATAACGTTGTCAATCGTCTCGTGTTCACCGTACAGCCGCAACTCCTCGGCTACAACTCTCAGGTACAGGGGCGAACTTCCCTTTATATCACTGGTGATATTGCGCATCTGCCCTGCAGTCAATGCCTTGCGATATCCGCCCAGATACTGTGCAACAATCCGCTGGCGCGCGTCCTCGCGTTCAAGCGGCAATACATCCAGTCTGTGCCATTCGCGCGATGCAAGACGATCCTCACACTCGCCCGGTGTCGTGGATATCACCAACCGTATTCCGGCCGGTATTGTCTTCGGTAGCCAGGCCATCCGGCGATCGGCCTCGTCAAGCTGGTTGACTGCATCGATCGCGATCACAACAGAGATGCCAATCTGCCGAGCGTGGTGTTCGGCGCGAAACAGCCAATTCGGGAAGCTCTGTTCCAGTTCCTCCGGGGTCGACGGCACCTCCTCGTCAATACCGAAACGCTCCCTGAACTCGGCAATCAGAAAGCGCATCACCGTAACGGAACCGCTACCCGACTCGCCCGCGCCGACGTAATACTCGATCAGATAATCCTCCGGATGGGCGGAACGATATCTATCAGCCAGATGCGCCACCAGCGAACTCTTGCCAAGTCCGGACACGCCGGTTATGACGAGTGGAGTAGTTCCGGCACCAAGCCAGTGGTCAAACGCGGCGAGATACGTCTCGTCGGCAATGTATGCTTGGGTTCGGCTGGCGGCGAATGCGGCGTGTGCACGCCGCTGCACATCAAGTTCCGATGGTGCTTCCGAGGCAGGGAACTCCGCGTCGATGATGGACCGAAGATCCCTCTCAACCGCCTCCCCAAGGTCGACCGGGCTGGCAAAGTCTTCGCGGACCGGGAAGCCGCTCGTGCGGATGCGTTGCTTCAGCCGGAGTAGTCGATCGCGGAGCGAGGGATCGGTGTCAACAAACTGTGGGGGTGTTGCGCCAGGATCACGAAAGTAGAAGTGAGCGTGGTGTGCCATTGCCGGATTCTCCAGCACACCGTGGATAATTTCCAGCTCGGTGATGCTCCGCTCGACATCGGAACTCCCAGCCACCGCAGGAAACTCATTGGCATACGAATCGACAACACGTGCCGGTGGTATCCATCCGTACCGCTCGCCGAGGATTCCGATGAAGTAGGGACGGCATTGGTTGATCTCCTCCAGGCAGATACGGATTACACCACTGTCCTCAGCTTCCTCTTCGGTTATTCCCCACCGCAGATCGATCTCCGTAAAAGTCACCCCCCGCTCACGACAGAGCGCGCGGATCTGAGGGAAGATCTTCTTCACAAGATGCTCGCGTTCTTCCTGCAGGTCGCGAAACGTGGAGCTGATAAAGACGCGGAGTTCGTTCGATGTGCTCATGGACGATCCGGGAGATGAGCGAGGATAATGACATGGAGAACAGGATGCGGAACGTTGACGAGTGGCTGGTGGGGATATGGAGACTGTGGAATGGGGCAACGGCCAATCCACCCCCGCCTCGCGTCCCCATCGTCTGCGATGCGGACCTGTTTGACGGTCTCGTGAGCAATGCGGTGTGCCCGTGGCAGAATCGTGTTGCTCAATCTTGGGACCTGCTGGTCCCCACGGGTGCGCTGGGTTCGATGGCCGCACGCAGTTCCTCGATACGCAGACTGTCCTCGTGACGCGGCGACCTGATATAGAGCGCCTGATACAGGCGCAAGGCATCCGCACCATGATTGCGAGCGGTGGGATTCAGCTTCCAGAGCCAGTAGTGAACGTCGGCCTGATCGTTATCGTCGGCGAATTCTTCCAGCATCGTTGTCAGCATGGACATCGCGCTCTCCATACTCCCTTCGGCGGCGACGATTCGCGCAAGCAGCACGCGAGCGCCGCAGCGTGTGTCAGGCTTGGAGAGGTCGTCACTTATCGCGATTGCTTCCTCGACCTGCTGGCGGGCCATCCGCAGCGTCGGCGCGACCCAGAATTCCGTTCTTGCGTCCGGAACATAGCCCGTGAGATACTCCGGCATCACCCCTCCCGTACTGACAATCTCCAACAGGACCCAGGCGCTTCCAGTCAACCAGTAGGTCAACCCGTGGCGGAATCCGATGGCGCGATGCTCCTGCTCGGCACGACGAAAGCATTCCAGCGCCTCGGAGTACTGTTTGCGGTCCCCATGGATTGAGCCACGATTGCCGACGGCAATTGCGGCGCCGAGTCGATCACCGAGCTCATCAGAAATTCTCTCCCCCTCCAGATAGCATTCCAGCGCCTCGGCAGACTCCCCGCGAATCTTGTGAAGGACCCCAAGATTGCCCACAGCCGCAGTAAGAGTCCGACGGTCACCAAGCTCGCGTGCAATTCGTTCCTGCTCCTGGTAGCAGGCAAGCGCTTCTGCCTCTTCACCGCGATCGAAGTGGATCTCGCCTCGATTTCCGACGGATATGGCCACCTGCCGACGATCGCCATCTTCGCGGGCGATCCGCTCCTGCTCTCTGTAGCAGGCAAGCGCTTCATCGGATTCTCCGCGATGCGAGTGGACGATGCCTCGATTGCCTACGGCCAGCGCTATGCCGGCGCGAGACCCGATTTTTCGAGAGATGTCCTCCTGCTCCCGATAGCACGCCAGCGCTTCCCGGTATTCACCGCGTGTTGAGTGGACGATGCCCCGATTGCCAACAGCGCTGGCCACCGCAACGAGATCGCCGCATTCGCGAGCAATCGCTTCTGCCTGCCGGGCGAGCGACTCAGCCTCATCCATTCTACCTTCGCTTTCGGCCAGCCGTGACAGGGTGAACAGCACCTTTGGTTCACTAGCGCGCTCTCCGGTTGTTCGCAGCAACTCCAGGATCTCTCGTAGCACGATCTGTGCCTCACTCCAGTTGCCGACCATTTCCTGCAACGCCGCCACCGCAGTCAGCAGTACTATCCGCCTGTTGGCATCCACGGATGTACTCAGCGAATCCACCATCGGTCGATACGCATCTGCAACCCGCTTGCGATCGCAAGCAGACCAGAGTCGCAGAACCGTATCTCGTTCGCCAAACCAAAGCAGCTCGAAATGCGAGATGTCGGTGAGCACGTCCTCCAGACTGTCCTGGTCGTGAAGTGTCTCCAGAGCGTGGAGCAACTCCAACGACGTCTGAAGTGTTGGCAGGAGCGACCGGAAGTGGGCGGCGAGTCGTTCGCTTGGCTCCCGTCGCTTGTGCTGGTCGATGAGATATCGCTTCTCCACTGCCCGCCGCAGGTAGTCATGGAAGAAGCTCAGAAGTCCGTCCCGTCGCACCAGATGGTAATCCAGTCCCAAGAGAAGCGTCGAGAGCTTCAACCGGGAAATTCCAGTCACGATCTCGATATCATCTTCGCTCAGACCGCTTCGCGACGCGAAGATCAGCGTAAGAACCTCGCGAACACTCTTCGTCCCGTAGTCATCCTCGAGTCGTTCAAGCACCTGTTGGAACAGATCCTCGGTGCCGGTTGTGAGGAGCAGCTTGTCAAGCGCCAGTTCGAGATGCTCGTGTACGCCCTGTAACCGAAGCTCTTCTAACAGGGTCCTCAGAAACAATGGGTGCGCACACTTCACGTCGGCAGCAATACGCTTGACCTGCCCGGGTGAGAGCGCTTTGCCATACTCCGCAAGGAAGCGGACGACCACCGCCTCACGTTCCGCCTCACTCAGCGGCTGCATGCCGAGTTCGATCCATCCGCGAGTGCGAAGATCCACGAGGGTCGTCTCGACCGTGCTCGAGATCACCAGCCTGATTCCTTCAGGCATGGCGGGTGGTAGCCAATGGAGGTCAAGCGCCCGGCCACTCAGCTGATTGATCCCGTCGAGGACCAGGAGCATCGGCGTTCCAACATTGAAGCCGAGCCAGTTGGCGAAGGCTCTCTCAAGCTCTTCCGGCCTCGATGGAATCTCCTCGCTCCGCTCGTAGCGCACCTTGATTTCCTCAATGACATGTCGAATAATCCCGAGGTGATCGGAGTCGCCGGCACCGATTCCGACGTAGTGCTCAAGAACGTGGAGGTCAGGGTGGCGCCGTCTGAGTTGCTCGCACCAAAAGGAGAGAAGCGAACTCTTGCCTGACCCGCTCTCGGCGTAGAGGACCACCGGCCTGGCATCGTCGCCGGTCAGCCAATTGTTCAGTCGTGTCAGGTACTCCGCATTGGGGATGTATGCGCGCCTGCGGCTTGCTGCGAAGGCAGCGTGGCGGGAGCGTTCCAGCTCGAGGGGCGTGGGCGTTCGTGCGTCGCTGAAATCACGCTCGATGATCTCGATAAGTTCGTCGTAGATCAGTTCTCCCAGCGAGACTGGATCGCGAAATTCCTCAACGGTCAACCCTGTCCTTCGGACGCGATCCTTCAAATCCTCCAGCTTCACCCTCTCTTCGTCAAGCTCCGCAGTGCGGGACGTATCCGCTAGCGAGCGACGCTGTCGACGGACGTAGAAGCGAGAATGTCCGGCAGCAGATGGATCGTTGAGAGCGCCGTGCCGGAATTCGATGTCTGTGATGGACGATCCCTCCATTGCGGCGTCTTCGAGCCACGGCCAGTTCTTGAACAGATCCGGATCCTTGTAATACTCAGGGAGAGGTGGCGCCCAGCCGTAGCGTTCACCGACCAGCCCGATGAAATAGGGTCGGCACTTGTCTATCTCCTCCAGACAGGTGCGGATAACCTGCCCGAGCACGACCTCCTCGTCCGTCAGCCCCCACCGAAGATCAATCTCGGTGAAGGTGATGCCGCGCTCACGACAGAGCGCCCGAATCTCCGGGAAGATCTTCTTGACCAGATGCTCGCGTTCTTCCTGCAAGTCGCGAAAGGTCGAACTGATGAAGACGCGGAGTTCGTTGGGTGTACTCATGATGGCTCCCATGCAGCGCTCAGCTCTTCAATGCGTTTGTGATACTCATACTTCGCAAGCTTCCCAAACAACTCTCTATACAACCGCAACGCTCCAGCTCGATTCTCCTCAACACTCTCCTGTGACGTAGACCCCGCTTCGTCGGAATCGCCGGGACCATTCCCCGTCGATCTGCCAATCCGCCACAGCCAGTAATGCAACTCGGCCTGTTCCGAGTCTACCGGTGATTCATTCGCCATCGCCCGCAGTTGGTCTGTGCCAGTGGCATCCCCATCTGCGGCGGCAATGCGGGCAAGGAGTACTCGGCACTTGAACAGAAACCCAGGGGTCGATTCCTGCCGCGCAAGTGCAACGCATTCCTCTACCTGCTCTCGTGCGTGCTGCAGGATCACTGCGCGCCACTTCACTTCAGCGGTGACAGGTATGAATCGTGGCAGGAATTCAGGCATCGTCGTGTACTCCTCCATCACGTCCAACAGCACCTCTACATTACCCTCCAAACATTCAGTAATTGAGCGCGGATCCCCGATTGCTCGATAGTCCTCAAGGGCCTTCTGGTAGCATTCCAACGCCGAGGCATATTCTTGACGCTGACGATGGACGGCACCCATATTCTGGACGGCCATTGCCGCAATAGAGCGATCCCCTAATTCAGAGCACGATTCAAGTGTCTGCTTGTAGGACTGCATTGCTTCGTCGAATTCACCGAGATCCAGATGAATGTTCCCGATGGCCGCCACATTATATGCGGCCCACTGACGGTTCCCGATACTCTGATTGATGCGGAGAGCCTTTCGATATTGCTCCATCGCCTCAGAGTATCGACCGTGCTCAGCATACACCATTCCAATATTGTGGAGACCGCCCGCCAACCCTCGGTGATCGCCGACCTGCTCGCGTATTGTTAGCGAGAGCAGGTTGAGTTCAAGTGCTCGCTCGGCCTCTCCCCGTAGTTGATGAATCCATGCGATGTTCGTTACGACGGCTGCCAGGCCGGCGCGGTAGCCCAGCTCTTCATATATCGTACGCTGTTGCAGGAAGCACTCGAGCGATCGGTCGAGATCACCGGTTTCCAGATAGACCCTTCCCATGCCACCAAGGTCAGTGCCTATCGACAAACGATCGCCAAAGCTCCTGTGGATTACTAGAGCCTTTTCATGGCACGCGAGCGCCTCAGGGGGGCGGCCTTGTTCCTTGTGTACCCAGCCGATAATGCTCAACGCTCTCGCAACCCCCTCGCGATCAGCGAGCTTCTCGCAGATCGCAAGGACCTGCAACAGCAACTCCAGCGCACGATCAAGTTCACCGCGATTCATATGCACCCTTGCTCGTCCGTCAATGGATGCAGAAATCGTCCGCTGATCACCCAACTCCTCGCCAATCTGGTACGCGTTCGCATACGCATCCAGGGCCTCACCATAGCGATGGCTCAGGCGATGCGTCCGCCCAAGTCCCTGGTGGGCGGTCGCCTCACGCCACCGATCTCCAGCGCCGATTGCCAGGGCGATTAGATCCCTGTAGATCTCTGCTTCCTCCTCCCACAGCCCCCCCGTGAACTCAAGCAGGTCCGCGGTCCGCTTCAGCACCTCGGCGCGATCGGCATAGGTCATCGAGCTCTCCCTCCATTTCCTCACATCCTCCAGGAGCACAGCCGTCGCGTCGATCTCCTCGTCCCGCAATCGTCTACGCAGCATGAGATAATCGTACAGTGTCTCGCCACGATAGAGCGCCATGAAGACCGACACAGACCCGAGCGTCGCGCCTAGTCTATCCCACTCCATCGCGTCATACAGCTGCATTGCAAGTTCGTGCGCGGCTCGAACGAAGCTGGACTCCCGCCATCGCTTCGTCGCTGATTCATCGGCCACATTGTTCTCTCTCGCGCGCACCACTCTCTGGAAGTACTCCGCGAGGTGCAGATGAGACTCCCGCCTCGTCGCAGCATCGACCAAATACCTCTTCTCAACCGCACGTCGCAGATAGTCGTGGAAGAACCCCAGCAATCCATCGTGTCTGAGAAAATGATAGTCGATCGCGAAGAGCAATCGTGACAGATCGATGCGGCTTAGCTCACCGAGTTCCATCAACTCCAACTCGCTCAAGCCGGAACGGGAGGTCCACAGCAGACGCATCACTCGCTCTACAGCCTGCGCGCCGTGATCCTGTTCGAATCGTTCCAGCACCCGGTCGAACACGTCGAGCAGATCCGCAGTCCCAACAAATCGGTCGATTACTTCATCGAGCGTCTCGTGTTCACCGTGCAGACGCAGTTCCTCCGAAACAACGCGCAGGTACA
>CAYWXV010000086.1:0-9262 GCA_964462535.1 uncultured Alphaproteobacteria bacterium
TCAGTCATCCGCCAACACTGAATAGAAAAACCGCAAGCTCCGAGGAACGGAACTTGCGGTTTGGCTTGTTTCTCTTCGGCTCTTACTCGGCGCCGTAGACGCTGACGAGCTTTCGATCGCGCTTCCGCTCGAAGGTCACGTGACCATCGATCAAAGCAAAGAGGGTGTCATCGCTGCCGATGCCAACGTTGTTGCCGGGGTGGAACTTGGTCCCACGCTGACGGACAAGAATGTTGCCGGCGCGGACGGCCTGGCCGCCAAAACGCTTGACGCCAAGGTACTGCGGATTGGAATCGCGGCCGTTCTTGGTAGAGCCGCCACCTTTTTTATGTGCCATGAGTCAGTCTCCTTGATCTTCGCTGATAGGAACGGTTCAGGCCGAGATGCCGGTGATCTGGATTCGGGTATATGGCTGACGGTGCCCGTTCATCTTCTGATAGCTCTTCCGACGCTTCTTGTGAAAGACCAGGACCTTGTCGGCACGGCCGTGCGACAGGACCTTTGCGGTCACGGTTGCCCCGTTTGGCGTGATCGTGCTTCCATCGATCGCGATCGCACCGGCGATCTCCAACGTATCGGGCACGTCATTGCCAAGGAAGGGGACGACGATCATGTCGTCCTGCTTGACGCGGTACTGCGATCCTGCGATCGTGACGATTGCCTGCATTGTTACCTGCTCCGTTGGCCGCTTCCCCCGATTCCCGGGCAGAATGGCGTATCTGTTGTGTCTGTTTTCTGCAAAGAACCGCAAAGATAGGGCGGCGAGGGGTATGCGTCCAAGTGTTTAGACCGTAGAAAAACGTATCGCGTAACGGGGTATCTTCACGCATGCCCTTTCTTCCACGAGTTATCCTGGCCTCCACATCTCCCCGGCGACAGGCTCTTCTGAATCAAATGGGAGCCGAATTCACAATCCAACCGCCCACGGCCGACGAAGAGGTGCTCCCCGGAGAGTCACCTGCCGATCTCGTCAGCCGTCTCGCACTCCAGAAAGCCCGATCCGTTCTCCCGCAATCTCCTCCTGGAGTCGTCCTCGGCTCGGACACCGTGGTTGTTCTCGATGGAAACATTCTTGGGAAACCGGGCGATTCGGAAGACGCCCGGCGGATGCTTCGCTCCCTTTCGGGGCGCACGCACGTCGTGTTCACCGGTTACGCAATCATCGACCTGGAAAGGGGTCACGAAGTAGTCGATCACGTTGAGACGACGGTGACGTTCCGCCGCCTCGAGTCCGACGAAATCGATCATTACGTTGCCTCCGGATCGCCGCTGGACAAGGCGGGGTCATATGGAATTCAGGACGACTTTGGAGCCGTCTTCATCGATCGAATCGATGGCGATTACTATACCGTCGTCGGACTCCCCCTCTGTCGAGTCTATCAGGAATTGAGGAACATCACGAATTCTGGAGGCTGAACAGCATGACGATCTTCGAGAAGATTATCGCCCGCGAGATACCTGCCGAAATCGTCTACGAGGACGACAACGTCGTGGCGTTTCGCGACATTGATCCGCAGGCTCCCATCCACATCCTGATCATTCCCAGGAAGGTGATCGCGACCTCGAACGACGTGGGAACCGAGGACGAAGAGCTGGTCGGCCACATGGTGACGACTGCCGCGCGAATTGCACGTCAGGAAGGAATTGCCGACAGCGGATACCGGCTGGTGATCAACTGCAACAAGGATGGCGGGCAGGCGGTGTACCATCTCCATCTCCACCTGCTGGGCGGGCGTCCCATGAAGTGGCCGCCAGGGTGAGAGGTTTGGTCGGGTACGGTGTCTTCATATGGACGAGGAACGTGCAGTTGATGCAGAATCGCATTGTGCATTGTCCCTACCTTGGGCACATTCTCCCTCTCCCCGGATTCTCCCCTCATTCCATCATCCCGATTCCCGCGACGCAATGACTAGAGCGCGCACCATCCTCTCTCTGTTGCTCCTCCCTCTCCTGATTTCGCACGCGAGCGCACAGCTAGGCGAGGACATCTGGCTGACATCCGACTGGGCGCGTCCGGTGAACCTTCCCGCCGACATTCAGATTCAGTCGGCAGCAAGAATCGGGACGACGACGCTGGCAGCGTGGGGGACGACGGTGCGGGGAACCGATGACTCGATCATTCCAGCGATTGTGGCTCAGCGGATCGAAGGGACGACACCCGTTGACGGGCCGGTCTTCGTGCATGGTTCCTCCGCCCGGCCGAGCGGCGTGGTGTCGGTGGTGAACCTGGACACGGCATTTGTGGTGTTATGGAACGATCGTCGGAGCGGCGCACCCGGAGTCTATGCGCGGAGCATCGGGCGATCGGGGGGGCTGATCGGATCCGAGGAGTTCTTTGTCAGCACGCAACTGCTCGTGACCGACACGCTAGTCTGGCTCCATCGAGACGGGGGTGTGACGACGATCGTGTGGCAAGCAACACAAGGGGAGGAGGTGTACTACCATTCGCTCGCCATTGGCGAAGACGGTTCCACGAATGGCTCACCGACCACACTGGAGACGATCAACTTTGACGATACTGTACGGGTGGGAACCCTGCCTGGGTGTACGATTGTAGGGACGGCCAGCGGACACCCTCATCTGTGGTATCCGGATGGGAAAGTGGACGACCGCGAGATTCCCATTACGCACGTTAGGAATCCGCACCTGATTCTCGAGGATACATCCGCGTACGTCATGATTTGGAAGAAGCCAAACGTCCTGGATCTGGAATACTACTCATCCCTGTACGACACCACGCCGTCCAGACTAATACGCGTGGACTCGAGCGGTGCCATTCTCGAGATAGCTGGTATGGTAACACGCGATAGTCAAGGGGTCATTTCCGTTTCGTACGGAAGACGGAGCTACGACGGATGGAGCTTCTATTTCGCACACTTGGTTTCACGTAAGCTTCTTGACACGGGTCGATTCGACACGGTTACAGTCGGGACTGAGATCGGCTCGTACCTGGACAAGTCGAGCGCCTCGTACTATGCGACCGGAAGCATTACAGGAGTGAGTTATTCGCCGGGGGATAGTGAAGCAGGACGTATCAGATTTGAGGTGTTCACCAGTAGCTACTCCAAAGGATCCGAGGAATATCGCAGTACGCGTCGAACTGTCACCTTCGACCTCGATGCGAGCGGTGTCCGATACCTCGAACAATTCGATTTGGCCGCAATGCGTACTGATGATATTCGACTGCGCTATCCGGTTCGGAGATCGATTGCGGATCGGTTGAGTGTCGTGGAGATTACCGTAAATGGCGAAACGGTGTCGCTGACGGCACCAACTTCATGGCTGAATCTGTTTACCGACAAGCGACGGCCTGTCCTGATCGACCGCGAGGGCCATCTGCTACTTGTTACAGACGAGCGCGTCGACTCGGTTGTTTACAAGCTGCGTGAGTGGTTGCCTGATCACGGCGACTCGACACTGCTCATTGGCACGCTCCGTTTGCCAATGTCCTATTATAGATCGTTCGGGAACAAGACGGAGTGGCTCAAGGTGTTTTCCTCCTGTGAACCGTTGAATAATGCGGCTGTCATCGTCTGTGCAAGTGAATCCGGCGCGCGATATTCGAGCGGTTCAGGCGGGAATCTCGTGCCATATTCGTTCGTCCCGACGACGAACGGATTTGAGCAATCTGTACACCCTTCCACGATAAATGGGACGTCGGGTCTTCTACTTGGTAGTTACGACCCCAATCTGCAGGAGAGCATAGCATACGCAGGAGTCAATCCCGGAGGCCTATCGAAACCACTTAACTGGATTATAGGACTTAATCACTATGGAGACACAACCTGGTCGTTCGCCATACCTGGTCGGGCGATATCCGGGGTTATTGGGGTTGCCCCGGTCGCTCATGGGAATGTACTTGTTATTAACCACGATAGCATCTATTCCGCATCTTTCGGGCGCGTCGTTCCACTGTCCGCGCTCCCCACGAAATCCACTGCCACCGAGTTCGAAAGGTATTATCGATTCTTTGGCTCTTTGTTTGTGAGAGTCTATCCGGATTCTACTCCAGATGCCGCTGGCTACCTCCATGACTCGATCGTGAATATTCAGCTGTTCGATACCAGTGGAATTCTGAAGACAACGACTGCGTTGACTATACCAAGAGGGTATTACCGACCCACCGTGGTGGAATTTGGTGCAACCGGTCCGATTGGGTTGTTGTGGGGAAGTGATTCGGGTCTGCACATGACGGTCGTCGATCGCGCTCTCAAAACCCTGGTCGCGGACACAATCATCAGCGCATCCAGGTATCCCGCTCGGCACGGTACAGGTGTTGCACGTGGGGATACGCTGTACGTGATCTGGGAAGATGCGCGGATGGGGATGACCGATCTGTTCGCGAATAGATGGGTGCTTCCGGCGTCGCTCCGATCAACTCAGCCGAATCCGCATGACACGGGCGCGACCAATCCTCCAACACCACCGGGCCTGGCGACTGCTATCACGCTCGCCATCCCCGTTCCCAACCCCGCATTCGGCGAGTCGGTGACCGTCGAGTTGGTGTCGTTGAAATCCACAAGCGTGATTGTGGAAATTGTGGATAATCTGGGGAGAACTGTGGAACGGTGGGCAAAACAGACGATTCCGATCGGATCGACGCAGTTGACAATCCGGACCGATGCGCTTCATCCCGGTGCGTATCTGGTGGTCGTGACGAACAGCGATGGTGAAATGTCGCAGACGCGGTTGGCCGTTGCCCGGTGAAGACCTTCGTGGGTGAGCTCACCGGTCACGCCGGACGTTCTCAAGCTGCTCACCCGCCAATCTGAATCATCACGCGGTTGGTAGAAGCCACCATTTCTTCGCCGCTAGGGTGGGCCTCCCACTTGGCATCCAGCGCGCTTTGGAAAACTCCGAGAATATCTGCGTCTGATCCACCGGATCGGAGGACGTCACGCACGTCGAATTCGTCCGACATGTGGAGACATGGCATCACCTTCCCCTCTGCCGTCAACCGGAGCCGGGAGCAGCTGGAACAGAAGGGTTGCGACATCGACGCGATGAAGCCGATGGACCCAGCAGCCCGCCTCCCGGTTGACTTCTCGACCACAGCGTAATCTCGGCTGATCGGTGACTCGGGATCCGGAAGTCGTTCAAGGATGAACTCTTCCTCGATCCGTGACATCATCTCATCCATCCCCATCATCTTTCCCTGACTCCATTCGTTCCCTGCAAACGGCATGAATTCAATGAACCTGAACGCGACCGGGCGATCCATTGTGTAGCGGACGAAGTCGACCAACTCGTCGTCGTTGACACCACGCATGATCACCGCGTTCACCTTGACGGGATCGTATCCGGCGTCAATAGAGGCCTGAATCCCCATCATCACATCCGCATGTGTGTCGCGGAGCGTCAATTGGCGGAAACGTTCCGGCTGAAATGTGTCGAGAGATATATTGACGCTGTCAACCGTCCGCCGCACGGTCTCCATGTAGCGTGACAGCAGGACTGCGTTGGTGGTAAGAGCGAGTGTTTTCAGTCCACGGAGCGTGCGAAGGCGCTCCAGTAGAAGCTCGATGTCGTTTCTTACCAGCGGTTCCCCCCCCGTGATCCTGATCTTATCGATTCCATTCTCGACACCCACGCGAGCGATGCGGACGATCTCTTCGAACGTCAGAATCTCCTTCCTTGGTTTCCAGGCCATCTTCTCGAACGGCATACAGTAGGCGCAGCGGAGGTTGCACCGATCCGTGACCGAGATCCGGAGGTAGGTGTGGGGTCTGTTGTACTTGTCGACAAGCATGGCTGGCGTGGGGCGGGGCTGCTGTGCGAATGGGCCACTGGGCGCACGATGGCGCCAACTGACGGGGTTGAATATCGGGCTTGCGTCTTCAAGGACAAAGGCTCATCGCAGCGGCCCAATGGTTGGCAGCGCCAAACAGGCATGTAGAACAGAGTACCGACATCGAACATCTATCTGACCTGCAACAGGAGAGTTATGCCGGCAAAACCATATTCATCGGCAAGAACGTTCATAGGGCGGTTGGAGCGAGGGGCGGATCTGGTGGCGACGATTACGCGGATTGCGAACGAAGAAGGTGTGAAGGTGGGGACCGTTGCGGTTCACGGTTTCATCGACGGTTGCACGCTGTCGCGTGTCGATCCGGCAACGGGCTTACCCGAAACGATCAGACTGGAGGGGCGGTTCGAGATCGGCCACATGTCAGGGACGATCTCACAATTCAAGGGACGATCAATGGCTCGACTGAACGGTGTACTGGCCGGCGAAGGGGGGGCGATCTTGGCCGGAACTCTGGCGCCTGGCTCCCTGGTCCATGCCTGCGAAGTCGTTATCACCGAGTACACCGGGGGGGGCGTTCTCTCACGCGATTTCGATCCCGAAACGGGACTCCCGTTGTGGAAGGGAGTTCTTAGTTGACATAGCTGGCGGTAAGCCGGATTCTACCGCAGTAGTTCCCACGCTGCTGATCGGCGTCGGCGCTGACGCGGAGACCAATTCGCACGAGGATGGAAGATGCGCCTGCAAATCCGTTCGTCGGGAATCGGGTGACGAAATCGAGATCTGCGTCGTTGATGGGAATCCACGTGACACCGCCGTCACGGCTGATGGCAACATCCCGACTACTGATATTTGTCGCGAGGCGATCAGGATCTGCATCGGGCGTGTTGTTCACCGTTGGATTGTCCACGCGTAGTCGCACGCGGACGCTGCAACCTGCGGCCCCGGTCATTTCGAACTGCCCGGCAGCCCAGTCGGTGTAGCGGATGGTGTGATCTTCTGTCCGCTGCAAGCACGGAAACGTCATGTTCCGCACCGGGGTCACGGTGAGTGAGACGGACGACGGGTTGTTACCGTAGGTCGAGCCGCCGGGATACTGTCCCCATGAGGCGGCAACAGTCCCAAGTATGCCCACCACCACCACCAGGAACGCTCTCCACAGTCGCTCAGATCGAGTCGGGCGTTTCGTCCTGTATGTTTCGTTGCTCATGACGGTCTGCTCTTGATCGATAATGAATGTCTCTTCGGCATCGAGTCGACGTTATTCGCGGCGTGCCATTCTTTAGCTCGGAATCCCTGGTCAGTTGGTTGTCGGGGACAGAGAAACCGTTTGGCCCGACACCACCATCGTGTACTCACGCTTGACTTCGTCCGCGGGGACGACGATCTCGGACATCGATCCCTTGCGGATTGATGTCGCAGCCAACTCGACCCGATAGCTCCCATCGCTGAGTGCAGGAAGGACGATGGGGGTGCGCGTCATGAATTCGACCGTTGTCTCTGCCAGGCTTGACGCCACCTGGGTCCCGTCCGGGCCGTAGACATTTGCCATGACGGTGCCTCTATAGGGGCTGTTTCCCATCCGCTTCAGATCGCACACCAGAGTCAGTTGGGCCGAGTCAAGTACGCCGTGCACCTCGCTGATTTCCATCCCCGTTGCAATCGTCCCGACACGCACCAGAACAGGTGTGCTGAGAACTGATGTCATTGAAACGCCGAGGGCCACGTCACCACTATCCAGCTTGGGCAGTTCTGCCGGGGCCTCCATTGGGGTGCAATCAAGGTTCAGCCGGGTCCAATACTCCCCCTCGGGAGCGTTCTGCGGAATGGAGGCAAGAATTCGAACCGTGCGACTTGACGTGCCAGGGAGGACGAGCCGTCGGGGGAAGACCTTCAGCCACGATGAGCAGTCTCGGCTTCGCTCCTGCTCGTCGAGATCCGATCCGACGATGGCAATCCGGCCCATCGAATCGGTCCTGATCACCGTGAATTCGGTGTTGATGAGAACCTCCATCGGCTGGGCGGAGGGGTTCGAAATGTTGACTTCTATTGAACGTGCGCGGGATGTCAGCACCGGCCGGGGGGGATCCAGCTGGGCCTGCGACATTCCATACTCAGAAATGAGAAGGGAGAACGCGAGGAAGAGAAAGAAAGTGCGCAGCATTGTTTTGAGTCGTCAATAATGTTGATGGGGTCGTTGTCGTGAGTGGGGTGGCGTGGAGTCTCAACCGCGCCACCCCTCTCGCTTTCGTAATCCGGGATTTCGGAGTCTCTATCTCCGTTTTGCTGTGTTCTTACTGCGCGTAGAACGCCTTGACCTTGAACGCGCCTGTGTACTGACCACGCTGCTGTCCGGCGCGTGTCTCGACGCGACCTCCGATCCAGATCGTCAGACGACCCGTGCCGAGGTAATTCGCGGGCGTTGTGTTCGGGAAGACGAGCTTCTGCGTCGCCGGCGAGGCGAAGTTGACCACGCCTGTCGGGTTGCTGAAGAACGGGTTGCTCTCGTTCGTTCCGCCGTTCGGCGTCACGAAGTAGGTCATCCGAACGTCCATGTAGTCTGCGTTGTCGGTTGATTCATCGGTGTTCGCCGGCGGATTGCTGGCGCCCGTTGAGTACTGATCGGGTGTGTTCGCATGGCGAATGCGGACAAACGCTCCGTTGTTCACAACTGAACCGTTGACGCCAACAAGCTCGATGTAGAACGTGTCGTTCTCGTCGCCGTCGGCGATGATGCGGGCCGTGTTGCCGGCCTGCTGATCCGACGAGCTGGAGGGGTTCACCGTCGCTGCATCGCTCCAGCCGCTTGTCGCATGCTGGAAGTAGCTATTCAGCGGTCGGCGGAGGCATGGGAATTCGAGCGATCCATCCTCGACGCCTACGCAGATCGGAACGCGGACTCCGGCGCAAATCGTGATCTCGCTGGTCACGTCCGACTCATCGCCACAATCGGTGCAGTCGTTGCGATCGTTCGAGGGGGGCGTGTAGCCACCACCTCCACCGTGGGCCAGCATGGTTCCCGTCAGGGCAACGGTCATCCCTACGAGAGTGAGGAACTTCTTCATGGCACTAACTCCGGGTTTGGAATGTGGATTGGGTCTGGGACGGGAGGGCAATTGTGAAGGTCTTCCGTCCGCTTGTTTGACATCGTCTAGACAACGTTCAGGGGTCTTTCGCGAAGGAGAGGATATTGTCTGCTATCTCCCCTCTTTCGTGTTTGCAAAATGCAGCCTGTGCCCCCTCCGAGACCTACTCTATCGCTACTCTATTACGTTTTCTGCCCAGAATCGCCGTTTGGCGGCTCATATAGCAATGTTTGGTAAATCGCGCCGCGCCCGACCTGTATTTGACGACCACGGCCGCCGGCGTCCCGGAATGCGATGAGGGCCATCCGCAGCCGCGGATGGCCCTCATTTCCTGTTCTTGAGCGATCCGGGATCGCTTCAGGATCGAAGAATGCGTCTTACTGTGCGTAGTAGGCCTTGACCTTGAACGCACCACGGTACTGACCGCGCT
>CAYWXV010000087.1:0-9206 GCA_964462535.1 uncultured Alphaproteobacteria bacterium
GGGTTGATCACGTATTACTCGACGACCGTTCGTCCCTGCCAGACGCGTTCGCCGATTCGGAACTCGATCAGGTAGACACCAGCCGGTAGGGCCGTCAGGTCGAGCGATCTGCGGAAGATGCCGGGCGAGACAGGCGTGGTCTCGCGAAGCATTTCGCGTCCCGACAAGTCGTGAATCAGGAGAAGTCCCACACCCGATGTCGGTATCTCGAATTCAATCGAGCAACGACCGTTGTTCGGGTTCGGGTGGAGCTTCATCCCCGACACGCCGGTCACCACGTCGACCGAACTGATCAGACCCGTGATGTAAATCGAGTCCGACTCCCTGGTGCATCCGTTGGTGTCGATAATCGTGACACGATACCATCCATCTTTCATCGCCAGGATAGCGGTACCGTTCGATCCGTTCAATGCAGTATCCTGCAGGAACCACGTGTATCGGCCGATGACGTCCGGCGTGGCGATCAGTGAGTCTGTTCCAGGGATGCGTGTGATCGTCGGTTTGTTGGGAAGAGGATGGACCGTTACCGATACCTCTGTTCTTCCCACACCACATCCTGAACTATCGCTCACCGACACTGTGTAGATCCCGCTCTGGCGAACGGTGATCTCCCGTGTCGAATCACCAGTCGACCACCTGTAGAAATCGAATCCGTTCGATGCGCGGAGCGTTACCTCCCCCCCTTCGCAGAAGCTGGTGTCGTTCCCGACGATCTCGATCGTCGGTTTCGGGATTGCCTGACGATAGGTGATAACGACGGAATCGCGCGAGACCGCCTGGCATCCAAGAGCGTCGTAGGCCATGACACGGAAGACTCCGTCACGATGAACGACGATGCTCTGCGTCGTATCACCTGTCGACCAGACATAGCGTGCCATACCGGGTGAAGCGGAGATGACGACCGAATCGCCGTCGCAGATTGCTGTTGGTCCCTGTGACGAGAGTGTCACCAGACCTGCGGTGCAGATCGTGAATGTGTCGCTGTAGGCGATGACATTGACGCTGTCTCTGTCGCGCACCTGCACAATGGCCCTTGTCGATGGAATCGTCGGGACCGTCCAGTCGAACGAGCCGCTGTTCGCAGTCGACGTCGAGACCGTGTCCCAGTTCGTTCCGCCATCCGTCGAGTAGTCGATACGGACACGGGTGATGCAGCCGGTGTATGTCCAGTTCAATGTCTTGATGCTGCCGGCCGGCACGATCTCATCTGCAATGGGGGTGGTCACATCGAATGTCCGAACTGCCTCCGGACGAGCTGTATCAAGGTTCGAGAATGGTGATTCGGCGGTGTTCACACGCGCCTTCACGGCATAGCTGTAGTCGTTGCAGTTCTGCACCTGAAGATCGGTGTAGAAGGGTGTTGACGGCGAGACAGCTGCGACGAACGCAAGCGGCTGTCCCGGTCGGGCCCGATAGAGTGCATACGACGTAATACCGGTCGCCGACGATGGTGTCCACACGACATCGACACGTTTGTCGCTTCCGGTCGCAATCAGATCTGTTGGCGCCGCAAGGGCTTCGATCTGGAAGGTTCCGCTCCATGCCTCGCCGAAGAGCGACGGGTTGTCGGCATCGATCACACGAACGATCGCATATCGCGTCTCGACTGCAAGCGCCGGAATACGATGCTCGCCATCATTCGGCGTTGATGAGATCAACGTCGCCCATGACGCTCCGTTGTTGGTCGAGTACTCAATCCGAACCCGGTTGACACCCGTGGGAATCGTCCACTGAATTGTGGCCGAATCACCAAGACGCCAGATGTCTCCACGTGCAGGGGATGTCACACGGAACGTGGCAAGGCGACCGACGAAGAGATCGGTGGCGCCACGTCCTCGAAGGGAATCAGGTCCGAAGATCGATGGAGGATCGCCCCCGCCGTTGTAGGCGAACGTTCCGGCCATGTAGGCATGATCGCCATTGGCGGAGACTGTGAGCGCCGCTCCGTCATCCGCTGCGCCACCCCCTCCTCTCTCGACCCACTGTGGTCTGCCGTCGGCGTCGAACTTGGCCAGGAAGGCGTCGCTCGATCCTGCGGTTACAGCGTCGATGCTCCAGACCTCCATCGTGTTGTTGAACGTCCCCCCGACGTAGATATTCCCCTGTGCATCGACGACGATCGAGTTCCCCTGATCATCGGCCGTGGATCCTCCCCGTCGGAGCCAGTCAACGGTTCCGTTGGAGCGGTACCGAATCAGGAACATGTCGCGACCACCGGTGGATGCAGCGATGAATGTTCCGAACGACGCCGTCTGTTCGATCGCACCGGTTACATAGACGTTCCCCGATGCGTCGGTCGCAACACCACGACTCTCCTGATTGCCGACGCCGTTCACCGTGGTGATCCATTGGAGGGTCCCACCACTGTTGTACTTGACGGTGAATCCTTCGTCTCCGGCGTTATAGGGAAGCGCGTTTCCTGCGAACGTGGCTGCCGCCCCGTACTTGCCACAGATAACAACGTTCCCCGATGCATCGATCGCCACACCGTCTGCGATATCTGTTGCGTTTCCACCACCTGACCGAGCCCACTGGAGTGTGCCCGCGGAGTTGTACACAAGAGCGAGCGCTTCGACTCCGGTGCCTGAGAGGCCCGTGCCGCTGAAGGTCGCTGAGTTCTGGAACGACCCAGCGACGGCACAACGGCCGTTCCCATCCAGGGCAATCGCGAGCCCCTCATCGGCTCCGCTCCCTCCTCCCCCACGGGCCCATGTGACGGTCCCGGCGCGTGTGACGCGTGCAACAAATAGATCCTGGCCGCCTGAGCTGTTCAATCCCTGCGATCCGAAAGAGGCGGTGACGCTGAACGAGCCGGTGATCAGGATGTCGTTGTTGGAAGGATCGACGGCGATGCCGTTCCCCCTATCGGCCCCGTTGCCACCGAACGATCTCCCCCACTGCAGAGTCCCACCCGGGTTGTAGCAGACGAGCGCGACATCGCTGGATCCGGCAGCACGGAGTGTCGTGTCACCCAGATTGAGCGAGTCGCTGAACGTGGCGATGACGTAGACGTACCCGGCATCGTCGACCGCTACCCCACCTACCGATTCCGAACTACCACTACCTCCCGAACGGGCCCACTGATAGGTGATCGGAAGTGTCGTGATCGTGAAGAGAGAATCATTCCAATCGTTGATCGCAGAGTTATTCCGGTTCGTTGCCCGCACACGTCCCTGTGTGGTCGCGAAGCCGGGAACGGTCCACGAGAGACTTGCGGGGCTGGCCGCCTGATTATCGCGGATGGTATACCAGTTCGCCCCGTTGTCGGGACTGAACTCGAAGAGGAGCGTTGTGACTCCCGACGAATTCCATCCAAGTGTCAGGTTCTGCCCCGACCGATATTTCGCTGGAGCGTTCGGCGTCGTCAGTGTGAGCGTTTCGGTGGCGGACGAGACTACCTCGAACGGACGGACGAGAGTGTTGTTCTCGAGCGAGACGTCGCCGGTGAGGGCGGTCGAAACCGTCATCAGGTAGCGGTTCACCGTCGTGATGGATGTCGTGTTGAATGCGACGGTAGCCGACTGTCCCGGCTGGAGAAGAGCTATTGTCTTCGAGTCCGTATAGATCTGCGTTCCGGCTGAATCACGGATCGTGCAGTTGACTCCCTGATTTGTGAGCGTCCCGGTGCCGCCGTTTCTAAAGACAGCCGTCGGTGTAATGGAGTTCGACGAGGGAATTGCAGCCCCCACAGCCGGTTCCAGAATACTTGAAACGACAATGTCGGCGCTGTTTCCATCGATCGGGTCGACACACGAGGCTGACTCGGACCGTTGACGGAGCAGCGTCGCCACCCGGGGATGGAAGAAGAGCTGCGTACCGAACGATGTCAGATGGCAGTAGCTCATGATCCATCCGCGGCGGGGATTGGTGCCGCTGTAGCATCCCCCTTCCGCCGTGTAACACGAATCGATGGCCGGCGACCAGGTACACGAGTGGGTATGGGGAGAACCGAAGTTGTGGCCAAGCTCATGCGACGTCACGTCGCTGTCCCAGACATAGGTAATGGTCGGGTACGTGACGTTGTTGTTCAGACCGGCGACCGAGTACCCCGAGCCGCTGGTCCTGCTTGCACAGAGCGTGTTGAGATAGGCGATCCCTCCACCAACGCTGCTGTTCGACAGGAGCTGCGCCACCGATCGATAGACCGATGACATGTTCGCGTTCCAGTACGAACGAAACTGACCCAGCAGAGTATTTGTCGATGTTCCGGGATAGGGATCCGATCCAGTCCAGATGCGGAGATATGGAACCAGGATTCGGACATTGATATCTCTCTCATAAATGCTGGAAACGGAACCGAAGACGGTCAGCGCATAATTGGCTGCGCGCGAGAGGTTGCGGCTGTGGGCGACGTAGTAGGCCGAGTCACCCTCCAGGGCGAGTTGTGCCGAGAGGAGCGTGTTCGACTGCAATGTTCGCGACGACTCCTCCCTCTTCAGACCGGCCCGGAACTCCGCCATCGACCGCACCTCTTCTTCCTGATATCCCTCCACCTCCTCGGCTCCACACGTCCAATGGGCCTGAAGTCCGTTCAGGCGGAGGGCCTCGATCTCGTCATAAATGACCATGACGGAGGGAGCATCGTCTTCCAGCTTGAGCGGGGCGAACGTGTAGCGATGTCGGTCGCCATGTTCGTCTGGCACCTCGATGTAGCCCGAGAAATAGTTCCGGAAGAGGGCCAGATAGACATACGATCCGGGGATTTCATCCACGGACCCTTTGAAGAAGAGCGAGCGGTCGGGAGTGAACAGGCTGTCACCATGGGCCGTGCCGGCAACGATGATGCCGTCGGGGGTCATCACGCTGAATCGTCGGAGGCGGAGCGTCACGGTGGCGTCGGATCGAAACGGAAATTTCTCGAGCCGCACATCCGATCCAACGGGAGGATCGAATCGATCGAAAGCGATTCCGTTGACAGAGGCGAAGGCAGATCCCTGTGGGAATACTGCCGATGTGGTTCGTTGCGCCGGAGGTGTGGTTCTCTTGACGAGATCCGAAGCAATCTGGGCACGGAGCGTCAGCGGCAACAGGAGCAGGAGGACGACAAATAGCTTCATCGAGAACCGAGTTAGGGTTATCACGACCGGCGATGAGTAATGGGCAGCCGGTTCACGGGATGGCGTTGAGGAATGGACCTGGTTTTCTGGACGGTTGAGAATATACGGTCTTGAGGCCGATCAAATCCCCCAAAACCTTCACCTCGTGGCCGACAGGGGTGAATCCGTATCTTTGCCCCCTTGTTTCCCCCGGCACAGGCTGGCGATCCAATGCACCGCCCGGATGGGAAGACTTTGAACTGAACGATAATTGGGAGAATCACCTGTATGAGGAATCGCTGGCTTCTATTGCCGCTTGCCACCCTTGTCATCGCGGCCTGCCAGGATGGAGGCGCCGGCGGCGCCGGAAAAAGCTCGGATACAACAAAGGCCAAGCTCGACAGCATTAGTCAGCTCGACAGCGTTAGCTACGTTATAGGGCAGAATCTGGGAGATCGCGCACGGGGCGATTCCGTTAAACTGAACCCCGATATGCTGGTCCGCGGATTCAACGACGCCTATGCCAATAAAGGGGCGTTGACCGATTCGCAGATGAATGCCGTCATGGCAAGCTTCCAGACGACTCTCCAGAAGGAACAGGCGGAACGGGCCAACAAGGCCGGGGCGGCGAATGAGGAGAAGGGGAAGAAGTTCCTGGAGGAGAACAAGAAGAAAGAAGGGGTGATCGAGCTTCCGAGCGGTCTCCAGTACAAGATTTTGACGCCAGGAACGGGAAAATCGCCAGGTGAGACCGATCAGGTTCAGGTCCTCTACAAGGGGCGACTGATGGACGGAACGGTTTTCGACAGCGCGACCGATCGGAGCGCTCCCGCAACCTTCTATGTCGCAGGGGTGATTCCCGGTTGGACCGAAGCGTTGAAGATGATGCAGGAGGGCGCCAAGTGGGAGGTCTACATCCCCGGCAAGCTCGCCTACGGTATTGCTCCCCCTCCGGGTGGGAAGATCGAGCCGAATTCACTCCTGATCTTTGAAGTCGAGTTGGTTAAAGTCCTTCCGCCGACGGCCACGCCCTCCGGCGGCAGCAAATAACAGATGATGATGGACGGAGCCCGGCACCTGTGTGGTCGGGCTCCGTTTCTCTATATCAGTCCATTCAATCCCAACCCATGCGCTCCATCCTAACGCTTCTGATCGTCTCAATCGCTTCGATCCTTCCACTGATGGCACAGACGCCGATTCCGCCGTCACAGATGGATAGTGTCAGCTACATCATAGGACACTACTACGGCAACAGCATTCAACAGCAGGCCCGTGCTGACGGTGTCGATCTCAACGTCGACCTGATGTCGCAGGGCTTTCTGGACGCCATCTCCGGTCGTGGGCGTTTCGATGATGCCGCTACCCGGGAGATTATGTCCCGATTTCAGCAGATGATGGCGGAGGCGAAGGCCGAAAAAGCCCGGCTGGCTGCCGTGACAAATCTGGAGGCGGGGCGGAAGTTCCTGGCTGAAAACAAGACCAAGCAGGGTGTTGTAGAACTCCCAAGCGGACTCCAGTACAAGATCGTGACCCCCGGAAGGGGGAGGACGCCGTCCAAGAGCGATCAGGTGTCCGTTCTCTACACCGGGCGTCTGCTGGATGGGACGGTCTTCGACAGTGCGACCAATCCGAACGAACCCGTCACCTTCCCCGTCACCGGCGTGATAGCCGGCTGGACAGAGGCTCTGCTGAAAATGAAGGAGGGGGCGAAATGGGAACTCTACATCCCTGCTTCGCTGGCGTATGGCGAGAACCCGCCCCATGGAGGAGCAATCGAACCTAACTCCCTCCTGATCTTCGAGGTCGAGCTGATTGCGGTAGTCGCCGGTAACTGATTCGGCCGTGACGCTCGTCCCCTGCAACTACATTTCTCACACGGATACATCGGAATGAGACATATGATCGTGGCCGCCCTTCTGGCGGTCATTCTTGCCGTCCCGGCTGCGGCACAAAAGAAGAAGCCCATGAAGAACGCTGCCGACAGCACCAGCTACGCGCTGGGAGTCGACATTGCGACGCGGATCAAGCAGGACTCTCTCCCGCTGAGCCTGGATCACATCACTGCAGGTTTGCGTGATGGATTGAGCGGCAAGTCTCTTCTTGACGCAGCGCAGGTCGAATCGGTCGTCGGCGCTTTCCAACGGGAAATCCGCATGAAGGAAGAGGCGCGACTTGCCGTCATTGCCGAAAGGCAGCGAAAGGAGGCTGATGCCTATCTCGCCGAGAACGGGAAGCGTCCCGAAGTAACGACTCTCCCGAGCGGACTTCAGTACGAGGTCGTGACGCCCGGGACGGGGGCGACGCCAACAGCCTCGGACAAGGTGCAGGTGCACTACACCGGCATGCTGATTAGCGGGAAGGTCTTTGATAGTTCTGTACAACGGGGCGAACCGGTCACGTTTGCGCTGGGAGCGGTGATCAAAGGATGGACGGAGGGGCTTCAGCACATGCAGGAAGGGGGCAAGTATCGGCTCTACATCCCCAGCGACCTGGCATACGGTCCGCAGGGACGTGGGGAGGTCATCCCCCCCAACGCTGCGCTGATTTTCGAAGTAGAGTTGATCAAGGTCAACCCCTGACGGGCAGCGTGGAGAGAATGAAGGGGTAGATCGGCGGGGCGCATACAATCTGTAAGAAGGCGGAGGGACTCCCTTCCGCCTTCTTGCGTCCTGGACAGCACCGACTATGCGAGCAGGGCTGGGAGCGGGCGGCAGCGCGGGTTGCAGCCGGTGTTGCGTCGGGTACGGGGCTGTGAAGCAGTGAACAGGGAGAGGGGCGGAGGGGGTGGTTCGGGGGCGTCGCAGGGAAGGTCCACGGGGCGATCACACGGTGATACATGAATCGTGCTTGACTCGTGAGGAGGGAGCGGTGTATGTTTGCCGCCCCCTTAAACCGGGGGCCGGAAACTGGAGCGTAGGAAATCCGCAGGTTTTGCGAAATAATGCTTGACTTGGGGGTTCGGGAAGTGGTAAGTTTGCGGTCCTGCCTTTCAACCGGCGGGTGGTATTGCGTTCGTTGACAATCGGAATGATCGTCACTTCAAGGCGGCTGCGCAGCGGTCGTGGTGAAGGGGCGAGGAAGACAGAGAAGCCAAAGAAGCACATTACAGGTGGCTAAGGTTCTCGCACGGGAATCTCGGTCATCAAATGCTCTAATAGTGTGAGATGCTACGGCATCGCACACGCCCCTATCCCCTCTTCATTTTTATGGGAGGGGGTCAAGGTGAAATCCGATAAGCGAGTTCTAAACAGACATCAACTTTCCTACAACGGAGAGTTTGATCCTGGCTCAGGACGAACGCTGGCGGCGTGCTTAATACATGCAAGTCTAAGGGCGAGCTTCCCTTCGGGGAGGTGAGCACTGGCGCACGGGTGAGTAACGCGTAAGTTATCTGCCCCTGGGTCTGGCATAACTTCGGGAAACCGGGGCTAATTCCAGATGATATCGAAAGATCAAAGGTTTTTCCGCCCAGGGATGAGCTTGCGTCCCATTAGCTAGTTGGCGGGGTAATAGCCCACCAAGGCCACGATGGGTAGCCGGTCTGAGAGGATGATCGGCCACATTGGGACTGAGACACGGCCCAGACTCCTACGGGAGGCAGCAGTAAGGAATATTGCGCAATGGACGAAAGTCTGACGCAGCAACGCCGCGTGCAGGATGACGGCCCTCTGGGTTGTAAACTGCTGTAGCAGGGGACTAATAGCCGAGTTGCTCGGCAGAGAAGGTACCCTGAAAGTAAGCACCGGCTAACTACGTGCCAGCAGCCGCGGTAATACGTAGGGTGCAAGCGTTGTCCGGATTCACTGGGTGTAAAGGGTGCGCAGGCGGATTGGCAAGTCAGGGGTGAAATCTCACGGCTTAACCGTGAAACTGCCCTTGATACTGCTGATCTTGAGTTCGGGAGAGGTCGATGGAATTCCAGGTGTAGCGGTGAAATGCGTAGATATCTGGAAGAACACCAGTGGCGAAGGCGGTCGACTGGCCCGTAACTGACGCTCAGGCACGAAAGCGTGGGGAGCAAACAGGATTAGATACCCTGGTAGTCCACGCCCTAAACGATGAATACTTGGTGTTGGCTCTTTAGAGTCAGTGCCGTAGGCAACCTGTTAAGTATTCCACCTGGGGAGTACGCTCGCAAGGGTGAAACTCAAAGGAATTGACGGGGGCCCG
>CAYWXV010000088.1:0-8990 GCA_964462535.1 uncultured Alphaproteobacteria bacterium
GATCCCATCAGGAGAATATCGGCGGTGATTTCATGCTCGATCAATGCGTGTCGAGCCGCGTCCATCGCAAGTCGCGTGGTGCCGCCGTAGGTGATAAGCGTCACGTCGGCGCGACGGAAATTATTGAGCGAGAGATGGATCGTCGGGAACGGTCCTTCGCCACGACGGATGAAGAATTCTCCGAAGCGATCGACGACGGAATCGACCACACCCTGACCGTAGAGGAGCTTGTGCTCGATGATGATCGTCGGATCGTCTCCGCCAAGAACGGCCTCGTGGTAGAAGCGGGAGACGTCGTGGAAGGGATTCGGCGAGACGACCCGTATGCCCGGTATGCCGATCAGGAATTTCTCCAGCGACTGGCTGTGCGTCGGACCGTAGCCGCGTCCTCCCCCCATCGGTGTGCGGATCGTCACGGGACATGTCGCCTTGCCGTTGTACATCCCCCGGAATTTCGCGGCGTGGTTGACGATCTGATCGAAGCCGAGCGTGATGAAATCGCCGAACATTATTTCCGCGATCGGTCGCAATCCCCGCAACGCCATTCCATTACTCAGTCCGACGATGGCCCCCTCCGCGATCGGCGTCGCGTGGACGCGCTCGGGAAATCCCGTCGATAATCCCTTCGAAATCTTGAATGCTCCGCCGTAGGGATCCAGAATATCCTCGCCCAGGAGATGGACGCGCTCGTCTTCGTTGAAGAGTTCGTGGAGGGCGGTGTTTATCGCGGAGGAGATCGTTGTCGACATTATTTCGGGGGGGCTATTGATGGTCGACCGTTCAACGGTCGACCGCTCGCTACAGCATCTACGTTAGAGCACTTCCACCGACGGCACACGGTCGGTGGACGCGGCGGCGCGGGCGATCGCGTCGTCGACAAGGGCGCGGCACTCGTGTCGGAGTTGCTCGACCTCTGACGGATCCAAACGTCGCTCAAGCAACGTGATGGGATCGAGTTCGCGTCTCTTCTCTATTTCTTCCGGATCGCGGTGGTCGTCCCCCTTGCTGTGAGGGGCGAGTCGGTACGTGTGGATCACGAGCGTGCGTGGCCGACCGTCCGCTCGAATCGCGTCGATCATCGGACCGGCGGCGTCGAGCACTTCTTCCACGTCGGTCGTCTGGATCTCCATCGTCTCGATACCGAACGCGCGCGGCCTGTCGACGATGTCTCCCGCTATCTGCAAGCGCGACGGTGTCGATTGCGCGTACGCGTTGTCCTCGATCACGAAGAGAATCGGAGCGTTCCAGAGCGACGCGATATTCATCGCCTCGTACGTCGCTCCTTCTCCAAGCGTACCATCACCAATGAAGACGACTGTCACGGCATCGCTCTTCTTCACACGTTCAGCAACCGCCATACCAACGGCCACCGGGAGTATCCCTCCCTGGATTCCGTTGGAGTAGAACCCATCGCGACAGAGATGCTGGCTACCGGCCACGCCTCCGCAGACGCCATCCTCCTTACCCATCAGCTCGGCAACAAGACCGAACACGTCGCCAAAGCGGGCCAGGTAATGCCCGTGACATCGGTGATTGGAGAAAATCAGATCGCCGTCATGGAGGTGGGATATCACGCCGACCGCATCGGCCTCCTGACCAATGCAGGTGTGGGTCGTTCCATAGAGTTTGCCCTGGGCGAACAACTCCAGAATCCGCTCTTCGGTGTAGCGGATCGTGAGCATGGAACGGAGATAGTCTTGCATGTTGGAGGGATTATTCAACGCAGAGGACGCCGAGGGACGCTGAGTTGGATTCTTGATGTTCTCGTTTGCACGGAGCCAGTGACGTCTCGCCGAATGATCGCAGCGACATGGATTGACAAATCACTGTTGAAAGTCGGCGTCCGTTGTGATTCAATTTCGGAGAACCGACCCAGCACACGAATTAGCGATCGCCACCGACATTTCTCATTCCTCCCTGCGTCTTCCTTCTTCTGCCTGGCTGGCTTCGACGAGCTCAGGGCATCGCTCAGCCAGCGCACAGTGCCCAGCGGCCCAGCGGCCTAGAAGCCTAGCCGCCTACGCCGCCAACTCCAGCGGAATGCGTTCGATCTGGTGCGAGATGTTTTCGAGCAGTTCGACGACACGGGCTCCCATCACGCCGTCGTTTGGCGGGATCGGTCCACCGGCGACTGCCTTGACGAACTCGTGGCATTCCATGCGCAACGGTTCGTGCTGCTCGACGCCGAGGACGCTGATATCTCCCGTCGAATATCCGAGTGCCTCGCTGTCGTTGTCGCCGACGATATTCCTGTTGTCGACGCCGGCGCCGTAGAGCTTCACCTTGCCGTCGAGGGCGAGCATTTCGTCGTACTGGATCGAGCCCCGCTCACCGAAGAGCTGCAGCAAACGCATCTTGTTCGACGAGAGCCAACCGACATGGATATGGGCGGTCGCTCCGTCGGGGAAGGTGAGGAGGATATGGGCGTTGTCGATAAGACCGGGACGGAGGTAGCTCTGTCCCGTCGCAACCACTTCGATCGGCATCTGATCCATCAGATCGAGGATGATGGAGCAGTCGTGGGGCGCCAGGTCCCAGACAACGTCCATCTTCGGGTCGGTCGGTGGAAGATTGATACGGGTCGACGTGATATGGAAGACACGACCGACGGTGCCGACGCGGATCTCCCGCTTCAACCGGCGGACGCCGGGAGCGAACTGGAAGACATGACCGGCCGAGAGTACCCTCCCCGCGATCTTTGCCTGCTCGACGAGTGACCAGGCCTCATTCGCAGTGCGGGCCATCGGTTTTTCCACCATCACATGCTTTCCTGCCGCAAGCGCCTCGGAGGCGATCGTGTAGTGCGTCTCGGCAGGAGTGACGATCACCACCGCGTCGATCTCCGGATCGTCCAGAATCTCCTGATAGTCGGACGTCGTGCCGATGTTGGGGTAATTCTTATGAACGAACTCAATTCGTCCGGGACGCAGATCGCTGACGGTCTTGACCCGAGCGTCGGGAAGTCCGTCAAAGTTGCGGACCAGATTCGGTCCCCAGTAGCCACAGCCGATAACACCGATGTTCGTCACGCTTATGCCCCTCCTCGCCCGAACAGGACGACGGGTATTGTTCGTAGAATGATTTTGAAGTCGAACCAGATCGACTGGTTCTCGATGTAGTAGAGATCAAGCATCACGGCATCGTTGAACGTCACGTCGCTTCGATCGCGACCGACGACCTGCCACAGGCCGGTCAGGCCGGGAGTAACGGCGAACCGACGACGATGCCACTCGTCGAACTGCTCGTACTCGTACGGCAGACAGGGCCTGGGTCCGATCAGCGACATCTCGCCACGAAGGACGTTGATCAGCTGCGGAAGCTCATCCAGGCTGTAGCGGCGCAGGACGCGACCCGAGCGTGTGATGCGGGGATCCCCGCCAAGCTTCTTCGTGCCGCCGTTCTCCTTGATGATCTTGGCCACATGCTCCCGATGAAGATCTTCGGTCCTGTCATTGCGCATCGTGCGGAACTTGAACCAGGTGAAGACCTTCCCCCCCATGCCGACAACACGGGCGCGGTAGAAGACCGGTCCTGGTGAATCGAACTTTATCCAGAGGAGGATTGCCAGGAAGAGTGGCGCCAGAAGCAGCAGGAGTAATGCGGCACCGGCAACGTCGATGACGCGCTTGCCGAACCGGCCAAGAGGCGAAAGGCCGGTCGGACGGATGGTCACGGCGTCGGCAAGGTCTACCGCGCCGGGGGCTACCCGGTTGTGTACGATTCGGAAGTGGCTTGCGGTGACCGTCACTGGAAGCATCGTCGTGCGACACTTCTCAATGATGTCCAGCAGTCGACCATAGCCAATTGTGTTGATCGCGACGAATACTTCCTCCACTCCCCGACGACGCACGATTGTGTCGACGTCATCCACAGGACCATCGACCGGACGTCCGAGCAGTCTCCTGTCTTTCTTCATCGGATCGTCGTCAATGAAGCAGACAACGTCGAGACCGCTTTCGGGGCGTTCGGAGATTCGCATTGCAGCGTTCTGACCCGCATGTCCCGCTCCGACGATAGCAACACGCCGTCGTGCGGCCGGAAGAAGATTGTATCGCTCCACAAGGGGAGCGAGAACCATCAGGCGGAGCATCGTCAACCCACCCCAACCCGCGAAGACGAAGAGGAGGACATTGACGCGACTGTAGTCGAGGATCTCGCGATCCTTAATCAGGAAGATCAGGACCGCCTGTACGATCCCGACCCAGAGCATTCCCTTCCCAAGAGCAACGATCTGATTCGCGCGGGCCGCAAAGATCGTCCGTCGATAGAGGCCGAGTTCGTTGAAGAAGACGATGGCCGCAAGCGACGAGAGTACGAAGAGGAGGATTTCGGAGAGTGGAATGCGATCGACCGACAGGTCGCCCCGCGCTATCAACACGATCGTTGCAACGATCGCGAGCATCGCGAAGTCGATTCCTGCAAGAAGGGTAATCCGGCCTCTGGACTGCCGATTGTTCTGCATGTAGTATGCCTCTCCCTGCCAGGTTGGTGCGGCAACGTCTCGACGTAATCGGTCTGACGTTGAGCTTCGCGCCCTTCGCATCGGATTGCGTGGATCCGAAGGCGACCGACGAAAACGCTCGAGCTACTGCCGCAGCGGTAAGGATTGATCGGAAATACGGTAGCGGGGAGAACTGGACGTCACAAAGGTAGTAATCGTGTCTGATAATTCATACAGAAGTTTTGATTGTGAGGCCTTTGAGCGCACTTTTTTTTGTCCTGCGTGAATCTCGATACTCTCCACATCCGCGACGGTCTCCGCGAACGAAAGCCGCCCTCGTCGGGCAAGCTCGTCATCGATCATGGCCCTCCGCCCCGTGAAGATGCTCCAGGTGGGCGTTCCAAGGAGGGCACTCTCCCTGTTCATGGTCCCACCCCCGCTGATCGCCAGATCGGAGGCGTACAGGAGTTGAAGACCTGGGAGTGCGCGTTCCGGAATGATGACCCGGCCGCGGGGCGTCGTTGGAAGAATTGAATCGACGAAAGCCCTCTCGAGACGCGTTTTCGGGAGGATAACGGCGACTGCGTCGGACACATCCAGCACGTGCCTGATCGCTGCGGCGCAGAGCTCTTCGCTGCGCGGGTCGTGGTAGTTCCCGATGATCCCCGGCGGTCGTATCGTCACCAGTCTTTCCCCCTGGCTGACACCCAGCGAGGCCCGGAAACAGGGATCCGGTTCGAATTCGCCCAGATAGAGTTCCTCTTTGAACCCGTCGTACCACGACACCTTCCCCACCGGCACCCCCACTTCATGGAGGCGTGACGAGGTCAATGCCGCCGGGCAGAGAAGGCGCGTCGCCAGAGTCGAGAGAATGCGGAGTTCCGTCCACTCGTAGTCGAACATCACGATCTGCGGCACACCCATCAGCCGGGACGCCAACGCCTGTGTTCGCGATCCATGACTGAGAGCGGCGTCGGGCTTGAAGCGCCGAACGACGCGGGTCAACTGCATCGCGCGGATGGGAAGGTTCGCCACCTTCAACGCCTTGTTCTTTCCAGCGTGTGCTCCAACAGGGATTGCGTCAAGACCGAACTGCTCCACCAGGTCAAGCGTCTGAGCGAAGTCACGCGCCGTCAGAAAGACGTTCCACCCCTGTTGCCGAAGGTGTCTGACAAGTGGGGCAAACAGCGGGACGTGCGGCGAGTTATCCAGATCAATCCAGAGACGTGGACCGTTGACGACATCCGCGTCACGTTCAGTCGTAGCGCCACGCGGATCGTCCATCGACTGATCGATTGAGGCCAGCTCCTGTTTCATGACGATCGCTCCATCGATTCGTGAACCTCACGGAACTTCGACAGACCCTCCAGCAGCCGATCACCGTAGAGAACCGACGAGAGAGCGGCGAAGACCCATGCCTGCCCCCAGCGCATGAAGAGTCTCCGATCACGCCAGCGCTTCATCACGCGATGGTGATAGTGGCCCGCGGTCGCGTCCCAGCAGATAGCATCCATTCGACCAAGGACAGACATCGCTCTTTGTCGCCCCTCCTCCCCCCCCAGCATGACTTCGTAGATCGCGGTCGCGGCGTAGTTGTGTGGATCGATCGGCCACGGGCTCCCCGGATAGTAATTGACGACCCCTCCGTCACGGAGAAACGTCCGTCGATACCATCCATCCATTCGGATGGTCTTCGCGCTGATTTCGTCCGCGTCGACGTGGGGATTGAGGTGCCGGATTGCGGTCAATGACGCAATGACATAGAGATGGTGGAAGCAGTCGGTCCACCCTCCCGATCGATGATCGTTGTAGGGGATGAATCCGTTCTCTGCTACCGCAGCAAGACTTGTCGCGGTGGCGCGGGCCGCCAGTCGAAGCCATGAGTCGTTCTTTCCCACGACCCCGCCAAGCGTCAAGGCCAGTGCGCCTAGAAGACTTGCATTGTGTGTGTTATGACCCGACGTGGCGAAGTACCCGACACGCGCACCATATGGGCTGTCCTTCCAATGACGACCGGCATAGTAGCGGGCCGCGCGGAGAAGGAGGTCACGATGCCGATCACGACCACGAACCACGACATCCCACGCAAGTGCCATCATTGCAAACGCACCGGGAACTATTGTTGAAGCCCGGCGTGGATTGACTCCATCCGAGAGCGTCGGCCATACGAAATCGTATCCCCACCATGATCCGTCGTCATTCCGGCCGGCAAGGTCCGCGAGCCGATCGAGCATCCGGTCCGCATCCCGTTCGGCGTCCGGGTTATTCGTTTCGAGGATGTAGCTGAAGTAGGATAGAACGAGGATCTTGGGATCGTCACAGAGCGGCACCCTCAGCAACGGCCTCAGCCAACGGAATGGAAGCCTTGCCCCCCCTTTGCTGATTGCGAGCAACAGCCCGTAGGCCGAATTCGGAACGCGTTTGAAGAGCGGGGCATTGACCAGATCGAATGGGTCATTTCCCCTCCAGTCACTCTTCCGCAGCAATGCGTCCAGTTCGCCCCGCCGGTTCGCCATCCAGTCATCGCGCCTCATGTGCAGACTCCGGTTTCGTTCGCATGACTCAGTGTCCTATCGCGGTTCATGCCGTTCCAGCGAATCAGGGCGTACAGACCCCACAGTCGATGCGCGTGGTCGTGTCGGCCGCTTTGATGCTGTTCAAGAAGACGCAGCGGGAGATCGGGTCGAATAATCGGAGCCGACTCGTGTCTCAACGCCTCGAATGTCGACCGTACCTGACGATCAAGTCCCTTCCTCATCCACGCTCGAATGGGTGTGCCGAACGGAGCCTTCGGTCGATGAATGATCTCCTTTGGCAGCCACGCTTCGGCGGCGCGCTTTAGCAGGTACTTCTGCACACGCCCACGAATCCTGTACTCGCCCGGCACGCGGGCCATGAACTCCACGACCTCACGCCCGATCAACGGCGGACGAGATTCGATGGAGGCGGCCATCGACGCCTTGTCGCTGTAGAGGAGGTTGATGCCGGGGAGAAAGGCTTTCATATCGAGATAGATCATCCTGTCGATAAGCGGGAGATCAGACACACGCCAAGCCAGTTCGTGATACCGCTCAACGGCATAGAGGTCGTCGAGTGTGCGGGCGTTTAACGACGGGAGCACCGCCCGGAGTTCATCGATCCCCATGTAGGCAAACCCATGGATGAAGGCGTCCAGCGGAGGTACCGAGGCCCCCTGCACGAACCGCTTGGCCCATCTAGCAAGCTTGATCCCCCTCCCTCCGATCGCGGATGGAAGGAGGCCTACCATCGGTCCGATCACTCCGCGCCGGATGATCGACGGAATTCGACGGTAGCGTTCGATCGCTAGCGCCGCGTACTGTTTCCGGTATCCGCCGAACAATTCATCGCCACCCATGCCATTCAGCAAGACTGGTGTACCCGTGGCGCGGGCTCCACGACTGATCAGCATCGTATTGATCGCTGCACCATCGAGGACCGGGTCGTCCATATGCCAAAGGACCTCGTCGAGCAGGTCGTTTATACGCGGATGCGCTTCGATCTCCTCGTGTTCGGTTTCGAAGAGGGCGGAGACGTGGCGGGCATAGCGGGCGTCGTCCGACATGGCCTCCATCTTCTTGTCCTCGTCGCTGAAGGCAATCGTGTATGTCCGAATCGTCCCCGACGAGATCTTGCGCATCAACGCCACGACAACGCTCGAGTCAAGTCCACCCGAGAGGAATGCACCGACCGGGACATCGGCGATCATCTGCCGCCGAACCGTCCGTTCCAGTATTTCGCGCAACTCCTCGACGTAGTCCTCCTCGGACCTGGGCGCCTCGTTCCGCCAGAGTCCGACGGGAACATCCCAGTAGCGATTGATCGTCATTGTGCCATCCCGCACCACCGCGTAACAGCCTGCCTCGAGCTTCATGACCCCCTTGTAGCCCGTCTTGGGCTCCGGAACCCATAAGAAGAGGAGGGTACTGGCGATGGCGTCCGGATCGGGTTCGCGATAGACCCCGTCGATCTCGAAGAGACTCTTCGCTTCGGAGGCAAACGCGAAGAGCGAACCCCGAAGGAGGTAGTAGAGCGGTTTGACACCCAGGTGATCCCTGGCGATGGTGAGCTCGCGACGCTCGGTGTCCCAGATTGCGAATGCAAACATCCCGTCGAAGCGATCAAGAGCCTTTTCACCCCACTCATCCCATGCGGCAAGAAGGACTTCCGTATCCGTGGCCGACCGAAAGTGGTGTCCACGGTTCTCCAACTCATCACGGAGTTCGCGGTAGTTGTAGAGTTCACCGTTGTAGACGATCCAACGCGAGCCGTCTGCATTCGACATCGGCTGATGACCGGCCGCGGAGAGGTCGAGTATCGAGAGGCGCCGATGCGCAAGACCGACACGGGCATCGTCGAACCAGAGAACGCCACAGTCGTCCGGCCCTCGATGAGCCTGAACGTCAGCCATTCTCTCGAGGACCTCTCTGTCCCCGCCGCCGATTATGCCTGCAATGCCGCACATGGTTGATTGTCGCCCGTTGTGATTTGTCCGTTGTCAGTCATCCCATCCCCACGTCGGATCCTTCAT
>CAYWXV010000089.1:0-8619 GCA_964462535.1 uncultured Alphaproteobacteria bacterium
CCACGGCCCACGGACGGACGCACACCCACCCACGTCATGCGCCCCGCAGGGGCGCAGGAAGATCTAACCCCGTGTGTTCGTATACCGCCGTCGTGGCATATTCGCGAAAGCAACCCAACCCCTTGTGCTGTGATCCCTTCCGTCCTCTCCTCCCAGCTCGAACGTGGCATTGAAGACTTCCTTCGCACCACGTTCCCCATTTCCACTCCCTTCTTCCGCACGCTGTTCGACGGGCTGTTTGGCGATGGGGAGGGGATTTTCAAGGGTCCATATCTCTCCGCCCCTCTTCCATTCCGCCAGGGAGCGGACGGCGCCGATTTCTTCCCCGACGTTCCGATGAGCTTCGCCCCCTATGCCCATCAGGAACGGGCGTTCCAGCGACTCCGCAGCGAGGGGGCCCGGTCGACCATCATCGCGACCGGAGCCGGATCCGGGAAGACCGAGAGCTTCCTGCACCCGATCCTCGACCATTGCTACCGGCACCGCGGCGAGCGGGGGATAAAGGCGATCATCATCTATCCGATGAACGCCCTCGCCACCGATCAGGCGCGACGCATTGCCCGCACAATCTGGGACAACCCGAAGCTGAACCACCACGTGACCGCCGGACTCTACGTGGGCGGCGCGGAGGAAAGCACGCACGGCGTAATGACCAGGGAACACCTGATCACCGATCGCGACATCATGCGGAAGGTCTCCCCCGATATCCTTCTCACCAACTACAAGATGCTCGACTACCTGCTGATCCGTCCGGGGGACCTGGGCCTCTGGGCGCACAATCAGCCGACGACGCTCCGCTATCTGGTAGTCGATGAGATGCACACGTTCGACGGAGCTCAGGGGAGCGACCTGGCCTGTCTGATACGCCGCCTGAAGAGCCGCCTTTCGACGCCCGCCGATCAGCTCTGCTGCGTTGCGTCGTCCGCAACGCTTGGCGGTGAGCAGGGTTCGGAGGAACTGATCCGGTTTGCATCGGAGCTCTTCGGCGAGACGTTCGATCGCGATTGCATCGTCACCGAATCACGCAAGAGCGTCGGTGACTTTCTGGGGGAGAGTCTCACCAGCGAAGCGCCAACGCCATCGCGCGCGCGCGCGAAACTGCTCGACGCCGATGGCTACGAATCGTGGGAGGAGTACATCGCCGCGCAGTGCCGACTGTGGTTCGATGATGAGACGTCGGCGGAGGACGTCCGCGACGACGTGTGGCGCGTAGCACTGGGTGAACGTCTCAAGACGAGCCGCTTCTTTCAGAACCTTCTGAAAGTGTTGAAGGGTCGCGCTCTTCCCTACGAAACGGTCATCCGTGAACTCTCCGCCGTCGATCGCACGTTCGGCCAGGGTGACGATATCTATCGAGAGCGGGCGCTCGACAGCATCGTGGCGTTGATGTCGACCGCGCGTGTTGCCGTCGTGTCGAAAGAGGGAGCGACGCTCCACCGTCCGTTCCTTGACGTGCGGCTGCAGCTCTGGCTGCGCGAGCTTCGCCGGATCGTAGCACCGGTTGAGGCGGGCGCTACCGTTCGCTTTGCCGACGATCTCCCCGACGTCGACCTGGAACGGCATCTCCCGATCGTGCATTGTCGCGATTGCGGCAGCGTTGGGTGGGCGGGGACGAAGTCGGTCGCCAACACGCGCATCGACAACGACCTGCAGCGATTCTATCGCGCCTTCTTCTCGCGCGATCCATCGACGCGGTTGATATTCCCGAACGTCGATCGTGATGTGAACGAGGGATTGCTCGGCACGCAACACATGCTCTGCGGTGAGTGCCTGGAACTCTCGCCGGCAAATGCGGAGACGTGCAACTCATGTGGGAGCGAACGTCTGGTGCCGGTCTTCATCCCGGAATCGATCAAGGAGACGACGGGTCATCGGAGCTTCGATCAGACCTGTCCCTATTGCTCCAGCCCGGAGGGATTGACGGTCGTCGGTTCCCGCGCGGCGAGTCTGACCAGCGTGATGATCACACAGCTTTTCTCGAGCAGTTTCAACGACGACAAGAAACTGCTCGCCTTTTCGGATTCGGTGCAGGACGCGGCGCATCGTGCGGGTTTCTTTAACGCGCGCACCTACCGATTCAATTTCCGCGGCGCGTTGCAGCGCTTTGTCGCTGCCGAAGGGGAGGGCTCGACACTCGAGGAAATCCCCGCCGCCTTCAGTGCGCACTGGCGTGAACGGATGGGAATCGATCGGTTCGTTGGCACGTTTCTCCCGAACGACATGGCGTGGATGGAGGACTATCAAGCGCTGCAACGAGCAAACAAACTACCGGGCGGAAGTGATCTCCCGAAGATGGTGGAGAAGCGAATCGCGTGGGAGGTCTACAGCGAGTACACCTTCCGCGCGCGCATCGGACGGACTCTCGAGAAAACCGGTTCGTCCATAGCCTATGTCGATCCGGTGTTACTCGATCGGGCACTGGCCGATATGGATGAGCCGCTGCGAAACGAAATAGGCGAGCTGACGGACGTGAGCAGTCGACAGCTACGGCAGTGCGTAGCCGGAATGCTGCTGCACATGAAGAACAACGGCGCCGTGGTTCTTCCCGATCTGAAGTCATACATCGCAGACTTCGGAAACATCTTCCTCCTCAATCACCAATATCATCTGCCACGATTCGGAAAGCAGTCGCGCGGACCGGTTTTCATCTCGACGAAGGCATCGTCCCGATTAGATCCGATACCGATCGGAAGGACTACAAAACGGACGTGGCTGGAGGCATGGGCGCTCAAATCGTTCGCCGACGCGGGACCGATCGACTATCGACTGCGCGATCTCTACGAATTGTGTTTGCGCGCCCTGGTGAGTGCGGGAATTCTTCGCGAGGAGACAACGAAGGGTGAGCGGGTGTGGGGAATCAGACCGGATGCGTTGCGGGTCAGCACGCACGTCCGACACTTCCGATGCACGACGTGCGGCGACGATCTTTCGGTCGCCGAAGAGGAGAGCGCTCATCTCAACGGCGCGCACTGCCTTCGTTTCCGCTGCCCCGGCCGCTACGCACCGTTTGAGGTCGAGGGGGCCGGATACTACAAGAGACTCTATCAGGCGGGGGACATCGTACGCATCGTTGCCGAAGAGCACACTGGATTGCTGGAGCGCAATACGCGCGAAGAGGTGGAGCGTGATTTCATGCGAGCCGAGCATCGACCCTGGGATCCGAACGTCCTCTCCTGCACGCCGACGCTCGAGATGGGAATTGACATCGGTGACCTCTCGTCCGTGATTCTCTGTTCCGTTCCTCCCACGCCGGCGAGCTATATCCAGCGCATCGGGCGCGCCGGACGTCGCGATGGGAACGCGTTGAACGTGACCGTTGCAAACGGACGCGCGCACGACCTCTACTTCTTTGCGCGCCCGGATGAGATGATCGCCGGCCACGTCTCGACGCCGTCCATGTTCCTGAACGCACCGGCTGTGCTGGAACGACAGTTCACGGCATTCTGCTTTGATGAATGGGTCAAGTCAGGAGAGGCGAAGGGAGCGATTCCACGATCGCTTGGAAAGGTGCTCGACAACCTGCAGGCGAACGATTCGAGTCTCTTCCCGGGTAACTTCCTTCTCTACATCTCCCGCTATCGAACGGTGTTCCTCGATCGGTTCGTCCATTTGTTCAACAACGCTCTCACGCCGGAGTCGATCGAACGACTACGCCTCTTTGCCGACGGGGATGAGGAGTCGCAAGGAACTCTCAGTTATCGCATCGCTGACCGTCTTAATGGACTGAAGGAAGAACAGGAATCACTTCGTCGAAAAATCCGATTGCTCAGAGAGCGCATCAAGAAGAAGCAGGACGATCCGGCGAAGGGGCAGAACTATCAGGACGAGCTGGCCGAGTTGAAGCATGAGAAGTCCGCGCTCGAGGGGGTAGTGCTTCGCATCCGCGACAAGAACCCGTACAACTTCTTCACCGACGAGGGGCTGATCCCCAACTATGCATTTCCCGAGGCCGGCGTCACGTTGCGTTCCATCATCTTCAGGAAGACGAAGAACGCTCAGCACAAAGAACGTCCGTACGAGAGCACGATCTACGAATACGAGCGCCCGGCGACGAGTGCGATCCACGAACTCGCCCCCGACAACACCTTCTATGCGGAAGGGCGTCGCGTCACCGTCGATCAAATCAACCTCGAAGTATCGGAGACCGAGGAGTGGAGGTTCTGCGCGAACTGTTCTTATGTAGAGCTCGTTGCCGGATCCGATGGCTATTCGTCCTGCCCGCGTTGCCACAGCCCGCAATTCAGCAACGTCGGGCAGAAGCAGAACATGGTGCGCATGCGGCAGGTGATCGCAACCACTAGCGATCGCGAGAGTCGCATTGCGGACGACGCGGAGGAACGAACGCCGGCCTTCTTCAACAAGCGAATGCTGGTCGATGCGCCCGAGAACTTCATCACCGACGCCTTCCAGTCACCGGATAACGAGATGCCGTTCGGCTTTGAGTTTCTCAGCAGGGCGACGTTTCGTGAAGTGAACCTGGGCCCGCACAACAACGCCGGCGAGCGGATGCACATAGCAGGGCAGGAGGTGATCAAGACGGGATTCAAGGTCTGCACGGCGTGCGGAAAGGTGCAGCCGCATCGTAGCAGCGAGAAGATCAGGCATGCCGCATGGTGCAAGGCGCGTGACGCCGAGGCGAAAGAGAACTTCGAGGAGTTTCTCTTTCTCTACCGTGAATTCAGCTCCGAAGCAATCCGGGTTCTGATGCCGGTCGGATCGCAGGAGGCATCGGCGGAACGCCTTCATTCGTTTGTCGCCGCGCTGCAGCTCGGACTTCGAAAACACTTCGGCCGCGTGGACCATCTTGCAACAACAGTGCAGGATGAGCCTGTGCCGAACCTCAACGTCCGCAAACGCTTCCTCGTTCTGTACGACACCATCCCCGGAGGGACCGGTTATCTGAAGCAATTGATGCGCGATGCCGAACCGATGATGCAGGTGTTCGAGCGCGCGCTGCACGTCCTTACGAACTGCTCGTGCAAGGACGACCCGGAGAAGGATGGTTGCTATCGCTGCCTCTACGCCTATCGCAACAGCCGCGATCTTCCCGCTATCTCACGTCGGTTGGCGATGGAGATGCTCCGTTCGCTCCTCGACAACCGTTCGAAGATGCAACAGGTGAAATCGCTTGTCGATGTTGACATTTCATCCATTGAAGAGAGTGAGCTCGAGGTGCTGTTCATTGAAGCGCTGCGACGCGCGCGCCGGGATGATCGACCAATTGTTGTGAAGAAGGAGGAGGTGAACGGAAAGCCCGGACGGTTCCTGAAGGTCGGCGATCGTTCGTACCTGATCGAGCAGCAAGTCAAGCTTGGACCGAACGACGGCGTCGCGGTGTCCTCGCGCGCGGACTTCGTGATTCGTCCTTTCCGATCGGGCGATCGGATGCGACCGATCGTCGTCTTCACGGACGGATTCGAGTTCCACCGCGAGCGCGTCGGAATTGATCTCGCGCAACGGATGGCGATCGTCCGCTCCGGGAAATACCGTGTCTGGTCGTTGACGTGGAAAGACGTCGTGGGCGGGAAGAAGACCAAGGAGCCGCACTACGAGCGATATCTCCCGCTGAACGGTGCGCAGTTCAACAAGATCGCCGCGGCATTGGACGGCGATCGATTGCTCGCGGGCGCGAACGAGCAATCGCCCCTCGATCTTCTCTTGCGCTATCTGGAAAATCCTGATGACGAAGTCTGGGAACGGCATGCAATGGCGCTCGCAATGGAGGCGATCTCGTCGCGGAACGTGGAGCACAACGAGGCGATTCATGCTATCCGCACTCTGCCGCCGATCGGTGGTTCGTTCGACAATGGTGATGATTGGCTCTGGGGTGGCGTCGGACTAAGGGACGGATCCTCTCCAACGGCAATTCTCTGCGGCGTCGAGAAGAAGCTGGTGAACGATTGTCGACCCGACGCATTCCGCGTTACGGCATCGCTGCGTGATCGCGAGAGATCGGCCGATGATGAAGATTTCACCCGGCACTGGAACGGTTTCCTTCGCCTCCATAATCTGATGCAGTTCCTACCGTACGCGGTCTTTGTATCGCGAAGCGGGATTGATGCCGGCGCATACGAGTTCCTTGCGGCTCCCGTTGTTCCGGCAGCGGCAACGGGCGGGGCGCCGCCGTCAGTCGATGAGTGGGATGCGCTTTACACGATGATCGATCCCGAGTATCATGGAGCGCTCGACCGATTCCGCGCCGCGGGCATGCCGATTCCCATCGTCGGCGATGAACTGACCGACGCCGGTGGGATGGTCCTCGCCGAATCGGAACTCGCATGGCCCGCGTTGAAGATCGCGCTCCTTCGCGACGACCAGCGCGATTTTGCACCGACGTTCGAAGCGCACGGTTGGGTGACGTATCCGATTGCGGACGCGCCCGACGACCCGCGCGCCGGAAGAACTCATTCTCTATCCTGATCGATATCAATGGCTACTGCAGTTGCCCCGATAACCGTTGCGATTTCCGCTGAATTCCTCAGAGCGATGGAGGCATTGCCGAAAGGAATTCAGAAACGTGTCCGCGAATTCATCGAACTCTTTCGAGAGAATCCGGCATCTCCCGGAATCAACTATGAGAAGATCACCGGCGCAGCCGACGCAAACATGCGATCGGCGAGGGTCGATCAAGCGTACCGGGCGATCGTGCTCAAGCCGGAAACCGGGGACGTGTATGTGCTTCTCTGGGTTGATCATCACGACGACGCGTATCAATGGGCGCGCAACCGTAAGGCAAGCGTCCATCCCGATACGGGGAGCCTGCAGATCATCAAGGTGGACTACAGCACCGAACTGCGGCCTGAAGCGCCGGCAGAGCCGATGGTCGCGGGACTCTTTGATGCCCATCGTGACCGTGAACTTGTTCGACTCGGCGTCCCGGAAGAGCTCATCCCGCTCGTACGAAGTCTTCAGTCGGAACGCGATCTCGACAACGCAGGCGACGACCTGCCAACCGAGGCGTATGAAGCACTCTTCCTGCTTGCCGCTGGATACAGTGTGGAGGCGGTGGACAGGGAATTGCAGCGCGCGCGGACGCCGGAACCTGTCGATACATCCGACTTCGCATCAGCGCTTGCGAACCCCGAATCGAAGCAGCGTTTCTACGTCGTCGAAAACGAGGAGGAGTTGAACGAAATGCTCGATGCTCCGCTGGAGCAGTGGCGGGTTTTTCTTCATCCCACTCAACGCAAACTCGTCGAGACAACCGTCAACGGACCGATGCGCGTGCTCGGCGGCGCCGGAACCGGCAAGACCGTCGTGGCAATGCATCGTGCCAGGCGTCTGGCCGAGCAGCTCGAGGGAGACGCCCGTCTTCTCTTCACCACGTTTACCACGAACCTCGCCGCCGACATCGCGGCCAACCTGACGAAGATCTGTTCGCAGGAAGTGATGCGTCGTATCGACGTTGTGAATATTGATCGGTGGGTCGGTGAATTCCTTCGAAGCCAGGGTTACGAGTTCGAGATCGACTACGGCACCCGATCACGTGACCTGTGGGAACGGGCGCTGAACCTTGCCCCGTCGGACCTGGAGGTACACCCATCATTCTATCGTGAGGAATGGGAACGGATCGTTCAGCCCAACGGCATTACCACGCTAGATGCCTATCTGAAGGTGTCGCGCGTCGGCCGGGGCATAGCTGTTAACAGGGCCGCGCGTCAGAAAGTCTGGCCGGTCTTTGAAGAGTACCGCGCTCTGCTAACCGAGCATGGACTAAAGGAGGGAGATGATGCGATGCGGGATGCGTGTTCAATCCTCGAACAGAAGGGGGACATCCTGCCCTTTAGTTCGATTGTGGTCGACGAGGCGCAGGACATGGGGGCGCAGGCGTTCCGGTTGATTCGCCAGATGATTCCGGGCGGCGACAGACCGAACGATCTATTCATCGTCGGCGACGCCCACCAGCGAATCTACCGGCACAAGGTCGTGCTTGGACATTGTGGCGTCAACGTCCGCGGTCGCAGTCGCAAACTTCGGATCAACTACCGAACAACGGAGGAAACGCGGAGGTGGGCTACCGGGCTTCTGGAAGGGCGCACCATCGATGACCTCGATGGCGGAACCGACACGACCGGCGATACGCGGTCTTTGCTCCATGGAGCGCCACCCGAGGTCCATGCCTTTGACGACTTCTCAAAGGAAGTTGACTTCGTGATCCACCGCATTCAGCAGTTGTCCGATTATGAACAATCGAGTGTGTGTGTCGTTGCGAGAGAAAACAAAATCGTCGACCAGTTTGAATCGCAGCTCCAGGCAGCTGGAATAGAGACCTATCGATTGCACCGCTCAGAATCCGAGGACCGAGCGCGAGCAGGCGTGCGCCTTGCCACCATGCACAGAGTGAAGGGTCTCGAATTCGAGTACGTGATAATCGTTGGTGCCGATGACGAGACTATCCCATCAGACAGACATCTGGATCCCGCCGCCAGCACCGCCGAAAAGGAAGAACACGAACTTCGGGAGCGTGCTCTACTATACGTGTCGGCAACGCGCGCCCGACGCGGGGTTAACGTGACGTGCACAGGAAAAATGAGCCGGTTTCTTTCTACGTAGCAGAGGGCGCCGGCAGATGCCCTCCCGCGGCGAACGTTAGATGCTTCGCGTTAGATGCCCGCTTGC
>CAYWXV010000090.1:0-6245 GCA_964462535.1 uncultured Alphaproteobacteria bacterium
CCTCCGTGTTTCAAATTCTGCGAACCGGTACGAGTATCGATTGCGCGTGACGTCGATTAACATGAAGGCCGATTCTACCTATTGAAGTTGCACAGCCGGAGAACGACGATACCGATCCTTGCGTTTGCGCTCCTGGTGCTCTCCGTCATGGCACTGAGCGCACAGGTCGATACGACCGGCAGAATCGAGACGACTCGTGATCCCAGCGGGCGAACATCCGATAGTGAAGCGAGAGCCCGTTTGATCGAGGCGGTGAAGCGGGACAGCATTCTGCTGGCGCAATTCCTGGACAGTCTGCAGAATTCGTACGACGCACGGGTCAAACGGGCGCTGACATTCGATCCTGCCGAGTGGCGTCCAACCGACGCCGATCGCGCCCGCCGTGCCGCTGAGATATGGGCAGCGCAGGGATTCGACAAAGTCTTCCAGAACATCCCCCGCGTGCAACTCGTTTCCGTCCCCCTTGGGGCCATCGCCGTTGCGCTCGGTCTGGCCGAGGACGTCTCCCCCCGCATCAAGTACACGATGATGGCGACCGACAGTGTATCGGTGATCGTCTACAACACGAATGCCGACACTGTCCGAGTTATCGTTAGTGGACTGCAACGTCCGGGTGTCTACGACTTCAACTGGGATATGAAGAACAGCGCAGGGGGCAAGGCTCCGATGGGGCACTACATCGCCGAGGTGATTGTTGGAAGACGACTGGTCCTGCGGAAGCGGATCGAAGTACCGTGAACTGAAGAATCAAGAATGAACATTGGACCGATAGAAGTCGACCGTGGAATCCTCCTTGCTCCCATGGAGGACGTGACCGATCCACCATTCCGGCGCATCTGCCGACGTATGGGGGCCGATATCGTCTACACGGAGTTCATTTCCAGCGAGGGTCTGGTCCGTGATGCGCGTCGTTCCTTCCAGAAGCTTACCGTCTATGACGACGAGCGTCCGGTGTCGATCCAGATTTTCGGTGGTCGACCGGAGGCCATGGGTGATTCTGCTCGCATTGCGGAAGAGGCGGGGCCCGACTTCATCGACATCAACTGCGGATGCTGGGTGAAAGATGTAGTGGCTCGCAGTGCCGGAGCTGCACTGCTGCGCGATCTCCCGACGATGCGCAGCATCGTCGATGCCGTTGTGAAGGGGACAACTCTGCCGGTGACCGTGAAGACACGGCTCGGCTGGGACAGAAACTCCATCGTCATCACCGATGTCGCCCGCATGCTGGAGGATGTCGGTATCGCAGCATTGGCGATCCACTGTCGCACACGTGATCAGGGACATGAAGGTGAGGCCTCGTGGGAGTGGGTGACACGTGTCAAGGAGGCGGTCTCGATTCCTGTGATTCTCAACGGCGATGTAAAGACACCGGAGGATGTAGCCCGCGCGTTCGAGACCGGCGCCGACGCAGTGATGATCGGACGGGCGGCGATCGGCAATCCCTGGATCTTCCGCGAAGCCCATCACTTCCTGGACACCGGAAACCACCTTGCTCCGCCGACTCTGGACGAGCGAATCTCCATTGCACTCGATCATCTTGCGATGTCGATCGAGTACAAGGGGTATCGATACGGCATCATTGAATTCCGCAAGTACTGGGGAGGCTACCTCCACGGACTCCCTCTGGCCAGCGTCGCCCGACGTGAGCTTGTGGTAATGAACGAGTTCGACGAAATTACGACCCGCCTTGATCGATTTCGTGAAGAGATAGCCGACTTCGAGCGCCGTCAATCAGACTGGCGTGAGGGACGCGAGGCGCTGGCTGCATGATCTTTGCGGAGATCCTCCCAACCCCCATCTCTGGTCCTCACCTACACTTATCTCGCCGGTTGACAATGAGAAAACTCTACCTTCTTCCCCTCCTTCTTCTCTTCTCGCAGACACTTCTTCATTCCCAGGACGATCGCTGGACGCAGTACATCTCCAGTCCGGTGATCGATGGTCCGGTTCACGCCATCTTCGCCGACGTCGATGCCATCTATGTCGGTGGCGACTTCACGACCATCGAAGGAGTTCAGGCGAGCAACATCGCCCGCTATGATCGATCGACGCAGACATGGTCGGCGTTCGGTCCGGGGACCAGCGGGCCGGTCTACGCGATCAACCGCGTCGGTGACTCGCTCTACGTGGGGGGCGACTTCCTGATGGTGGGGCCTGATACAGTCAACTTCATTGTCGCATGCCGACTGTCGGATAACACGTGGCACAAGCTCGGTCGGGGTATCAACGGCTTCATCTACACCATGGCTGCCGATGGTGATGATCTCTATATCGGTGGCGAGTTCGAGGTCGCCGACCTTGTCCCGGCATCGAATATCGTTCGGTGGAACGCGGCCGATAAGAAGTTCGATTCGCTTGCCAACGGACTCGGTCGTCGGACGGAAGGAGTCTGGTCGATCGTTATCGACGGTGACTCCCTCTATGCCTCCGGCAACTTCGACAAGACCGGAAGGACGACCGGCATCACCGTGAACAACATTGCTCGATGGGACATCAACGCGGAGACCTGGTCGGCCCTCGGAAGCGGTCTGGTACTGAACAGCGCCAGTGTGCAGGAGGCGTTCGCCATGACCATGTCGCTGGATGGCGATCACCTCTATGTCGGAGGGCGATTCGATTCAGCTGGTGGAGGCGTTTCGGCAAATCTTGCCCGTTGGACAATCTCGTCGGGCACATGGAATTCCGTCGCTCCGTCGACCGCGGATAGCTCAACGTATGCCGTCCGGGCCCTTGCAGCCATCGGCGACGATCTCTATGTCGGCGTGCGCGATTATCCCCCCGGGGGATCTGTTCACGGCGAGTCGTACATGCTGCGCTGGAACATCGTATCGAGCAACTGGTCCGATGTCGGCGCCGGCATCAACGATTCGGTCCTGGCGATGACCGTCGACGGGTCACGGCTCCTTGTTGGTGGCCGCTTCACGCATGCCGGGAATCGAGCCGTCAATGGAATCGCATCGTGGGACCACACCGGAATGGTGTGGAATCCTCTCCGCTCATACAGCGCCACCAGCGTCAACGGTCCGATCAATGCTCTTCACCTGCAGGGCTCGACTCTCTATGTCGGTGGAGCATTCACTGTGGCCGGCGAAGAGTTGGCAATCAACATCGCCCGGCGCTCGGCAAGTGGTCAGTGGGGATCGCTTGGCAACGGCATCAACGGTCCGGTACTGGCGATAGCCTCGGCCGGAAGCAAAGTCTATGTCGGCGGTGCTTTCACACGGGCTGGTGAGGTAAACGCATCGAATGTCGCTGTGTGGGATACGGTCACCCGCGAGTGGTCGGCTCTTGGCGCCGGTGTCGACGGACCCGTTCGTGCGATCGTCACCAATCTGAATGATGTCTATGTGGGTGGGAGTTTCTCGGAGGCAGGTGGCGCGCCGGCCCATAGTGTTGCCCGCTGGGATGGATCGGCCTGGTCAACGTTGGGAACCGGCGATGAAGAGGGGATCCGTGGCTCTATCAATGCGATGGCTATGATGGGAACGCAGGTGGTGGTTGGCGGCAACGTCTTCCAGGCGGGAGGGCTTTCTGTCGACTATATCGCCAGTTGGAGCCCGACTGTAAAAGTCTGGGGCACGTTTGCCGAAGGGACCGGCGGTCCGATCTATGCAATGGCGTATTCAGGGACCAGCCTCTATGTCGGAGGAGCCTTCCAGACCGCAGGTACGTTGACGGCGCGGAACGTCGCGCGGTGGAATACGAATGCCGGGGGCGCATGGGATACCTGTGGCGCTGGGGTCGAGGATGCGGTCTACGCAATCGCGGCCTTCCCAGGTAATGTCTACATCGGCGGGAGGTTCGGGGCGAGCGGTGGCACGGGCATCAACTATATCGCCCGGAGCGCCGGTGGTGGGAACGATGCGTGGGAGCCGCTCGGAAGTGGAGTAGCGGATGCCGCCGATTCCATGGTAACCGCACTGGCGCTCGATGCCAGCGGCAACACACTCTATGTCGGCGGACGCTTCCAGTCGGCCGGAGGTAAGCGGTCGGTCTATTTCGCGTCGTGGGAGGTGTCGCGGAGCGATGTTCCAACCGGGGCCTCCAATCCCCTCCGACTCCTCTCCAATCCGGTTCCGAACCCCACGAGCGACGGGTTCAGCTTTACGCTCGGTCTTACCCGGCCGGAACACGTTCGAGTCTCACTGGTCTCAAGCGACGGTCGTGAGATTTCGGTCCTGAATGATGGACCACTCTCGGAAGGGAATCATGAATTGCGGGGGACGACGTCAGGTCTTTCCGCCGGTATCTATCTCCTGGTTGCCCACATAGGGGGCCAGGTAAGGACAGTCAGCGTTGCGGTGGAGTAGCATCGCCGGGGATGAGCCGGATGACGTCTCGTCAACTTCCAACGGACAACAAGCCAATACATGTGCGGAATAGTCGGGTATATCGGGCCGCGTGAAGCTCTTCCCATTCTCCTGAATGGTCTGAAGCGACTGGAGTATCGTGGATACGATTCGGCCGGTGTCGCTACGATCGACGGCGGATTGACCGTGCGGAAGAAAGCGGGAAAGGTCGCCGATCTGGAGAAGGCCCTTGGCGATGATCATCCCGACGGATCGCTTGGAATCGGTCATACCCGTTGGGCAACACACGGCGAGCCGAACGACACAAACGCCCATCCCCACACCGACCAGAAGGGGGAGATCGCACTGATCCACAACGGGATCATCGAGAACTACGCGGCAATCAAGAAGACGCTTGAGGGAGATGGCTACTCGTTCCAGACGCAGACCGACACCGAGGTTCTGGTGCAGTTGATCAGGGCTCTCTATGACAAGGTCGACAATCTTGAAGAGGCCTTCCGTCTTGCGTTGAAGCAGGTGGTTGGAACGTATGGGATCGCGATGGTCTCATCGCTTCAGCCCGATCGTATCTACGTGGCCCGCAACGGATCCCCCCTCGCTCTCGGTGTCGGTGATGGCGAGTACATCGTTGCCTCCGATGCATCGGCGATCGTTCAGCACACGCGACAGGTCGTCTACCTGAACGATGGCGAGATGGCGATCATCGATCGTCATGGATATACCACCAAGACGATCGACGACGTTCCGGTGTCGAAGGATGTCGAGGAGATCACGTTCGATATCGAGGAGTTGGAGAAGGGGGGATACGATCACTTCATGTTGAAGGAGATCTTCGAACAGCCGGAAGCGATACGGAACGCAATGCGTGGACGTATGCAGACTGAAGAGGGGACGATTCGTCTCGGGGGCCTTCGTCAGGTGCGTGATCAATTGCGCGATGCGAAGAGGATTGTCATTGTCGCCTGCGGTACGTCCTGGCATTCAGGACTCGTTGGGGAGTACATGATCGAGCAGATCGCGGGCATTCCGACCGAGGTCGAATATGCCAGCGAGTTCCGCTATCGCGACCCGATCATCAACAGGGATGATGTTGTCATCGCCATCTCGCAATCGGGCGAAACGGCCGACACACTTGCTGCGCTTCGCGAGGCGAAGAGAAAGGGGGCGACAACGATCGGTATCGTCAATGTCGTCGGATCAACGATTGCCCGGGAGACCGATGCCGGTGTCTATGCGCACGCCGGACCGGAGATCGGTGTCGCATCAACGAAAGCCTTCACGTCGCAGATCACTGTCCTTGCATTGATGACAGTGATGCTTGCGCGGACGCGGAGGATGGGAGCATCCGAGGGTGGAAGGATTCTGAAGGCGTTGCTGGAGGTGCCGGAGAAGGTGGAGCTGGCGTTGAAGACGGCCGATCAGGTTCGTGCAATTGCACACGAGTACGCCGAGGCACGGAACTTCCTCTACCTTGGACGGGGCTACAACTTCCCCGTCGCGCTTGAAGGGGCGTTGAAGCTGAAAGAGATCAGCTACATCCACGCTGAAGGATATCCGGCCGCCGAGATGAAGCATGGACCGATCGCTCTGATCGATGACAACATGCCGGTCGTCTTCATTGCTCCGAAGGGAGAGATCTATGAGAAGGTGATCTCCAACATCCAGGAGGTCCGAGCGCGAAGCGGGAAGGTGATTGCTATCGCCACCGAGGGTGATACCGACATCGAGTCGCTCGCCGAACATGTGATCTATGTCCCCGAGACGCTCCCCTTCCTCACACCGATCGTCAACGTCGTTCCACTTCAACTTCTCAGCTACTACATCGCAGTGGACCGCGGTACGAACGTGGATCAGCCACGGAATTTGGCGAAGTCCGTGACGGTCGAATAAGGGGCCGCGGAGGCCGTTGAAATACACGCGATCTCTGCGTTGCGC
>CAYWXV010000090.1:6345-8502 GCA_964462535.1 uncultured Alphaproteobacteria bacterium
GCCTTGACCTCGCGCGATTTGAACGACCTCGGGAAGACGATCAGATTCAACGGTCTCCGGGGGAAAGCAGAAATGACTCAGGCGCCGAGACGTAGTGTCCGGCGCCTGAGTCGCATATCACCATCACTGTCATCGCGATCTTGACCGCATTGTGCTACGGGAGCTTCGCGATCACCTCGAGGTAGTCAACCTCCACGAGGGTCGACCCGTTGGTTGCCGTGTTGTGTGCTTCCCACATCGACACCAGGTCGCGATAGAGGGACGCGCGGTTATCTTCGTCGAGCGCTTCGAACGTGCGGACGGTCGGACCGTAGTAGTTGCGGAACAACTCGACCACACCGGCCGGCGAGAATGGGAAGCGGAAGGCGAGCGGGCGACGCTGCATCGTCAGCGTTACGCCATAGGGCGCGAACCGCTCACGCATCGTCTCCTCGTTCCCCCAGAGAAGAGTGCTGGGCGTTCCGGGCGGGGGCGGAGCGAGTGCCACGTGGGCTTTGAGCATCCCGCCGATGAATCCGTCCGGTGTCCAGTTCGCCATGGCGATGCGGCCACCGGGGCGGCAGACGCGGACAAGCTCGCTGACGACGCGGTCTGGATGGGGAGCGAACATTGCGCCGAACATCGAGACTACTGTGTCGAAGCTGTCATCATCGTAGGGAAGATCCTCGCAGTTCCCTTCGCTGAAGTCGATCGAGAGACCGAATCCGGTTGCGTTCCTGGCTGCTTCCTCCAGCAGGTTTGCTGCGATATCCTGTGCGGAGACGATTGCTCCCTTCCGCGCGGCCGGAATGGCCAGATTGCCGGTCCCGGTTGCGACGTCAAGAACTCGTTCGCCCGGCACGATTTCCAGATTGTTGATGAACTCGCGGGCACTGTCGGCATAGCCCTCGGCGATACGTCCGAACGCTCCCGCAGTCCATGTTGCGCGTCCCTTGGCGATACGCGCGGCATCTGCGTCGCTTCCGTTGAGTGTGGTGGTGTTGGTTGCGATTGTCGTGGCTGAATCCACTGTGATACTCCCGATGGTTGTGTTGTGTGTGTTGCTGGTGTTCGTTTTCGAACCGCACGCAACTTAGGCCGGCAGGCCGCGAGCGTTCTTGTCTCGTCGTCCGGAGATCTTGCCCCGGCGTCCGGAAGTCAGTTTGACGCTCCCGTTTCGCATCAATCTTCCCGGAATCGACAACGGTACACACTCAGGTTGACAATGGATCCGATCTCCGACGTGCTCCGGCATATCCGACTGAACGGCGCCTATTTCTACTGCGTCCACGCACACACACCCTGGTCGGTGGAAGCGCCGCCATCGACCGAACTGGTCCAACGCATCATGCCGGGATCGGAGCATCTGATATCGTACCATGTGCTGGTGGAGGGGGAATGCTGGGGTGGTCTGGTTTCCGAAAAGCCGGTGCGCTTGAAGGCGGGTGATGTGATCGTCATGCCGCATGGCGATCCTCACATCCTTGCAAGTGATCGTGGCATCCGGCCGATCCCTGATCCATCCGACTTCGATAGAGAACGTCGCCTCCCATTTCTGCGATCACTCGGTGAAGAAGGGAACGAGCGAGCGATGTTCGTCTGTGGTTTTCTCGGTTGTGACCTCCGCCCTTTCAATCCGCTTCTTTCATCGCTTCCCAGTTTTCTTCACATGCCGAGTCGGCCGGGGAGCTGGGTATCGAACTTCGCAGGGTCCGTGGTCTCGGAGCTGGCGCAGGAACGTTCCGCCGGAGAGGTCATGCTGGCCCGCCTTTCGGAGTTGATGTTCATGGAGGTTGTCCGGTGGTATTTCGAGTCGATGGGTGATGGGCAGGCGGGGTGGCTTGCGGCGCTGCGCGATCCGGTGGTGGGTCAGGCGTTGACGCTCCTTCATCAGAAGCCGGAACGTCAATGGACGCTTCAGGAGCTGGCGAGAAGCGTCGGGGCATCGCGATCAGTTCTTGCCGAACGCTTCACGAATCTGGTTGGACAGCCGCCGATGCAATACCTGGCGCAGTGGCGAATACAGCTCGCGGCACTCATGCTGGATCAGTCGCAATCCACGACAGCGATGATCGCATCGGAGGTCGGCTACGATTCTGACGCGGCCTTCAGTCGCGCATTCAAGAAGTACATGGGCATGCCGCCCACGCTCTGGCGCCGACGAGGGTCGCTGTCGCC
>CAYWXV010000091.1:0-7319 GCA_964462535.1 uncultured Alphaproteobacteria bacterium
TGGGGGGCCTACCTTGACGGCGAAGAGACCGTGACTGCCGTCGATATGTCGTTCGCACCGGCGCCACTTGAAAACGGGGGAACGTACGTCGGCTATCTCCAGGATGCCGACGGATCGTACACCGGAGCGGCTATCGCACTTGCTGGTATGCCCGAACTTCACGATTACGCGATCGAAGCGGACGTTTACTGCTACGCGTACAACGTTGGTGGCTCTGCCTACACGGGACTGGTGGTCTATTCCGATGTGGAATCGGGGACCTACATAAAGCTCGCTGCTGACTTCGACGCTGACCAGCGCCTGCGCCTCTACAACAACCGACTCAACACATCGACGTTCGAATACTCGTTCCACCACGCGTTCAAGGGGAGCGATGTTCTCGGGGGGATCCCACGGTCCGACGGGTGGCATCACATGAAAGTCGAGGTGCGTACCATCAATTCCGACTCGATCGCCTACTGGTGTTACTTCGACGGCGCCCTTTTGGAGGGGTGTCCAGTCTATGACATTGGCGACGATAGAGTTGTCAAGGGTCGCTTTGGTCTCTTCTCATTTCAACAGAGTGGCGAGGGAATCCCGGCCTTCTTCGACAACATCGTGGTGACCTCGTTGGTACCATCGTCAGTTGGTGATCAAGAGAGCGGGTCAACGGTAGGGGCGTGGCTGCGAAACGAGCCCAACCCTTTCAGCAATACAACACATATCGGCTTCTCGGTTCCGCAGAGCAGCGTGACGAACCTGGCGATCTATGATGTTCTTGGCCGCAAGGTGAAGCAGGTGGTGGCGGGGTATCGGTACGCCGGTGAGTACACGGCAAATTGGGATGGTGCGGATGACGATGGAGTCCGACTTCCAGCCGGGACATACGTCTGCCGACTTGTCGTTGGACCAGTGGTGATTGCGAGAACCATCGTCTTTGGCAGGTGACGTTCACCTCTCTACATCGATTCCAAAATTCGCTAAAGCGTTTCCGGAGGGAGATCGTTCCCATAGGTTCTGAGAAGAAGGGCGCATCGGATCTGCGATGGGGTGAGGCCTCCAGGAAGCGATGCAAGCATCATCGCCCGTGCTGCATCGAATGCGATGACGCCCATCATTAGACGCTCTTCGTTCCCACGCTCCAAAAGCATCTTCCGGTAGAGCTGAGCAATCTCATCTGTTGTGTCACGCATTCGTAACCTCCTTCCATTTCGCCGTCCGGCGGGGCCTTGCCGCCCAATTGTCGATGTATGCTTTATCGACGTCTTCTGACAGGAGGTCTTGAATCTCAGGTTTCCGCACGTTCGGATGTTGGTACCGAAACCACGTGAACTTCGCTGGCCGATGGTTTTTGCTTCCGACTATTATGGTGGATGCAAATGCAGGTATCCAGCTCATTCAACATCAGAGCCTCCGCCCAGTTGGGTGCATTCGCGTTTGTAGGCTTGCGCTGACCGCATCACCTTATCCTTCCAGTCGGCCTCGTCAGAATCGTCAACGTAGGGGGCGAGCCATTCGGGCATGGAGCTACTTGAAGTGTCCATTGCTGCCCGCTCCAATACGCTCGCCGCCTCCTTCAACCAGATCGAAAGCTCCTCGCGATATCCGAGTCGTCGATGTCCTTCGATCGCCCGATGCAGTGCCGCCAGGGCTTCTTCCAGACGCCCAAGCGCGGCAAGACTGATGCCGGCGTTCCCGATTGCGGTAAACATGGCGCTTGTGAACCCGATCTCTTCCGCAAGGCGCCTGGATCGCTCGTGATAGTCGATCGCGATCTCGTACTCGCCTCGTTGTGAATGGATCGCACCGATGTTGTCGAGCGTCATCGCGATCCCCTTCCTGTCCCCAAGCTCCTGATCGATTGCCAGCTGTTCGTTGAACGATTCCAAGGCACCATCGAGATCCCCCCGATGGAGGTGGACGATTCCGAGATTGCCAATTGCCATCGATAGGCTCTGCCGATCATGAAGCTCTCTCGCGATCGATCGCTGCCGTGTAATCTGCTGGAGTGCATGATCAAGGTCGCCCGCATGGAGATATGCGGCGCCCATGTTACCCACCGCGTTGCATCGGAGGAGCGAATCGCCGAGTTGCTCGGCCAGTTCGTACTGGCGCCCGTAGCACTCCAGGGCCTCCTGATACTCCCCACGCGATCTGTACATGACACCCATGTTGCCGATGGCGCTCGCCATCGTCCGCTGGTCGTCCATCGATTCGGCCAGTTCAAGGGCGTTTCTTGTGTGCTCCAGGGCAGCATCCCCGGCCCCACGCAGATGATGGATCCATCCGATTCGTACCTCAGCCGCCGCCAGTTGGCGCGTATCGGAAGACTCGTTTGCGATGGTCCTAAGTCTTTCGCACATCTCCAATGAAGCACCGAGTCTCCCAACAACCTCGAATAGTCGTGAGAGTCTCTGCAGAGCGTCACGTCGCTCCTCGATGGGTCGCCCACCCATCTCCCATTCTTCAAGACTCGAGAGATACGTCTGGGCGATATCGACTTCATCCAGTTCCCGCCACGAACGCAGAACGATGTAGAGCGTCTCTCCCTGGAAGAGAGCGGAGAAGAACGGAATTGATGACAGACGTTTCACGAGTCGCTCGCGATCGCCGGTGCTCCGGAGCTGATGCAGAAGCTCGGTGGCTTTCCCGCGGAAGTCGTCAAAGGCCACCCCTCTCTCGGGCAAGGGTCCACTCAGCTGTTCATCGATGATCGCAGCGAAGTGATCGGCGAGGATCGTATGCGTCTCGCGCCTGCGGTCGTCATTCTGCAGATACCGATTCTCAACCGCGTTCCGTAGATGGGCATGGAAGAAGGCGACGCGTCCGCTACGCTCCATCAGGTGATAGTCCAGCGAAGCGATCAGCTGGGCGATCGGGGCGCGGGCGAGTCCCGTGACGGCGACCAGATCCAGTTCCGTCAGTCCCTCGGTCGATGCCCAGATGCAGGTCATTGTCTCACGCACCACGCGTGTTCCGTGATCGTCTTCGAGTCGTTCCAGCACGAGCTGAAAGAGGTCAGCCACGTCGGCTGCACGCAGGTAGTAATCGAGTGCGCGGTCTAAACGCGGCAGATCGATAAGCGTGAGTTCTTCCAGCAGCGTGCGGAGAAAGAGAGGAAGCGACGTCGATGGATGATCGACGATGCGGTCGATCTGTTCGGATGAGACGGGGAGATGTCGTTCCGCCGTAAAGCGCGTGACAATCGTTCGCCGATCGACAGGATTCAATTCATCGATGGCAATGTGGGGATAGCTCGGGTCGAGATGCGAGGCCGAGCTGGTGTCATCCGCGGTCGTGAGGATCACGCGGAGGGATGCGGGGAGGGCGACGGGAAGCCATTCCAGGGTCGAATCGTCGTCGGAAAGCTGATCAAGGCCGTCGATGACGATCACTCCAAGCGCGTCATTCCGAGATAGCTGGCTCAACACCATCCGCGCCATCTCTTCACGCGTGGAGGGTGTGCGGGTGTCGCTCCCGAAGTATTCCCTGCACTCATTCAACAAGTGATTGAGAATTGATTCCTGATCGCCCCCCTGCCCGACGGCGACGTAATGCTCCACCACGAACCGATCCGGATGCCGCCTCCGATATCCTTCGGCCCAATAGCTGACCAGTGACGACTTGCCCGAACCTGAGGGTCCTGTCACAATAAGGGGACTCGTCCCTGTGTCGATGTACGACTTGATCGCGGACAGGTACTCGGGGTTGGGGACGTAGGCGGTGCGTCGCGACTGAGCGAACGTCGCATGCCGTCGGCGCTCGGATGCGACAGCCGATGCATCGACCGAAGGGAACTCGTATGCCAGAATCTCCATCACAGTATCGTGAACGAGTTCACCAAGGGAGATCGAGTTCCGATACTCATCGACGAGGTATCCGAGTGAACGGAGTTCGTTGGCCACACGCCGCGTTCGTAATTGAGCGGGATCGCCCCCCTCCTCCTTCTCACCGAAAGTCCCCCTCGGTACGAAGAATCGCATGCCCCGCCCGTCCCCAGCCTCCTCTCGATCCCGCTGCGTGGCGTAGTGGATTTCCAGCTCGGTCGGGCCAGCTCCCTCCAGTACGGCATCCTCGATCCAAGGGTGGAGCGTGAGTAGATCGGAGTGTTCGTAAAGATCACGGAGGTCGGCGAGGGGGCCTGCGCCGGCGTTCACGATGCCGATGAAACGGGGGCGTGCGCGATCGATCTGGGCGAACGCCTTGTGAAGCCAAGCGGCAACACCACCATGCCCGACGTCGAGTTCGGATGAAAGATCGACGAGGGCAAGCGAGACTCCCCGGGCACGACACTGAAGTCGGAGCTCGGGAACGACGCGCCTCAGAAGGTGATCCCGTTCGTCCGGGAGTCCGGCCAGTCCGCTGATGTAGATGCGAAGCTCCGTCGAATGCGACGATCGGCTGACGGTCGTTGTAGCATGAGTGGTTGGCTGGATCGATGATGGCTGGACATTGGCCGACGCACGAGACATCGTGTGTGGCTCGGTTTCGGCGAGTGCCTTGAGAAGTTCGGTGGCGCTTTGACATCGGCTCGCCGGGTCCTTTTGCAGAAGGCGATTGACGACCCCCATGAGCGGGGTGGGGAGATCCGTGCGAAGGTCTGTCAGGGGTACTGGCTCCTCGTGGACGATAGAGTAGATCATCGCCGGTTCGTGAGCGCCACGGAACGGAAGCCGTCCAGTCAGGAGTTCATAGAGCACGACTCCAAGACTGAAGAGGTCGCTCCGTTGATCGGGCTCCTCCCCCTGCAGAACCTCAGGGGCCATGTAGGCGATTGTCCCCAGGAGCGTGGATGTTCTCGTCAACCGCGCTTCCGAGCGAACGAGTGCCAGCCCGAAGTCCATCACGGTCACATGACCGGAACCGTCGATCATGATGTTCTCGGACTTGATGTCGCGATGGACAATGTCAAGTTGATGTGCTGCGTTCAAGGCGCTGGCGACCTGACGCGCAATCGAGGCGACGTCGGCGGGGGACATCACCTCGCCACGTGGTCCCCCCTCACGGATACGATCACGGAGTGTCACCCCGTCAACGAAGGCCATCGCGATGAAACGGGTCCCCTTGTCGGCGACGTCGACGTCGAAAACGGTGCAGACGTTGGGGTGGGTTATGCGGGAGGCTGCCTGGGCTTCGCGCAACAGGCGCGTGGCTGCCGTCTGGTCTTCAGCAAGCCGGTCGGGAAGGATCTTCAGGGCTACGATTCTGCCGAGCCTCGTGTCCTCCGCTTTGTAGAGGACCCCCATTCCCCCTTCACCGATCCGTTCAAGAATCCGATAGTGCGAGATGGTCTCCGGTGCGGGTGGGTTGTGCATGGGGCAAAGCTACGGGGATGCCACGTTCACCACGCTCCCCCTCCTTCGTAACCACGCGCCAATACCTTGAAATCCATGCTTCTGAACAAGAAAACGGCGATCGCGCCAAAACAGGAGGATGGAATCATGAATGGTGATCATAAGAAGACTGAGCAGCGAATCGGGCGATTGACGGTGCGCGAAATCGGCAGTTGGTAGCCCTATTCGGCGTCGCAGAACCGGCGGAACATAACATCAAGTCCAATGCGTTCTTCCGCACTATGTTGGAGGTGCCCAACAGTGGAGCACGGAACACGTTTATCGAGAACGATGATCTTCAGGCGATTCGGCAAAACGTCCCCATGCAGATCGTGGACGATAATGGTGACTGCAATGTTGGTCGTCGCGTCGGCACACGCGCAAGCGCCGCTAAACCTCGGTCCCGCGGTCAACACAACCTGGGATGACTTCGTCCCGCTTATTTCGGCGGACGGGAAAACGCTCTACTTCACGCGGGCAATTCCACCCAAGCGTGAGGAGATGGAATATGACCTTGACATCTACTCTTCGAAACGGCAACCGGACGGGACATGGTCGACCGCGGAGCCCCTGGGTCCCCCGCTGAACACGTGGGATCTCAATGAGATGCTCTCCATCTCTCCCGACGAGCATACGGCTCTGCTTGGTCGACAGTATCGGGACGACGGAGACACCCAGAACGGATTCTCGATATCGCATCTTGGCCCGGAGGGGTGGAGCGTTCCGGTTGATGTTGAGTTTGACGAATACGTGAACAACAGTCGCATGCGGAGCGCCTCGCTCTGCGCCGACGGGAAGACGTTGCTTCTTGCAATCGAGGCCGACGACTCTCGAGGGAGTCTGGACCTCTACGTCTCGTTCATGGACGAAGAGGGTGAGTTTTCAGAGCCAATGAACCTGGGTGACGATCTGAACACCGAGGAGCTGGAGGCATCCCCGTTCCTTGCACCTGACGGCGCGACGCTCTACTTCTCGAGTGCCGGACATGGTGGCTACGGAAACAACGACATTTTCATGTCGAGAAGGCTCGATGAAACGTGGAAGCGCTGGTCGCCTCCAGTCAATCTCGGTCCCCAGGTGAATGGCCCTCAATACGACGCGAGTTACACCATCTCTGCCGCAGGCGATTTCGCCTACATGGTCTCGTATCGGAATACAACCGGGGGGAAAGACATCTTTGAGGTCCCCTTGAAGTCGGAGGTGCAGCCCCTGGCAACAGTCCTCGTTACCGGTCACGCCATCGACGCCCGGACACGAAAGCCGATAGCGGCGTCAATCCGGTACGAACAGCTTTCCGACGGTCGCGAGATCGGTTGGGCGACCGCGTTGCAGGATGAGGGATACTCGATCGCTCTCCCTACCGGTGGGCGGTATGGCGTGAGGGCCGAAGCACCTGGGTACTATGCACTGGGTGACAGTCTGGACCTGTCGGACCTGAAGCGATATCGGGAGGAGAGACGAGATCTGTATCTAATTCCGATAGTGGTTGGGGAGACCGTCCGTCTCAATAACGTTTTCTTCGAGTCGGGGAGCGCAGACATCTCGCCCCTCTCGTTTCCGGAACTCAACAGGGTTGCGGCGATGATGGAGGAGAACAGCGGCCTGCGTATCAGCATATCTGGACACACTGACAACGTGGGGGCCGAGTCGGATAACCTTCGGTTGTCACGAGACCGGAGTCGTGCCGTCGTAGAATACCTGCTCGCCCGCGGAATCGACGCCGATCGCCTACAATCGGAGGGCTACGGCTCCACGCGGCCGACCTCGACGAATGACACTCCCGAAGGGCGCCGCTTGAATCGTCGTGTCGAGTTCACCGTGGTCGCGGGGGAAAGCAGGTAGGGAAGCGGGGACGCCAGTCGGTCGCGTGCGCAGTTTTGCACGCCGGACGATGTGGTGTCGCGCCTCCATAAACGGCGCGTGTATGCATGGCGCTTCGGCACAAGACGAGCCAGATAATCAGGCGGATCAGGGTACCCGGGGGGATGAGCAAATGTTGACCGTGTC
>CAYWXV010000091.1:7419-8485 GCA_964462535.1 uncultured Alphaproteobacteria bacterium
AGAGACCTGCTCGGCCTTCTTCGCATCCCGTTGTGTGCTTCCAACAATGCCAACAATCTCTCTTGCTCCAAGAGTTTGCCACGACACCCCGCGCGTCCATTATCGTGGTTCGGTCTTCCTCGCGATGCTCTTGATCGCCCTGTCCACAACCTCCTATGCCGCCAACCCGAATCCACCAACCATCGTCACCGCCGAAGTCGTCCCGTTCAGCGGGAGGAACGGTGCGTCGATTCTCGTGTTGTGGAGGGCCCCATTAACGGGCCCCGCCCCAACCGGCTATACCGTCTACATTGCGAGACCGTCAAGTAATGACACGCTTGGACTGGAGATCGTGGGTAAATCAACCGCCACCGAAATCCATCTCCCTCTTCCCGCATCGGGACCGTATGCGTTCTATGTTTCGGCCTTCAACAATGATGGAGAGAGTGGCTTGAGTGAGGCGGCAGAGTGGAGAAGTTGGCACGACCGGCTCCAGGAAGAACACACGCGGAATTGAGCTATCCAATTGTCGGCGGACCTCTCGTCATCCGCCAGGATGCGACATACCTCGCATGGGCGATGGCACTATTCCGGGCGAACCAGGTTGGACGACAATTTCGGCATGTCGAGATCACATGGGTGAGCATTCGCTCACCTATTCCCGAAAATCGACTGTTGTGTGGAATTTTTGAGGGAAATCCCGCCGCGCGGCAGAATCCAGCGAGATCGACGAACATGCGTACGTCTTACATAAGCCACGTAGATCCAATACGGTATTCAGGCGGGAGATGGTCTCCAGTGCGTCGATGGTATGCATGCGACCACCGGGTGTGAGGTGGTCTCGAGCATGCACCCCTCACCCTAACCCTCTTCCAAAGGGAGAGGGAACAAGTCGCGCGCCTCTGCGCCAACATGGCCGTCCGTGCTTACACTTGACCCTAGCCGTTCATCCATGATCCTCGCTCCATGCCCTTGATCCTTGATCCATGATCCTTGATCCATGATCCTTGATCCATGATCCTTCATCCTTGCCCTTGATCCTTCATCCTTGCCCTTGATCCTTCATCCTTGCCCTTGATCCTTGATC
>CAYWXV010000092.1:0-8197 GCA_964462535.1 uncultured Alphaproteobacteria bacterium
TCGGCGCCCGGCTCGGCCACGATCGAGAAGAATTCACCTCGATCCAATGGTCTTGGGAGAATGGCGTTCAAGACCATCGCGCCAAGGAGTTGCTTCAGTCGCGGCCCCTTGATGCCGGTCGGTTCCGTCTGTTCGGGACGTTGATAGCCGATCCGCTCCACCACTGTCACTATCGTCTTCCGGGCCATTTCTCCTGCGCTGGTTCCCATCCGCTCGCTCTGTCGTTCCAGAGCGACGCCTATCCGTTTAGTCCATTGCTCGCGCTCCGACGTCTGGAAGAAGCGGGAGAAGTTCGTGGTGAAAAAGCGGACGAGCACTATTCGACGCGTGACGATCAGCCACTCCATCATACGGAACATCGCGAAGCGCGCGTCGGAACGGAGCGCGGCGTATACTCGACCGGCGCCCTGATCTTCGTCCAGCGCGAGAAGTCCCAGGATGGTGATGAGATCGATACTGGAACTGAATCGGAGGAATTGGTCGCGCAGGAATGATCGAACCCCCGACTCCAATTCATCTTCCGATTCCTTCCTCAATCCGAATAGCGCGTATGCAAGAGCCTCCACCGGTCCCCCCTGCTCGTCGATGCTGACGAAGGATGGACGCCCCGACTCGACACAGTCGGACAGGAATTCCCTCAGCATTCCGATGCCTTCGCTCACCGTTCCAAGCGCCAGCAGACAATGGAATTCGTTGAAGAAGAGTTTCGGCGCGTCGGAACCGTCCGGAATCATTCGGGAAAACGTCTCGATCCACCGCTCGTCGCAACGGAGAGCACCCTGGTGCTTGAGCGTGTACAGGAAATACTGCTCCTCCATTTCGTGAATCTTCCCTTCCACCTCCAGCTTCAGTTTCTCATACTCGACCAGAATACCTTCCAGAGGTGTATTGATCAGCGTCAGAATCGTGAACCACTCCACGTACTGAATCATTTGAACCCTCAATCTCGGACTCTCTCTCCGCTTCTGCAGATACTCCCGGATCAGAGGAATCACGCTTTCAACGTCCTGTGTCTCGACGCCGAACGAAGCCAGACTTGCATGGGTACGAAGATCGTTTCGATTTCCATTCCGGAGAACGAAAGCATAGAGTTGTTGTGATCGCTGGTATTCCAGGTCGTCCCGGTACAGAAGCATCAATTGAGGATAGACACGAGCGCACAAGTCGTCGACGATGCTCTCGCGCTTGGCGTCATCGAGCGACAACACGGTATTGACGCGGTGTACAACGTCATCGAATACCGTGTTGATATCCTGGGTCCAACTCCACGTTCCCGACATATTGCCGACGATCCGATCGATTTCGAACAGGACTCCTGCCAGCGTATCGACGTAGGCTGACGTTATCATCAGATCGGGATGATCGGTCGCCACCTGCTCGATCATGTTCCATATCGCGAGATCGAACGCATTGTCGACGACAGCGCCATAGAGGAGTCGACCTGTCAGCGCTCGAATACGGAAGTGGAGGAGTTTCTCGGGAAGATCGGACAGGGCCAGGGAGAGGAAATCTTCGATGAGGTGGAGGTATTTCTCATCGTGGCGGTCCTTTCTTGCATAGGGATAATAATTGTAGACGAGGAGCCGGAGGTAACGGAGATTCAGCTCCAGTTCCAGTCGTGGCGCCCCCGTAACCGTTGCGGTGTGGTCGGCAATGGTTGCATCGAATGCGGAGTGGAGAGCCCGGCCCTCTGCGGCATTGAACGTTCCTATCATCCTGTCGATGATCGTCACGTATTGCGTGACGCCACGGAGAAGGACATCGACATCCACGGTCGAACTGCGGCCTGTCGCTCCGAAACGTTTGAATGGAAGCGTGGTGTAGAGTGGAGCACCGTTAGCCAGGACCTGCCAGAATGGATCGATGTCGAGTCTGGAGAGTCCGAGGAAATGTCGATGGAGAAGCGAGTGGGTGAAGAGGAGGGGAAGCGATTGGGAAGTGCCAGGAGATCCAAGAGGAGTTGGGATAGTGGGGGAGTGGGCGAGAATCCCCTTGTTGATTAGGCGCGCAAGAGCGTCGGGACTTGTACGCAGCACGATGGAGGCCGCCTCGACGGAGACAATCTCCCCAAGCGGAGCAATCCGGGCGGCCCATTCGCGTTCCTTCTCGTCCAGATGGGCGATCAACCCGTCGGTCAACAGACGTGTGGAGGAATCGAGTGCCCGATCGAGCCTCGCGCGATCCAGATGGAGATCGACGACGCTCGCGTTTGGGGAACCTCGATCGGCGCGGACGCCGGTTCGGAGGGCCATCCGTATCGCCAGAGGATTTCCGACCGTCTTGTGGATCAGTCGGCGGATGAGCGATCCGTCGATGTCAATGACCCCGAAGAGCTTGTGCCACAAGCTCTCAATCTCCTCCTCGTTCAATCCCACCAAGTTCATGTCCAGCGCAACGTATCGCTCGACGATACCCCGGATTTCATGCGTGCCGGGGCGTGAGGAGAGAAGCATGCCGACCGGCTCGTCGGCAAGACCAGTTGCCAGAGCAGAGAATCCCTCAAGCCCCTCCCCTGTCAACAGATGAGCATCTTCAATCACCACTACGACACGTCGCAGTCGAACAAGACGCCGTATTGATTGCAAGACGGGAACGAGTGACCGCTCGGGTTCTTTCTTGACGATGGTGCGCGTGGTCTGCGACCTCCAGATCGAGTCTGCCAGCATAGGGATGAGTTCGCCGGCGGTGTCTTCGTGGAGCCGCGCGCGGACAATACACGCCCCGTCCTGCACGATTCCAGGCAACGCCTCCTCGAACAGACGACTTTTCCCGATTCCCGCCTCACCGGTAACCAGAGCGATACAAAGTCCCTCGGCGTCATCAAGCCCCCCGCAGAATTCTCTGATTTGGGCCAGCTCGGGCTCCCGCCCGGCGAAGGGGAGAAATCCGTGATTCGCGAGTTGAACGAGGGGATCGATTGTGGCAGTCATTAGAAAACGAGGGTGAGAGGGAGTCGCGAGAAACAGAAAATAGCGTTGAAGGGGCGACCCACCGCAACCTTTACCACAATCGCCCCCAACCCACACCACCCCCCTGTATGTTATCCGGCACAGTGATGCTCACGCATAGGGCTTGCGGATTTCCACTGCACGTGATGGCGACGACGATCGACAATCTTGCTCCAACCACTCATGTCCGGTGCCGGCGATGCGGCACCATCGCGATTGCCGGCGACCTGTACTGCATCGGCTGCGGCGATGCGTTGAAGCAGAGGTGCAGCGTATGTGGGCGGATAAATGACCATCTGATCGCCAACTATTGTCCCTACTGCGGGAGTCCCACCACGCTTGCTGCGCCACCTGTGAACAATGGCGAATGACGGTCACGCAGGCGACACTCTCCTACATCCATTTTCCAGTTATGAACAGGTATACCACTCTACTTCTCCTGCTCGTGCTCTCGTGCGGGAGATTGCTTGCACAACCGGGATCGTTGGATCCGTCGTTCGGCACGAACGGGATCGGGCGGGTCAACGCCGGAACGGGGACCGACGTCGCCAACAGGATTCTCGTTGACGACGAAGGAAGAGTCGTAATCGCAGGCACAAGAATGCTCGGTTGGTCGTACACCACGATGCAGGGTCCGAGCGCGGCGCGGTTCCTTCAGAATGGATCGATCGACGAGACGTTTGGACAGAATGGCTCGACCCAGGTGATGTACGGCACCGGAAACTACGTGGCGGGAGGGTCCGCCTTCCAGCCGGACGGAAAACTGATAGTCGCTGGCGCCACAACCATGGATAACACCGGCTACGACTACGTCGCGACACGCTGGAACGCGAATGGCACAATCGATGAGTCGTTCGGGACGAGCGGCCACGTCCACATCGCGATCGGGACGGCATACGATTTCGCAACGTCAGTGGTCATTCAGGCAGACGGAAGAATCGTCATTGGGGGTTACACGCAGGTGGGATCGACATATCAGTTCGGCCTTGTTCGTCTGAACCCGGATGGGAGTCCTGACACCGGATTCGGAACGGGCGGCATTGTCCGCACGCCAATTGATCAGAGTGCTGTCGTACGGAGCTTGAGGATCCTACCCGACGGACGGATTCTCGCTCTGGGCCTTGCGCACAACGGGACGCAATACAATCTGGCCCTCGCCCAATACGACGTCGATGGAACTCTCGACGACACGTTCAGCGGCGATGGGACCAACATCGTTGATATGCGAGGAGCGCTGTATGGTGTCAACATTGTGGGGATGTTACCAGACGGGGGTGTTCTGATTTCAGGAACCGTTGCACGTGGCTCCGATTATCCTGATTACATAGCTCGGCTCACGTCGCAAGGGGAGCTTGACGCAGCGTTCGCCGATCAGGGGATTCTGTACGTCGAACCGGAGGGACATTGGGTGGAGATTTCCTGGGGGCGCCTTCTTGGGGACGGGCGAATACTGTTTGCGGGATCCATGCAGGGGATCGCTTCCGGCGACACCAAGGTATTCCTCGCTCGGTATACCCCTGACGGTGCTCCGGATACTGCGTTCGCCGACCACGGCTACCTCACAATGGATCCAACGTCGGGAAAGGACGAGTGCAGCGCGTTCGATCTCCGTCCCGACGGGACTATCGTCTTCGCCACCAACCTGGAAGCACCTGGCGGACACGGTTTCTCGGCAGGACGATGCGACTCTAATGGAGTGTTCGACAGCAACTGGGGTACGTCCGGATTCGCTAAGTCCGTGACCGGGAAGGGAATTGACTGGATCTATGACCTGGCCGTCGATCCCGAGAATCGAATCATCGCCACAGGACAGAGCTACGATGGTGCGAACGCGAACGCGTTGATCGCGCGCTTCACTCCCGACGGAAGGCCCGACTCCACATTTGGAATGATGGGATCGTCCACGATTTCAATGGTCGGCGCGAACGTTCGTGGAAACCGGCTTGCACTTCAACCCGATGGCAAATACGTCGTCGTGGGTGAGCGCATCGAGGGGAACAAGTTTTCGATTGCTGCCATGCGGTTCAACGCCGATGGCACAATGGACAATTCGTTCGGGAACAGTGGAGTCGTGATCACCGAATATGGGAACGACGACGACGGAGCGTTCGGCGTCGCGGTCCAGTCCGACGGGAAGATCGTCGCCACCGGATATGCTTTCGATGGAAGCATCTATCAGGGCGTGGTGCTACGCTACAACAGCGACGGCACGATGGACCAGAGTTTTGGCAGCGGAGGCTCAGTACTCTTCGCCTACGGCACCAACGAAGATGGAGACGGAATCGCCATCCAGGCGGACGGGAAAATCCTGGTCACTGGACGAACGACAAGCGGCAGCGCCACGAATACATTCCTCCTACGACTGAACACGGATGGAACCCTCGACAACTCATTTGGATCGAACGGCACCACGATCGTCAACGTCTCTTCGGGGTACGACGGTGCATATGTGATCAGACTTCAGAACGACGGAAAGATCATTACGGCTGGATGGGGTCAGGCAGGGGGAAGCTTTATTCCGTCGATCATGCGGTTCAACACCGACGGAACACTCGATCAATCATTCGCCTCAGGTGGGAAATTCGTGAAGGTGTTCAACGCCGGATGGGACGAATACCTCAGCTCGCTGGCGATACAGGAGGATGGGAAGATCGTGGCGGGTGGTTCGAGTGGGCACCTGGCGGGGCAGTGGAATCTGGAGAGCAAGAGCATGCTCGTCAGACTGGATCAGAACGGCGCGCTCGATAACTCGTTCGGAAACAACGGTGTGGCAATCTCGACGTTCGGAGGCGGCGCGTGGGGACACGCGAAAATCGACGCGCAGAAGAACGGCAAGATCATCGTCGGCACGAACTACGACTCCGACAACCAGACCGACGTCGCCGTCGTCCGCGTGGAATCGGGATTGACGCTCGGCGTCGATCGATCGGAATCGTCCGTCGGAGCAGTGGTGGTCTATCCATCGATTCTTACTGATCACGCGACGCTGCAGTACCAAACGTTCCTCCCCGGGAAGATCGACATCACGCTGATCGACGTGATGGGGAATACTGTCATGACGATCGCGGCCAACGAAATGAGCCAGCCGGGCCATCACACGCTCGCGTTCGACACTGGTTCACTTCCACACGGATTCTACATCGTCCGCCTCCGCGACAGAATGGGGGAACGCGATATCAAGGTGGTGAAATAGACGAGAGAGAAGTCGAGGATTGGGAACGCGCGGTAGAGAGAGCCCCGGGCACGCACACCGGGTCACGGCGCCAACCCCGCCCGGTCGTCTACGGAGGCGGCCGGGCCATGTATTTCAGCCATCCGATTTCACAACGTACGCTGGCGAAGCATCATACACGTCTCTTATTCAAACACGCATGACGGCACTTGGCACTAGCCCAAGTAGCGGAAACAGCTCAATAGACTTTCCAACCCTGAACGTTGGGTGGTGGTTCGCCCGTGATGCGCAACCATGCCTCAGCACACAATCCTCCAGACTCATATGTTACCTCATTAAAACCAACAACAGGCCAACTGTCTCTACGATAAGATTCCATTGAGAAATAACCATATTGGGACCAACGGATAGTCTCTGAGTCAGATTGTAGAATCATGCCAGACAAGCGAATCCAGTCCAGGATATCGCCTCGTGTCGGTCGTTCTGTCAGAATGATCGATCGGTCAGTTGCGAGCCCACGCTCTCTTGGCGTGAGGTCCGACAATCTTGCTGGACGTGAACTGTCGTCGATGTCATCTCGATACGCACCTGCCTTGTCGGCGTACAAAATCCACTCACGATTCTCGGTCTCTTCGTTTACGTACGAGAGCGCCAACAGACATCCAAGGGTCCTGGCGCGGAGAGTATCAAAGTAGTAGGTAGAATCCCTGTGATCTCGAAATCTTGTCGCGTTTATGAACCAGCCGCGTTTCCACGTCAAAATCAATATCGTCACTGAATCTATCCGACGATGCCGTGGCGTGTCGTTTGAATCCAAACGTTTGTTGGGAGGAAGAGAAAACGTATCGCTGACCTCGATTCGCCGGATGACGGACACCAGATACTCATCAAAGCCCGGTGGCATCTGTTCCAAACACGATGAATCCACGGAATACGTTCTGGCAAATGGCACGTCCGCCAATGTGGATGCTCCTTGCTGACTCCAACATACACAAGGTGCAGACAGACAGATGACAAGAACACGCATCGCAGCCGCAATGCCGAGGCATTGACGGGCCTACACCACCGCATCCCCAACTGTTTTGAGCATACGCCGAGTGGATAACAGGATCACTGCACAATCCAACCTGGCACAACCGGTGGCCGGCTTCCCGTTAGCGTGAGCCAACTACCAGAGCATATATTGCCATCCCGGTACGTACGTAGCAAATAGCTGTCACCAAAGACAGCACTGGTACTCACGCTTCGATATGACTCCAACGAGAAAAACCCGTCTCGTGCCCCTCCGTCCATCCGCCCCGGAACCTCGCTCGCCTCAAATTGTGGCGCACCTATCCAAGCCAGAAGATCCTCGTACGTGGGTCTGCTTGCCCGAACCACGATGTCACTAATTCCCCCAAAGAAGTAGGGGGCTTTGATAGCGGGCACGACAGGATTATCATGATCTTCTTCGATCACGTCGCGATTGTCGAATACCTGGGCGTTCACCAAGCACCATTCTTTGCGGTTTGAATCGACGTCGAAGTAGGCAATGACAGCAACACATAGCACTCTAACACTTGCACCGACATTCCAGAGGTGCGAGCTATCGTTGCGCTTCGCTGTTCTGGATCCAACCTCCACATCCTCTGTTTTCCACGCAAGCACATACGCCTCGACCGAGTCAAGATGCCGGTGCCTCGGCGTCCCGTCGGCATTCCAACGCTGGTCAGAAGGATACATGAAGGTATCTACAACCTCGATGTAACGAATGAGCGATCCGACATAGTCTCGGAGTGACCAAGGTGCCACAGACGCACACGAGGATTCAACGTAAAAAGTGTCGACAAATGGCCCGACGACTCGAAGGCTATCGCTCGCCTGTGCAACTAGGATTTGCGAGGACGTCGCCAATACCACGATGGCTATTACCGATGTAAATGTGGATCCCGCGTGCATGACATAATATGAAGCAGTGATACGTTAGCCATCGCGATCCCGTTACGCTCCGGGTACAGGTCTCTCCATTCTCGACCAATGCGAGCAACCATTCCCCGCTTGCGTTTCCTTGATGGTATTCGCAATGGCGCACCGGACA
>CAYWXV010000093.1:0-6439 GCA_964462535.1 uncultured Alphaproteobacteria bacterium
GATGAAAGATGAGATATGAAATATGAAGGATTCCGTGCCGAGGGACGTTCCAAGTCGCACAACGGACATCTGACAACTGACAGCAATCCACACTCCCCGCTCGCGGGGAACGGATCTCACGATCCGGTCTCGAAATCCGAACACATAGCTCATACATAGATTCGACAATGGTCCCTCACCCGATGCGATTCGCACCTGCTCCCCTGCTGATTCTGATACTCGCCTGTACCACCCTGTCTGCACAACAGGGTCGCGGCCCACGTGGCGATCGTGGCAACGGCGATATGCCATTGGTCACATTGACGGGGACTGTGGTGGAGTCGGTGAAGGGTGAACCTCTCCCCCGCGCGACGGTCACTATTCGCCGCAAATCAGATTCGTCGCTTGTGACGGGAGCCATCTGCGGCGTCGACGGTCGGTTCACTATCGAGGGTCTCCGCCCCGGGCGCTATTTCGCCCGCGTCAGCTTTGTCGGATACCTGATCCGTTTCATCGATGATCTCGCCATGCGCCCCGGGGGGGGATCGACGATCGATCTTGGGAACATCATGCTGACGCAAGCTCCTTCAAGTGGAACCGTGAACGTCACAGCTCAGCGTGAATTCATGACGGCGGAAATCGACCGGACTACGTATCGGGCCGACGACATCCTTGCCGCACAGGGGGGCGATGCAACTGACGTCTTGAAGAACATCCCCTCGATTGAGGTAGACCAGGAGGGGAAGGTGAGTCTTCGCGGTAACGAGAACGTCGTGGTTCTCATCGATGGACGCCCCTCTATTCTCAGCGGTGATCAGCTGACACTCTATCTGCAGACGTTACCGGCTGGAGCCATCGACCGCGTAGAGGTGATTCCGAATCCGTCGGCGAAGTTCGATCCCGATGGCGTCAGCGGCATCATCAACATTGTTCGGAAGAAGGGCGATGGGAGCGAAGGTATTTCTGGTGGCGTCAATCTTGGTATCGGAACACAGGACAACTATAACGCCGGATTGAACCTCGCCTGGACATCAGGACCACTGACCCTCATCGGCACGTATGGGCTGGGCATAAACTCGAGGAACTTCTCGAGCAGCCGCTATCGAGAGAACTACCTTCCATCGGGAACGACGTACCTGACCGATGTGGACGACGGACGACGACGAGGAACGGGGAATAACGCCGGTCTCAACCTGGAGTATCGGATCACAGAGTCATCGACTGTTGGGGCATCTGCTTCGGTCGGTCTTCGCGATGGCAAGAATAATGGCACCAGCGTCTACACCGACCTTGACTCCCTCCGTGCTCCAGTAAGCCTCCGCATCCGCTCGAACTCCGGCGACGGCACAGACCACGACATCGACAGCCGCCTCTTCTACCATTGGACCGATGCTGGCAGCCGCGAGGACCTCTCGACCGAAGTCCGATACTCGACCAACAACGACGAAGACCTGACTGACTACCGCGACGAGATCGGCCTCCCCTCCGGCGCAATCATTGATACCGTCCCTGGACTTCAGAACACACGTGACCAGGACGACCGGCAGACAGTCACGGGACAGATTGACTACACCCGCCCGTTCGAGGATGGGGGTCGATTGGAGACCGGCTACAAGGGAGAGGCGCTGCGGCTTGACGGATCCATCTACTCCGAGACGTTCGATTACGGCGCCGGTGAGTTCCGTCCCGACTCAGGGGTGAACAATTCGTACACCTACGACCGGACGATTCACGCTCTCTATGCCAACTACGGTCGACAGTTCGGCGACTTCGGTGTACAGGTTGGTCTTCGTGCCGAGCAGGCGTTGACAACGTTCGATGCAAAGACCACGAGCGAGTCATTCGGCAACGATTACTTCAGTCTCTTCCCGAGCGGATTTGTCACATGGAAGCCACAGGATGATCTGCAATTCAAGGCGAGTTACAGTCGTCGTGTCAACCGTCCGCGGACGCGAGAGCTCAATCCGTTCCCGAGCTTCAACGACCCCCTGTTCAGACGTGTCGGCAATCCGAACTTGAAGCCGGAGTACATCGACGCCTACGAGGTATCGACCACCTGGTATCATCCTGTCGGGATTCTCACGCTGACGCCATACTTCCGCCGGACGACCGACGTCATCGAGCGGTACGAACGGCTCGATCCGGACGGGATCACGTACTTCACATCGGACAACTTCGCCAGCACGGAGTCGTTTGGCGGTGAGATGATAGGGACGGCAAAGGTCGGTCCGGTCCAGTTGACGGCGAATGGGAATCTCTACCGCTACCAGACGGACGGGAGCAATCTGGAGACCGATCAGAGTTCGAGTGATCTCACCTGGTCAACGCGCCTAAACGCCACGTGGAAGATCACAGACTGGATGGACGCGCAGGCGTCGTGGTTCTACAGAGCGCCACGAAACATCGCCGGGGGGACGATGGAGGCGATGAAGAATCTGGATGCTTCTGTGCGTGTGGCGTTGATGGATGATCAGATTCGCATCGGGCTTCGGGCGAGCGACATCCTTGGGCAGCATGGTTTCTCCGTTACGCGAACGACCGACCTGTACTATGATGAGTCAACACGGTCGTTTGACGCCCGTCGTGTCGTTCTCTCCGTCAACTATATCTTCGGCTCCGTCAAACAGAAGGAACGAAATCGGGACGAGCGGAATCGTGAGATGGAGGATGACGATTTCGAGTAGAGGGGCGGGCGTGCAACCTGGGTCCATGTTCTTCGGTACTACGCCCTCTTCCATCGAGCCGGCTACTTCAAAACCGGCATTCTGACCAACACACGTCGATTATGCATTCCACGCTACGCCTTGTGCGCATCGGGGGGGCCCTTTTTGCCCTCTTTCTTCTGATTCTGACCTCCGCTCACGCTCAACCACGTTTTCAGATGCCGCAAGGGATCGTCAGTGGTCTGATTGTCGACGGATCGACCGGAGAACCTCTCGCACGCGCCACGGTCACGCTTCGATACACACGCGATTCGACCCTTGCGACCGGGATTCTCACCGAGAAGGACGGGAGCTTCACGATCAATGGCGTCCGTGCCGGATCGTACTTCGCACGCATCAGCTATGTCGGCTTCACGATCCGTTTCATTGATGTTACGGTCGGCGAAGGGGCATCGAAGGCCGATCTGGGGAGGATCGAGCTGACCCCCGCCGCGTCAAGTGGACAGGTAAGCGTCACCGCGCGCCGTGAGTTCATGACGGTCGAGGCCGATCGCACCACGTACAAGGCTGCGGACATCCTGACTGCACAAGGGGGAACTGCCACCGACGTCCTACGCAACATTCCGACGATTGAAGTCGACATCGACGGCAAGGTCAGCCTGCGAGGGAACCAGAACGTTGTGGTTCTGATCAATGGACGTCCGTCGATGCTTTCGGGCGATCAGCTTGCCGGCTTCCTTCGATCCCTTCCCGCAAGTGCTATCGATCGCGTCGAGGTGATTCCAAATCCATCTGCGAAGTATGATCCGGACGGTGTGAGTGGCATTATCAATATCGTTCTGAAGACCGGCAAGGATGGAGATCGCGGTCTCTCCGGTGGTGTAAACATGAGTGTGGGGACGAACGATAATTATGGTATTGGCGGGAATATCGGTTGGGGTGAAGGCCCCTGGAGCATTTTCGCCAATTATGGTTTGAATATCAACACGCGGGATATCGAGGGAAATCGCTCGCACAGAAATCTCTTTCTGACGCCTCAGAATATCGTCACGGAAATCGATGCGGGACGGAACAGGAACACGGGTCACGTCCTGAATGGCACTGTCGACTATCAGCTTGACGAACAGAACTCGCTCTCATTCACCGGCTTCTATACCGTGGGAGACAATACGTCCTCCAATCGCGGTGTGTACGTCGATAGCATCGTCGGTGGCGCGACACCCCGCCACTACGATCGACCGACCTCGACCACCGGGGATAATTCGAATATGGATTATCGCCTCTCGTACAAGTGGACGAAGGAAACAGCCAAGCACGAACTGACCGTAGAGGCGCGGTATGGGATCGATAACAGTCTCAACGACGGGAGCTACATCGAGCGTGACCTGACGAGTACGGGCGAGGTCGCCGACTCGATGCCGTCACGCCAGGTCACGCAGAACGACGACAAGCGGAAGAACGGGAGCGGACAGGTCGACTACACCGTTCCGATTGGCGAGGATGGGCGATTGGAGGCCGGATACAAGGGTGAGGTGATCAAACTGGATGGCACGGTCTACTCCGAGTCATTCGACTACGGTCCCGGCGAATTCCGTCCTGACTCGGCTGTCAACAATGAATTTGGATATGATCGTGCCGTCCACGCAGCCTACTTCAACTACAATCACCAGTTCGGAGATGTTGGTATTCAGGGTGGTCTCCGTGTCGAGCAGGCGTTGACCACATTCGATGCCAAGACGTCACATCAGGCATTCGACAACGACTACTTCAGTCTCTTCCCGAGTGGATTCGTCACATGGAAACCATCCGACGAAATCCAGTTGAAAGCGAGTTACAGCCGGCGGGTGCAGCGACCGAGCGTCGGCACCCTCAATCCTTTCCCATCGTTCGACGATCCGCTGTTCCTCCGTCAGGGAAATCCAAATCTGAAGCCGGAATACACCGACGCCTATGAAGCATCGGCGACATGGTTCCATCCGCTGGGGATTGTCACGGTGAATCCCTATTACCGACGCACGACGGACGCGATCAACCGCTACGAGCGGATCGATTCGAACGGTATTACAACGCTCACGTGGGAGAATTACAGTGACGGAAGCTCGTCCGGTGCCGACGTTGTTGCGACGATGCGAACGGGTGGGTTGAGTGCATTTGGAAGCGTGAGTCTCTATCGTTACGTCACCGACGGGACCAACCTGGAGGACGACTTCAAGATGGACGACATCAGCTGGTCGACTCGCTTCAACGCCTCGATGGAATTGCCTGAGGGATTTGACGTGCAGGCCACCTGGTTCTATCGTGCCCCTATCCAGATTCCAGGAGGGCAGATCGACGCCTTCACCATGACCGACCTGGCGGTGCAGAAGAAGCTCCTCAACAACCAGCTTCGACTGGGGATTCGAGGAAGCGACCTGTTCAACACCATGAAGTTCAGCATCGTGCGGGAGACCGACCGCTTCACGCAGGACATCACACGTCGGTGGGGATCGCGGCAGATCACGTTCACGGCCAGCTACACCTTCGGCGCCCAGGACAAGCGCCGCCGTGACCGCGCACCACAGTCCGGACGGGACTTCAACCCGATGGACATGGAGTAGGGGTGGTTATTCGTTGTCTGGCTGGTCCAGCGTTGCCGGAACGGTAAGGTGATACGTGATTCTTGAGGTAGCGAATGCGCCGACTTGTACATATGAACAAGTCGGCGTATCACACTGTCCCAGGCGCTGGCGGCTGTCCAGGTTTACAAGCGAATCCCCCTACGGCTCGTCGACGTCTCGCTTGAACTCACGTTGGAGATCGCGTCGTCCCTCGGTTTCTATGCCTACGATGCATATATGATCGGATGTGCCAGGACCCACCGCGTGCCGCTCCTCTCGCTCGACAGCGGTTTGGTCCACGCGGCAGGGAAGCCGAAATACCTGTCCTCGAGGTCGAATAATGAAAATGTACACGTACTCGCACGCCGGACAGCACCTGGCCTAGCTTCTGGATCAGGCGCGAGTAGAGGGGGCAGTCAGGCCCAGGAGAAGAGATGGAACCGTCTTCGTTCTTCGAGTGGAGGAACCTCCCGCATCACCGCTTGACGTCGAGAGTGTCGATCTCGGATTGACCAGAGACGAAATCGTTGAGTTCGTACACGAAGGGCGGCGCGGCACGTCGTAGTAACCCTCTTCATGCCATACCTGCTCTATATCGACGACAACTACCATTACATGGACGAGGAGCATCGTCGTTCGGCAGGGGAGTTCGCGACACTTGAGGAGGCCACGGCACGGGCGAAAAAGATTGTCGATGAATATCTACACTCCGCCTTTCGTCCCGGCGTCACCGCCGACGAACTGTTGAAGAGCTATCTGATGTTCGGCGAAGACCCCTTCATCATTGCGCCCGAGCCAGGCGTTGTCCCGTTTTCTGCGCGCGATTATGCGCGGCAGAGGTGTCAGGAAATCGTGGGTGGGGTTCGTTGAGAATTGACTCTGGACCGGTATTGGCTAGCGGTGAGTAGCGTGGGCGTCTGGAGACGAACTTGCCGGATCGCACTACTGGGGGCCGAGGCGCGACCGTACTTGGTGTGGCAGCCTGTGCCCTCACCCCCCGCCCTCTCCCAAAGGGAGAGGGGGCCGGATTCGAAGACTGGTCCCGCATTTCATCCCACCCCCCTCCAACCCCGAACCCATTCCCGCGCGAAGCATCTATCGTCTGGCTCTCACCCCCCAGCCCCCTCTCTCGATGCTGAGAGAGGGGGAGCAAGAAATAACGCCGGGTCTTCTAACGCGAAGCATCCAACGCGAAGCATC
>CAYWXV010000093.1:6539-7844 GCA_964462535.1 uncultured Alphaproteobacteria bacterium
CGCGAAGCATCTAACGTCCGCGCAAGCGGACATCTAACCCCGATGACACCCTTCGATGAAGCAGCAGACCTGTACGACGAAGTCCGTCCCGGATACCCGGAACGCGTCATCGATAGCGTTGTGGAAATGAGCGGCATTCGCTCTGGCGGGAGAATTCTGGAGGTCGGGTGCGGGACGGGACAGATCACCATCCCTTTCGCGCGGCGGGGATACTCCATCGTCGCCCTTGAGCCTGGACCGTCACTCGCTCGGATCGCCCGAGCGAACTGTCGCGACTTGCCGGATGTGCGCGTTGAGGTGACGAGGTTCGAAGATTGGAATGTTGAGGAAGAGGCGTTCGACCTGGTTCTTTCCGCACAAGCGTTTCACTGGGTGGATGCTGTCGAGGGTCTCAGGCGCGCGGACGCTGCGTTGACGCCCGGCGGTTCGATCGCGCTTGTGTGGAGTCTGGACCGCTCGGAGGAAACACCCTTCTATCAGGCCACTGAACCGATCTACGCGCGACACTTCCCACCCCCCCGGCCCGGCGAGATTCGGCCGTCCATGCCGGACAGGGTCGGGTACCATCGTGAGCTGCTCAACGCATCGCCGAGGTTCGGAACGGTAGTAGAAGGTAGTTGCTGGTGGGAGAAGACCTCGTCCGGCGGCGACTATCTGAAGCTGTTGGATACCTACTCCGATCATCGCGCTCTCCCCGAGCCGAACAAGACGGAGTTCTTCCGCGAGATCGCGATGGTGATCGAGGAAATGGGTGGGGAAGTGACGCGTCGATTCGAGACGGTGGTGGTGGCCGCACAAAAGATCACCTGAGACACTTTCTGTTTGCCAATCGAGGGAAGATGGCTCTATATTTGTCTCCCTATTGCCATTCCGCAGTAGCTCAATGGTGGAGCATCCGGCTGTAAAGCGCTGCGCGTTCTTTCACACTGTCAGACAAGCGTACATATCAGGATCGTCCTCGTACGGCCCGCTGTGCGCAAACTGTCATCGTGAAGATCACGCAAACTTGTTGCAGCTCCCACAGGTGACTGTGGCTGAAAAACTGGGTGAATTCAGGGAACCCTACACCGGCTTCGTCGCCGGCACGGCAACCCTGAGCGAAGCCTGACGAACGGCACGCGCCACTGGGGCGCGCAGTAGTCAGGAACGTGCAGAGACTAGGGATTGAGGAGCCGATACCAATAAGATCCCGACAGCGCCCGGCAACTTCATCACAGAAGTTGATGAGATAGTCCGCTCCCGTGCGAAAGCATGGGGACAAGCGTAACCGGAGGGTTGTAGGTTCGAATCCTACCTGCGGAGCTT
>CAYWXV010000094.1:0-7790 GCA_964462535.1 uncultured Alphaproteobacteria bacterium
CCCGAGATCCGCGCCGTCTGTCGCGATCGAGGCGTCGCATTTACCGAAGTCGACCTTCGCTGGGGATTGACGAAGGAAGAGGCGGAGGGGGGCGCGGTGGTGTCGATCTGCCTCGATGAGATAGACCGATGTCGTCCGTACTTCATTGGCATACTCGGCGAACGGTATGGTTGGGTTCCCCCGGCCGACGCCACCGTCGACGAACGGCTGCTGGAGACCTATCCTTGGCTCGCTGATGCAGGCCGCCGTGGCGACAGCATCACCGAGATGGAGATTCACCATGGCGCACTGTCGGTGGATGCAAATGACGTCGAGGCGCATTTCTACTTCCGCGCCGCCAGCGCCAGTCCGCAGGAGTTCCGAGAGGGGGACGAGGATCGCCGCACGAAGCTCGTTGGTCTTAAGGACGCGATTCGCGCGAGCAGTCATCCCGTGCGTGAGAACTTCAGTTCGGCCGAGGAGCTGGGTGATTGGATCCGGGAGGACCTTCTCCGAACAATCGATGAGCGGTTCCCCGTTGAGTCTGCGCCGAGCGAACAGGAACGTGAGCGGGCGGCCCACGACGCATTCGCTCGTACGCGGCGGCAGGCGTACGTGCCGGATGAGTCGACGGTGCAGCAACTCGAATCGCTGGTGGCATCCGGAACGCAGACGATCTGCGTCATGGCCCCTTCAGGTACCGGCAAGAGTGCACTACTGGCCTTTTGGGCTCACGAGCATCGACACCTGCATCCGGAGACACTCGTCGTGGAGCACTACGTGGGAGCAACCGATTCGGCGCAGGATCACGTTGGGCTGATGCTTCGTGTGATAAACGAGATCCGCGCGCTCTACGATGTACAGCAGGAGCCGCCGGACACCGCCGACTCTATCGAACGCGACTTCCCAGCATGGCTTGCCTACGCACGTGGTCGGACCCTCGTTCTCGTTATTGATGCCGTCAATCAGCTGCCTGGGCATGCTGCCGAACTGCACTGGCTGCCGGCGTTCATTCCGCCTGACGTTCGCATCGTTATTTCCACGACCGAGGGACCATCGCTCAATGCGCTTCGCGAGCGCGACTTCACCATGCTCGAGGTGCACCCGCTCAGTGAATCGCAGCGGGCAACGGTGATTGAACGATTCCTGAGCGACTATCGGAAGAGGCTCTCCCCCGAACAGTTGTCGCGCATAGTGGGCGACGACAAGAGCCGCAATCCGCTATTCCTGCGAACGGTGCTCGAGGAGCTCCGGATCTTTGGTGTCTTTGAACAGCTTGATGAGCGGATCGACTATTTCCTTGCGGCGACCGGACTCGACGATCTTTTCCATCGCGTGCTCGAGCGGATGGAGACTGACTACGATCCGGAGCTCGTGCAGCAAACGATGATGTACATCTGGGCGGCGCGTGCGGGGTTGACGGAGAGTGAGTTGCAAGACCTGCTCAATCTGGAACCCCCACTGGATGGAATGAGCGGACGCCGATTCGGCCGGCTCGATCTCTCTGCGTTCCTCATGGCACTCGACTACCATCTGATGCGCAGCGCCGGCGTACTCAACTTCTTCCACGCCTACCTGCGTCGCGCGGTGGAGGATCGCTATCTGCTCAGCGAACAGGAGACCGCGTAGCCAGTGGAATGTCATGCGGTTGCGCTACCCCCTATGACCTCAACACATTCGAACACCGATCCCGCCCCACCGCGTCGACGCTATCGTCGGGACGACGTGCACGGGCGGGTTGCGCGCTACTTCCTGTCGTTCATGTCGGGTAAACGAGACGTGCATCGCCGTCACGCGCACGAGGTGATCTATCAGCTTCGAAGCGCCGGAGCCGTGCACGAGCTCGCCGACACGCTTGCCCAGATATCGACGTTCAATGCCCTGTATGAGGACGAAACGCGCTATGTGGTCCTTGAATACTGGGCATGGCTCGGACCCGAGTTCGATTCAGTGGTGATGTATCGCCGGGGCCTCGATGACTTCGAATCGATCCACGGCGCTGACGCATCGACGCTGGCGCGACTGGCCAACATGTTCGTCGACAACGGTCGGCTTGCCGGGGCGCTCGACCTCAGAGAGAGGCAACTGGCGCTGGCTCTCGCGTCCGGCAACAGCGCGGAAGAGGCTGAAGCGAGGCGGACGTACGGAAAGACCCTACATCTGGTCGGGGAGTACAAAGCCGCCGTCGACCAATTCCAACGTGCCTTACCTCTGTTCCGGGAACTTGGTGACGCGCGCGGTGTCGCTGCGACCGTAGGATATCTTGGCGGAACGTTTATGTACCTGGGAGAGCACGCGCGTGCCCTGGAGCAACTCGAAGAACAGGCGCAATTGTGTCGCGAGCTCGGCGACATGCGGGGCGTGGCGCTTGCGAGCAGCCATCTCGGACAGTTGCTCCTGACACAGTCCAGATACGACGAAGCCCTTGAGCATCTGACGGCGGCCCGCGAGATCATGGTGCGCACCGGGAATCTCCTCGATCGCCTGATGATCGATGTGAATATCGGGAACATCCACTTCGGCCGACGCGAGTATACGCTCGCGCTCGAGTCGTACGACCGGGCCCGGAAAATCAGCGTTGAGCTGGGAGACCTTGTTGGAATGGCTCTCACTTCCGGGGGCATGGGCGTCACGTACCGAAGCCTCGGCCAACTCGAACGCGCTCACGAGCTGTTGACGGAAACCGAACGGATCTACACCGAGATCGGTGATCGCCAAGGCGCGGCGATCGCGGTCGGCAACCTCGGCTACCTGCACGCCGAGCGTGGAGATCATCAACGGGCGCTCGAGTCGTTCGACCGAGCAATGGCCGAGCATCGAGCCATCGGTTTCAGTCACGGCGTCGCAAACTGGCTCCCCGGGTCCGCCGATGTGCTCCTGGATGTATTGGACCAGGCAACCGTCGCTCCAGAGGCTCTGTTGCGCCACCTCGGTGTGCGAGCCGATTCCGACTGGCGACGCTGGATCGCCAAGCTGGCGCGGGACCGTGCAGAGGAGGGTCTGTCGCTGGCAAGTGACCTGTCTGCTTCCGGTGCGAAACAGCAGTGCGCGATAGCGCTGGCCCGGCTGGACGCGGTCGACGGATACCGTAGCGCCGCTGTTGACCGACTTCGTGATCTTCTGACTGCGGCCGGCACAGAAGCCGCCGCTGCTCCACTGCATTACTGGCTCTGGAAGTTTGGTGACGAAGAATCCGAGCGACGCCACCACGCCGCCGCCGCTCTTCGAGCCTTCGATATCCTGTACGATCAGACCCCCCTACCCCGGATGGCGCGGCGGATCGACGAGCTTCGTGAATTCATCCGGCGACCAGCTCCAGACGCTCGGTGATCCATCTTCAATCAACGGATGAACGATATTCCTGACCGCCAGCGGGCACGGCCGACGGTTCCAACATGAGGAGAGTGAAACGGTGTCCGCAAATCGCATTGCTTGAACGCGCGTGGGAAACGACGCTCGTAACGGTAGTGGCACCAACTCTCATCCATCTCGATCATACGCGTGTGGTCGTCCGTAGGGTGGGCATCCCGAATCGCATGCGCCCGCTGTTCAACCACGCCGCAAGTCTGCGACGTGCGCAATGGATCTACCCGGCCTTGTGCGTCAAGCATCTGCCTGGTTAGTACCTTCTCTACTCCCCATTCCCAATTCCGTCCCCGTGAACGAACTCCGCGTCTTCATCTCCTCAACATTCCGCGACCTGCAGGAAGAGCGCGAGCATTTGGTGAAGAAGATCTTTCCGGAGATCCGTGCGTTGTGTCGCGATAGGGGTATCACGTTTACGGAGGTGGATCTGCGGTGGGGATTGACGGACGAAGAGGGGACGCTCGGTCGCATAGTACGAACGTGTCTAGAGGAGATCGACCGATGCCGTCCGTATTTCATCGGAATCACCGGAGAGCGGTACGGATACGTTCCGGATGTGGTCGAGATCTACAAGGATGCCGAACTCTTGAAGAAGTATCCGTGGATAGAGGATGCGTCGATGCAGGGAGCGAGCATCATTGACCTGGAGTTTCGACACGCAGCCTTGAACGCACACGCTGATGATTCCCATGCGAATTCGGGGGCGGAGGCGCGGGACGGGGGAGCGCTGTTCTTCTTCCGTCGGGCACGGTACGGTGACATGGGTACGGTCGACAAGAACGAACGTGATGCTCTCGAACGACTTCAAATCAGAGTGCGCGATGCCGGGCTTCCGGTGTGGGAGTTTCGCGATTCAGCATCGCTTGGCGAACTCGTCTATGATGAGCTCCGACGGATACTTGATCGCGATTTCCTTGACGCTGTGCCCCCCACGGAGCTGCAGCAGGAACGGATGCGGCATGAGGCGTTCGCCGCCAGTCGCCGTCGCGCCTACATTCCGAACACAGAGTACCTGAACGAACTGAATACGTGGCTGCAGGATGACACGTCGTTGCCACTCGTTCTCTATGCAGAGAGTGGGTCCGGTAAGAGCTCCCTCGTTTCGTTCTGGTGTCAGCAGTTGAGACGACGGCACCCAGATCTCTTTGTCGTGGAGCATTATGTCGGGATCGGCGCAGGGGATGCAGATCACCTGGGGATCATTCGACACGTGATGGAAGAGATCAAGGAGAGATGCGAACGGACGGAGGAGATTCCGACAAGCGCGGATGAGCTGGAGCGGAGTTTTGCGAACTGGTTGGGGTACACGGTTGGACGTCGCATGCTTCTGGTAATCGACGGCATCAATCAACTTAGCGGTCACGCACTCGAATTGCATTGGCTCCCCCCTGTAATGCCCCCGGGCGTCGATCTCATCATCACCAGCACGGTCGAACAGACGCTTGTGGATCTTCGCCAGCGTGGCTGGTACGAGCTGGCTATGCAGCCGCTGAAAGAACGCGAGCGTGAGGGTGTCATAGTTCGCTACCTGTCCGAATTCCACAAGGCATTGTCGACTGATCAGGTGGAGCGGATTTCGGAAGACATGAAGTGCGCGCATCCCCTCTTTCTCCGAACCCTGCTCGAGGAGCTTCGTCTTGACAGCAGTCACGAACGGCTGGACGAACGAATCACCGCCTATCTGCGTACCTCTGGTACCGAGGATCTCTTTCAGCGCGTTCTGGAGAGAATGGAGGACGACTACTCGACACGGTCCGTTCGAGATGTAATGACGCTATTGTGGTGCAGCCGCGACGGATTGAACGAAGACGACCTCCAGGCGATGACTGGTCTATCGCGACTGAAGCTGGCCACTATGATCGGGGGATTGGATTATCATCTTGTGCGGAAGAATGGACTGCTCACGTTCTTCCATGACTATTTGCGACGTGCAGTCGAGAAGAGATATCTCGGCGCTCTCCGGGCGCGTCAGGAACGCTATCGTCTTCTCGCCGATTTCTTCGAGGCTGCCGAACCCACACTTCGTTCGACTCACGAGACACTACATGCGTTGTCCGAACTTGCGGATCAGCAGGGACTCTATCGCGTGCTTTCCAGCGTTGACCGGTTCCCGGAGTTGTGGAAGGCCAGTCAGACGGACGTCCTTCAATACTGGGCTACGACGGAGACATCCGCGATCATCGCCACCTACAGGACGGCCGTTGACCGGTGGCAAGAACAGGAGAGAAGTCCGGACAGACGGTTGGTTGTCTTCCGCTCGGTGGCCGGACTGTTCTACCGGCTGCGAGCATGGAGCGAGGCGGAGACCTGGTATGGCGACGCCGAGAGAATCGCGAGTCAGTTGGCTGATCCTTCCACCCTTGCTGCTATTAATACCATTCGAGGAAGCATCGAATACCATCGGGGCAACTATGACAATGCGCTCGACCGGTTCGATGCGTGCGAAATCGTGGCCCGCGAGCTCAACGATATCCGAACCCTGACGGAATGCGTCGCGACTCGCGCGCACATCTATGTTGAACGCGGCATGTTCGACAAGGCAATGGAGTGTGCGCTGGAGCAGAATCGAATAGCGGTAGAGTCGGGTGATAGGGTGTTGATCGCGCGGGCACTGGGAGCCATCGGGGACGTCCACAATGCCCGCGGAGAATACAAGGAGGCCCTGGAGTGGCTGGAACGGAAGTTGGCTATGGTGACGGAGCTTGGCGACAGGCTGAATGCTGGCATCACCGATAGCAACAGGGGAATAGCATTAGCGAACCTCGGAGACTACCCTCAGGCGATGGAGTGTTTCAATCGTCTGGAAGACATTGCCCGTCAACTCGGCGATCAAGTCGCGCTCTCCACGGCAATAGGGAATCGTGGTCGCGTCCTCGAGTCGCAAGGGGACTATCAGAGTGCGATGGCGTGCTTCATACGACAAGAGGAGATTGCCCGAGAACTTGGCGATCGTTCAACGCTATGCCGGGCTGTAGGGAGCAAGGGAATGATGTACCATGAGAACGGAGAATCCGCCAAGGCGCTCGAATGCTACAATGAGCAGGAGGCGATCGCGAGAGAGCTTGAATCTCCACTGCAACTCGCGCATGCAATCGGCAACCGGGGCGCAGCCCTAATGGGGGTCGGGGAGTACGAGGCCGCCCTTGCGTGCTTTGCCGAGCAGGAATCCATCGCGCGCACGCTTGGACGGCTTCAGGTCATTGGGCTTGCTATCGGGAATCGTGGGGTTGTACACGCACGGCGTGGAGAGTTCGAATTCGCTATGCAATGTTTTGTCGAGGCGGAGGAGTACTCCGTCGCCGCCGGCAGCCAGCACGACATTGCCAACGCGATTGGCAATCGTGGTACAATGTTTCGTACGCAGGGGAACTACGATCAAGCTCTCGCTTGCTTTTTCGATGCGATCGAACGACACAGACGGCTGGGAACCCCGCAGTATCTAGCTGCGTGGTTGAGTAACTCGGCCCGCTGTCTTCTGAACCTTGCCGACGCAGGGGGAGAGATGCCGCAGAATCTGGCGGACTATATCGCCGAGCCCGGGGCAGATTCCTCCGACACGAATGCAAACTGGCGTGCGGCAGCCCTTCGGAAGGCTCGTGTGCAGGCCGAAGAGTGTCATACGCTTGCGCGTGCATTGTCGAACTCGGAGCGAGCGTTTGATGCTCGCTTTCTCCTGGCGTCGATTACGGCGGCTGAAGGAGACGTACCTACCGGCATTTCTCACATGCAGGATATACTGCGCGAATGCGACGGACGTGCGTCGTCGCTCCTACTCGATGAACAGAGGGCCGATCTGCACTATGCGCTCTGGAAGCTCGGGGCAACTGATGATGACCATCGCACATCCGCGATCCAACTGTACCAATCGCTCCTGGCGCGCGCCCCTTCGTTTGAATATCGCGAGCGAATCGAGGAGCTGACGGCGGAGACGTAGAGTGGAACGCAGGACGTCATGGTGTCGCACGACCTTGGGGTTCCTGACGGCACTAAAGATCACGCCCCTCTTGTGAGTGTGCTGGTGATTCCACGCTTTTGGGATCATTGCTGCTGTTCGTCGTTCGGGCCGCGGACGGATGCTCCGGCTTCACGCGCTCGCTTCGCGACTTCCGCCGATTGATTGAGTGTCCCACAATTCGGTTCGGCACGAATTTGTCTTGTCCCCAAGCCGACCCAGTTCAAGCATGAGTCGGCGGCACCCTCCCCGGTCCGGGAAACTCCGACCGCTCTGCGGGCGGAGACGTGCCGACCGATTTCCGCAGGTTGCACCTCGACCGTTCGTCTGCCGAATCTCAATGACCCGCCTCACGCATGTCACGCGGATCCCCAGGTATCATCGTGGCCTCTACCGTCCGGCAATTGTCCTCCGGGACTCCCCACTCGTAATTCCCTCACATGCCTGAACTCCGCGTCTTCGTTTCCTCCACCTTCCGCGATCTCCAGGAAGA
>CAYWXV010000095.1:0-7757 GCA_964462535.1 uncultured Alphaproteobacteria bacterium
TCCTACCTGCGGAGCTTTAAAGCCGAACATGCATATGCGTGTTCGGCTTTTCTGTTTCTATCCCCCTCTCCACTCATACTCCACGTCCGGTGCGTTCTCCGGAGGAGGACTGACGCCAAACTTCACCGCCTTGAACCCGTGCTTCTCATAGAGCCCACGGGCAGCATGATTCTCCTGGTGCGTGAAGAGTCGCAGCCCTTCGGGATGTCGCTGCATCGCCAGTTGAAGCAGACGCGTCCCCCATCCCTTCCGCCACTCCGGTGGATCGACGTACATCCTATCGATGAAAGGACCGCTCATCGCGAGATAGGCGACGATGACACCGTCGAGGGTCCCTACCCAGATGTCGCAACGCGAGAGAACGTGCTCGCGAAATACGTCTCCCGCCATTTCCAGTGTCAGCTCTTGCCAGGTTGGGATATAGGTATATGCTGCAAGTCCAGCGCGATGCCAGACGCCAATTACGTCCGCCTCATCAGCCGGTGTGAAGGGGCGGATCTGGCGTCTGTCAGGGCCCGGGCTCTCGCCCCCCTGCCCCCCGTTCTGAATGCCGAGAGAGAGGGGTGGGACCGAGTCGCGTTCTTCATTGCTCATGATTCGTGCTCCTTCGTCGTATGGCCGAGAATGTCGACGCTCCCCGCGGCTCTATGCCCACACGGATTGCTTCTCCTCCCCCTCTCCCAAATTGCCGAGAGGGTTTTTGGGGGGTGAGGGCGCGCGCCCTCGACGAGACAGCTGTCTCACACCTCCCGCTTCACTTCCGCTTCCGCAATCAGACTGCTCGCCTCGAAATGCTCTGCCTTCAGAACCGGGCGTCCAAGGGAATCGAACCAGAGTTCGCGCGGGCAATCATAGTAGAGTTCGATTCCGATGTCGTCGGGATCACGGAGGTAGACCGAGATGGTGGCTCCATGATCCATGGCCGAGTCAATCGGATAGTCTAGGGCCAACACGTGCTCCACCGCACGACCTAGTGCCGCGCGATCCGGATAGACGAAGGCGACGTGATACACTCCCGTATGGCCGGGTGGCGGAGGTGGAGCACCCGCGCTCTCCCACGTGTTCAGCCCGATATGGTGATGGTAATCATCGGCGGCGAGGAAGACTGCCTGGATGCCCGCCTGGCGTCCATCGGCCGTGACATGAAAGCCGAGAACGTCACGGTAGAATGCTGTCGAGCGATCGAGATCAGCGACGCGAAGGTGAACGTGCCCCACTCCAACCTTCGGGGATAGCGTGTAGTCTTTCATAACAGCCTTGTGGTAAGTATTCGTTGGGGTGGGCAGATGCTCAATGTATTCATTTCGGCACGCAATCTGTCGATGTCTGGAGAATCACGTCGCGCATTCCGAATTCCGCGTGCATGCCTGAAGAGCTCTACATGATCGACGAGCTGATCCTCTGTCACCGAACAACCTACCGCCTGGCGAGAAGATTCACTTGGACAGCGACCCGTGTCGCGTGATAGCGCACAGGGACCAGTGTGCGCATCGTTGGCAGCGGTAATCTGACTGCGGATGATCGTACGGCGCCGGTAATCAGCGCATAGAACACCAATCAGACAATCGCAGGATCTCGACCTCACTCATCACCCTCACCAAACCATTAGTGATCAGGATTCCCCAGACCCAGTTGTGATGTTCAATGATCGCCGGGGCCGGTAGATGTGGACGGTCGTTAACCGTTTGACGGTCGGCCAGCGACGGCTACATCGAATCCGCGTGCTGCTGCCGAGCGAACGGCGCTGTCGACGCAGAACTCGGTTGCTCACCCGGCGAGGATTGCCCGGTCCGCGTCATGTTCGCGCAGCATTGGCTCCAGCTCTGTGTCCTGAAACGACTCGTTCGCGCGCTTGCGGATACGCCGGTCCTCGGGGTCGACGGCCATCCTTCGAGCGATCTGCCAGCCAGGAGTGTCTGGGTCGTACTCGCCACCCGGATCGCGGTCATGCTGCACGAAGACCTCCATCCCCGATATGAACGAGCACGGGGAGCGAGTCGATTGACCCGCTTGATCACGCCATCCAGAGCGTGTTGTCGACCTTGCTCGACCGCCGCCTCGCACATGCAAATGATGATGAGAACGTACCTGGATGATTCGAACGCCCTCTTGTGTCTCCCTTCTCTCCTCCTACCTCAGTGACGAACCGGTCGCCGACGCCAGCATCGCAATACACTCTTCCCTTCGCAGGAGCCAGCGAGTATAGGGAACAGGGATTATCTCGAGTCCCGCCCGATGGAACATGCGATATCGGTCGACCGGAAGTGGCTCACCGAAGCGACCAGGGGACCCGATCAGATCGACACCGATGTTTCGTCCATCCGCAAGAAGAACGATGTCCATCGTCAATCCGGCCATCCTGAAGGCTGGCCAGGTTGGCACGTCCCGTCTCCTCATCTCCTCCATAACGTCACGCAGAAACTCATCGCTGAGATCCGACTCATTCGGTTTCACCATGGCACTCACGCCGTCGTCCCTCATCAACTCTTCCAGGTAGAGTGCCAGCAATGAATCTGCATTCGACGGAACTCTGCTCAGCGACGTGTAGATATGCTGCTCGAGACGAGCACGCGTGATAGCAACATTGAACGCATCACGACGGGAGACGTGTCTGTATCGTGCCGAATGAGAGTCGGCGTCGATTGCCAGGGATATGAACATCAGGTCCCTTTCCTCCCCCTGGAACGTGAACGGTGTTCCAACCATCAACCCATGGCGATTGAACGCCTCTATCGGCAGTTGCTTCGCTAGCTCCGCCGCGATATAGTCCGCCTGCTCGCGAAACGGTGAAAGAATTCCGATCGAGTGCGTGAGGTCGAGTGCCAGGTGTCTCTGTTCCTCCACACGCCGCACAACGTCTCGCAGAATCGCGTCTGCCTCTACGGAGTTCACCCCAGACCTCTCCTGCGTCCCGTCGATGCGATGGAGGACGACGCCGGCCGACTGCTCATTCTCAGGTCGCTCGGTCATAACATGGAGCGAGTCCCGGTAGACGTGTCGATTGCTGAAGGAAATGATTGACGGAAGACTCCGGTAATGTTCGTTCAGAAACCCGACACTCTCCTGTCGCGCGACCTGCTCCGAGAGGAGATCCAGGAGGCTCTTGTCACGATAGTTCAGAAGGCGCGCGATCTCCGGCGACAGGTCATGCTTGTCCGCCAGAGCATTCTGACGATCCCGCGCAAGGAATGAGAGATGCCTGAGTTGATTGGGATCCCCGACTACAACGACGCGACGGGCACGTTGGAGGATCGGGAGCGAGCTGGCGATATCGCACTGCGTGGCCTCGTCGATAATGGCTACATCGAACATCCCGTTCTGCAACGGAAGAACACGATGGACATCGGAAAGGCTGGTAAGCCAGACTGGGAACGCCTTCAGAAGGATTGGAAGATCGATCGCCCCCCACAACTCCTCCTGTCTGGAGCCAGTCCTGGCCCGGAGAGCGGAGAGAAACGCATTCAGTTGGCGTCGGTGTTTTCGAACGGCAAGTGAAATGCGTTGGCGATAGAGGGATCGAAGCAGCTCCGATGCCAGCATCGTTCTTCTGCGGAGGGCCTGCTCGATCTCACGTGTCGGCTCCCAAAGCGGACGCGCTCGCGGTGCTCTCCAGGAGATGTACCGCCGATGGATCGAGCGAAAGAGACCGTCGTTGCCCGACGCGAGCACGCTCCCCCATTTCAACTCCCGTACGCATCCATCACCGATCTCCTTCTCGAGTCTATCAATCTCCGAGTCCGCCCGCTGGAGGTCCTGCTCGATCCGACCGATCGACCGTTCCATCTCTTCGTCCGTCGAAATCACTCCAGAGAGGAGGTCCTCCAGATAGGTCTTCAGGTCCTTCAGGTACTGCTTCCGTCCCGCGCGAATGACGCAGCCGGCAGTCCCAAGCTGCTCTTCGATTTTCGCTGCCACGACATCGACAGCGTGGTTCATCTTCGACGCTATCAACACCGACTCCCCGCGCGCCATGTGTTCAAGCGCGACACACGCGATCGTGAACGACTTCCCCGTTCCGGGAGGTCCAATCACCAGCGTGAGTGGTTGCGTTGCGGCTGATCGGAGAATGTTCCGTTGGGCGTTGCTCAGTATCGCCGGAGTCGGTCCCGGTTTGTAGGTTGTCACGCCCCGGGACGGCTCGTTCCATTCCGACGACACGAGAATGCTCAGGGGCCGAGACAGTTGGGGGGCTGCGGCGATCTCGGTCAGTTCGTTCGTTACTCCCCTCGTCTCCGTCGATCGGGGAATCAACGCCGCGATCGATCCCGGAACAACCGTAAGCCCTATTGCGTCGCTCTCCTTCGCTCGACCGTACAGCGCCCGAATTGAACGTTCGTCGTGGAGCTCCGGATAGAAGTAGAGCGGTGCGCAGTCGATGCCGGCGTACAGATTCTCCAGGGCAGATATCAATGGACCCATTGCCTCCGGGGCGATCGTCCGTTGATGCAAAGCGTCATCAATGGGAGCCAGCGATGTCTCGCGCCCCTCTCCTCTCAACGCGTCCAGCAGTCGATAGTTGATCTGACGTTCGTCAAGATCGGGTTGGATGTAGATGTGCGTGTCTTCACCCTCGACGATCTGCGCCGGATGCATTATCAGCGGAGCGCAGATGACGCGGGTCGCCTCCCCTTCGTCGATACGCCCGACCAGCAGCAGCGAGGAGAGGACATACTCCTTCTCTTTTCGAGAGAGAAACGCCTGCTTCTGCGCGGCGATCCCTTGCTCGGCATCGACCGGAACACGCGCGAAGGAACCGGTCAACAGATCCTCCCGCCCATCCAGCACGATCCGATGTTCGATGGAGCGGTGGAAGAGATCCCAGACCGTCGTCCGTCGATTGTCGGCGTCGTAGCAGTCCCGCAGATATGTGATGACGCCGGTGTGCATCGTGGAAAGTGAGAGGATAGGGATTCGCGGCAGACAACACGACCCGTGCCGATCTGTCGTCGAGATTCGTGCGACAGGGCTGTCGTTCTCCGGACGTACAACTACCGCCACCGCGCGGATTGGCATGAAGATACGCGCGTTACCATCATGGATGCGGAGCAACGAGCACGCATGATCGGGCGCATCCATGAGTAGCCGAACCGGTTGGTCGACTGTTGAAATACCGGTGTTTCGGGAGACTGTTCACATCGCGCGCGAATACTGCGCGCGAGGAGGAACGGATGAGGCGTACCGGAGGTAGGCTGCAGTGAAGGACGACGAGTGCAAGGCAGGGATCGCGCCGATTTCAAACGTCGATTGGCCGGCAGCGCACACCCAACAACGAGCAATCATGATTGAACTACGCCCGCGCGAGACAGTCATCCTCGCATCCGACTTCTCGATGCTTGTCGCATGGTATCGTGACGTCCTCGGTTTCAACGTGACTCGACTGTTCGAGGACGACTATCACTTCTGCAACCTGGAACTCCCGTCGGGAATGAACATTGGCATTGCCGACGCCAAAGAAATGGGAGTGGTGCCCGTCGATCGAACCAAGAACACCGTTCTTCTGCAATTCGAGGTCGACGACGTGAAGGCGTTCTTCGACCACCTCCAGAAGAATGGCGGGATACCGACCTTTGGACCCTCCCACGATCAGAAGGGAGGGTTCTGGTTTGGCGGCTTCGCCGATCCGGAGGGGAACCCGTGCTGGGTTGTGGACAAGAACTGCCCGTGATCCGCACAATCCTATTAACACTGCGATGAATCCTGACAAGGTCGATCGAGCGTCCGTTCGCGAATTCACCGATCTGCCAAACGTTGGAAAAGCCACGGCGGGAGATCTCCATCTGCTCGGATACGAGCGTCCGGACCAGCTCGCCGGAGAATCGCCGCTGGAGATGTACAACCGTCTCTGCCGGGTTACGGGCCAACGACATGATCCGTGTGTCCTGGATGTCTTCATGGCGATCGTAGGCTTCATGAATGGAGATCCGCCCCGTCCCTGGTGGGACTACACCGCGGATCGGAAGCGATTGCACGGCCAGCTGTGACGAGCGTCGTCACATCAATGACGGGCGAGAGCGGGTGCGATGCTCGCTCGGGCGTGGAGGGTAACGCCCGCAGTGCATGTTCAAGAGCGATCGACAGGTATGAACGGGCGGATGAAGGGGGCGAACAGCCCCTCGTGATCAGGCGGACCATTTTCACGCGAGGGATTATCGATGCAAGACGACCCGATGTACCACGACGGAATGCGCAGGCTGCAGGACGCTCGGGATACGCGCCGAATCGCTGATCGACTGGAAGAGGTGACTGCCCATAGCTCGATAACGCGAGACGATCGCGCCTTCATCGAGAGCGCTCCGTTCTTCTTTCTGGCGACGGCAGACCTGCAGGGGCGACCAGATTGTTCGTACAAGGGAGGACTCCCGGGGTTTGTACGTGTGGTGGACGACAAGACACTTGCGTTCCCCGACTACGATGGCAATGGCATGTATCGCTCGTGGGGGAACGTATTGGCCAATCCGAACGTCGGTCTTCTCTTCATTGATTTCGAGAGACCGAATCGCCTACGGGTCAATGGAACGGCAACGTTGTCGGAAGTGGATCCGTTGCGCGACGAGTTTCCCGGCGCCGTTTTCGTTGTGCGGGTGAGCGTGGAGCGGATATTCCCGAACTGTCCTCGCTACATTCACACGATGCATCTGGAGCACCATTCGAAGTACGCACCCCGCCCCGACTATCAACCCCCCGTTCCGGCCTGGAAGACGTTCGATGGCTATCGCGACGCGCTACCGGAGCGTGATCGGCTGGGGGACGGTGGGGAAGCGGTATGACTTGTCTTGACGCCGGTCACGTGGTTGGTTGCAATCCAATCAATGAAGGCTGGCCACGCGTTACACACACCCTGACTACAAGAACGGAGAAACCGATGGCCAAGAAGAAAACGCCGGAGAAATCGACCGGCGACGCAGCGGGAAGCGGAAAGAAACCAAAGGGGTTTACCGCCGAGGAACAGGCCGCGATGAAGGAACGAGCACGGGAGCTGAAGGCCGAGGAACGAGCCAGCAAAGACCGTTCCGCAGGTGAGAAGGACCTGCTGGCGAAGATCGCGGAAATGCCTCCACACGAGAGGGCCATGGCAAGCAGACTCCACACCATCATCACGGAAACGGCCCCACATCTCTGGCCAAAGACATGGTATGGCATGCCCGCATACGCCCGTGACGGCAAAGTGGTCTGCTACTTCCAGAGCGCAGGGAAATTCAAAACGAGGTATTCGACGTTCGGCTTCAGCGACGAGGCAAAGCTGGACGCAGGAGCCATGTGGCCGACCGCGTATGCGCTCAAGGAATTGACGCCGGCGGATGAGAAGAAGATCATCGCCCTCATGAAAAAGGCAATCAAATAACGGAGCAGATCCCCATGGCGAGAGTAACCGGAATTGGTGGCGTGTTTTTCAAGAGCACGGGAAACGGGGCAGAGCTTGGTGAATGGTACAGCAAGCATCTGGGGCTGCAACTCGAGAGCTTTGGTGGCGCCATCCTTCGATGGCCCGACGATACAGCGGAGGACAGGGGGGTAACGGTATGGTGCGTTGCCGACAACGACAGCACGTGGTTCAGCCCCAGCGAGTCCTCCTTCATGATCAACTACCGGGTCGACAACATGGACGAGATGATCGAGCAACTCCGCTCCGGAGGTGTCGAGATTCTTCAGGGCCCGGAGTCTCACGAGAACGGGAAGTTCGCATGGATCATGGATCCCGCAGGGAACAAGGTGGAGTTGTGGGAGCCGATGCTCTGGGATGACAAGAACAAGGGGGC
>CAYWXV010000096.1:0-7542 GCA_964462535.1 uncultured Alphaproteobacteria bacterium
GTCGACGACATAGAGAGTGCCGCCACATTCTACTCCGTTCTGTTTGATACTCCTGGGACACGAGTCTCATCGGGGAGGCACTATTTCGATTGCGGTGGGACGATCCTTGCGTGCTACGATCCACGCGCCGACGGTGACACGATGGAGGCCGAGTCGAAGAAGCATCCTTACGAGTTCTTCTATTTCTCGGTCGACAATCTGGAAGTGATCCTCGACCGCTTGTCAAAACTGAATCCCCGATTTGTGGATTCGGCACCACGCGACATGCCATGGGGCGAACGCTCCCTCTACGCACAGGATCCGTTCGGGAATCCTATCTGCTTCGTCCAGGCCGGAACCGAGTTTGTGGGTAAGGGAACGTAGATCGGGAGGCCATGATCCCACGCAACACATGAAGCCAGCCGGGACTGCGGTTACCGTCGCGGTCACCTTCTCCGGTTTCAGCTGCGGGCCCGTCCTTTAACCACCAACGCCCGAATACTTCACTCCCGACAGGTCTGCAATCTCCTTCTTCCACGTTGTCAGGTCTTCCGGCGTGAATCGTGCGAGATGGTCGTGGCCACACGCGCGCGCCAGAACACGCATCAGGGATACCGTCGCCTCCAGGTAGTTCTTCAGTTGTACAGCGGACGTATCGATCATTAATCGTGCACGGAGGTTCTCTTTCTGCGTCGCAATGCCGACGGGACAGTTGTTTGTGTGACATGCCCGCATTCCAAGACAACCGATTGCCTGCAGGGCAGAGTTTGCGATCGCTACTCCATCCGCCCCTAGCGCCATTGCCTTCAGGAAATCGGATTCGGTCCGCAGTCCACCTGTCGCGATTAGCGTTACGTCACGACCTGCAGTACGATCCAGATGTCGTCGGGCACGCGGTACCGCGGCCATCAGGGGAATTGAAATATTGTTCTTGAAGATTTCCGGTGCGGCCCCTGTTCCACCCCCGCGACCGTCGATAATGATATAGTCGATTCCGATCTCCAGTGCGAAATCGATGTCTGCTTCGATGTGCTGTGCCGAGATTTTGAAGCCAACAGGAATCCCCCCTGATGCCTCGCGTACTTCCTCCGCAACACGTCGAAAATCGGCGGGCGTGGTCATGTCGGGAAAGCGTGAAGGACTTACAGCGGGCGTTCCTGGCGTCAGCTCACGCACCTCAGCGATTCTCCCCATGACCTTCTCCCCGGGCAAATGACCGCCAGTGCCTGTCTTCGCTCCCTGTCCACCCTTGAAGTGAAACGCCTGCACACGCTTCACCTTGTCGATACTCCAACCGAATCGAGCGGAGGCCAGTTCGTAGAAATAGCGACTGTTTGCTTGCTGTTCCTCCGGGAGCATCCCGCCTTCTCCTGAACAGATACCGGTCCCTGCCATTTCCGCCCCCTTCGAGAGAGCAATCTTCGCCTCCATGCTCAAGGCACCGAAGCTCATATCGCTCACGAAGATGGGAATACTGAGACGGAGTGGTCGCTTTGCGCGCGGTCCGATAACGAGCTCTGTCCCCACGTCGGCATCGTCAAGCAACGGTGGGCGGGCAAGCTGCGCGGTGAGAAACTGAATATCGTCCCATTGCGGGAGCTCCGGAAGGGGTACACCCATGGCCGACACGGCGCCATGGTGTCCTATCCCCTCGGCCCCCAATCGGGCCAGGTTCTGGATATAGGAATTCCGCACCTCCTCGGGGCCACCATGGATGTCGGCATAAAGGCCCAGATAGTCATCCCGTCGGTAGGGCTGCGGATGCTCTCTCTCCCACGCATGCACTTCATCGATATCCACGAAGACGTCGTCGTCTTCGACCCACGCGGAGAATTTCTGCAGGACGTCCTGATTCTTGTACTCGCTAATACCGGTATCGTACCGATAGTCCCAATTGTGCAGACTGCAGATCAGGTTGTCGCCGTCGATGTGTCCGTCTGCGAGCAGCGCGCCACGATGCAGGCACCGTCCGTAGAGGACCGATACGTTCTCATCATATCTGATCACCACCAGATCGACAGTCGAGGCAAGTGCATACGTCGGTGTCCGATCGGGCAGATTACTCCAGGTCGCTATGCGCTGTCCGTTTCTTCGGGTCGTGCTCATATCACCGGATTCCTTTGGAGGAGTGATCGTGCAATTCGTGTCGTTGTCGTTATGAACTCGGCCACGACACTCTCTCTCTTCGTGCTATCGTCAATGGCGTTGATTTCATTCGCATCGAGGAGCGCGCCGACCCATCCCTCGGTTTTCCAAGACCCAACAGCCAGAGGAGGAAGATCATCTGTTGGAGGATATGGCCACACGTTGACATACCAGTACGGGTTGGGTGTCGCGTCATCGCCGGGAGATAGCCCCACTCCAATGCTCCGTTGCTGCTCGGAAGGAAGCTGCCGGTCTAGAATGGCAAGCGATGCGATATCGAAATGATGCGGCCAGCATCGGACTTCCGATGCATCCGGAGTGGACGACCGCCATCCCTCCAGTTGTCGCCAGGCATGCGAATACCACGAAGCGAGCTCACGAAGCCCATCCGCATCGTCGATAACGAATGGCGCTCCGTTGTAGACTGCGTGCGTGGGAAGATCGTGATCGGGGCGGACAAGAGGAAGATCGTCGATCGTGTCGTGTTTGCGAAGCGTCTCCACGAGCCAGTCATATCCCTCGTCCAGCGTATGCTGCTCCAACGGCATCGTCTCGATCACTTCCATGTTGACATCAAGGAGCAACAACGTGAGCGTTTCGATCTGCACGGCAACTCTCCGTCCGTCTCGCAGCGACTGTGACACCAGCGCCGCGTGACGCTCGCTCCACGTACTACTGGTATGACTCCAATCCTCGGCGGGAGGTATCCACGAATAGCCGACCGCCGCGACAATCTGGAGGGCATGATGAGCGAGAATTCTGGTCGTGGACAGCATGTCGATGTGTTGGTGATCGTTGGTACGTCGTCAGGTAACCGCAGCGCGGCGAGGTTCACGGACGGCCAGCGGCGGCGTGCGCTCGTGGCTATTCGCACCCGAGACTGATTGCGGATGCGGTCAAACGGAATGTCGAAAGTACGACTGTCCGCTGGTCTTGACATGAGTCTCTCGCTCCTTGCGTCCAGCGCAACCCTGGACTCAAACCGAGCCAGCGGACCATGCTGTCGCGCAGCGACAACCGCGCTGAATGCCTGACGCCCACTTGTGGTGTGGGCTTCGTGGCGCTGATCAAGAACAAGGCACAACCCGGGCGCGCTTTGCACCGTGTGGCGTTCGGGCTCACCGTGATAGTAGTTCTGCTCTGCAGATTCTCGGTTGGTGGAACGCCCTCATCGTCACGAGAGACCAAGCAGTAATGGCGAACATGCGACGATTTATTCCAGTGCGGCGTTCGACGGCTACCAAACGATGCAGAAGGGCGATATTTCATCGCCTCGAATCCCCGACTCCAGTTTCCATTCCCCATTCTCCATGCCTCTCGCAAATCTCTTCTGGCCGTCACTACTCGCGCAGAATCAAGCGGCAACCATTGTCTCGATTGTTGTCGCCCTGGCCACCGAGGGCTTCTTTCTCTGGCGCGTAACGCAGTTCGGATTCCTGAAGGTTTCGTTGGCCACGATCAGCATGAACGTGGTGTCCACATTGATAGGGCTGGCGGCGATGGGCTTGATGGAGGGCGCCCTTCTCGGCGTCACCGGACACACCCTTCCAGTGCTCCTTACATGGGGTGGCTTCAACGGTCCCCTCTGGATCATAGCACTCGTGATCTTTGCGTTGCTTGATTCGGCGCTCGAGGGGACGTTCGTTAGGCTCGTGTTCAAGACGCCAATGCCGGTAGGAGGCTATCTGTTGCTCGCAATCGGGAACATGATCGGCCTGGCATTCGGTGTCATGCTCCACTTCGTTGTGGCGATGGCGCGAGGCGTATAGCCTGGTGGACTGTTGAAGTACTGGTGTTTCGGGGGACTGTTCAAATCGCGCGAGATCAAGGCGCACGACGGGGAGCGAATGAGGCGTACCGCAGTTGCGTTGCAGTGAGCGACGAGAAGTTCAACCCAGAGATCGCGCGTATCGCAACAGTCTCCTGGCAACGGGACCACGTAGCAGGGGATGTGGATTGGTCTCCTTCTATTCGTGACGCATCAGCCAAACGCCTGTCTGCATCATGCTCATCGACGTCAGTCACACTGTTGAAGCCGGGATGGTCACGTACAAGGGGCTTCCGGCCCCGATCATCTGCGACTTCCTCAGTCGGGAGGAGTCGCGAAATCTATACGCGCCCGGGACCGAGTTTCACATAGGTCGAATCGATATGGTGGCGAACACAGGGACCTATGTTGACAGCCCGTTTCATCGGTACGCTGAAGGCCGAGATCTTGCCGATCTGCAACTCGAGCGGCTCGCAAACGTGGACGGGCTTCTTGTCGACGTTTCCAGATCACCGACGCGAGCAATTGACAAATCGCATTTCGACGGCCTGGACGTATCGGGTCGTGCGGTTCTTGTGAGGACGGGCTGGGATGCCAACTGGCGCACAGATGCGTACTTCGAGGAGCATCCCTACCTGACCGAAGATGCCGCGCGCTACCTTGTGAGTGAAGGGGTAACCATCGTTGGCATCGACTCATACAATATTGACGACACGGACGATACGCGAAGGCCGGTCCATTCAACACTCCTGGGCGCCGACGTTCCGATCGTTGAGCATATGGCCCGGCTTGACACGATTCCGGACGGCCCGTTCCGTTTCTTTGCTGTTCCAGTCAAGGTTCGGGCCATGGGGACATTCCCCGTGCGGGCATTCGTCGTGCATCAACCAGCACCTGCCAGACCGTAGAAGTCCTCTCGATTCATGAGGCATTTCAAGTCGCGCCTGGGGTTCACGACGAAACATGTAACGCAGGGATCGCACGCATATCAACTGCCGGCCCGCGACGTCCCGATTGTGCGTACACGAACACTCAACAGCTAACCCTCACGAACTACAATTATGTCCGAAGCAGACCGGCAACTCGATGAACTCAAGCACATGCTGGACGCCACCACGAAGCAGATGCATGATCTTGTCGACGGACTTGACGAAGAGGCATGGGGAAAACGGCCTCCGAGCGGGGGTTGGTCGATAGCCAAGTGCATCCAGCATCTTAACATTACGTCGCGGTCGTATGAGGAATCGATTCCAGCAGCAATCGAAGCGCTGAAGGCGTCACGGAAGCCGGGACCGTCGAAGTACCGCCGCGACCTCTTCGGATGGCTTCTCTGGAAGGGATTGAAGCCACCGGCGAAACGGAAGTTCGTCACACCCCCGCCTTACGATCCTGAGACAGTCGAACCGAAGGAACAGGTGGTGGCAGAGTGGGAGCGACTCCAGGAGATGCTGAAGGGGTTTATCGAGCAGGCACGTGGTCTGGATCTGGGTGCCCGAAAGATTGTCTCCCCATTCAATGCCCGAATATCCTACAACCTCTACGCGGTCTTCCACATACTGGAGGTTCATCAGAGGCGGCATTTGTGGCAGGCTGCGGAGGTAGCCAGGACGTTCTGACCAGTTTCCGATGTTCTGTTCTGAATCGGCCGGGCGCCAAACGACCGGCGGCCTCTAAGAGCCTGGTGAATAACTCTCCGATCAAGAGGCTGCACACATCGCTCGAGGTCAAGGCGCGCGACGACGAGCGAATTGGGCCTTCTGGAGATACGCGGCAGTGAGCGACGACGAACGCAACGCAGAGATCGCGCGTATTTCAACAGCCTCCTACGCCAGCGCGACAAGGATAGAAGCAACAACGGCGGCGGTCGCTGTGCAGATGAGGTTTACAGCATCATTGTCGATGATTGCGAGTCCAGTCTGATGGTGTGCCGGTTCATTGCAGTGCGTCGATCGTTCGGTTACCAGGCCACACGTTCCGCACTGGAATCGTCTCTGAAGCGTGGCACCGACAAGACTGTCCGCCATGCTCCCGCATAACGAAGCGGCGACGACGAATGCCAAATCGCGAGCGGGATCCGCGAGCCATGTGATTGCTGCCAGTCCAGTGACCGTGGCACCTGCGACCCCGGCGAGCGTCCCGATCAGAGAGAGTCCACCGGACGTTCCAGGCGGCACCGACCGCCATGTGGTGATTGAAACGGTGCGTCGTCCGAATCTCCCCCCTAGCTCTGTTCCCCACGTGTCTGCCGACGCGGCACCGAGCGAGGCAACGAGCGGGACGTAGAGTTCTGCGTTCGGCAGTGCCCAGATAATCACGACAAGCAGACCGGCAACACCACCATTCGCCAGAACCTGTCGTGCGTCTCGCCGGGATCCCTTTTCATACATCTCCTCCGCGACCGATGCCCCGGATTGCATGAGAGAGAGGAGGCTGGAAGGGACGAAGAAGGCGATGAGAGGGAGGGCGCCAGCGAGCCCTCCGAGACCAAACAGCGCAATACCGAGAACCAGAGCGGCGAAGCCACCCGACACCGAGAGGAGCTTGTAGCGAACTGAAACGGCGGCGATGATTGCCGAGGCTACCGTGGCGAGGGCGAGCTGCGGTATTGGAAGAGGAGGCATGATGACAACATGCAAATGCCCCGGCCGAAGCCGGGGCATCGAGTGCGGAAGGCGGGACTTGAACCCGCACGCCTTGTGGGCACCACCCCCTCAAGATGGCGTGTCTGCCAATTTCACCACTTCCGCGAAAGGGACTGCAAATATAGTCGGGTCGCTCCGATGGCGCAACCGCTAATGGCGCGCGACGCCACCATCGACATTGATGGTCTGCCCAGTGATGATCGACGATTCGGGCGAGGCTAGAAAGGCTACAACCTCCGCAATATCCTCCGGCTCATCGCCCCTCTGAACAGCCTGCTGCGGCAACAGGTGCTCCAGAATCGATCCCACCAGACGCTCGTTTGCCGGACGTTGAGTTGCCGTAAGGCCGACGGTGATCGCATTGACCGTGATACCGTACTTTCCGACTTCGCTGGCCAGAGATCGGACGAAGCCGATCACTCCCATCTTCGATGTCACATAGTGAACAAGGTAAGGAGTGCCAAGCCAGATCGTGTCGGAGCTGAGCGCGATGATCCGTCCAAAACCCTGCGCCTTCATCGTGGGGAGAACAGCCCGCGACGCCAGGAAGAGGCTGTCCAGATTGACGGTCAGCATCTTTTTCCACTCGTCGACCGAAATCAGTTCGAACGGCTCTTCGTGGTAGAAGCCGACGTTGTTGACCAGAATATCCACGCGACCGAAGCGCTCGATGGTCTTTCGCACCATCTTCTGCGTGGCCTTTTCGTCGGTGACGTCGGTGCGAACGGCATCGATTTCTCCGCCGCTGTTGCGCACGAGATCCATCGCCTCCGATGCATCCGCGATATCGGCGATCATGATGCGGGCGCCTTCGGCCGCCAATCTCTGGCAGAACGCCTGACCGTTTCCGACGGCCGCTCCGGTGACGATCGCTACTCTATCCTGAAGTCGTGACATTCCCAATGGATGGACGATGATTGATGATCGTTAAGGGGGCCAAGTATACTATTCGGAACCGAATTGAGAAGGATGGGGCGCGAAGGATGCAGTGTCCGGGGCGAAGGATGA
>CAYWXV010000097.1:0-7511 GCA_964462535.1 uncultured Alphaproteobacteria bacterium
GAGGGGAAGGAGGAGAGAGACGTCCCTACGTTCCCTCCGGCGACTCCGTGGTGAAAGAGCCCCCAACCATCGATTCATCCCGACGAGCCCCCTCGCCCCGGGAATGCTCGTCATGGTATTCTACCCCAAACCCAGGAGCACATCATGTCTCCGCAATCACCCCTCCGGTTCGACGGTCGAACGTCGAGCCATCCGAGCCGACGAGGACCGATCCTCGTCATCCTCGTCCTGTTATTCACCGGCGTTGGTTTGTTGAAGGCGCAGATACCCGACACTGCCGCAGCGCGGCGGCACATCTACGATCGTCATCTGGACACGACCTTCGCGGTCGGGGCCTACAAGGGGTCGGAGGTGGAGGGGGGCACGCTTGCGGACCTGTGGACGTTCGCCGACGCGTTGGGCCTGACGCTTCTTCGGGTGAACTTCGGTTCCGACGGCGCTGCGGCGGCGGCGATGGCCTCCTCGACGCTCCGGGGGACGAAGCGTCTGGTGGCGTCGACCGACCTTGCGACGCTGGCCGGGTTCGGCGTCGAGGCGCAGTTCTACCCGTTCGACTCGGCGCAGTCGCCCTATTCGGTGCAGAGGTTCCTGACGCTCGCGCAGGGAGTGAGCGATACGAACATGACCGAACGAGACGGAACTTCTGCCAACAACCCTCTCCGTCAGACTAAGTATCAGGTTGGCGTGGATGCGGCCGGGCTTATCGCCGGGGACATCGTCTTCGGTTGGAACTCGGCGCAGACATACCGTTTCCCCGGACCGGCCGACTCGACGCAGAACGCCTCGGCCATTCTGGATCAGTACTTCAACCCCTACGCCGGTCGCACCGGAAACGCCCATGCGGGCAAGACCTGGTACATCACCGCCACGGGACATCTGTTCTATCCGACGTCGAGTCTCTCCAATGACTCGACGGTGTTGATGATCCAGGTCCTCTACGAAGTGCCGAAGGGGAAGGCGTACGTCTCGGAACTCCTTCCAATCATCAAGTACCTCATCAATCCCTACGACACGAGCATCACCGGACCGATCGAACGAGCCTACGCGCCCACACCCGTGATTTTCCGCGAGGCCTTTGTGACGGAGGGGGAGATGAGGACAAGCGCCGACTCGCTGGCCGCCCTGGAAGGGTTCATCGTCCGCGACACAACGCAGGATCTCACGTTCGTCTACGACACCCTCTATGTCACCAAGGGAGATCTCCTGAAACTCGACGGGCAGGATGACGACGCATATCGCGAGAAGTCACTCCCGATCAACCTGGAGCGGTGTGACACGTGCCGTCCGGGGCCGCTCTTTCCGGGGCAGGAATCCAGGCGGATCAACCTGAAGGTCTACTGGACGGGGGGAGAGAACCTCGCCCTGCGCTCGATCTCGATCCGCGACTCGCTGGGAGAACTGGTGCTGGGGAACGATCCGGCGTTCCGGGACGCGATCACGGACGAATTCGAGGCAGCCATGCCGCGCGACGGGAACGGCGCGCCGGCTGAGGGGATCGTCTCGATGGTAGTTGGGAACGAACCGAGCGACTACGAATACGGCGGGTACAACCGCGTCTTTCGCATGCTCAAGGAGGGATTCCATGTCGGCGACGAGGAAGGGGACAGCCTCCAGGCCTGGACCGAGGGGGTGCGCTACGGCTGGAGGAAGGTCCTGGACAATCGACATCATCTGGTTGACGCCGGGATCGTCTCGGTCGAGATCGGCTTGAACGCGTATATCCGCGACACCGTCGAGCGCGACAGCAACCAGAATCCGGTCCAACCCGACAACTTTGGCCGCCGGTGGCCGAAGATCCCTTCCATCGCCGAGCAGAATGGCGGTCGCTTCACCATCCCGTTGATGCAGTTGACCGAAGACGACGTGCGCGACTACGAGCAGTCGCTCCAGACGACGGTCGGGCATTTCCTGCCGGAAGGCTACTACGATCCGCACAACGATGTCTGGAATCAGAGCTGGGCCTGCGCCCTCGGCAAAGGGGCGATAACGGCCCGACGGACCGGGCGACGTCCGCTGGCGATTCCCTTTGTCGCCGTATGGTCCGAGGTGAGGACCTACATCGACGAGTTCGATGTGCAGCACGACGACTATTTCCTCCCTCATGTGCCAACTGGACCTGAGCTCAATCTGATGGCCTCAATGAGCCTTGCGTATGGATATCGCTCCCTGTTCTGGTACTGGCTTGGCGCGCAGACGGGGGAGGCGTTCGATGCGGACATCGACGGTCACGACGGGCGTCTGTTCTGGTCTGATTTCGGATCGAACGGCCCACACACGAACGACACGCTCCGCGACTGGGCGCCGGTCTTCCGGTTCCAGGACACACGTGACGAGCACGACACCACCTCGGTCTGGATCGACAGCATGTACCTCGGCTTCCGGGCCCGCACACGGGAGCTTCGCGCGTTGAATCACTGGCTGCGCGACAGCATCGGACCCTGGATGATGCGGCTGACCTGGCGGAACGCCTACTCGATACATTTCAGCGAGCGTCAGCCGGGAACGATCGAGATGAACGAAGCGAGCGGTCGTCCCCTGCCGTCGACGGAGATCGTTACCGATGTCAAGAGCTATCCGCTGGGATCGGCGACGCCGGATTCGGTGCTGCGGACGTATGTCGAGTTGGGGTTCTTCGAGCCGGTTGCAGCCGACACAACCAGCGGTGAACTACCCGGCTATGATCGCCACTATTGCGTCGTGGTCAATCGCCGGGCGTTTTCCACGGCCGATCGCTGGGTGAAGACCAACATTGCCGGAACGGACAGCGTTCAACTGGTGTCCGACGCCCGGTACAACACCCTGCTGGAGCTGGCTGAAACGCGAAGGATCGCGTTGAAGCTGAATGTCGAACATCCGGCCGATTCGACTGAGCGATACACGTGGTATCGCGTGCGCGAGATTGCGCCCGACACACGATCCCTCCCGGGGTCGACGACGCTTCGCCATGTGCTCGACACCATCGTTCATGGCCGGGACAGCGTCGTCTATGTTACCCTTCGGCCCGGCGGTTCCACACTGCTCGAAATGACCCCGATCCGTCCCGACTCCACCATCTACATCGGTTCCCTGGCCTACAACTCGCAAAGGAAGATCCTGTGGGACGGGTTGCGGTATCACTGTGTCTACGTCGCGTACGACACGGGAACGGATCAAAGCTCCAGTGTTCACGACACCATCTTCTATCGCCGTTCGCTTCCGGTCGACGCCGCCAACAACGACATCCTCTGGGAGCCGACGCCGGCTTATATCGTCTCCATCGACACATCGAACGCCGATACGACACGCTGGGCCCGCACGGCGAATCGCCATCCGTCGTTGACACTCCGTGCGCCGAACCCGATCAGCGAGGATTCCACTGTCTACGTCACCGTGGTCTGGACTTGTGCTCCCGCTCAAGGGTATTTCGCTCTCGATTCGACGTTGCGTGAGGTATGCCAGCGAACATTCCGTGTGGAAGAGACGCTCGCCTACCTTGATGAATCGGGTATCGAAACGATCAATCATTATCATGGATCGGTCGCCAACGCATGGGGAACTCCGGTGGTGTGTCGTCTGGACGGAGCCTATGCCTTCGCATGGAGCGACAGCGTCGACGGAATCGTGGCGAAACTCAAGAGGGTTTCCGACACGGCCCAGTGGTGGCTTGCACGGCGCTACTACGATTGGTCGAACCTGGAAATGGTCTCCAGCGGCCTGCAGTCATGCGAGAAGCCATCGATGTTCCCATCAATGCCCCCCTTCGCTCACATCACCGGACGCGATTCCTCCATATCGATCGTCTGGCAGCGAACCACCTGCAACAACAAGAACACCATCATGTTCAAGCGGCTCTGGCATATAGAAACGGGCGATTCCGCGCCGACGTTATCGTCCAACAACGTCTACAACTTCTGCGTTCCGCCGGGGAAGTTCTTTCACCCCTCGATCGATCTATGGCAGGACGTCTGGACCAATCTCTATGAGGGTGTTACCTGGGAGGAGAGTGTCAGCCCTGACGCCACGACAGCCGGAAGAACCATAATCCACTTCCAGCCGATGCACACGTCGCTCTATCGCTGCTTCGATACCTCATGTGCAACGGGAACGACGTTATGGGACAGCATGTCAGCGCCATCGATCCCGTGGACCGGGCTGGCGTTCGACGCCAACATGGAACCGTTGATCACCCACGAGGCTGATTCCGCCTGGCCATCTATCGCGGCATTAAATGAGGTAGTCGATCTGGAAACCCAATCGGACACCGGACGATTCGCGATCGCCTTTTTCGACTGGACATCGAATTCCGATCCACGCCTGCGAGTGGCGAAGATCCTGTATGGAGAACACTCACTGGTTCCAGGATACTCGCAGACCTTTCCGTACGCAGGATATCGACCTCAAGCGGTAGCGTCGTTTCGTCGGCAACCTCTGAACAGCGGTATCCTGTATGAGACGGGGAACTACCAGCAGGGAAATCCACCAGCTTCCGCGCCATTGCGAACCAATCGTCAGTTCTTCGGAAAGAGCCGGCCGGTTGGATACATGGCCCATGGCAGACGGGCGAACCTCGCAGTCAACGACACCGCCGGCGTCGGAATCACTGTCTCGTTCCTCGATGTCTGGTACACCGACGATGACGCGGGACGAGGTGTCGGAATGAACGATCGCGGCCCGATCTGGTCGACCATCGACAGCCTGGGGGGCATGCAGTCGATCATGCGTACGACGTGCTTCACGACACACGACAGCGTCACCATCGGCTGCGACGTTGCGGGGACGTTCACGGGGGATACGAGCTTTGCACCGGGGGCGAGGCTGGACTGCGTTGTCGAGTTGATCGATTCGACCAGCGGGAACGTCGTCGCGCAACTCGATTCATTCACGATCTCCGGCGACTCGCCATCATATGCGTCCGTTCTGGAGCCGACACTGGACTTGTTGAGCGGAACATACTATGTGCGGATGCGGTTGACGCCCACAGCCATCACTCCACCGGCAGTTACCGTCGGATCGCGTTATCCGGTCATCGAACGGTATCGCTGGATACAGGACGTGCACACGATGACGAAGCGCGCTCGTCGCCTCGAAGCAAGAGGTGGCGATAAGGCGCGTATCACCAGTTATCCAAACCCGATCGAAGGAGTCGGCGAACTCCGATTCTCGCTCCCTACCGATGGGTACATCCAGATACGCCTGATCGACGCGAGCGGAAGAGTACGCCAATCGATCCTGGATCGTCGATACATGCGCGAAGGACGCTACGCGGTGGCGTTCGACGCCGGCAGCCTGCGGCCGGGAGTGTATCTGGCCGAACTTGCAATCGACGGGAAGCGACTGGTGGAGAAGGTGGTGGTGCGGTAGACATGGCATGCGGTGCCTGTACGACATGCGCAGAAAAAGGGGGCGGCACGAAGGCCGCCCCCTTTGCATATCATCAGGCGTAAGACATCCACCCCATCATCGTAAGACGCTCCTGCTACCTTGATCGCATCAACAATCACGATCAACCGATCAAGGTATTTCAAGGAGCAGATCATGAATACGCGCACAATCGCACTTGCAGCAGGACTGGTTCTCTCAACACTGGCGGCGGCGGGAATTGGTGGATGCGAGGCACTCGAAACGCTTGCCGGACCGATCGGCGAGGCTCGGAATTTCAGGTTCGACTACAAGGAGTTTCCGGCCGGAACGACGGTCGCGCAGGCGGCGATGTTAATGGAACAAAACGATGTCTCACTCATCTCCGGAACGAAGGCCTACGAGAATCTTCACCGCACTGGAGACGTGATCCCCACTGGCGAATACTTTCGCTGCCGAATCTATCAGCCATCATCCACGCATGGCGGTGGAGTCGATCTTCAGATCTATGACTTCCCGAGCCAGACCGGACCGAGCGATTCAGCAAACTCTTGCTTTATTCGCATCACCCCACTTCCGGCGATCGGGGACACGGTCCGGATTGCCTATGGCGAGGTCGGATTCGGCACCAGTTCCGGAGGTGACCTGAGCCACATCTTCAACAACGACAACAACAGCGGCAGCTACTTCCGGTTCGTTCTCGAGTCCCTTGACACACAGAACCACACCGCGTCCGGATCGTTCTCGTTTGTCGCGGCTGGACAGGGGAGCAATGCGGGGCGGCTCTTTGCCATTACCAACGGGTCGTTTTTCATGAACACGCAATAGCGTTGTCTGTGATGTGAATCCTTTTCGAAGGCTCGTCGTAGGGGCGCCCGCCGCCACACCAACGACCGATGTGCTGAGACACATCAACCACAACGAACAACGAGAAGTATCATGAAAACGCTGTTTGCGATTGCAGTCCTCCTGACCTGCGCCGTCCCCGTTACCGCACAGGAGTGGATCGGTCATGTTGGCCTTGGAGCGGGCGTTCCCCTCAATGGATTCGATGACGATGTAAAGGGTGGGCTCACCGGAACACTCGGTGTGTCCCGTGTGATCGGAGACCACTTCATGCTGGGCGCCTTTTACAAGTACAACCGCTACTCCCGCGAGGAAGGGAGCGAGAATATCACGCTTCACCTCTCGACGGGATCGCTTCAGGGACGCTACCTGATCACGCCGGTTACCAGCACCGACGTCATCCCGTATGTCGGTCTGAGCCTGGATGGTACGAGCATCAACGCCACGGTCACCAGCGCAGGCGAGGTCTTCCACTACACTGGTGACGAGACACTGTATGGTGTCACGCCAAGTGTCGGCGCCATGATTCCGGTCGGCGGCGTTGGCTACATCGAGCCGTCGGTTGGCTATCAGTGGAGAAGCGATTCGGAAGGAGATACGATCGGCACGCTGGACGTCGGCGTCGGGTTCGGCGTCAAATTCTAGCGTGGGGAATGGGGATTGGGGAGTGGGGAATGGATAGATCGAACGCAAAAGCGGGGGTGGTCGAACGATCACCCCCGCTTGCTATTCACTCCATTTGCGAAGAAAATCACGTTGAGCCTCGGTTTCTGGAACCGGATAGGTAAGACCGGCTACGCTCCGCAGGTCGCGTAGGCGCTCCAGCACATCCAGATTCGTGGCCATTCCCTGACGAAGCAGGTAGCATCCGATCACCATTCCAGTTCGCCCCCTTCCCCCCCAGCAGTGAACGTAGACGGTCTCTCCGGCCGCGTGCATTGCGTCGATTCTATCCAGAATTCCCTCAATGACACCATCCTCCGGAAGCCCCATATCCTGAATTGCATGCCGTTCCATACGGACCGCCACGCCACCCGCGCCTGCAAAACGATTCATGAGCTCCACATACGGGATGAACGCATTCCCCTCATGATCTACTTCACCCGCCTGCATCAGATTGATGACGTTCCGAACACCGACCTCCACCAGTCCTTTAACTCGTTTCTCCATCTCATCCTGATCGTGAGGATGACCAGGGTATGGTCCGGCGAGGAGTCGGCCCGGGATGACCCAGTAGGTACCGTGAAAGGGCTCCATAGACTATGATTTCGTGATTTCATGACAGACATGATTCTGCGGATCTCGTTGAGATTCCTTCATCCTTGCTC
>CAYWXV010000098.1:0-7503 GCA_964462535.1 uncultured Alphaproteobacteria bacterium
TGTCTACCCCAATTCAGCTTCCGCGGCCAGGCCGCTCTTGAGTTCTCCACCGGGGTTTTCCACTTCTACCCATACTTCGAAGACGAGCTTCGTGCGGTCGTCCTTCGTCTGCACGTTTTTGGGTGTGAATTCCGCGGTGGGGGATATGTAGACGACGCGGCCGGTGAATCTCTTGTCGGTGAAGGTGTCGATGGAGATCATCGCCTTCTGCCCGAGGCTCACCCGACCGAGCTCGCCTTCGGCGACATATATCTTCAGCCGGACGCGGTCGGTTTTGCTGATCGTGAATACTCCTCCCCCGGCCGGTACTAATTCACCGACATCAAACCCCTTTCGAGTAATCACCCCGGCGATTGGTGATGTCACGATGCAATCATCGACGCGTCGTCGCGCCCCTTTGACTGCGGCCGTCGCGCCGTCAACGCGCGCGCGTGCCGCCTGAATATCCTCGGGGTTAGCGCCGTTGCGAAGTTTCCGCACAACAGCCAGCGCGGCCTTATGCTGTCGGTCGGCTATCGCGGCGCGGCTGCGGGCGTCTGCGAGTGTCTTCTCCGGCACGCCCCCCGACCCGATTGTCGACTCCAGTCGATGCACGTCCTGGTCAGCGGCCTCCAGCGCAAGCTTTGCCTGGCGAGCCGTCTGCTCCGCCTGATCGATGTCCTCTGCGCGCGCCCCTTTGACAATCAGTCTGTACTGAGCCTGTGCGGCGTCGAGTGCGGCTGTCTGCGCGTCGACCTGAATAGCCAGGTCCGCGTCGTCGATTCGAAGGAGCGTATCCCCCGCGCGGACCCGTGATCCCTCACGAGCATACAGTGCCGCGATTGTTCCGGGAACCTTCGGCCCCACAACGACCTCCTCGGTCTCGATGATTCCCGACGCGTGAATCCTGCCGGTCGAGTCTTCCTTGGAGCACGACACGAGTGCGAGGGGAAGGAAGAGAAGTACAAGTGTTCTGTAGTGATTCATGATGCGTGCTTTGATCCAACAATGATGCCAGAGATGATTCGGGTGATTTCTGGCAGGAATCGGCCATTCTGTACGCCGCGTGCAGCTCCTTCACGAGTTCTCGTTACGATATTTCGTGACGTAACGCGATATCGTGACTATGTTCGCCCCCATGGACGCTGATGCCGACAACAACTTCCTCTTTGCCATCAGTAGGGCGATAGCAGCTATTGGCGATCGGGACGAACTATTCGCTACCATCGTCGACACGCTTGCAACGCTCTTCCACTTCGATGCTGCCGTAATGGTGGCGGTCGATTTGCAACGGGGGACGCTGCAGCCGTTCGTGAAGTATGCGCCGCCTGAGGTTGAGGAGATGCAGGAGTTCCGGAGTTTCGTTCGAGAGCCGGCACCGATTGCCGGCTCACCAGTGGAGCGGATGCTTGAGTCGCCTGGCGTCATGACCATTGATTATGCGGAGCTCTCCGCCGAGTACCCCGACTTCCCGCCAATGCGGTTTCTGCACGAGACGGGTATTCGGCGAGGGATGAGCGCCCCCCTCTTTAACGGCGGTCGGATCATTGGAGTGCTCAGCCTGGCATCACGGCGAGAGAACGCGTTCACACCCGATGATGCGATTCGATTCGAGAGCGTAGCTCAGCAGGTGGGGATTGCATTCGGAACGATGCTGGCATATGACGATCTTCGCCGCCGGGAGTCTGAAAAGGGTATGCTGCTCGCCGTCAGCAACGCGCTGACGACAATTCGGGAGCGGGACTCGATGATTCACGCTGTCGCGACCGCAATTGACAGTGTCGTCGGCTGCGACTTCTTTGGAATCTATTTCGGCCGACGTCGTCGAACCAGCCCGGAGCTCGGGGCTGGACTGCTGAAAATGCCGAACGGGCGATTCATTCCCCTGGCCGGGTTCTTCGATGACCGGGAGGATCTGGCTTACATCGAGCGGGAATTGTCCGATCCCCGGGGGACCCCAACTCTTGCCATCGGAGAGCGGTTCGAGACGCTCCACGCGCGGTCATCAACAATCGCGCGCCTGCACAACGATCATGGAATCGAAGCACTCCTTGGTCTATCCATCCCACTCGCAGGAAGCGAACGTGGAATGATGCTCCTTGCGCGCGAACGCCGTAAGGGCTTCGCTATCCGCGAGATAGAAACGCTCGCCGGCCTTCCGCAACAAATCGGTCTTGCCCTGGACAATCTCTTTTCGTTTGAGGAAATCGAGCAGCTCCGTCGACGCCTGGAGGACGAAAAAACCTATCTGGTGGATGAGATTCGGGGACAGCATAATTTCGAGGAGATTGTTGGAAGCAGTGGTGCATTGCGGGAGGTATTCCGTCGCATCGCGATGGTCGCGCCGACCGATGCGACGGTGCTTGTTCAGGGAGAGACCGGAACGGGGAAGGAACTCGTTGCACGCGCGCTTCACAATCTCTCTCCCCGCAGAGAGCGCCCGCTCGTAAAGGTCAATTGTGCCAGCCTTCCGGCGCAACTCATTGAGTCGGAGTTGTTCGGCCATGAACGGGGATCGTTCACCGGTGCGACTGAACGACGAATAGGGAAATTCGAACTGGCGCACAGCGGCACCATTTTTCTGGATGAGATAGGTGAGATGCCACTGGAGCTACAGACCAAATTGCTCCGTGTGCTTCAGGAGCGCGAGATCGAACGTGTCGGCGGAAAGGGTCCGATCAGAGTTGACGTGCGGGTCATCGCGGCAACGAATCGGGATCTGGAGAGCGAAGTCGAAGCCGGGCGGTTCCGGGCCGATCTCTTCTTCCGCCTGAACGTTGTTCCGATCAGTGTCCCGCCACTGCGGGAACGGAGGGAGGACATTCCGCTCCTGGTGGCTCATGTTCTTGAACGTCTGGCGCGAACCACAGGACGCAAGATCGACGGTGTGACGGAGCGTGGGATGAAGTCACTTCTCAACTACGACTGGCCTGGCAACGTCCGCGAGCTTGAGCACATTCTTGAACGGGCCGTCATTCTCTCGACCGCTACGAGCATCGACCCCGGAACGCTTCTGGCAGTGCGGCGCCCGTCGCAGGGGGGGAGCTCTGTAAAGACGCTGGAGGACGCAGAGAGAGAACATATTCTGTCTGCGCTGGAGGTCTCGGGAGGACAGGTAAGTGGAGCGGGGGGGGCGGCTGAAATTCTCGGGCTCAAACCCACGACGCTTTCGTCACGCATGAAGAAACTCGGTATTCGCGTCGAGCGAAATCCTCGAACACAATCCAGATGAACCATCCAGTTGTTCCGCTGCTGCGCGAGCATCATGCGCAGATCGCAGATCTTCACATGCGCGAGCTGTTCGACGACGATCATGAGCGCTTTCGGCGAATGTCACATGAAGTGGCCGGAATATTTGTTGACTTTTCGAAGCATCGCATCGTTTATCGCACTATCGAATTGCTCGTTCGTCTCGCCGAGGAAGCGGACGTGAAAGGGTGGGGCGAGCGCATGTTCAAGGGTGATGCGATCAACATTACCGAGGGGAGAGCTGTGCTGCACACCGCCCTCCGGAACAGGAGCAACCGGCCGGTCCTGGTGGATGGAGTTGACGTTATGCCGGAGGTGAACAGGGTTCTTGAGCAGATGCGTTCGTTTACTACCAGAGTCCGTTCGGGGGAGTGGAAGGGATGGACTGGCGAAAGCATCACCGATGTGGTGAATATCGGCATTGGCGGATCCGACCTCGGGCCGGCAATGGTCGTCGAGGCATTGCGGCCCTATGGGCGTTCTGGTCCACGCATGCACTTCGTCTCAAATGTGGATGGAACACACATAGCCGAAACACTCCGCCCCCTCGATCCTCGAACCACGTTATTCATCATCGCCTCGAAGACCTTTACTACCCAGGAGACAATTGCTAACGCCGTCTCCGCGCGCGACTGGTTCATGGCCTTGGCAGGCGACGCCTCGGCGATCGCTCGACACTTCGTTGCGTTGTCGACCAACGGTAATGCCGTCGCCGAATTCGGTATCGACCTCGCGAACATGTTCGAATTCTGGGACTGGGTAGGTGGAAGATATTCGCTGTGGTCGGCGATCGGTCTTTCGATCGCCCTCTCGATCGGAATGGAGAAGTTCGAGGAGCTGCTGCAAGGGGCATACGACATCGACGAGCATTTTCGGACGGCGCCGCTCGAGGAAAATGTGCCCGTTCTAATGGCAGTTATTGGAATCTGGTATAACGATTTCTTTGGAGCCGCATCGCACGCAGTGCTCCCCTACGATCAATACCTGGCCCGCTTTCCGGCCTATCTCCAGCAAGGGGATATGGAGAGCAACGGGAAACGGGTAACCAGGGGAGGGGAGCCTGTCGGCTGGCAGACTGGGCCGATCATCTGGGGCGAGCCGGGAACGAATGGGCAGCACGCGTTCTATCAATTGCTGCATCAAGGGACCAAGCTCGTCCCGTGTGATTTCATTGCTTCGCTAGAGTCTCACAATCCGCTTGGAGAACATCATCGGATGCTCCTTGCGAACTGTCTTGCGCAGACTGAGGCCATGATGCGCGGCAAGACTGAAGCTGAGGCGCGTGCTGAGCTCGAAAGAGATGGGCGAAGCCCGGCGGAGGTAGATCGACTTCTGCCGCACAAGGTCTTCCCAGGCAATCGCCCGACGACGACGATACTTCTCCCGAAGCTGACGCCCCGGACGCTGGGTTCGCTGATCGCGCTGTACGAGCACAAGATCTTCGTTCAGGGGATTATCTGGAACGTGAATTCGTTCGACCAATGGGGAGTGGAGCTTGGGAAGCAACTTGCGGGAACGCTTCTTCGGGAACTGCAATCGGGCGTCTCTGCGACGACGCATGATTGTTCCACCACTGGATTGGTGGAGCGGGTCCTGCGCCATCAGCTTCCGGACACGCCATGACTCGCTGGTTGCTCCTGCTCTCCCTGACATTGCTGTGGGCTCCTTCGTTCCTGTTGATTAAGATCGGTTTGGAGGAAATGCCTCCATTGTCGATCGCCACGTCGCGTCTGGCTATCGCGGCGATAATTCTATTCGTCATTCTACGTGTCCGTGGTGGTGGCGCCCCGCGAGATGGAAAGACATGGCGGGCGCTTGCCTACATGGCCTTCTTCGGAAGCGCCTTACCGTTTGCGGTGATCAGCCTGGGTGAGCAGTACACCGACAGCGCGCTGGCTTCAATCTTCAATGGGGCGACCCCAATCGCTACGTCGATACTGGCACATTTCTTCCTTGAAGAAGAGAGGATGACGCCAGCCAAGTTGTTGGGGATAATTGTTGGGTTTGCAGGGATCGTCATCATCTTCCTTCCAGCGATCGGGTCGGGGAGTTCAAAGATTTTTGGACTGTCCGCATTTCTTCTCGCCGCGATATGCTACGGTGTGTCGATGGTTCACGCGCGCCGCAATCTTCGTGGGTTGCCGCCGCTGGTTGGTCCGACGATGCAATTGGGTCTCGGCGCTCTCATGTTGCTCCCCTTCACACTCGTCTTCGAATGGAATCGCCTTGTTGTCCCGACGGGGGCACCCCTGGCATCGATTATCTTCCTGGGTGTAATGGGGACAGGGTTGGCGTACGTCGTGTACTATGCCCTACTGGAGCGCGGAAGTGCGACGTTTCTATCTCTTGTCACCTACTTCCTTCCTCCGTCGGGGGTGTTCCTGGGTATGGCAATTCGTGGCGAACGCCCCGGGCTGAACGCCTTCATCGGATGTGCGCTGATTATCGTCGGAATAATTGTGGTAAATCTTGCTCCCCGTTGGCAGTTAAGGGAGAATTAGGATCGGCGAAGGCCCGTGGGCGGACAACGGAAAAGTGTTTGTACCGAATCGGCCGTTGCTCCCGGGAGTGCGCTGAGGGTTCGTCTCCCTCGGTGTCTACGACGCCAAACGTCCCTTTTACGTACCCGGCCTATTGTTGAAACCACCCCGCATATCGAAGCAAGGTGACTGTGCGATCACGATTTATGTGTCCGATCATCGTGATCGCGAGGTGGCACGACGTATTGTCGAATTGTCGCGACTGCTGCATGAGGCCGCAATTGCGGGGATTGCGGATATCGTACCGGCTTTGACATCGATCACGTCGGTTCTATGCGATGATGCAGATGCAGATGACGTCCTGCCGCAGATCGAACGTGTCGCTCTTAGCCCGGTGACATTTGCCGAACAAGGGGAGGGGAGGCTTGTGGAGATTCCGATCAGTTTCGAGCCGGGATTTCCGACTGATCTGGAGCTGATCGCACGTGAAGCGTCTCTTTCCGTCGAGGAAGTTATCGAGCTTCAACTGAGCACGGAGTATCGTGTGGCGATGCTCGGCTTCCTCCCAGGGTTCCCATATTTGGAGGGCCTTCCTGAGCCACTCAGGCGCCGTCGCCGTGTGACACCGCAACAGAGCATTCAGCCAGGGAGCGTGGCGATAGGGGGTGAATACCTCGGCATTTACCCCGTAGGTTCGCCGGGAGGATGGTGGATAATCGGAGCGACGCGGATGTCACTATTCGATCCCACGTCCGAAACTCCTGCATTCCTCTCAATTGGCGACCGCTGCCGATTTCGGAGGAGTATCGACGAACCGGGGAGCAATGTGGAACTCGCTCAATGTTGATTGAAGTGCGTCGTGCAGGTCTGTTGACTACAGTGCAAGATCGAGGGCGCGAGGGATGGCGCAGATTTGGTGTCCCCCGGTCAGGAGCCCTGGATCTGGAGGAGGCGATGCAGGCGAACGCCCTGGTAGGGAATGATGCCGGCGATGCGGTGTTGGAGGCGACGATGGACGGACCGACCCTCGGATTCCCCGATGGTGGTCTTATCGCCCTGGGTGGGGCCGATGCATCGTGCCTGGTGAACGGTGTCGATGTTCCAACACGACATCCCATTGCGCTTGAGCGCGGGAGCATCGTGGCCGTTGGGCGGGCCGTTGACGGCAGCAGAATCTACGTCGCTGTTGCAGGCGGTATCGACGTTCCGATTCTGCTCGGCAGCCGCAGCACCTGCCTGCGCGCGCAATTCGGTGGATACGAGGGGAGAGCATTGCGGTCGGGCGACGTTCTGCAGATTGGAACTCTGTCCGAACGTTCGGTCGCAGTCGTCCGTGAGCTGACGCGCGTCCGTAGTCTTGGTCCCACAGTTGGACACTGGAGGGCGCAGCGCCGGATTAGGAACAGGGTGGTTCAGTTCCTTCGTGGAGAGGATTATCCCCTTCTCGCTATCGAAAGTCGCAGGGCGCTGACCAACGACGCATTTATTGTCGACAGCGCCAGCGATAGAATGGGGCTTCGACTTCGCGGTCGACGAATGCGCCTGGTGCACGACTTGTCGCTCCCGTCACGTGCGGTATTTCCTGGAACAATTCAACTGCCGCCCGACGGAATGCCCATTATTCTACTCGCCGACTCTGGGACAACCGGGGGATATCCCGTCATCGGATACGTGACCCGAGCCAATCTGTCGGGTCTCGGGCAGCTCAGGGTTGGGGAGGAGGTGAGGTTGAAGGATGAAGGATCAAGGATCAAGGATGAAGGATGAAGGATGAAGGATGAAGGATGAAGGATGA
>CAYWXV010000099.1:0-4770 GCA_964462535.1 uncultured Alphaproteobacteria bacterium
CGGTCATTCAGCGGCCAACCGGCAACTCCTTCTCCCATTCCCCAATCCCCAGCCCGAGTCCCTACCATGCCCGAACTCCGCGTCTTTCCGCCTGCGGCGGATCTCCGTCCGCCTGCGGCGGACTTCGACATCATTACAACGACGTGATCCACCATGAGTACCGCCAACGAACTCCGCGTCTTCATCTCCTCCACCTTCCGCGATCTACAGGAAGAACGAGAGCATCTGGTGAAGAAGATCTTCCCCGAGATCCGTGCGCTTTGTCGTGAACGGGGGATAACGTTTACGGAAGTAGATCTGCGGTGGGGATTGACCGATGAGGATGTTGTTCTGGGGCAGGTGATCCGAACATGTCTTGAAGAGATCGACAAGTGTCGGCCGTATTTCATCGGTATCACAGGAGAGCGGTACGGATACGTACCGGACCTCCTGGAGTATTACAAGGATGCCGAACTATTGCGGCGCCACCCCTGGTTGCAGAATGCAGCGATGGAGGGGAGTTCGATCATCGATCTCGAATTCCGCCACGCGGTCCTCAACGAGCGCAACGGAGCTGCTGACGGTGACGTGGTGGATGGAGGAGCGCGGTTCTTCTTTCGCCGCGCGAGGCGCGCTCAGGTTTCGGCCGTCGACGCCGACGAGGCCGCTCGACTGGAGGATCTCAAACGGCGTGTTGCTGAGGCTGGACTACCTGTTGAGGAGTTTCGAGATCCTGGCTCTCTCGGCGAAGCTGTCTACGATGCTCTCCTGGGTATCATAGACCGTGACTTCGCAGATGTTGCGCCACCAACACAGCTTGAAGCTGAACGGACTCGACATCGCGCGTTCGCCGAGAGTCGCCGCCACTCCTACATTCCGAACCCCGACTATCTCCAACGACTTGACACATGGCTCCGCGGCGACGAGCCACCACTGATAATCTATGCGGAGAGTGGATCCGGAAAGAGTTCTCTCGTCTCCTTCTGGTGCGATTTGATTCGTCGTTCGCAATCGGAGCTCCCGGTCGTAGAGCACTACGTTGGTATCGGAGCAGGAACGATCGATCACTTCGGGGTAATGCAACACATCATCCTGGAGGTAAGTGAAATCGTCGGTCGTGATCTCGTTATGCCAGCTGCTCCTGAACAGATTACCAATGTATTCACGGATGTTTTTGGGTACCTGCAGGACAGACGGGTGGTGATTGTTATCGACGGAATCAATCAATTGACAGGGGAGGCACAGCAGCTCACGTGGCTCCCCCGCACCGTGCCACCAAACATCCGGCTGATAGTAACCACCACCGTCGAACAGACACTCGTGGACCTTCGTTCGCGTGGTTGGGTCGCTCTCGGTATGCAGCCCTTGAAGGAGCGTGAACGCGAGGCAGTGATTGTCCGCTACCTCTCCGAGTTTCACAAGGCCCTCACGCCTGACCTGATCCATCGCATTGCTGAGGATGCGAAGTGCGCTCACCCTCTATTTCTTCGCACGCTACTCGAGGAGCTTCGACTCGACAGTGGCCACGAACAGCTGCCGCAACATGTCGATTCGTATCTGGAGACAACCGGCACGGAAGATCTGTTCCAGGCGGTACTCGAGCGGATGGAAAACGACTACGGCGCGCGGACCGTTCGCGATGTCATGTCTCTCCTGTGGGGTAGTCGCTTCGGTTTGGGAGAACTCGATCTCGCGGAGCTCACCGGAACGTCGCGCCTCAAGCTGAGTGCCCTGCTCATCGGCCTGGACTATCATCTGGTGCGCAACGAAGATCGGTTCACGTTCTTCCACGATTACCTTCTGCGCGCGGTGGAAAAGCGTTATCTGAGCGATGGAGCGCGCCGCGCTACCGTCTGGCGTCTACTCATCGAGTTCTTTGAAAACGCTACCGTGACTCCGCGAACCGTCCGCGAGCTTGTTCATGCCTACACACACCTTGGTGACGACGCCGGCGTGCTTCGAACCCTCTCGAGAATCGATCGCTTCATGGCAATTTCCGAGGAGCGAAGTAATCGATACGAGCTTCTCTCCGCTATTTCGGGTATCGATTCCAGGCGAGTCGTCGAGGCATGGACTACGGCACTCGCAGACTGGGAGCAGATGTCCTCGCCGGAAACGGCCGACTATCTGGCAGCTGCAGGGCTTGTGGCCGCTTATCTGGGTACCCTTGGTCGCGACTTGGATGCGATTCCGATTCTGATACGCGTGGTAGAGCGCGCCCGGAACGCGAACGATCGCACAGGAGAAATCGCGGGCCTGACAGCTCTCTCCGGGTGCTACGCGGTCACGAGCGCTCTCCCTGAAGCCAGAGTGCATGCCTTGCTAGCCGTCGAAATCGCCCGCGAGTCGGGTGACAAGACAGCTCACTGTAATGCCCTTGGTGCCCTGTCGGATGTTTGCATGTTCGCCGGTGAACTCGACCTGGCGCTCAAGTACCTTGACGAACGTATCTCGCTTGTCACCGATCTGGGGCGAGTTGCAGAGCTTCCTCGAGCGCTCACTTCGCGCGGTGGAATTCATGTGCTGCGCTCCGAGTATCAGGCGGCGTTGGAGAGCTTTGATAAGGCGGAAGCTGCCGCGCGTCGTGTCGGGGATCGAAGGACGGTCGCTTACCTTCAGGGAAGTCGAGGGCTTGTCTATTTGCATCTGAACAGACTCGACGACGCGCGAGCATGCTTCGAACTAACCGAGCGAGAGGCACTTGAAATGGGGGATGCCCGACTGCGGTCCCACGCTGTCGGCAACCTCGGGCTGGTCTACTTTGAAGAAGGAGACCTCGATCGAGCCGAAGAACATTACAATCGTCACATCTCGATCTGTTCTGAGATTGGAGAGGTGGTCGGCGCAGCAACCGCGACGTCCAACGTAGGGGAGATTTACGAAGTACGTGGCGATTTCGAGCGGGCACTTGACAATTATGCCATTGGCGCGCGCGAGATGATGCGGGTCAACAGTTATGCGGCGTTGACATTTCCGCTGGAGGCATCGGCACGTATCCTGATAGATCATCCTGAGTTATGCGACATCGACTTTCCATGGCCCGAGCGCGTCGACGACGCCCCCCTTTCCGACGACACTTCCGTTAGAGGACTGCAACGTGCACGAGACCTGGCCTCTGAGGCGCGTCGCCATGCGACGTCGATCGGCATGAAGGATGGCCGGGTCATCATACCCATCATCATGGCCCGCATCGAACATGCGTCGGGGAACCAGCCCGGAGCAATCGACGGTCTCCGGAAACTCCTAAACGTTGCGCAGACCGATGATGAGCGCGCCGACGTTTACTACTGGATGTGGAGGGTCGGCGCGAATGACGCGGCCTCCAACGCGCTTGCCCTGTACGAGACGCTGCAACGCGACACACCGAAGCACCTCTTTCGCACACGTCTGGAGGAACTCCGCCGGGCGTTGCAGTGACGATGACAATGGCACTTGATTGACATCCCCATTCCCCATTCCCTAGTGAACGAATTCCGCGTCTTCATAAGCTCCATCCGCCTGCGGCGGACCTCCGCCTCGCCTGCGCCGAGGCTGCGGCCTTTTATCCACACAGCATTGGTAATGCGATGACGAGTGGCAGTGAACTGCGGGTGTTTATCTCGTCGACGTTCCGCGACTTGCAGGAAGAGCGCGAGCATCTCGTGAAGAAGATCTTCCCGGAGATCCGCGCGCTCTGCCGTGAGCGAGGGATCACGTTCACCGAGGTCGATCTGCGGTGGGGGCTGACCGATGAGGACATTGCGCTCGGCCAGGTCATCCGCACCTGTCTTGAAGAAGTCGACAACTGCAGGCCATACTTCATTGGCATCACCGGCGATCGATATGGCTACGTTCCATCCTACCTCGACATCCAGAAAGATCCCGCATTGCTCAAGCAGTTTCCGTGGATCGAAGAGGTCGCGATCGACGGTATGAGCATCACCGAGATGGAAGCGCACTACGCAGTACTGGCACCACCCCCTTCTCGCCCCTCCCTTCATGAAGGGAGGGGTGGTCGGCGCAGCGGACCGGGGTGGGATTCTTCGGGGCGGAGGGAGGAGTTGGAGAAGGCCAGGTTCTACTTCCGTCGTCAACGAGAGACCTTCGATGACGATCCGGACGAAAGCACCGAGCGCCGTCGGCTTGAAGAGTATCAACAGAGGATTCACGCGAGTGGTGCCTCGATCGAGCGTTTCCGCGACCCCGCATCCCTCGGTGAGATGATCTTCGACGATCTCGTCAGGATCATCAAACATGACTTCGCAGACGCCAGGCCACCGACACCCCTTGAACAGGAGCGTTCCCGTCACGCCGCATTCTCGCTGAGCAGGCGGCGTGCCTACATCGCCAATCCACTCTATCTCAAACGACTCAACGAGCATGCCGCCTCCCACGATCCACCATTGATCGTCTACGCCGAGAGCGGGTCCGGCAAGAGTTCTCTCTTCGCATTCTGGGCCGAGCAGTATCGCCGCGCCAACCCCGACGTCCACATCGTCGAGCACTACGTCGGCATCGGCGCAACGGCAACCGACCACTACGCGATCATCCGGCATATCTGCATGGAGATCAACGAGCGTTTCGGTCGCGACGAAGAGATCCCATCGGATCCCGTGAAACTTGAAACGGCGCTCGGTCAGTGGTTCGGATATGCCGAGCACGAGTTGAGCAAGGCAAAGGCGGAAAGCGCAGGGCGCAAGGAGGAGTCAGATACGAATCCGGAACGTGCTTCTTCATTTGATTCATCCTTCATCCTTCATCCTTCATCCTTTGCCGAGCATCCTTCGTCCTTCACCGAGCAGCCTTCATCCT
>CAYWXV010000099.1:4870-7407 GCA_964462535.1 uncultured Alphaproteobacteria bacterium
CATCCTTCATCCTTTGCCGAGCATCCTTCGTCCTTCACCGAGCAGCCTTCATCCTCCAGCGCGCACCCCGCATCCCTGGTCATCATTCTCGACGGTCTCAACCAGCTCCAGGGCGACGCGCTGAGTCTCCGATGGATTCCCGATGTCATTTCTCCGTCCATTCGATTGGTACTAAGCTCGACAGTCGAAGGGACGCTGGTGGAGTTGAAGAAGCGAGGCTGGCAGCAGATCGGTATGCAGGCGTTGAGTGAAGCGGAACGCGAGACGATCGTCGTGCGGTACCTGGCAGAGTATCACAAGTCATTGAACCCCGACCAGATCGGACGCATCGCAAGCGACTACAAATGCGGCCATCCCCTCTTCCTGAAGACTGTGCTGGAGGAACTCCGCCTGGTGGGACGGCAGGATGAACTCGACGCGAAGATCACGAGCTATCTGGAAACAACCGGGACGGAGGATCTTTTCCAGAAGGTCCTGGAGCGTCTGGAAGAGGACTACAACATGCGCGCCGTGCGCGATATCATGAGTCTTCTGGGCGCGAGTCGCGGCGGACTCGACGAGCGCGAGCTATCGGAACTCAGCAGTCTTGCCCGACTGAAGGTCGCGACGATGATCGCCGGACTGGACTACCATCTGGTGCGGAAGGATGGCTACCTGACGTTCTTCCACGATTACCTCCGGCGTGCAGTGGAGAAGCGATATCTCTCTGATGGGACGAGGCTTCGAGATGTCCACGAACGACTTGTCCGTCAGTTCGCGTCGCAACCCGTGAGCCTGCGACCAACGCGGGAGCTGTTGCATGCCCTGGTCTCCCTGGGTGATCGAGATCGAGTGCGCGAAGTACTTGCAGAGATCGAGCGGTTCGAGCAACTCTGGTTATCGGAGCCGGAGGGAGTGTTGCGCCTGTGGTCCTCTGAAGAGGTAGTGACCGTCACAGAGGCATACCGTCGGGGCGTGGAAAGATGGACGCAGCAAGCGCATCCCAGCATCGAGCGACGAATAGAGCTGCTCTATTCAGTTGCTGCGTTGTTCGAGAGAGTGGGTGGTTGGGGGGAGGCCGAGGAAGTGCGTCGAGAGCAGCTGGAATTGCTTCGCTCGACAGGCGACGCGCAAGGTGAGTCGCAAATCTTGTCGTCGCTTGCAGCCCTGGTGTCTCGCCTTGGGCGATCGAGCGAGGCTGAGGCTCTGGCAAAAGAGGCCGAGGGAATCGCGCGCGCGGAGGGGGATCCCCGTCTGATTGCCAATGCCCTCCGCGTTCGAGCCGGCATGTATCGGGGTCGCGGACGCTACGCCGACGCGCTCGCCTGCTTGAAGGAGGCGGACGCGATTGCACGGGAGGTTGGTGATCGGCGCATGCTATCCTCTATCCTCAGCGTGCGTGGTCTTGTGCATCTGGATCGCGGGGAGGATGCCGAGGCGTTCACCTGTTTCCATGAGCAGGAAATCATCGCCAGGGAAGTGGGTGATCTCCGTGACATCGCCGATTCCATCGTCAATCGCGGAAAGTTGCATTCTCATCGTGGAGAGTACACCGAGGCGTTGACGCGATTTCAGGAGCAGGAAGTAATCGCAAGGCAGTTGGGAGATCGCAACCTGATGATTACTGTTCTCGCCAGTCGCGGTATCGTGCACCTTGACCAGGGGGAGTATGCAGAGGCGTTTTGGTGCTTCACAGAGTGGGAGGAGTTAGCCCGGCAATTGGGCGATCTCCTTTTGGTTGCCGGCGCCATCGGCAATCGCGGCATCGTCCACTCCCAGCGCGGAGAGTACGCCGAGGCGTTGAATTGCTTTCGGAAGAAGGAGGAGATCGTACGGCAAATTGGCGATCGCCACCAGATGGCCTCTACCGTTGGCAGTCGCGGCATCATCCATTTCGAATGCGGGGAGTACACCGAGGCGATGGAGTGTTTTCGACGGCAGGAGGAAATCGCCCGAGAAACGGGTGATGCCAATTTGTCCGCTATCAGTATTGGCAATTGCGGCAACGTTCACATGAGTTGCGGGGAGTATGCCGAGGCATTGGCCTGTTACCGGCGGGCGGCGGCGGAGCACCGGGCCATCAACTATCCATATGGACTCACCTACTGGCTGGTAGGTACCGCAGAGGTACTTGTAGACATTGTCCATGCCAGCGATGAGATGCCGGAGTATCTGTTGGAATATGTGCCTGGGATTTCGGTGGAAACCCCGGAGATAGGGAATGACTGGCGTACTATGGCCCTGCATGTTGCACGAGAAGCTGCAGAGGAGAGTCTTGCGATCTCGCGTGATCTGTCAAAACCGGATACTCTCTTCATCAGCCAGATACGGTTGGCGCGCATAAGCGCGGCGGAAGGAGATCACGCGGGAGCACAACAGCGATTGGACGCGCTTCTGGAAGAGACGGTCCAGGACGATAGCCGTGCCGAACTTCATTTCTGGCTCTGGAAGCTCACAACTAACGAAAGCATCGAGTCGTCATCGCACGCCGAACATCGTGCCCGGGCGCTGGAACTATATCAGTCGCTGGTTGAAAAGACACCGAAGCACGAGTATCG
>CAYWXV010000100.1:0-7393 GCA_964462535.1 uncultured Alphaproteobacteria bacterium
TCATGGCGAATTGAACCACCTGCACTTCCACCGAATCGATCGACGTGCAGCCGGTCGCGGTGTCCGTCACCTCGACGGTGTAGGTCGTTGTCGCCGGTGGTCGCGCGGTCGGTTGGGCAACGGTCGAATCGTTCAGGCCGAACGATGGCGTCCAGCGGTAACGCAACCCCGCAACGCGCGGCACGCCAAGTGTTGTGGATGAATCCGTACAGAGCGTGATCGCGGGTCCGGCGTTCGCGACTGGCGGATCCACGACATCCACGTCCATCGTGTCAACAGTGGAGCAATCATTCCCATCGGTCACACGGAGGACGTATCTGCGCGACGTGTCGGCCAGCATCAGCGGGAAGGCGACGGAGTCGTTCGACAGTCCCGCCGACGGGGTCCATTTGTAGCGGTACCCGCCACCGCTTCCTCCCGCGGCGGAGACGCCGATCGTGTCGGGCGTCCCGCGACAGATCGTCTGACGCGCGGGAAGCGTGAGCTTCGGGAAACCGGGAACAGCCACCAGCACCGAGTCACGTCGTCGACATCCGTTGAGGTCGGTCACGTCGACGTAGTACCACCGCGACGACGGGGGCGAAACCCGTTGCGTGACGCTGCTCGGATCGGTGATACCGGGCGCGCTCCTCCACTGATACCGATATGGCGGCGTCCCTCCCGTCGCATCGGCGCCGATCGTGATCGAGTCGCCCGGACAGATCGACTTCGGGCCGAGCGTCGGGAACTTCGGCGCGGGACGGACACGGATTGTGACTGCGATCGAATCGCGGCGTTCGGGACATGGCTCTCCCAGTGTGGCATGAACGCGATAGGTGGTCGTGGTTGTCGGACGCACCGTGATCGTGGTACTCGCGGAATCGCGGATGTACTCGGATGGAATGGCGCGCCAGACCAGACGATCGTACGATCCCGTGACAATTGCGCGGAGCTGAACGGAATCTCCCGGACAGATCTCGAACGTGGGAGGTGTGACAAGCTGGAGGCTGAGTGGAGGAAGCGTCACGTTCGGCCAGCCACCCTCGGAATAGAGAGCCTGGATCTCTGTGGGACTCAACAAACGATCATACATGCGCACATCATCAATCGCGCCATTGAAGAACCGATTGGATGCAATGTTGCGACCGATGTAGATGTCCGACACGATCGAAGCAAGAAGGTAGTACCGGCAGTTATCACGAATGTCACCCACTCCATCGATCCACAATCCGCCATCCAACCAGCCGCTACCGCCGGTATCAACGATCTCTCCAACACAATGATGCCAGCGTCCATCTGTTACGGAAATACGTGGTCCGTAGCTTTGATCCTCGCTACCCACCCTTCCAACCATGATTTCAATCTCAGGGACAAACCAGGACGAGTGATAAACTGAATAGCCCGTTGCTGTAGCAACATTACCCTTGCACAATAATGCTGGTCCATAATACTCCTGGGGATTTGACACTGGATTGCAATACTTGAACCACAGACTGATTGACAAGCTTCTCGGCCGAAGCTGCGGATGATCGGGTACCTGGATATAGTCACTGACGCCGTTGAAAACCAGAGCTCGATTCGGTCTTCCGAAGCGATCACTGGTCGGCTGCGTGCCATAGACCTGGCCGTGATGGTTGTTTCCGCTGATGTCAAGACCGTTGCCGTCCAGGGGGAGGTTGAGGATCTGCGACCAGACTGGATCGTGGCAGACAAGTGATACAACAGCAATGACCATGTACTTCATCCACTTGGAGTCGTGTCTGCAATGTTGGTTCATGATATTATCTCACATACGAAGCAAAACGTTCAGGTGAATCCCGTAGCAGGCACGCATTCACGCGGGAAGCGAATTGCCCGTCGGAAGCATCGATACTCGAGTATTACACATCGGGGCGCTCCATGTCCTGAACGAACACGGGCGCCCCGATTGTCTTTTCCCTAGTTCAGTATCACGAGTCGACCGGCAAATCGACGCGATCCGTCAATAACGATAACGGTGTAATTGCCCGCCACAAGTCCCCCCGTGGAGACGGGGAATGTCGAGGCTCCTTCGACGCGATTCAACGTTTGACGAGAGACGATCTCGCCGACGTTGTCCACGATCTCGATCCGAATGTCAGGCCCCGTCAGCAGACGTTGGTCGATCTGGACTATCCTACCCTGATGGGCGGGATTCGGCGCCATTCGCAATCGCCACTCTCTCTCTTGTCCGGTAGCCGGATCAATGTCGAATCGACGTTTGCAGAGATCGCACGGGTCCGATCGCCGGTTTCCTGAGCTGCACACGAGATTGTGGGAATAGCACTCAGCAACGTCTGGGGTCGGGCTGTCATCCGATACGCTGGTCTCTCGATCCGGAATCGCGCACTCCGGGGACCATGTTACGGATGAATCATCTAGTGCAGTGGCGTCATCACATCCGCTCAATCCATCCTCATCAGTGCGCACCAGGTAGACATCGTTGTAGTCAGGCGACGTTGTGTCGTACTCCAGATTCCCACCCGACACGCCGCAGAGCATGAAGCCGTCGGACACTTGACACACCGATGCGCCAACCTCCCAGAACATCCCATTGCAGTAGCCGAATGGTGCCGCGCCGATCTGATCGCCGAAATGCTGTACATTGGCTACTGCCGTAAGGCCATCAGTCTCAAGTGGGAGCAGCATCATCTCTAGCGAGAGATCTGTTGCCGTTTGGATCGCTCCCGTGATCACCACATCCCCAGTGTCCAGATCTCCACCAAAGAAACCCGTATAGCGAATCTCCTCCACCGCCATGCCGAATTCGCGCAGGGTGTCATTTGACCATTGCCCAAGCACCTTCGAGTTCACCTTCGTGCATGGGTCCTGTTCGGTCTTGACCACGTAGACGTTCATGGTCGTCGGCGGATCGAACGTCGAACCCAACGCGCCGGACCACCCGACGAACAGGAGATTCCCGTGGGAATCACCCGTCGCGTGTTGGAGCTCGATCACGTCCTGGAACCCCTCCGAGGCGGTTCCCCCATAGTACGTCACGCCGTGATTCGGACCCGTCAGCTCTCCGTTCTGCCAGTCAATGCGAGCAGTGTATCCCTGATACCCAAGTCCTCCTCCCTGTGGATCCGTTGCAACTCCGGCGGCAACGATATCACCCAGACCTCCATGTGTCTGGATTTCAATCACCGCATTGAACCACTCGTGACTGCTAGCCGGAAGCCCCGAGCCAGGAGCGACCGTCCCGACCTTCGGCACTGTCAGCCAGATCGGAACGCCACTTGCATCGGTGCGCATCACAAAGCCGTTCCCCCCTCCATTCACTGGAGAATAGTCGGCGCGACCACAAATGATCAGATCTCCCGCACTGGTCGATCCGCTTCCTTGTGTCGTCTCGATCACGTCGTACGCGATCGCTGACAGCCCTATGTCGTAGGTCTGTGTCCAGATCTCGGTTCCGTTGGTGTCGATCTTCATCGCGAACGCGTACTCTGCCGTCGAACCGACTACGATATAGGCCGGCGTGTTTCGCAATTCGATAATGCTGTAAGCGATGTCGGTGGAGCTTCCGCTGATGTCGTAGCGATACTCCCACATCCGCGAGCCGGAAACGGTTGCCGCGCAGACGTAGATGCCGGTATCTCCCATTGTGTACCCGGTGTCGAGTGAGCCCACGGATTCCGTGGAACCGACCGCAATCCATGCGGGATCGTAGGTATGCGTCATGGGAATGGCCTTATGGCCCCGTTCAATTCCAAATCCTCCGAACGTTACTTCCCACTGCGGTTGCGCAGACCCTGTTCCCACAACAAGGAACATCATGAAAATGAGACAGAGGCAGGTAGTGAGTTTACGGCCGCTGGGCCGCTGGGCCGATGGGCCGATGGGCCGATGGGCCGATAGGCCGCTCGTTCCGTACTGCTGTACGGTGTGTTGTGTGTCATGCCGACAATTTCGGCAGCTCCGGTGCGAGTCTCCGCCGCTGTGCGAGTGTTCAACACTCGCAGATCGGACGAGCTCCAATTGAATCGAGTCATACAACCCTCCAGATCGGATGGGGTGATTGGGAGTGAGGACTCTCCGGATGCAACGGTCAATACATTGGGGGGGACATCGACTTCGTTGTTAAGCGAGTGTTCTACGTTCGCTCGGCTCAACGAACGGGGATATGTCGGCCATCACATGAGTAGTTCCTCGGGATTATAGACCATCAGGTTGTCTTTACTGGGACGGTGTTTGAGAGAAGTACGATCCACCCAGGTAGATCGAGAACACCGAACGGTGGTGTGTACGGGGTGATGTTGAGTTCCGGTTAACTGCGATACTCGGTCCTAATTCAGCGAGTGTCTTAGCGCACGCACTGGGTCATAGTACTACTAGGGTTATGACTGTGCGAGCGTTCGACACTCGCACACCTGCGTCTCCGGCCAGCGCGGAGAGATGGGAAGGCGCGGATAGAGGCTTTCTGGAGGGGATGTCGAACGTAACGAATCCAGTTCTTGGAAGCAAGGAGCTACGCGACGCCTATGGCGTGGCGAATATTCGTCGCCGGGATGACAACGTGTAAAGTGTAAAGCAATAAGGTGTCCGAAGTGGGGAACCTGCACGAGTATTGAACATCTGAACGGCGATATCTCCAATATTTCATGTGTAGTATTTCATATCTCGTATCTCATCCCTCATCCCTCCCCCAATTCTCCCACAACAACAAACGACTCGTTTCCCATTACCCCCTCCAGCACACCGTCGCAGATTTCCTGGTGCGTCAACCACCGACGCCCGGTCGGTTCATTCACATGGCCGAGGACGACCTGACAGTAGTCGAGGTGTGTGACGGATGAGAATTCCCCGCGTCGTTCTATCTGTGCCTCCCGCGTGGCAAATCGACTTCCCAGCACGTCGATGAATCGCACTCCCCTCTTTCGCGCGGCAACCACGCGTCCAATCAGCAACGGCGTCCGGGGCGCGGTCGTGTGAACCCATGACACGACGATGTCGATCGGTCCGTCATTCCGCATGGATGTTTCCAGTCCCTCTTCAACCATGGCGGTGTCTCGGTAGTCGATGGAGAGATGTCGGAGGCGCTGCGCGAGTCTGCCCCCTTCGGAAGGGGGCGAGAGAGAGGGCGTGTGCAGGAGGAGTGATCTGAAGCCCTCTGCTGTTCGCGACAGGATGGTCACGATTGCAGTTCGCGAGAGGGCTAGACTGACACCGGCCAGCATTCCTGTTCCGCCGACAACCAGAATGTGGGACATGGATCGATTTGGAGTGTCTTGCGTCAAAAGTATCCCCCGACTCGCTGCGCGAGTCTCACCCCTTCACAAAGGGGACGGTGATCCCACGACTCGAGACGAGAGGGTGACCCCTTCACGAAGGGGGCCATGATCCCCGGGCTCGCTGCGCGAGCCTGCCCCCTTCAGGAAGGGGGCTAATATCACAGCTACCAGCTACCAGCATGCTACGCCACATCGCTTCGATCATTGCCGTCGGCGTTGTTATCAATGTCGCCGGTCTTCATGCCGACATCCGACAACGAACGGATAACCTGGGTCGGACAATCTATGAGGTGGGGATCAGCTCAATCTCGGCTCAGCAGGCGGCAGAACGGCAGAGCATGAACCAGTGGTGCTGGGCGGCGTGCATTTCGACGCTGTTCAACTATTACGGGCATCCGGTCTCGCAGGCGCGAATAGTCCGACAGGCGTATGGTGGTATCGTCAACATGCCGGCAAGTCCGAACCTGATCTTCCGCGCTTTGAACCGCCGCTGGGTCGATGATAACGGCGTCCCGTTCACTGTCGTCGCCGATGTATATACCGTCAACAACGTCACGGCCGCAAATGATCTTCAGGCGAACCACCCACTCATTATCGGAACGATGGGTCATGCCGTTCTTCTTACCGCTTTGACCTACTATCCAACCACGAACGGTCCCTATATCATCGGAGGCATCGTTCGCGATCCCTGGCCGACCCGCGCTTCACGCAGACCTATTACGCCTACCGAATGGGCGAACATCTCGTTCGCAGCACGCGTGCGTGTCGAATAGGGAGCGGTTGAAATACGCACGATCTCTTCGTCGCACGATTTGAACAGCCTCTTGATCTGAGAGGTATTCCACAGTCTTTTGGGGTCTGTGGACTGAGTGGATAGCAGCGGGGCGCGATGATTGTGCGGGTCCGACGTTGTCGAACAATACCTCGTATGTTAGATCGATTCACTTGCTGTACACTTCGCACGCTGGGAATTTGGTTGTACGCATACCCAGATGCTAGCCACTCTTACTTAACACTGACTTCCAACTACTTCCGTGTTTCTTCATTACTCTGAATGGAACGGCGACGAGATGTCGCGGCAGCAGCGGCTGGAGCAGCTCTTCAGGCTCTTCAGCTTTCTGCTTACGAAGACCTCTGGCGATGTCGATGAAGCTCTCGACTGGATGAGCAGACTCGATGAACAGTATGGCATCCTCGGTGACATGACAATGCAGCAGTTCATCGATGAGTTGAAGCGGGCGGGACTGATTCAGGATAATCCGGAGGGAACGGGAAACGACTTTGATCTGACACGCAAAGGAGCGCAGCGTATTCGCCAGGATGCCCTCCGCGAAATCTTTACATCGCTCAAGAAAGCCGGTCCTGGTTCGCACGAGACGCCGCATTCAGGTTCGGGCGTTGAACGGACCGGTGAGCTGCGTGAGTATGAGTTCGGTGATCAGACCGTCAACATCGACGCTACCAGCACCCTCTCGAACGCCCTTAGACGTGATCCCGACCTGGAGAACTTCTCTCTTCACGAAGACGATATCCGTGTCCACGAGACAGAGCATCAGACGAACGTTGCAACGGTCCTGATGCTCGACATCTCCCACTCGATGATTCTCTACGGCGAGGATCGCATCACACCAGCCAAGCAAGTGGCGCTAGCGCTGGCCGAACTGATCACCACCCGGTATCCGAAGGACCGTCTTCATGTCATCCTCTTTGGTGACGAGGCGCGCGAGGTGAACATGCACGAACTCCCCTTCGTCACCGTTGGCCCATTCCACACAAACACACGTGCCGGACTCCAGCTTGCCCGACAGCTATTGAAGAGAAAGGGGGGAGCAAACAAGCAGATCTTCATGATCACCGATGGCAAGCCCTCGGCGATGTTCGAGCCGAACGGCCGGCTTTACAAGAACTCGTTCGGGCTCGATCCGAAGATTGTGAACAAGACGCTGGATGAGGCGGTCGCATGCAGACGCGAGGGAATCACAGTCACCACATTCATGGTTGCACGCGATCCGTACCTCGTCAACTTTGTGGAGGAGCTGACCCGCGCGAATCATGGCCGCGCCTACTATTCAGGGCTTAGCAAGCTAGGGGAAACGGTTTTCGTCGACTACATTCGGAATCGACGGAAGCGATACCGGGACTAGGCGGGTGGGCCGCTGGGC
>CAYWXV010000101.1:0-7379 GCA_964462535.1 uncultured Alphaproteobacteria bacterium
CCAACCACCAACTGACCTCGATCTCGTAACTTCGCCCATGTCCGAATACGGGGAGCGTGCAATCGATGGTGTTCCGGCTTCCGGCGGAATCGCCCTCGGTCAGGTCTATATCCTGGCCGAGGAGGAAGTGCCCGAGGTCGACGATCGCCGGCTTGACGATGAGGAGGTGGAGATCGAGGTCGATCGATTCCATGGGGCGATCGAGGAAGCGGATCGGGTGCTCGTGGAAATCGAGGCGATGGCACGGACCGAGGTCGACGAGAGTGCCGTCATCTTCGAGGCATTGAGGATGATGCTGCGCGATCCCGCTCTGACCGACCCGATTCGGACGTGGATCGTCGAAAGACGAACGACCGCGCGCACGGCGATTACCCACGAGATGCGCAAGCTTGCTGCCTTCTTCGAAGCCGCGTCGGACGAAACCCTCCGCTCTCGCGCCGAAGATGTCCGCTCCCTCCAGGCCCATCTGATCTCGGCTCTGCTGAAGACCCCCGTCGTACACAAGTTCCATCACGAAGCGATCCTCATTCTGGCTACCCTACCGCCGAGCGATACCATCCTCTATGCGCGGAACGGGGCGATCGGCTTTGCGCTGGAGGCAGGGGGGATCAATTCGCACGCGGCTATCCTGGCTCGTGCGCTCGACATACCGATGGTTGCCGGATTGAAAGGACTAGCGAAACAGGCGAAGCCACACGAAATGGCGATTATCGACGGATATGCCGGGCGCATCGTGCTGTCGCCGTCCGTGGGAACGATGGAAGAGTATCGTCAACGGAAGAACGAACTGGAGGAGCATCGCAAACGTCTGGATGCGCTTCGCGACCTCCCGGCCGAGACGACCGATGGTGTTCGCGTCTCCATCTGTGCCAACATCGACATGGTCGACGAACTTGCGACCGCGTCGGAGTTTGGCGCCGAGGAAATCGGATTGTTCCGCACGGAGTATCTGGTGATGGGGCGATCGAGCGACGTGCCACTCGACGAACAGATCGCACACTATCGACAGATCGCAGAACGGGCATTCCCTCTTCCGGTCACCCTCCGCGCCTTCGATATCGGAAGCGACAAGCTGATCGGCAGCGACTGGGGCAAGGCCTCGCCACTCGGTCTGCGGGGCGCCAGGCTCCTTCTGACTCGATCGGAGATTCTGCGACGGCAGGTGGAAGCGACTCTTCGCGCGTCAGTGACGCGCAACCTCTCGCTCATGCTTCCAATGGTCTCATCGGTCGAGGAGATGCGGGAGTTCAGACGCATTGTCGAGGAGGTAAAGATGGAATTGCGGAACGAAGGGGCTCCGTTCGATGAGCACTTGAAGCTAGGCGCGATGATCGAAACGCCGGCTGCCGCAATCATTGCCGGCGATCTTGCTGCCGAGTGCGACTTCCTCTCGATTGGCAGCAATGATCTGACGCAGTATACACTTGCCGTCGATCGGAACGACGAGGGTCTGGCGCGATACTACGACGAGCTCCATCCGGCCGTCCTTCGCCTGATTCGCATGACTGTGGTTGCCGCCGAGCAACACGGCAAGCCCCTCACCCTCTGTGGCGAACTCGCCGCTCGCGCCGATGCAACCTCCATCCTCATCGGATTGGGTCTCCGTCGCTTCTCCGTCTCGCCGCATCAACTGGCACCGTTGAAGGAGCGCGTCCGATGTATCAGTGCTGGCGGTTAGACGCTTCGCGTTAGATGCTTCGCGCTAGAAGACCCGTCGATTTTTCTTCCACCCCCTCTCTCAGAATTGAAAGAGGGGGCTGGGGAGTGAGAGCCGGACGTTAGCTGCCGCGCCTTGGTGACTGCGCATCGATCCCACAGCAGTGCCCTGACCATGTGACCTTGGACCTCAACCAACCAACTTTGCTAATGCAATTTCCTCTATCGTATCCCCTCTCGCTATCGTTCAAGATGATCGCCTTAGCGCCGCAATTCTCGGTGCGCGACGTGAACGGGAACCTTCTTGCCTACGTCAAGCAGAAGCTCTTCAAGTTGAAGGAATCCGTCACGGTGTTCGCCGACGACTCGCTGACGCAACCGATGTATGTCCTGAGTGCTGATCGCGTAATCGACTTTTCGGCGCGATACTATTTCGCCGACACCAGCGGCGCCGTGATCGGATCCGTGAAACGTCAGGGAATGCGCTCTCTCTGGAAGGCGCACTACGATATCATGGATGACGAGGACGTGACGATGTCGATCCGGGAGGAGAACGGCTGGATCAAGGTGCTCGATGGCATCTTCTCAGAAATCCCGATCCTCGGAATCTTTTCTGGCTATGTCTTTCATCCCAAGTACCGGATCGAGCGCCCGGACGGCACAGTGGTGATGCGGTTGAAGAAGCGGTCTGCGTTCCTGCAGGGCAAGTTTGAGCTGGAAAAGGTGGAAGCGATGGACGAGCACGAGGAGGAACGCACCATGTTGAGCGTGATCATGATGCTCCTGCTGGAGCGGATGCGCGGATAACACGAAACTCATTCCCCAGCCCCTAGTCCCCAGTCCTCACTATGGATGCACTAAGAGAACAGATATCCCGCTTCCTTGATTGGCGGGAGGCACACGCCACATTCGACAATGCGGTCGCTGATTTTCCGGTCGAGCTGCGGGGGGTCGTACCGTCGGGACTCCCCTATTCGGCCTGGCAGTTGATAGAGCATATCAGGATTGCCCAGCGCGACATCCTCGACTTCTGCCGCAATCCCGAGTACGTCGAAGAGCTTAAGTGGCCAGACGAGTACTGGCCGACCAATCCCGAGCCTCCCGACGAAGAGGCGTGGGACAACAGTATTGCTGCCTACCATGCCGATCTCGATGATCTGAAGGCACTTGCCCTCGATCCATCGTGCGATCTCTTCGCTCTTGTTCCGGCGGGCTCGGGTCAGACGTTTCTCAGGGAGTTTCTGGTGGTCGCCGACCATGCGACGTACCACATAGGACAGATCATCCTCGTTAGACGGTTCCTTGCGAACTGGACCGAACAGCGTCCATGAATCGTCGCACATACGGCGTGGCGAGCGGGCGTGAACTCCTCATTCGCGAGGCCGATGTCGACGATGCAACGTCCTTGCTGAACTACATCGCCGCAATTGCGGGCGAGTCAGACTTCCTCACCTTCGGACCCGGCGAGTTTGTTCTTTCGGTCGACGAAGAGGAACGGATTCTCACGCGATTCCGCAACGCCGATAATCAACTCTACCTCGTGGCGTTGATCGACGGAGAGATCGTTGGGCATCTGAGTTTTGCGGCCGGTGCTCGGCCCCGTGTTCGACATACAGGTGCGTTCAGCATGTCGGTGCGAAAGCGCTTCTGGGGCATGGGCATTGGGTCACACCTGATCGATACGCTGATCGACTGGGCGCACTCCAGTTGCATCATCCGGAAGATCGATCTCTACGTGCGGACCGACAACGAGCGGGCCATTGTCCTCTATCAGTCGAAGGGCTTCGTTATCGAAGGGACAATTACGCGCGCAATGCTCCACAACGGGACGTATTACGATCATCACGCCATGGGGTTGGAAGTTGACAATGACACTCCTCGACCACCAACCAACCCCGGGTAACTACCAAGGCCCATGTCGGACTACCTCGGACTGGCGACGCTCCTCTTCTCGATACTCAATCCATTTATGATGAGCGTCTATCTCGTTGATCTGATTAGCGAGATGGGGTTCGGGGAGTTCGCACGCGTGATGGTGAGGGCGTCGATGATCAGCAGTGCCGTCTTCGTTGCGTTTGCGATTGGAGGGGATGCGATCTTCACCGACGTGCTGCACGTCCACTTCGGATCGTTCCAGCTGTTCGGTGGGATCATCTTCGTCATCATCGGGCTTCGATTCGTCTTTCAGGGTGTCGAGTCCATTCGCTCGATCCGGGGGGATCCAGAGCATTTGGCGGGCGCAATCGCAATGCCCTTCATGATCGGTCCCGGCACCGTGAGCGCCAGCGTAGTGATCGGCGGCTCAACCTCCATTACGTCGTCAGTGTTGATCATAGTCGGGACAATTGCAACGACGCTGATCGTTCTTCTGATTCTCAAATGGATCCACGACTACGTCCGCGAGAGGAATGCCCGGCTCGTTGGGCGCTACATTGAGATTGTTGGAAGAATCTCGGCGCTTGTGATTGGGACCATCGCGATAGAAATGATCTACCAGGGTGCATCCGCCTTGATGGCTCAGTAGAAGTCGGCTGCCCTACCATGTGAGCGCAATTCGCTCCGCCGACACCCCCCCCAACATGCGTTGGACGAACTGCATTGCGGACGGCCACGGTGTGCGAGAAATATGGCCGGATATTCACTTCCCTATCTCTTCATTGCGTGCTACATTTGCCCGCTTGATACAGGGGGGTATCGAGGGATGAGGGAGCATCACTGCCCCACACAATTAAACAGGAGTAATAGACGATGTCGACTATGACAGCGGTCACGCCCAAGGAGCAGTTCCTGAACGCCTACGATCAGGAATTTGAAATCACAATGCGCGTGCTTCGGAACTATCCTACCGACAAGCTTGATCTGCAGCCACATCCCAAGTGCAAGAATGCCCGGGATCTGGCCTGGATCTTCGTGCAGGAGCGTGGACTTGCGATGGTGGTCATGACAAAGCAGTTCTCACCCGCGTTGTTCGAGGAGCCGCCACAGCCGGCGCCGGAATCCTGGGATGAACTTCTAGCGGCGTTCGAGAAGATGAATAGCGACTACAGGAACCTGCTGAGCGGGATGACTGACGAGCAGCTCATGGAGCCGGTGACCTTTGTCACAGGACCCAAGCAGATCGGCGAAATGCCAGGGCTTACGTTTGCGTGGTTCATGCTCTGCGATCAGATTCATCATCGCGGACAGTTCTCAATCTATCTTCGCATGGCCGATGGTAAGGTGCCGTCGATCTATGGCCCGAGTGCTGACGAACCGTGGGGCTAACGACAACCGCAGAGCATGATCCTGAGACTTGTGGTTAGGCGACAGGATTGCTCTGTGTGATTAAAGGCGATGAAGTGATGTGGCTTCATCGCCTTTTTCTTGCCCCATTACCGGAGGTCCCACCGGCGTATAGTCGATCTGTCTGGAGAGTGAAACAACGTCTCCTCCGTTTCGTGACCTGATATCCACTCGATGACGCTAACCTTTAAGGAGATACACCATGGCCTACGATGAAGCGCTGGCCGAGCGAATCCGTGATGTCCTTGTCGATCGGAACGACGTCGAGGAAAAGAAGATGTTCGGTGGAGTGGCATTCATGATCCGCGGGCACATGACCGTTGGAATCGTGCAATCGAGTTTGATGGTGAGGATGGACCCGGCCGAGGCGGACGCATTGCTCGAAGAGCCACACGTGCGACCGATGGACTTCACCGGGAAACCGATGAAGGGATATCTCTACGTCGATCCCGAGGGGTTGCCCTCGCGCCGTGAGCTCAAGCGGTGGATCGACAGGGCCGTTGCCTTCAACGCCACAAAGAAACCGAAGTAGCTCTTAGCCCTACTCCTCATTCCCCGTCAACTACCATGCGCTTTGGACATATCGAAATCTTCTCTCGCGACCCGATCCGATCGAGTGAGTTCTACACCTCTCTCCTGGGTTTTGAAGTGGTGGGTATTCAGGGGGGCGTCTTCGTGTGGATGAAACTAGGGGAGGTGGAGATTCTGCTGCGTCCCGGTCAGCCGCCGACGTCTCCAGATACCTACCCGCACGCCGCGATGGGACTGGTCCTCTATACCGACGACCTCATGCCACTACACGATCGTATCGCGCGGGAGGGATTGAACCTGGACGATGTAGATAAGACTGGAAAATGTTTCGCATTCACCGACCCCGATGGCAACTGGATTCAGATCGTCAATCCCGACGACATGTGAATGCGCACCGGCATTCCACGTGGGAGTCTGTTGAAATAGACGTGATCTCTGCGTTGCGCTCCTCATTGCTCACCGCCGCGTACGTCCGGTACACCTCATTCGCCCGTGGTCGCGCGACGTGAACAATCTCCCGAAACACCGGTGTTTTACCAGTCTGCTAGCCCTTGATCCACTTCAAGATCTCGCGGGGGGACGGGCGCTTCCCATACAGGAGTATCGCAGTGCGGAACACGCGACCCGAAGCCCATACAAGCACGACGGTCGTCGCGGCTAAAACGGCGAACGAAGCAACGATTTCCATCGTTGACGGCATCTTCGCCGTCAGGCGAATCATCATCATCGAAGAGGTCATGAACGGAATGAAGCTGAGGACCTTGACATAGGAAGCATCAGGGTTCTGCAGTACACTAGCCGCGATGACGATCGGCATCACCATCAGTAGAACCAGATATGACGTGGCAAGCTGCGCCTCCTGTTCCGTACTTACCAGCGATCCGACTCCGATAAATATTGCGGCGTACAGGATGTAGCCAAGGATGACGTAGCCGGCAAGCAATGGGAGGACGTCGTAGAGCGATTGAATTGTCTGAACGGTGTTGGTTGGAACCGCGACAGCACTCGCGATGCCGACGGCGATGAACCCCCACGCCAGGATCTGTGTGACCCCTAGCCCGCTGAGGCCGATGAGCTTACCCCACATCAGTTCCGACGGCGTCGTCGAACTGACAATCAAATCCATCACACGATTCGACTTCTCCTCGACCAGGCTCCGCACAAGCGACTGGCCGGTCGTCATCACCAGAAACATCAGCAGGAGCGTTCCTCCAATCGCCATGAAAAAGGTTGGGAGGAATCCTGAGGTCTCCGCCGTGCCGTCCTTCGACAGCTTCACAGTTCCGAGATCGATATCGACGAGCGACTTTTTGTAGAGGGCAGTATCAATTCCAAACGCGGTTAATCGTGACTCCGTCGATATCGTCTCCAACGCACTCTGTAGCCTCGATACCAGACGGATGTTTGATGGATTTGGGCTGCGGTATATCCCCGTGTCGGCACTGCTGAATATCACAAGGGTACCCTCGGTCAATTCAGCCAAAGCCATGCTGTCGGCACGGCGCAATTCCGGTACTCCTCGCGCGCCAAGCGTCGTCAACAGATATCGTGGGGTCTTCCCGTCTGGAAGCAACCACTTCGACTCCACGTACTCTTTCAAGGGCTGAAAGAGATGACCTGTAGAGTCGATCACGGCAATCATCTCGGTCTTCTCTGAATCCTGCTCAATCAACAAGGAGGGGACCACGCTGAATGCGACCATCAGAAGAGGCGTGATCACAACGGAAACGATGAAACCCCGCTCGCGCACGCGACGACTGTATTCCCACCATGCTGTTGTCTTGATTCGGTTCCAGTTCATGAGGCGCTTCTGCTTGTTGGTTGCCGATTCGTACTCCCCTCGGACATAATCACCCTGCCCGGGGGGTAATCTGTCATCATGTCAAATCAAACGTCCGTCTCCTCCTCAT
>CAYWXV010000102.1:0-7321 GCA_964462535.1 uncultured Alphaproteobacteria bacterium
CTGCCGTGGAACGAATGGTCGGTGTTGGGAAGCTCGGCAGGAAGGAGAGGGAGGTCATTGTTCGACTCATGCGAGGACACCATTACGCCGAGATCAGCCAACAGATGAGAATCTCGGAGAACACAGTGGCGAAGCATGTCAAGAGCGCCTACCGGAAACTGGATGTGCACTCAGCGCTTGAAGCGGTCAACAAGTACCTGATCGATGCCTTGATGCAAGAGGCCAACGGTGGGAAGGGATTGGACCGGTACATAATCATGTACCCCTGATTGCTGCCCGGTATGGGTTTGATGAGGGATTTCTGAGTGTATTCGGTGATAATTGTCGAACCGGCGACATGCAGGGAGTACGTGTAAGGGTAGTTGATTTCCGTGGTCTTGAGGACCTAGTGTTGCCGCCGTAAATCGCGAATCCACGATGACGTACAGGAGAAACGTTCTATGCTGCGCATTATTGGTCTTATTCTCGCGAGTGCCATTCTCGCATCGACCACGACGATCGCAAAGTCAATAACGGTATCGAAAACAAACGGAGGTACCAACGGATACTATTCGGTAATGGAGAATCATGATTCCGGAGGACTGTTTTCTGAGGAAACGCATACGCTCACGTGCGCGGACCCCGGCAATTCAAACTGTTCGTGGTCAATCCCGCCGGGAAGTCTGCTTGTGAGTTATGCGGAAGGAGAGATTACGGGTGGCAAGTTGACGGGATCTTTCGAGGACGACTTCGGCAATATTCACGCTTCCGTTGTGTGGACGGCTACCGATCCATCTAACGTCACCATCGTTGAGACTCAAACAATCAACGAATTGAACTAGCGCCAGGGTGTTGTACACATCGGCGGATGCCCACTGCCGGAGCACACGTCCACGTTGTCATCGGCTTGAGCCGCCTCCGAGCGATATCGCCAGGGAGCGGCTCAAACTATAGTTGGGCGAAGCGTCCACACAGATTCCAAGAACTCATGACACATAGTGCGCTGTTCCCGTTGCGGCGAATGCGACTCAACGCATTCCGCGAATCATGGTCGACGGTCGCCGTCTGGTTGTGCGCTCTCTTAGCGCTCGCAACGTCTTGTGCGCCTAGTGGAACGATGGCGCCGAAACGACTTGCGATCGTCGACTACGTTCGAGAGGCAGGCATATCGTTTGAGTTGCTCGAATCAAGTACTGTCTGCAAGTGGAACGACCACATACTCTTCGTGCCGAGGGCGATAAGATCCCCTGAGTCAATTCGGGGCTTTCTGTTCGACACGTCATCGGTCACCAGACCTTCTGCGGCGAGAGAAGTGTCCGTTGTCCTCCCAGACTCGGTCGACTCCCGATATCGAGTAGAGGCTTGTGCGTTTGCCTACAACCGTCTCTTCCTGCTGATCGGGATGAACCTGTACGTTTGTCGAAGCAGAGATGCAAACGAGGAACTGGCATTGGTGTGTGACACGGCGATCTTTCTCGGAAGAAAGTACACAAGCGTGATGGCGTCCGAGTCCCACTTGTTTCTTGTATCGGAGTTGTTCGTGCGCGACGACACGACGGAAACAATTGCGGTGACAAGAATCGGCCTCCCGAGCATGAATCGGGAATGGGAGAGGCAATCACGGGCCATCGATGGGTACCCCTTGCTTCTCTTTCAGCCTCGCCGTATTGCCACGATTCTCCCCACTGCTGTCGTCATAGCTGATATCGATCGCTACCGTCTGCGGCTCTATGATGACGAAATGAGATTAGAGAGCGAGGCTGAGCTATCTATAGCAGGCTGGGGCGATCATGGTGCCGACATTCGCCGCACGGTGCGGAATAGTCGCAACAGTCCCGTGAAGTCGCTCATAGATTCGTTGCGTCGCATAGCTTATGGGACGTGGAGCATTCGTCGCGTCGATGCGCTCAATGACACGTTGTTGCTGGTCACGATGCAAACTCCGTTCAGAGTCAAGACTGGTGTGATGGAGGGCAAGCCAGAACTCCGGTACGATGTCTGGGTCAAACGCAAAAGGTCTTTGTTGCCGGTCGTTCTGGACTTCCGGACATCGTCGCCAACGGAGGATCAGGCGGTGAGCGTTGTGCGTGAATGGCCGCTGGGTGAGGGCTTTGCGACGGTTGCTAACCGCATAATGGTTGTCGCTCCGTGTGTCTCCAACCAGGATTTGTCGGGCACGTACGGAGAACTAATTAAGTCCGTCCGGACGCGGGTGCTGCGCGAAGCCGATCCTCCCGGGTCATTGTTGTTCATGAGTATTGATGACCACACATGGTTCCCCTGATCGTTCCCGGCACTGTCTCTCGCGGCGATAATCGTGCTGTATGCGTGCGCCGACGGCTGAGGGAGTGCACAATACGTGCAATCGGTGCGGTTGCCTTGTGCATGATGGCCCTATGTCGGGTTCCGGCGCAAGTGACGAATGTGAGCCCGCCCGACTTACCGCGCTGGATTGGTGTCACGCTCAATGGCGATACAGTCTCGCTGCGCAATTCTGACGCTGTAGTGTGCATAGTGTTCTTCAACACCTACTCCTGTCGAGATTGCTTTGCGACAGTGGATTCCCTGGTGAGTCGCGTTCGATCGAAGGGGGACACCATTAAGCTCTACGTACTAGTCCGAGTTTCGGGCGGCGTGCTGGCGAACAGGCGTGCGGAGCGATCTGTGCTAGAGCTGATGCCCCACGTCGATGCCGTGTTGTACGATGCTGTCGATGCCGCACGTGACGCGTGGCCCCCCGGCGAGCTCACGGGTGGATTGTTTGGATTCTATGGTGTATCGAAAACCCCGGTGGTACTGATCCTGCGCGACGCGGACCCCACCTTCCTTGACTACGAGGCTGTCAATAATGTGCCCGGCAACTCAGATGGTGGGCTGACGCAAGTGGAAAGGTCACTGATGTCGTCCTTGGGGCAAAGGGTGCCGCGATGAGCGCTTCGAGGTTATCCGAGGCCGGCGAGGGTCCCTCGACGCAGTTGACCGACCGAGTCGCGTTTGCATGAATCATATCGTCGCGCTGCCGATCCCTCCTCACATCGTCAGAATTACTTTGTTGCGGTCACGAGGTATGAGAATGAAACCGACCCTCATGGTAGACATCGTCACTGCCCTGTGCATGGCACTCGTTTTCCTCGTCGTTGGAGATGCGTGTGCACAAGAGGCGGTTTTTCAGAAGCGTCTGGAAGCCGTGCAGCGCTGGGCGCAGACCTCGCCGACATTCCAATCGAGCAGGCCGACGCTTGTATTCACCTGCGATGTCGTAGGGTGTGTTGGTTGCTCATCCAGTGCGATCAACGCAATCTGTGACGATGTCCAAAGAGAGTCGATGGACGTGAATGTGATGATTGTCCTGATGTGTCGTAGCGGGATCGAGGGCAGGGCATTTCGAAAGTATTTTCGCAACGCGGATGTCGCCATCGATTCCACAGGAACGGCGATTGCCGCCTTTGGGGCGAGCAAGCGTGTCGCTGATTTGTTCGTAGTCGATTCATCCGGAGCAATCGCATTTGAGATGTCGGACGTTCAGCACGGATGCATGGATACCTTACCGCGTCTGCGTGCATTACGTGTTCCTGGCAGTTCATTGGGAAGAGCATCGTCTGTTCGAATCGTCAGGAAGCTCAACGAAGACGACGATTTCTCGATGATAACGTTGACGCAGCCCGTTTGCGACAATCGAGGCCGTGTTTGGATGATTGAGCCAAAGCACGACGTCCTCGTGACATTCGACCTGCGCGATACGACCGGCATCCGGACCATCAGCTTCGAAGATCGTCTTGGGCGCCATTTCCAATTGCCCTCTCAGGATACGGCGATATGGAATTTCCTGGTATCGCGATACGCCCCGCTCGTTGGCCTTCATGGAATCGTATTCCCCGCTCGCCACGATACGTTGGTGATGCTTGGAACTCTGTTCGTGGGTTGGGATACTGTTGTGACCAAAGGGAAGAAAACATATGCCATGCGGCGTGAGTCCTGCTTCATTACCGTGGCTGACACCGCAATTATCAGCGTTCAGCGGCTCGGGTCATGGTCGTACGTGACTGCGGCGCCGTTCGTGGAGCTATCGGCCGGAAAGGTGGCATGTCCTGGATTGTGGCTCGGCTCGCTTGACGGCAAGGCGGCATCGCCGGATACCGCAGTAACCACGAGCGACCCACACGGAAGGGACTCGACCGTGGCGCTCCTGGTGATGGACGTCGCACACGGCGTATCGCCTGCTGTTCGGGCGCCTGAACTCGACTCAATGGCACAACGTACCGTTGACCTTGAACACGTTCCGCTTCTGGCATACGATGGGCGACACGTCGCGTTCGTGACGGAAGATTCCGGATTCGCTTTCGTGTTCGATCCCGACAGGCTCGATGATCATGGGGGAGTCGGGAGCCGATATATTGGCCGTGTGGAGAAGACCGCGCTTGCGGTGGCGCTTCGTTCCGACACACTGATCGTGATCTCACAACCGACTGAGACGAATAGCTATCTACGGGTCGAGCGAATATCGATCGAGAACGGGGGTAGGTCCGGATACGAGATTTTCCTTCCGTATCAGGATCTTCGTGACGTGTATAGCGTTACCGGTGGAACCAGTGGATCCATGGAGCTTGTCGCCAAGTTCGAGAAGGAACGTTGGTTGGTGCTCGAATTCTAGTCGTCCTTGCGTTCATAAGAGCAAGAGTGCCCTATCGACGCCCTTCTCTCGGTGTATCGTGTGCGAGACCGATTGCCGCTCGATGTGTCAATCCATCGTGTGCGGCACTCCTGGACCGAATAGGCTTCGTGGCGTGCGCGTGGTTGCGTCACACTGATGGATGGCATGGCAAGACGGATGAGGGAATCGAGCTCGCGCGATCGTGAAACGGTAGCGTGGATGGGCTCGGTCCCCCGATCGTCGCGACGCCTGCACCACCTGGCGCGCCGTTTCGCCGCACACGTTCTACGCCACCCTCCCGACCGTCCAAGTCCTACATTCCACCGCTACCCACGTATATTTGCGCTTCGTCCAGTACATCCTGCTTCACTCATCGTTCCATGATCACAATCGTCATCCCTCAGCTCGACGCAAACAGCGAATCGGCGCTCCTTGTCCGTTGGGAGGTCGACGAAGGCGCCGAGGTCCGCAAGGGCGATCTCCTCTGCTCCGTCGAGACCAGCAAAGCCGTCTATGATGTCGAAGCCGAGGGGGAGGGGGTCGTCGTCCGTCTTCGCGAAGAGGGGGAGAACGTCGACTTCAACGCCCCGATCGGATACATCGCTGCCGATGCCGCCGAAGCGGAGCGTGTTCGCTCCAATGGCGCCGCGAGTGGAGAGGAGGGGAATTCTTCCGAAGTGAGCGCGACGAAGAAGGCGCGCGAGCTTGCCACCCATCACGGTGTCGATCTCGTGTCGCTCGGAATCGACGGCATCGTTACCGAGGAGGATGTGCTGGAGTATTTGAAGAGACACGGGAGGGGACCGGTGGAGCGACCACGGCCGGGCGTGCTTCCGGTCGCGGTGAAGAAGGTAATCGTAATCGGCGCCGGCTACGGCGCCATGCAGGTCATCGACATCCTCCTGAACCAGAACGATGTTCGGGTCGTCGGCTGCCTGGACGACGACACAGCGCTGCACGGCGTTGACATCTTCGGCGCTCCGGTGATTGGAGGGACAGGGAAGTTGGAAGAGCTGTTCCGATCCGGTTTCTGCGACCATGCCATCATCGCCATTTCGACAAGCATTCCCGCCCGACGGAAGTTTCATGCCATCTGCGCCGACCTTGGTCTGCCGATGGCCAACGCGATCGATCCGACGGTCAGGATCAATCGTGGTGTCGTGATCGGCGCCGGGAACATCATCTGCAGCGGATGCCATATCGGCGTTGCGGCCAGGATTGGCGACAACAACTTCATCAGTGCCCATAACAGCATCGACCATCATAACGTCTGGGGCTCGCACATCACGACAGGACCGGCCGTCGCAACCAGCGGCGCAGTCACCGTCGGCGATGGCGTGAAGTTCGGGACCGGCGTCTTCATCCAACCGAACCTGACGATCGGCTCGGACACGACAATCGCCTCCGGAGCCATCATCATCTCGGACGTCCCCACGAACAGCATCGTCCGCACACGCGTCCAAACCGAAATCCGGGAAAAGAAGTAAGTGAACACCCCAGTCTCCAGCCCCAAGTCTCCAGCCTCCAACAAATGAACGTTCTTGTCACCGGCGGCGCCGGATTCATCGGATCGCATACGGTCGATCGGCTGCTTGAAATAGGGCACACCGTCCGCATTCTTGACAACCTGCAGAAGCCCGTGCACCTGAAGGGACGACCTTCGTACCTCCAACCTGAGGCGGAGTTCATCGAGGGGGATGTGCGGGATCGCGAGACGCTTCGGCGAGCCATGACCGGCATCGACGTGATCTTCCATCTGGCCGCCTATCAGGATTACCACACCGACTTCTCCACGTTCTTCCATACGAACGCTGTCTCGACCGCGCTGATCTACGAGATCATCGTGCAGGAGAAGATGAGCGTTCAGAAGGTGATCGTCGCGTCGTCGCAGTTCGTGCAGGGAGAAGGACTCTATCGAGATCATGCGGGAAGTATCATTGCTCCAGTTCTTCGATCAGAGGCTCAGCTCTCGCGAGGCGAATGGAACTTCGTTGACGAACAGGGGAGGGAACTTGAGAAGCTCTGGACGCCCGAGACGCACGCGGCACCGGCCAACGCCTACGCGATGAGCAAGCATTCGCAGGAGATACAGACGATCCGGTTCGGACGGCGGTACGGCATTCCGTCAGTGGCCCTCCGCTACTCGATCGTGCAGGGCTCGCGGCAGTCGTTCTACAACGCCTACTCCGGCGCCTGCCGCATCTTCTCGCTCCACTACTATTTCGGCAAGGCACCGACGATTTACGAAGACGGATTGCAGACGCGCGACTTCGTCAACATCCACGACGTCGTCGACGCAAACATCCTTGTGATGGAGCGGGACGATGCCGACTATGAGGTCTTCAATGTCGGCGGCGGGATCTCCCACTCCGTGGTCGACTTCGGTCATGTGGTCGCGAAGGAATTCGGTCACGAGGATCGCCCGCCCGAGATCCCGGGACTCTATCGATTCGGCGACACGCGTCACGCAAACTCCGACATCGCGAAGCTCAGGGCGCTCGGTTGGGAACCCCGTCGCACGGTCCACGACTCCGTCCGAGAGTACGCCGACTATCTCCGCGCACAGACCGATGTGGAAGACATTCTCGACTATGCGCGCAAGACCATGGCGATGCAGGACGTTGTTCGGGAGGCGAAGGTGAAGGATGAGGGATGAAGGATGAAGGATGAAGGATGAAGGATGAAGGATGA
>CAYWXV010000103.1:0-7232 GCA_964462535.1 uncultured Alphaproteobacteria bacterium
CTTCATCCTTCATCCTTCATCCTTCTCAACCTCGGTGCGGCAATCGTGAGGAGGACAAACGCGGCTGTCGCAAGTTTTAGATCAGTGGGTTCCAGGCCGAGCGACAGGGTGAAGGCGACGAGAATTCGAAAGAGAATTGATCCCATGACGACCGCACCAAGATGGAGCATGATACGGAAGCGTTCGCCAAAGAGCCCTGCAAGCGTGTCGCCGATAATGACACTTGCAAGACCAAAGACCACGATGCCGATTCCCATGCCGATATCCGCGAACCCTTGATACTGTGCCACAATGCTCCCACTTGTGGCGATCAATCCATTGGACAGGGCTATGCCGACGATCTTCATGCGATCAACGTTGACGCCCTGCGCTGCGATCATCGTTGCGTTGTCCCCGGTGGCCCGCATCGTCAGACCGAAGTCAGTGCGGAAGAGCCAGGAGAGAATGGCCATCGCAGCGAGTGTGAGGGGGAGCAGGAGAGCGATAGCAAGGGTCTGATCCGCGGCTGACGGCAGGAGTGTTTCGACGGGAGAAAATATCGTCGGCACGGACACCAGCGGGATGTTCGAGCGCCCCATGACGCGGAGATTGACCGAATAGAGGGCGGTCATCACCAGAATTCCGGCAAGCAGGCCGTTGACCTTGAGCTTCGTGTGGATCGCCCCGGTTGCGGTCCCGGCAACCGCACCGCCGACCGCCGACACCCCTACTGCGACGAACGGATTCCATCCTGCGGTGAGCAGCATTGCCGTCAACGCTCCTCCAAGGGTCAGCGATCCGTCGGCAGTGATATCAGGGAAGTTGTAGACCCTCATCGTGATGAAGATCCCCATCGCCAGCAGCGCGTAGGCAAGTCCGAGTGCGATTGCGCCCAGGAAAAGGTCCATCTTCTGCGCTAGCGGTTTGCTGTTAGCGGTTGGCCGATAGCTCTCAGTCTCCCTTCGTGCAGACGTGTTGGCCGGCTCGTTGAATCAACGCAGAGTCGGCAGAGGCACGCAGAGGAGTGTTTGCCGTGTTCCATATATCCCCACCTCTGGTCGAAGTCGCCGATCCGTCGGTGATTGGCTCCGGCGCTAGAGGCGCATTTCTTGCGGACTAATTCTTCCTTCTCAATTCCTCAAACCCTTGGGGGGGTGAAATGCCAAGTCGTGCGGCGGTTTCAGGGTTAATGGTCCGCTTGCGGACGGCGACGAGCTGGAGCATCGACGGATTGGTGCGCCCCGATTTCAAGTACTCTACCGCCGAAACACCCGCCTGATGCCCCCACGCGTGAAAGTCGGCGCCGTACGCGGCTAGTGCGCCACGACTCACCAGACCGGCCTCACTTGTCAGGATCGGAATCTTCTTCTCATCCATTGTCTTCGCCACAACCTCGAAGCTGGCAAAGATGACGTTGTCGGGAAGAGCAAAGAAGACATCGATTCCTTTCGCAACCAGGGCTTCAGAAGCCTGTTGTGTTTCACTGGAACTCGTCACCGGAATCTCAATAAGCTCGAGACCCAGTTGCTTCGTGATCGCGCGGAGCCGTCCCATCGCGTTCGTCGAATTTGGCTCCGCACTGTTGTATATCGTTCCAACACGCCGTGCCGTCGGTACGAGTGTCTTGATAAGTGCGACACTGGTGTCGATGTACGCAAGCGTTTCGTATGTCCCCAAGAGGTTCGGTGGCGAGACCTGCGAACCGTCCGGTCGCATCGTGATCAGCCCGGCGATCTCCGGACTCGGTGCTACCATCATGAAGATGGGAATCGTTTTCGTCTTGTTCGTGGCGGTGATCATGGCCAGCGTTGTGTTCGCGCCAATCAGGTCTACGTTCTCCGACACGAAATAATCAAGTATCTGATTCAGGGCCGCGTTGTCGCCCTGCGCGTTTCGGTAGACTATTTTCGCCGTCCCTGCGGATTCGTCAAACCCTCCCTCCCGCAGGGCCTCGTAAAACCCCAGACGGGCTTCATCGACTGTCTCGTCCTCGATCAACTGCACAAAGCCGACGGTGGGAATTCGGCTTGTTCCTTCTTCCGTGGTTTCGTCTGAGCAGGTGGTGAATAGCAGCAGGAGGAGGAAAAAAAGAATCCTTGGCATAAATCAGGAAGTGGATTCTGACGTTGCAGTCGATGTTACTCAAGAAGCGCGATCAATGTCCTTGCGCAGGCTCCACACCGAGGACCCTGGAAGCGACCGGAACTCCCTCCGACGACCGCTCAACGATTCGTCTAACGCGACGTCTCGAACGGCGCGTTCCGAGTCTTCCAGAGAAGGAATCCGCCTAGAACGATCATAGCGACTGAAATCCATTGCGCCTGGGAGAGGCCAAGATAGATGGGGTTGAGACGGATGGTCTCGACCAGGAGTCGCTCCATCCCCGCGAGGATTAGATATGCGCCGAAGAGCATGCCGGTCGGCATGTTCCGTTTTCGGAGGTACCAGAGGAAGCCGAAGATCGCCAGTGCTGCCAGTGTTTCGTAGACCGGTGCCGGATGGACCATGATATCAGTGGGGACCGGCTGGCCCGGGAAGAGTTCCATGAACTTCGCCTTCAACTCGGGATTCTTTTCAGCCAGCGTGGAGACGGTACCGTTCGGGTAGCCCATCGCCCACGGCAGATTGCTTGGGATCCCGTAATCACCATCGCCGGCAAGCTGGCATCCGATTCGTCCGATGCCATAGGCCAGGATCAGCGACGGTGCTGCGGCATCCGCGACTTTCAGGAACGGAATCCTCTTGCGACGGACATAGAGGTAGATAAGGATCGTTGCCAGGATGAGCCCACCATAGAAGGTGAGCCCGGCCGCGCTGAAGATCTCCCCCCACGGATCCGCCATGAAACGGTCGAAGTTCTCAAGGAGACTGAAGAGCTTACTACCCGCCACACCGGCAAAGAGGGCGATCATCGTCACGCCTGCGGCGACATCCTCGGGAAGGCCTTTCCGCCTGAATTCCTTGACAAAGAACCAATTCGCCACAAGGAAGGCGATGCCCATCATCAGGCCGAAGCTGTAGATCTTGATACTACCGATCTCGAAGAGTATTGGCTGCATCCGGCAAACATAACAAGACCGTTGACAGTTGTTCGTTCTCAGTTGTCAACTGTTGGTGTTTCGATTCCGGGCCATGTCGGCCGCCGGGGACCGCCTGCCCGCCCGTCGTCATTCGCCAACCTTCGTATCTTCTGCGCCATGATTGTTCACGACCTGCGCCACCGTCTGGAAGGCGAGATTGCCTCCTATGGTTCGGTCATCGTCGGCTTTTCGGCCGGTGTCGATTCGACTGTTGTAGCGGCCGCTGCGCATGAGGCCCTGGGAGAGAATGCACTCATTGTTACGGCAGTGACGGAGACCATAACGGAGGAGGACCTGGAACTTGGCCGCGCGCTCGCCAGGGAGCGCGGGTGGGATTATCTGGAGGTCGCCTACAACGAACTCGATCTTCCGAACTATGCGGAGAACCCGACCGACCGGTGCTTCTGGTGCAAGGACGGTCTCTATTCTCATCTGCGGTGCCTGGCGGACGAACGTCGCATCGCAATCGTCGCGGACGGCGCGAACGTGGACGACATCGATGACTACCGACCTGGTCGCAAGGCGGCCACCGAGTGGGGGGTCAGGTCACCACTTCTGGACCTCGGGATCACAAAGGTCCAGGTGCGGGAGATCGCGCGCACGTACGACCTCCCTAATCACGACAAGCCATCCGCCCCGTGCCTCTCCTCCCGAGTTCCATACGGTACAGCGATCACGCGCGAGATACTACAACAGATCAATCGTGCCGAACGGGCGCTGAGAGAGTTGGGCTTCCGCGAGCTTCGTGTTCGTCATCACGACGATGTGGCTCGCATCGAGCTTCCGGTCGCCGATCTCCAGCACGCGGTTGAGCTGGCCTCGATTATCGACGAACGGTTGCGCACAGTTGGGTATCGCTACGTCTCGCTAGATCTTGGTGGCTTTCGCTCTGGTTCGCTCAATTCCGCGATCGTCGAAATCGAATTGCCGGTCACAAGCGCATGAACAACGAACGGCTCGACGCCCTGATCGCCGAACTTCGATCGAGCGAGGGGGGACTTGAGGCGGCGATGCATCTGATTGCCGAGCGGGCGCGCGCAATCGACGGTGTCGCTACGATACCAGACGGCAGTCGCGTCGATGTCGACCGCGAACGACGAGTTGGTTTCCCCGAGGTGATTTACTGTGAATCGAAGAGCAGTGATCAAATCGTTGCCATCGTGCGTGTTTTGCTCGAGGCGCATGGTCTCGCGTTCGGAACGCGATGCTCCAAGGAAACCGCTCACGAGATACTCCACGTCTATCCCGATGCCGACTACAACGCGATAGCCCGGACAATCCGGATAGGTGCTCCACGTCGAACCAACGACGATCGTCCTGTCGCCGTGGTATCAGCAGGAGCGAGTGACCGACCGGTAGCGGAGGAGGGGGCAATCACACTTGAGACGTTCGGCAGAACTGTTGAGCGGGTCTACGATGTGGGGGTTGCTGGACTTCACCGACTGATGGCCGAGCGTGAACGAATCGAACGATGCCGCGCTATCATAGCGGTTGCTGGAATGGAGGGGGCGTTGCCGAGCGTTCTCGGTGGCCTCTTCCCCCATCCAATCGTTGCTGTGCCCACAAGCATCGGGTACGGCTCCGCCTTCGGCGGACTGACCGCACTCTTCGCCATAATGACAAGCTGCGCCTCGGGCGTTACGGTGGTGAACATCGACAACGGCTTTGGGGCCGCGATGGCCGTGTTGCGGATGTGAGACGAAGTTGACCACAATGGGACACTCAGAAGCGATCCTCGGACGGATGACCGATTACATCGGAGAGATACATAACAGCCAACTCCATGCTCTACATAACCCGTCGCGCCGGGTTCTCCGCCGCGCATAGACTCTACAACCCGACCTTCTCCGACCAACAGAATCAGGAGGTCTTCGACAAGTGCAATAACCCGAACGGACACGGGCACAATTACGTTCTGGAGGTGACGGTGAAGGGGCAGCCCGATCCTGAGACGGGATACGTCATGGATCTGAAGGAGCTGGGTCGCGTCGTGGACCGGTATGTCGTGGATCGCGTCGATCACAAGCACTTGAATCACGATGTCGAGGAGCTGCGCGGTGTGATTCCGACCGCCGAGAATATCGCCGTCATTTTCTGGGGCTTGCTTGAACAGCATATCACCGGGGGCAGACTCCACTCGATTCGGCTTTATGAGTCGGACAATAACTTCGTCGAGTATTTCGGTGAGCCAGTGGACATCCCACGATATCATGAACTGCACGAGGAGGCGATGCGATGAGCACGACCGGCGCAGGGGGGACGAACGATCGACACGACGATGAAATCAACGTGCTCCACATGATCGAACAGAATCTCGATGAGGACGCTCTGGATCTTCCCCGCCCCAGGAGTGGCAACTACCGCACGGAGCGCGTCGAGTCGTTGGTGAGGGAAATTCTGCTTCATGTCGGCGAGGATCCGGAACGCGAGGGGCTCGTTCGGACTCCCCACCGCGTTGCACGGGCATACGAGTATCTGACACAGGGGTACTCAATGGACGTCGAGTCTGTGCTGAACGGAGCGATCTTCGAGGAGCGCTACGACGAAATGGTGGTGGTGAAGGACATCGATTTCTTCTCGATGTGCGAACACCATATGCTCCCGTTCTTTGGCAGGGCACACGTCGCATACGTCCCCAACGGAAAGATCGTCGGACTCTCCAAGCTCCCGCGTATCGTCGATGTCTTCGCTCGGCGTCTGCAGGTGCAGGAACGGATGACGCAGCAGATCGCCGAGACAATTCAGAAGTACCTCCGTCCGCAGGGTGTCGCTGTCGTTACGGAGGCGAGCCACATGTGTATGATGATGCGGGGCGTCGAGAAGCAGAACAGCGTTACGACGGCCAGCGCGATGCTCGGCGTCTTCAAGCATCAGAGTGACACCCGTAATGAGTTCATGAATCTCATCGGCAGCCGACTCCATTGAGCGAGACCCTTGTTATCGGACCACAGAAGAAACGCGAGCTCTTCTTTGCAGCGCAAGGGGCGTTGATACTCGCGCTTGGCCTTGTCCGCATTGCAACGGGACCAGACGTTCGACCGACGTTCGCGGGGTTCTTCCCACTTCTGATGATCGCAGTCGGACTCGGGATTCTCTCGACGTTTCTTGTGCGGTATTGGAGGGCGACGACGGGCATGGAGATTGGTGCCGACGGGCTGCTCGTTCACCGCCCTCCGGTTGGCTTCATTCCCTGGACGCATGTTGCCGGTGTTCGCACCGACCGCGTCAGAGGCCGACAGTTCCTTCATATCTCTCTACGTGAACCGACACAATTTCTGAGTGCAAACCCGACTGCTTCGCGCTGGGTGAGCGATAGCGAACTCTGGTTCGACGCCAGTGGGCTCGACATGGACATATCCGACATCGCTGATGAGATTGTGGCGCGTCGGGAGAATCCATCGTGAAGCGCGCGGCGCGTCCCACGCTTGAACGCGAGCATGCTCTGGAACGAGAGGGCTACCACCTCGTCGCCGGAATGGACGAGGCCGGCCGCGGAGCCCTTGCTGGTCCTGTCGTTGCAGCTGCAGTTGTCCTCGCCCCCGGCTTTGATTTGGCGGGTGTCCGGGATTCGAAGCTGATTCCGGAGCCCGAGCGGGAGGACCTGTTTGAATCAATCATTCGTCGGACGGTGACGTGGGGTGTTGGCATCGTGAACAACGACGTTATCGATTCGATCAACATTCTTCAGGCGACCTTCGTCGCAATGCGAAAGGCGTGCGCTGCCCTCCCGACAACACCAGACTTCGTGCTGATCGATGGACGCGATGCTGTCGATGTCGGTCGACCGTGCAGGGCGATCATCGGGGGAGACGGGCTCTCAGTCTCGATTGCCGCGGCCAGCATTATCGCCAAGGTTACACGCGACCGAATGATGCGGGCCCTCCACGATGACTATCCAGAATACGGCTTCGACCGCAACAAGGGGTACGGGACGGCAACACATCGGACGGCAATTCTGCGCTACGGACCAACCGTCGTTCACCGCCGGTCGTTTCTGGGGAAGTTGATGCAGCTGTCGCTGACCGAGATCGACGAGTGGGGGAGGGAAGGGTGAGATATGAACTATGAGATACGAAATGTGAGGGGGGAGGGAGAAGGGAGAAGGATGAAGGATGAAGGATGAAGGATCACGGATCAAGGATGAAGGGTGGCCGGGGAAGGATGAAGGACTAA
>CAYWXV010000104.1:0-7209 GCA_964462535.1 uncultured Alphaproteobacteria bacterium
ACCGAGTTCGAGATGAAGCACTCCTCGTGTGCCTGATGGTGGAGCGCCTCCAGGTCTTCGTGCGTGGGTACCACGTCACCAGAGAAGCGGACCTCAGGACGGAGCGTCACGACTGTCATCGCCATCTTTCCACGATCGTTCTTCTCCAGTACACCCTCTGCCAGGTCTCGGTAGGAGTCGACGCGGAACTTCCTCCGGGCCGCCATCCCCAGAAACGTCAGCATGTGACAACTGGAAAGGGAGGCCACGAACGCCTCCTCCGGATCCACGGCATCCACGGATGAGAAGGGTGGGCGAACGACATGGGGCGACGCGGAGGCATCGATCTCGATACCACAGTCGAAGCGGATGAGGTGTTTTCTGCTGTAGCGATTATCGGTGAATACCTGATCGCCACGGCTCCAGAGTATTTCGGCGGTGTAGGTGGACATCTCGTCTGTATTGACTCTTCAGAATAGTTCAATGCAGAGGGAGCGGAGGAACTCAGCGACCCTCGGCGTCCTCAGCGTTCAACAGCACGACAGGCAGCGTACACTTCCGCCGTCTTCCGCGCCACCTCGTCCCACAGATACTTTTTCGCGATGTGCTGCCGAAGACGACCGTCACGCGGTCGATCGAGCGCACGTTCGATCGATGAGCGTATTGATGTAACCAGCGTCGGCTCGCAGTACTCCGCCATGTCGCCGAAGTAATCGGTGGTGCCGCCATGACGGGTGATCATTACACGCGTACCGGCCAGCCCAGCCTCAAGCGCCGCGATGCCGGGGGTTTCGAAGAGAGAGGGGAGGACGAAGAGGGACGAGGCGGCGTAGGCCGACGCCAGCATCGGCGAGTCGTTCGGCAGGCCTTCGATGATGGTGATGCGTGGATTGCGGGCGGCTTCGTCCAGGATGCGTCGTGAATAGTCGTTCCTCTGTACCTGTCCGATGATCACCGCCGGAACGTCGATCCTCTCCAGCGCCCGCACGAGACTCAGCACGTTCTTTCGTGTCGATCCGATATGCCCGACGTTCAGAATGAAATCCCGCACGCCATAGGTCTTGATGAATAACTCCGGATCGGCATTCATGAACGACGCATCGACCCCATTCGGCACGACATGCACACGCGATTTCTCCACCTCAAATCCGTCGGTGATAATTCTCGCTTCGCTGGTCGTATTCGGAAGAACGGCGTTCGCAAGACGGCAGACCTCGGCCGTGACACCATAATCGGTCCAAATGCCCTTGTAGAATCTTTTCGACCACTCCTCGATCCTCCGCGCAAGCCTGATAAAACCAGGAGAGCGCATCGTGTAGAAGATGGAGGAGACGACGTAGGGACGACCGTACTCGGAGAGACGACGGGCGATGTCGTAGGTGATCATGCTGGCGCCGAAGAGATGATAGAGATCGAATTCATCTCTCGAGTATTCTCTCCACTGATCGAAGTAGGAGACCTCCACGCCATGCTTCGGCAGATGTTCAGCGGTCCGGAGCAACTGCACGCGCGGGCCCCCTCCGATCATCGAGACGCTGTGTGGAGCGATCATGCAGACGTTCATTGGCCTATCCGCGCGTTGAAATCTTCAAGACTCTGTCTCCATCCAAGCAATCCCGGGCGCCGTCCTGGTCGCTGCGCCTGTGTTGTTCGGGGTGGCGTTTTCCAGTCAAGCTGACCCAGCAGGTGACGTCCATCTCCTCCGTCGATCGATGCTCGTCGTCCGTCGTGTTCGATCTCAAGTCCAATCTCTTCATCCCCCCCTTTCCATCTGACGGAAACGCTCTCTCCCTCGATGGTTCCTTCGAAGCGTATTGCTGATCGTCTCTTCCACCACCGCGCAACATCTCCCATCGTCATCGGAGCACATCCGGTCGCGATCGCGTGTTCGATATCGTCGGCGATCAGATCGTACTTCCCGTGTCCCGGATGTCCGTAAAGAATAACCGGCTCGCGTCGCGCAACGCCACGATCGACAACCTCGCTGAAATATCTCCGCATATCGTCATCGCTCCCTTTGGCCCGAAGGAAACTCCCGACACAGATCGGATGAATCGGTATCTCGAGGAGAGGGCTGAAGAGATCGTGCATCCAGGGATTGAACGGGAGATCATCGAAGTCGAGCGAGAATTCAGACGCGTATTCGAAACCGAGATCGTGAACGGCGCGGGCCAGTTCGATATTCCAGAATCCGTTCGGTGCGGCGCAGCCACGCGGTTCCAGACAGGCCGCGCGCATCAGCGAAAGACCGGCGGAGAGGTTGGCCTTGTTCTCTTCGTACGTCCCGTACGTCCGATGCCGCATGCAGTGGAGACCGATTTCATCGCCATCGAACGTCGTGAAGAGATCGAGCCAGTCCGCATGCGCCTCGACGTGCAGGAACCAGGTCGTCGCGGCACCGGCGTCGTGCAGACGATTCCGCATCTCGACGATTTCCTTTCTGGTTCCATAATCGCTGTCGACGCGAAAACCGATCACGCCATCATGCTCGCGGGGCAACGACGGAGCATGAATAAACGGGAGTCGTCGTCGATGATGGAGCCAGCGAAGAGCCGCATGCACAAGACGACGAAGACCTCCCTTGTCGACGCTCGACACGATTTCGTTCGGATGCCGAGGCGACGTCGCGTGGAACGATCTTCGTCGCGCATCGGTGCGGAGGAGAAGTCGATCGACCGGAAACGGAACGTAGGCGATCGATCCCCCTTTCCATTCTCCAAGATGAACACTCCCGTCGGCATGTTTCGACGCGCGATGTATCGGCAGTGAAGTATCGAGCGCGATCGGGCCGACGTCGCGGAAGACCGGGTCGTTCGCGTCTGGGACGATCACCCGTCGTCGTCGATGAGTGATCGATGAGCGATCGACCAGCGGAAGGAACGCGCCGATATCGAGCACGGCTCCCCCCGCGCGCAGATAGCTCTCGATCCCGACGACCTCGTCCGGTCCCGGCGTGAAGGGGAGGATCAGCACACTCGTCCGCGCCGGATCGAGATTGTCGACGGAGCGGATGACTTCGAACGGCGCGCCGATCTGATCCATCAGCAATCGCCATCCGGGACTGATCCGGAGGATTCCTATGACAAGTCGGGAGGTCATCGTTTCAGGAGCCAGAGAAGATCGTCCATCCTGACTCCCCGGCCAAGGAAGAGAAGAAGGAGATAGACTGGGGGGACGATCGCCAGCAGCCAGAGCGAATCGATCCCCGACAGACGAAGGGGTACGACGATGAGAGTCGAGACGACGACAGCGGAGAAGATGGGCTGGAGGACGTGAAGCTTCACGCGGCGACGGAACGCGATCCAGGCGAAGAGGACGAGAACGATTTCGCCGATCGTCATGGCGACGGCGGCTCCGGCGCTTCCGAATTTCCACGACAGAACGATCGATGCGATTGCCGCGACGACACCGCCGAACATCGACGCCCGTAGGTACTCCTTCTCTCCTCCCGCGGCGATCAGACCGAACGAGAAGAGACTGTTAATGAGTGTCGCGGCGACGAACCATCCAAGGATGGCGAGTGTGATATCCCCTTCGACGTATTCGGCCTTGAAGACGAGGAAGAGAGCGGGGCGGGCGCAGAGTGTGATGAGCGTTGCCGCAAGGAGAGCGGCCGCGATCATCAGACGAAGGACGATCTGAAGCTGACGTTCCGCGCCGTCGCGATCGCGACTCCAGAGCGAGGAGATGGCGGGAAGAAAGAGGGCGCCGAAGACGCGGTCGATCATCAGCGCGGCGAAGATGAACTTCGTCGCCGCCCCCAGAAGTCCGGCCTGATCGGTGGAGAACCATCCGAGCGCGATCGGAGGAAAGAGCTGGACGCTCTGCGCGAAGAGCCCGCCGACGCCGATCTTCGAAGCGGTTCGCCAGGCCGGCCACATCGCCGCGCGATCATCACGACGGGGAACGATCGACTCGCCGCCACGAGGCAACATCATCAACACTAAAGCCGCGCCCATCAGACCGGCGCCGTAGACCAGAGGGACGCGATCGAGATCATCGGGCGTGGCGATCAGGATCATCACGCCGCAGAGGAAGATCAGGCTGTTGACGATGCGACCGACGGCGACGGGAACGAATCGTCTTCTTCCCTGATGAAGCCACTCGAGCGAGAGGACATTGGGAATGACCGGAAGAATGAAGAGAAGGAGAAGAAGATGAAAACGGTGATCGAAGGGGATGAAATGAAGAAGGAGTGCAGCGATGGCGAGGACGATCAGACCGGAGAGAAGACGGGTCGACGCGATGGTGGCCGGTGTGAAGCGACGTGACGCGACCGGGCGGGCAGTCTCGCGTGCCCCCAGCGCCGCAAGACCGAGATCCGCGAACCAGATGACATACGAGAGGACGGAGAGCCCGACGGTGACGGCGCCGAATCCCTCGCGCCCGAGCGACGACGCCATGTGGACGCTGGCCAGGAAGCCCATTCCCCGCGCGGCCAGATCGGCTCCACCAACCAGAGCGACATCAGCGGTCAGTCTTGGCATGTGCGATGTGTGTGATCGTCTCGATCAATTTCCGGCGTCGTTCGGTACGCGAATATCGCTCGACGATCCTCGCCCGCGCCGCGTTCCTTCTCTCCTCCGTTCCATCGATGGCACCTCTGATAGCATTGACAAGAGAGACGACATCGTCGGACGGGACGATCCATCCGGTCTCGCCGATGACTCCGGGGATACCGCCGACCTCCGTGCCGACCGGAATGCAACCGCAGAGCATCGCCTCGCAGAGCGTGTTGGGAAGCCCTTCGCGTCGTGACGGCTGACAGTAGACGCCGGCGCTGGAGTAGCGGTGGCGAAGTTCCTCGCGCGGGATGGGCCGATGAAGCGAGACGTTCGGTGGAAGAAGGCCGCGAAGCGATTCGTCGATCGCCGGATGGACACCGACGACATCGAACGGGATATCGGGAAGACGACGGGCCGCTTCGACCAGGAGATCGATTCCCTTGATCTGCACCCGCTGCGGAATGTCGAGCGCCGCGACGGTGAGGACGGTGCGACGACGCTCTCCGTCAGCGGTCCACGCGTCGGGATCGTAGCCGGTCGGAAGGATTCTGATATCGGGCCAGGACTGACCGCTGCATCGTTCGAGCGATCTCCGGAGACTCTCATCGACGGCGAAGACGACGTCGGCGTGACGGAGACCCCATGCGAGCATGCGTCCTTTCCACCGGCTTCTCCAGAGACCGTATCCCATCTGATGATCACAGGCGGTATCGACTCCGCCGAGGATCACGATCGAACCCTTGCCCTTGCCTTGCGCGCCACGGACCATCGGCGCGGTATAGACGGAACCGAACCACGAGATCGAGACGTCGGCGCGACCAGCGCGGCGGAAGTTCTCGATCACTCCATCGATCCCGTTTCCGACATACCGATCGATCTCGAACTCCTCCTGCAACGCATCGACATCATCCTGGATGAAGGGATAGTCAGCGGTTGAAGAGATGAGGAGACGGAACGGCATGAGTAGGGACTGGGGGCTGGGGACTTGGGACTACTGCATTGGCACGTTGACACCGAACTGGCGGGCGTTGTCGATCGCGCGTTGGTAGCCGGCGTCGGCGTGACGGAGGATTCCCATGCCGGGATCGTAGGTGAGGACGCGCGAAAGACGGGCGTCCGCTTCGGGGGTGCCGTCGGCGACGACGACCATGCCGGCGTGTTGCGAGTATCCCATGCCGACGCCGCCGCCATGATGGAACGATACCCATGTGGCTCCGCCGACTGCGTTCAATGCGAAGTTCAACAACGGCCAGTCGCTGATCGCGTCCGATCCATCCATCATTCCTTCAGTCTCCCGATTCGGACTTGCGACCGAGCCGCAATCCAGATGATCGCGACCGATGACGATCGGCGCCGAGACCTTCCCTTCCCGCACCAGCCGATTGAAGAGAAGACCAGCCTTCTCGCGCTCGCCATATCCCAGCCAGCAGATACGTGACGGAAGTCCCTGGAAGTGGACGCGCGCTGCCGCCATCTCCAGCCAGCGGTGGAGAGACGCGTGCTCGGGGAAGAGTTCCATCAACGCGCGGTCGGTGGTCGCGATGTCTTCCGGATCACCGGAGAGGGCGACCCAGCGGAACGGCCCCTTTCCGTCGCAGAAGAGAGGGCGAATGTATTCGGGAACGAAGCCCTTGATATCGAAAGCGCGCGTGAAGCCGGCCTTCTCGGCCTCGGCTCGGATGTTGTTTCCGTAATCGAACGCGACCGCACCCGCGTCCTTCATCGCCACCATCGCCTCGACATGTACACGCATCGATAGCGTCGAGCGACGGACATACTCGTCGGGATCTTCGGTGCGGAGGAGGTCGGCCTCTTCCATCGTGAGTCCCATCGGATAGTATCCGTTGAGGGGATCGTGCGCCGAGGTCTGATCGGTGACGGCGTCGGGAATGATTCCGCGACGGACCATCTCGGGAAGGACATCGGCGGCGTTCCCCAGAAGACCGACTGAAAGTCCTTCGCGTCGGGCGCGGGCCTCGTTCAGCCATTGGAGAGCTTCATCCAGGCTCGACGTCTTGCGATCGCAGTAGCGATCGTGGATGCGCTTGTCGATCCGTGACTCGTCGACCTCGACGGCAAGGCATGCGCCGTCGTTCATCGTCACGGCGAGAGGCTGAGCGCCCCCCATTCCGCCGAGGCCGGCGGTGACGACAAGACGTCCTGCCAGCGTTCCACCGAAGTGTTCCGTCGCGCATGCGGCGAACGTCTCGTAGGTCCCTTGAAGGATCCCCTGCGTGCCGATGTAGATCCAGCTTCCGGCGGTCATCTGGCCGAACATGATCAGCCCCAGCTCATCCAGCCGGCGGAACTCCTCCCACGTCGCCCACTTCGGGACCAGGTTGGAGTTGGCGATAAGGACACGCGGGGCGTCGCGATGCGTGCGGAACACCCCGACCGGCTTCCCAGACTGGACCAGCAACGTCTCGTCCGGCGCCATGGTGCGGAGCGACTCGAGGATAGCGTCGAAGCATTCCCAGTTCCGCGCGGCGCGACCCAGCCCGCCGTAGACGATCAGCTCCGACGGCCGTTCGGCAACCTCGGGATCGAGGTTGTTCTGGATCATCCTGTAGGCTGCCTCGATCTCCCACGTGCTGCACGTGAGTTCGGCGCCACGTGGAGCGCGCACAACACGATCACTCACGCGTGTTCCTTTGCGGGTCATCTGTTCGGTTGGCATGGCTTTCCGATGTCAAATGTTCGAGGTCGAATGTTCAAGGTCCTGGCT
>CAYWXV010000105.1:0-7198 GCA_964462535.1 uncultured Alphaproteobacteria bacterium
TTCGAGGTGGAATCGCAACGCGCGGAACTGAATTTCTGGATATGGAAACTCGGCGAATCGGACAATCGCGACAATCATCGCATAGAAGCGCTGAATCTCTTCTCGAAACTCGTTGCGCGGACGCCAAAGAATGAATTCAAACTGCGCATCGCGGAATTGGCGACCGAGGTGTAGGCGCAGGAATGCCCGGAAGTGTGAATCGGCAACCCATGGTCCCGGCACGAACGATCTCAAGACTATGCGCTGGAGGATGTGGCCGGTGCTCGCCGGGACGTTGCCGATAACCAAGATGCTGGAAACGAAACCGACTGACTGTCATCCACATGTTTTCTGATCTCTCTCGCCGGGTGTGCGCGGCCTCTTCTACTCCCTACTGTGTTCAATGACTGAACTCCGCGTCTTCATATCGAGCACCTTCCGCGACTTGCAGGAGGAACGCGAACATCTCGTGAAGAAGATCTTCCCCGAAATTCGCGTGCTCTGTCGCGAGCGGGGGATCTCGTTTACTGAGGTTGATCTGCGATGGGGACTGACCGATGAGGACGTCGTTCTTGGCCAGGTTGTCCGAACGTGTCTTGAAGAGATCGACAGGTGCCGGCCGTATTTCATCGGCATCACAGGCGATCGATACGGGTATGTACCCAGGCTGCAGGAGTATTACAAGGACCCGGAGTTGCTCGCACGATGGCCGTGGATAGAAGACGCGGCGATGGATGGGGCGTCACTCATTGACCTGGAATTTCGACACGCCGTGTTGAACGCTCTCACCCCCAGTCATTCTACCATGGCGAGAGGGGCTGGGGTTGAGGTGGCTCGATTCTTCTTTCGACAACGCCTCGATGATTCACTGTCCGAAGACGTTGACGACGAAGAGGTACGACAACTGGAAGAGCTGAAGCAACGCGTTCGTTCCGCCGGACTTTCCGCTGAAGTATTCTCGGATCCCGTTGCTCTCGGAGAGATGGTCCGCGACGATCTCGTCGCTATCATCCAGCGCGATTTCGGCGACGCCAGGGCACCATCGCCGCTGGAAGAGGAGCGCACGCGTCACGCTGCTTTTGCAGCGAGCCGGCGTCGAGCCTATATCCCCAATCCCGACTATCTGAGGAGTCTCAACAAATGGTTCACGGCGGATGAGAAGCCGTTGGTTCTCTACGCGGAGAGTGGCTCAGGCAAGAGTTCGCTTCTTTCATTCTGGTGCGATCAACTTCGCCGCCGCGATCCCGGAGCACGAATCGTCGAACATTATGTCGGAATTGGCGCTTCCGACACCGACCACTTCGGCATCATACGGCACGTGATGGCGGAGATAAAGGAGCGTTTTGATCGGGCGGAAGAAATCCCGGCGACCGAGACCGCACTGGAACAGGAGTTCGTCAACTGGCTTGGCTATCCGTCGCTCGAAAGCACCGAGACGCCGGCGCCGTTGCTGATCGTGATCGACGGTATCAACCAGCTTGCCGGTAGGGCGCTCGATCTCCAATGGCTCCCCCCCACGATGCCACAGGGGATCAGGCTTGTCATAAGCAGTACCGTCGAGCAAACGCTCGTCGATCTGCGACACCGCGGCTGGACGGAATTGGGGATGCAGCCGTTGGACGAAGGAGAGCGCGAGGCGGTGGTTGTCCGGTTTCTCGCGGAGTATCGCAAGGCGCTGGCTCCAGACCTCGTCAGGAGAATTGCTCTCGACGTGAAGTGCGCACACCCCCTGTTCCTGCGCACCCTTCTGGAAGAGTTGCGACTCTTCGGGGAACACGAGCGCGTCCAGTCGCACATCAACCAGTTGCTCGGCGCGACCGGCACCGAAGACTTGTTCCAGCGAGTCCTGCAGCGGCTGGAGCACGATTATTCCGAACCGCTTGTGCGCGAGGTCATGTGTCTACTATCCTGTTCGCGGCATGGTCTGAGCGAGAACGATCTGGGTGACTTGGTTGAGGTGGGTCGGATGAAACTCGCCTCGCTTCTGGTCGGCCTCGATTACCATCTGGTATCACGAGACGGCGTGTTGACGTTTTTCCATGACTATCTGCGCCGGGCTGTGCACAAGCGCTATCTCCCGACAGAGGAGGCTAGAGGCACCTACTACGAGCGGCTTGCGGAGCATTTCGAGCAATCGGAGCTGACGCTTCGATCGTCGCTCGAACTGTTGCATGCGCTCGAACGGCTCGGCCGGCGGGAAGCCCTCAACAGAGTCCTCTCGCAAATCGAGCGATTCCATATTCTGTGGCCTTCGGAACAACACGAAGTAATGCGATTGTGGATGGGAGTCGATTCGGAGGTGACCGTCGCGGCGTATCGAACGCAATTGCGTGCGTGGGAGGAGAGCGGCGTGGGCGAGGAACGCCGCGACGAGGTGCTCGAGTATCTGATCGAACTGTATGACAGCCTTGAGGCCTGGAATGAAGCGGAGCGCATACAGCACCAGAGACTGGCGCGAGCGATTGCGGATGAGGATCGCCAACGGGAATCGCGCATCCTGGGGTATCTCTCCTATCTCTCATGCTCTCTGCAACATTTCAACCAGGCGGAACAAACCATACTCCGATCCGAGCAGATAGCACGAGAGATTGGCGATCGTGCCGGACTCATGATCGCCCTGGGGAATCGTGGCTATCTCTATCTCTCGTTGCGCCGACATGACGAAGCGCTCCGGTGTCTCCTCGAGACCGAGGACATTGCGCGCGAGCTCGACAACAAACAGAGCATGGCAAAGGCAATCGGGACTCGCGGCATGATCTATGCGGCTGAGCGCAGGTTCGAAGAGGCATTGGAGTGTTATGCTCAAATGGAACAAGTCGCGAGAGTGATAGGGGACCGTCGAATGGTCGCGGTCGCAATCGGTTACCGAGGGAAAGTTCACCGGTATCGCGGAGAGTACGAGCAGGCGCTTGACTGTTATTCGACGTACGAACGGATCTCCCGCGAAACCGGGAATCGTCGCAACGTCTGCGCAGTGCTCAAGGATCGCGGGGACGTCTTCCTGACGATCGGTGATTTCCGCAAGGCACAAGAGTACTATCTGGATTCGGCGCGAATCGCCAACGAAATCGGCGAGAGAGGTGGGGCAGCGGTCGCTATCAACGGTTGTGGCCTGGCGCATCTTGCCACGAAGGAATTTGCTCGGGCACTCTCCTGTTTTCATCAGGCCGTGCACCTGGGTCGCGATACGGGAGCACAATACACGGTGGCCGCGTCGATGGCGTTTGAGGCGACCGCGCTGCTTGAAAGCGTGACCGAGACGGCAACCATACCGGAAGACCTGTCCCCGTACGTCGCGGACGTAGAGGGGAGGACCATGCGCGAACGACTATTGAGCGCCGCACGTGCGAAGGTCGAAGAATCCATGGCGGTCGCAGAGAAGACATCGAGGATGGACGTGTACGCACTCGGACGCACGGTTCTGGCGCGCATTACTGCCGCCGATGGTGATGTGCCGCGCGGGGTCGAATCGCTACGAACGCTTCTTGCCGAGACCGACTTCGATATCGAACAAGCGAACCTCCATTTCTGGATTTGGAAAGTCGATCGAACCCAGGAGGAGCATCGAACAGACGCCCTGAGCCTCTACGAGTCGCTCGCTCAAAACGATAGGCAGTACCTCTATGTCACACGGATGGAAATGCTGAGAGACGGTCATTACGATGGATAACGGCGCCGCTTCCTATCGTTAGATGACCAATCAAAACGCCAAACACGTGCGGTCGCGGCGCGGTCCCCGCAGGCGTCGCAATTCTCCAATCCTCTCCCCATGAACACCCTCCGCGTCTTCATATCGAGCACGTTTCGCGATCTCCAGGAAGAGCGGGAGTATCTCATCAAGAAGATCTTTCCCGAGATCCGCGCACTCTGTCGCACCCGTGGTATCAATTTCACCGAAGTGGACCTTCGCTGGGGGTTGACCGAGGAAGACGTCGCGCTCGGACAGGTCATCCGCACCTGTCTTGAGGCCGTCGATCGCTGTCGCCCGTATTTCATCGGCATCACCGGCGACCGCTACGGATATGTTCCCACCTTCCTGGATCTCCAGAAGGATCCCTGGCTTCTGGAGCAATACCCATGGATTGCCGAAGTCTCCATAGATGGCATGTCCATCACCGAAATGGAGGCACACTACGCCGTGCTTCGCGAGGCGGAAGGCGGAGGGCGGAAGGCGGAGTTAGAGAATGCGAGATTCTATTTCCGCCGCCACCGACAATCCCTTGACGACGACGACAGCGACAGTGAAGACCGAAACCGTCTGGAAGCCTATCAGAATCGAATTCGCGCAAGCAACGCGCGCATCGAAGCGTTCAGGGATCCGATCTCGCTTGGCGAACTGATCCATGACGACCTCGTCGAAATCATCAGGAATAATTTCGCCGACGCGAAACCGCCGACCCCCCTCGAGGAAGAGCGTATGCGCCATGCCGCCTTTTCGCTGAGCCGCCGTCGCGCTTACATCGCCAATCCTCTCTATCTCAAACGACTCAACGACCACGTCGCCTCCGACGATCCACCACTGGTTGTCTACGCCGAATCAGGGTCAGGAAAGAGCTCCCTCTTCGCGCACTGGGCCGATCAGTATCGTCGAACCCATCACAACCACCATGTCGTCGAACACTACGTCGGCATCGGCGCCACGGGATCGGACCACTACGCGATCATCCGCCATATGTGCATGGAGATCAAGGAACGCTTTGGTCGTCAGGAGGAGATCCCATCCACACCGCAGGATCTGGAGAAGTCGTTCGGGTTATGGCTGGGTTACGCCGACCACGAACTTCAGAAATCGGAGGGTAAGCTCATTCTGATTCTGGATGGATTGAATCAGCTGCAAGGGGAGGCGTTGTCGTTGTTGTGGATTCCTGATGCCATCTCGCCATCGATTCGGTTGTTCCTGAGCTCGACCGTCGAGCACACGTTCGTCGAGTTGAAGCAGCGGGGATGGGGACAGCTCGGCATGCAGGCGCTGACCGAGGCGGAGCGCGAAGTCGTCATCGTCCGCTATCTCGGCGAATATCACAAGGCGCTCTCACCGCAACAGATTCAGCAGATCGCGCGCGACTACAAATGCGGTCACCCGCTATTCCTCAAGACGCTGCTCGAGGAGTTGCGACTGGTGGGCCGACACGAAGATGTTGAACGTCGCATCGCCCCCTACCTGGCCACAACAGGAACGGAAGACCTGTTTCAGAGCGTGCTCGAGCGAATCGAGGAAGACAACGGTGCGCGCGCGGTTCGCGAGACGCTTTCCTTGATCTGGCTGTCACGCACGGGATTGAGCGAGAATGAACTCGCACAGATCGGCGGCCATTCGCGGCTGAAGATCGCCGCGATGATCGCAGGGCTCGATTATCATCTGGTGCCGAAGGACGGACGTCTCACTTTCTTCCACGACTACCTGCGTCGGGCGGTCGAGAAGCGATACCTCAACGATGAAGACGCCCGACGATCAGAACATCTGCGGGTTGCGCGCCACTTTCTTGCGTTGATCGAGCAGGCGATTCGAGACGGGAGAGAAATCGAACAACGCGTGGCTCTCGAAATGGCGCATGGTTTTGCGTCAGTCGAAGGGTGGGACGATCTCGCACAGGCGCTCTCGTCGATTGAGGTCTTCACTGCAATGCATGATGGTCCCGCCAGGTACGAGCTCTTGCGGTATTGGACCGAGATGCGTGAGAGCCACGACGTCGAACTTCTCTATCGACAGTCGCTGGAACGATGGCGACAAGGCCGCAGCCGACGATCCAACGAACTTCTGGTGCTCGCCTACCTGGCGGAATTCTTCCGATACCTTGGACGCTGGGACGCCACCGAACGTCTCCATCGAGAGCGATTGCAACTGGCGATCGAAAGTAGGGACCGGGAGGCGGAAGCTCTTGCGCGGTTTGGAATCGGCGATGTGTTGCGATTTCGTGGACGGTACTCGGAGTCGCTTGCGGAACTCGAGAGCGCGTTCGCGCTTCAGCAGGAGCTGGATGCGCGCGATGGACTGAGCAGGACCCTGGGCACCATGACGTTCGTACTCGCGATGATCGGACGGAATGACCGGGCACTGAAGTGTGCCGAACTGTGTGCCGAGATCTGTCACGAACTCGACAATCTTCACGGACTCGCGAACATCACGTCAGCCACAGGCATTGTCCACTTCAACATGTGCGACTACGACACGGCCCTTACGTATTTCCGCGAGAGCGAGTCGCTGAGCAGATTGGTGGGCAATCGACATGATCTTGCCTGCGCTGTTCTGAACGTCGGCAACGCGCTGGCCGGACTCGAACATCTCGAACAGGCTCTGGCCCGGTATCAAGAGGCGGAACGAATGCACCAGGAGCTGGGTGACCGATACGGCAGATCGATTGTTCTCGGAAACATCGCCATCGTCTACCACAGGTTGGGGGACGTCGAGCGAAGCAGGGCCTGTCTTCTGGAACAGGAGGCCATTTGTCGCCTTCTCGGCGATCGCCGTGGGCTGGCGATGGCATTGGGGAATCTTGGAAACTCGTATCTGGCAGCCGGCGACAAGGAACAGGCCGTGCGTCATTTTGAAATGGCTGTGGACGAGTGTCGAGCAATCGACCTTCGATACGGACTGGTGACAGCGCTGGTGGGACTCGCACGTGCTCTTCATGCGATCGCTGAAGAACACCGCACGGGTCCTCCCTTTCTTTCGGCACGCTATGGGTCTACTAACGGGAGTGAGTGGCCGAAAGCCTGCCTCGAATACGCTCGCAGTGCCGCAACCGAATGTGTGAGGACCAGCGAGGAAATCGGCAGGCGCGATACTCGCGATCTCAGCAAATCCTGGCTCGCCCGCATCGAAGCCCTGGACGGTCACCCGGAACCTGCGCGCAGGCATCTTCTGGAACTCCTCGATGAAGCAACGGACGATCACCATCGAGCCGATCTTCACTACTTCTTGTGGAAGCTCAGCGTCGATCCCGCTGTAGATCATCGCACCATGGCATGCGAACTCTACCGCGCCCAACACGAAGCGGAGCCGCGAGAGTATATGCGCGAGCGCCTGGATGAAATGGAAAGCACGGAATGACGGAGGGATGCTGGATCGAACCGTTTGACCTTGATCATTTGACAGCCAACCGCTGACAGCCAACTGGTATGCCCGAACTCCGCGTCTTCATAAGCTCCACCTTCCGCGACCTGCAGGAAGAACGCGAGCATCTGGTGAAGAAGATCTTTCCGGAGATCCGCGCGCTTT
>CAYWXV010000106.1:0-7101 GCA_964462535.1 uncultured Alphaproteobacteria bacterium
ATTGCTCGCCTACGCGGCCGCCTACTGGCAACGGATCGATACGCGGTCTCATGCCACACACAGTCGTCTCTTCAACGAGTTCACAGGTGAGAAGAGTAGACTGACCTCCCAAGAGAGCGTTGATGAACTACTTGGGGGAATGGACCGGCGCTAAAGACCACAAACGGCAATCACCAGGTAGGCGATGATAGAAACAGACAATACGAATGCGCGACCATTCTATCACGGAACGAAGGCCGATCTGAAACCAGGAGACCTGATCGTTCCCGGCTACAATTCCAATTACGGTTCGCGGAAGAAGGCCGGCTATGTCTACCTGACTGCCACACTTGACGCGGCAACGTGGGGAGCCGAGCTGGCTCAGGGAGACGCACCGGGGAGGATCTACATCGTCGAGCCGACCGGCCCGATCGAAGACGATCCCAATCTCACCGACAAGAAATTCCCTGGAAACCCAACCAGATCCTATCGAACGCGCGATCCCCTGCGTGTCGTGAGGGAGGTTGCTGAATGGGTCGGACATACCCCTGAGCAACTTCAGGCAATGAAGGATCATCTTCAGGAACTTCGGAAGCAGGGTATCGAGGCAATCGAAGACTGAGAGAGAACCTGCGATGAATCTACCCTTCTCCATCGAGCAGTTTTACGGCGTGTTTCGTGCCTACAATCAGACGGTCTGGCCCGCGCAGATTGTTCTCGTGGTCCTGGCCGTTATCACCATCGTGATGATGTTGCGCCGACGGGCCTCGTCTGATCGGATCGCCTCCGGCCTCCTCGCCTTCCTCTGGATCTGGTTGGGCCTCGCATACCATCTGGCCTTTTTTTCGTCAATCAATCCGGCCGCCTATGGATTCGCCGCACTCTCCGTAGTTGGCGGGCTTGTCTTTCTGTGGCAGGGCGTGGTTCGCTCGCGGATTCAATTTCGGAGGCTCGGAGGTTGGAGACCGTTGCTAGGTGGGGCGCTGGTGGTCTATGCACTCGTCCTCTATCCGCTCTGGTTGTGGGCTGCGGGCCATGCCTATATGGCGACACCTACATTTGGGCTCCCCTGCCCCACGACTCTCTTCACGATTGGCGTCCTGGCATTTGCATACCCTACGAGCCCTCGATCCGTCTATCTGGTCCCGGTCCTCTGGTGTGTCGTTGGGGTGCAGGCTGCGTTTCTGCTGGGCGTGACACAGGATCTTGGCCTGGCCCTCGCCGGCGTTGTAGGGCTAGTGCTGATTGTTCGCTCGCGCGGCACTATTGCAACGACGGAACCATCGCATGATCCGCATTGATCCTGTGGTGATCAATCCAGTACGTGCTCACGTCGTCAATTTCGACTCCTCACCACGGTGCGTAATTAACGTTGTGCATTACCCCGTCCTGCCGATCGCATTTCGGTTCGATGCACAACACTGGATACATCACGGTTTACATGGAGAATCTCGTGGGAGTTTTCAATTTCGCCTTCCCGGTGCTGCCGGGAAGAGAAGAACAGGCACGTGCGTTCGCCGCGGAGGCAGTCGGTGCGCATGCAGAACACTATACGTCATTGATGAAGGCGTCGGGCACGACGCGGGTCACCTGGACCCTTCAGGAGACTCCGGTCGGCTCGTTCATTCTGGTGTGGTTCGAGGCGGATGATGTGGGAAAGATCTTCGAAATCCTGGCGACCGGGACGGGAGAAGACGCAGAGTGGATGCGTTCACGCACAATGGACGTCGGTGGTGTAGACATGCGCGAACCAGTCCCAGGTCCACAGCCGGAGCTGATCATGGAATGGCCGGCATGAGAGGTCATTCATGTCCGGACTAGTACCTCATTCAACGAATACCAACAGGGCGAATGCGTGACCTCACCGGCTGACGTTATCCGGGTGCTAGGGCTTGAGCCGCTTCCCGGAGAGGGAGGATACTACCGCGAGACCTATCGGAGCTCGGCCGATGTCGAACCAGGTGCGCCGTTCAATGGATCGCGCTCGATGAGCACGGCGATCTACTATTTTCTCTCGCACGACACGTTCTCAGCAATGCATCGATTGCCGGGGGACGAGATCTTTCACTTCTACATGGGCGATCCCGTCGAAATGCTGGAGCTCTTTCCTAACGGCCATGGTAGGATTACGATTCTCGGCACGGATCTCCGGACGATGCAGCCTCAACACGTCGTGCCCGGAGGAACATGGCAGGGCTCACGGCTGATCGATGGTGGGGCATGGGCCCTGCTTGGAACGACGATGTCACCCGGATTCTCGTTCGACGACTACGAAGCGGGAGGAGCAGGTCTGAAGGAAGTCTATCCGGAGTTCGCACACATGATCGAGACGCGCCTTACGCACGAAGCATCCGAATGAAGCGATCTTAACAATGAGAACGGCAATGCACAGCGATACGAGGGCATACAACGAATCTCAGACGGCGGCCGATCGGGAGATATGCGATCTTCTGGCCGCGGAAATCGAGAAGGGCCTTCCCGAGGCAGAGAACAAGGTCTGGCACGCCCATCCCGTCTGGTTCATCGATGGCAATCCTATCGTTGGATACAGCAAGCTGAAGAACTGCATCCGGCTCCTCTTCTGGAGCGGTCAATCATTTACCGAGCCCGGATTGAGCAACGAAGGGAGTTTCAAGGCGGCGGAGGTGCGTTTTACCGATGTAGGTGAGGTCGACAGAGCCCAGCTACAGCGCTGGCTGACGGAAGCGCGTGATGTGCAGTGGGACTACAAGAATCTTGTTCGCCGCAAGGGAGTCCTGGAACGGCTGACATAATTGAGCGACACTTCCAATTCACCAAACAGGGAAACAGATGGAGAAAATCTCGGTGCAAGCCACGGTCGCCGCGCCTATTGCAGAAGTGTGGCGCGCATATACGACTCCAGAGGACATCGTGCAGTGGAATGCGGCGTCTGACGACTGGCACACTACCTCGGCTACGGTCGACCTGAAGGTCGGCGGTGCATTTTCGTCGCGAATGGAGGCCAAAGATGGCAGTGCGGGGTTTGATTTTGCCGGGACGTACACGAGCATTGTCGAGCGGGAACTCATAGAGTATGCATTCGGCGATAGGGCTGCGCGTGTGGAGTTCAGTGATGGATCGGATGGCGTTACGGTTCGGGTCACCTTTGACAGTGAGCCGACGCATTCCATCGAGCAGCAACGGTTCGGATGGCAGGCGATTCTCGACAGGTTCGCCCGACACGTAGAGCAGGGAAGTTGATCCGAGATGAGCAGGAAACGTCCTCGCTCGGTGTGTTTGGTCGACGGCAACGACGTCCGTCAGGCCAATCGCCGCAGCAACGTGCATCCGATGGGCAGCCGCTATCTTGAATTCTCAACGACGGCGATGCGACACATCCTCACTGTCGTTCTGGTCGTTGTTCTCACCCTGTCACCTACGATGATCGTTGAAGCTCAGCAACAGAGTCACCCCTCGTCCAACTCGACAATCCACATAGCGATCGAGACTTCGTTGGGGGAGATCGTGGTTGGGCTGGATTCATCAGCCGCGCCCCTCACAACCGGGAACTTCCTGCGTTACGTGGATGCTGGACGGTACAATGCCACGGAGTTCTATCGAACCGTCAGGCTTGATCCGGACAATCAGCCAAACAACACAATCAAGATCGAGGTCATTCAGGGTGGCGTCAACTCCGAGAGCGATAGCCTCGCGTTGCCGCCAATCCTGTTGGAAGGAACAAACGTCACGGGCTTGAAGCACCTCGACGGCGTTATCTCGATGGCGCGATCCGAACCGAATAGTGCGACGACGGAGTTCTTCATCTGTATCGGTGATCAACCTGAACTCGACTTCGGTGGGAGACGCAATCCGGATGGACAGGGGTTCGCGGCGTTTGGACGAGTGATTGAAGGAATGGACGTAGTAAGACGGATTCACCAGGCGCCGTTCGTGGAGCAGGCGCTGACGCCTCCAGTGCGAATCATCAGAGTGAGAAGGACCGCCGTTCGTCCGCATTGAAGACAACCCCGGCACGGTCCGCCCACGTGATATCAGGCTTGCGGCCGCTTCAAGCGCACCACACCCACAGCGTTGCGAGCCGCTGGCGCTTCACCCCGTTTCCTCTGTGTGGTGCAACACCTGCACATCATCCATATGGTAGGTCATGCCTGCGCCAACCATGATTCGAATAGCTGCTGCTCTGAATGTTGTGATCGCGGTCGGGCTTGGCGTCTTCTGTATCCCAGCAATCGGGAACCTGGCGCTTGGGCGCGACATACCGCTCGTGATGGGCTTTCCGGCGTATGGTCATGGCCCATTTGAACGAATTGGCATTCGCACGACCATTCCACTACTCGTACTATTTCTTGCCGTTTGCATCGTACAAGGCGTAGCTGGCATTCAGCTCTGGGGAGGGCACCGTTCAGACGGAGTGCTATCGCTCGTCATGGTCCCTGTCGCTGGCGTCTTCTGGTGGGGATTTGCGTTACCGATTCCACCCATTGCAGCCGTTGTCTGGAGTTCCCTTATCCTGCTCAATTGGCAATGGCTCCGATAACGTCTGTTTATGGGGTGATTGCCGCGCCAGGATTTGTTTGTGCCGCTCGCTAAGCCAAGCAATGATCGTCACCGAAACAGACCGTCTGCTCCTGCGACACTTCCACATGCTCGACGTCGATGCCATGCAGAGCGTCTTTGGCGACGCCGAGGTTATGCATTACGGACCCGGTGTGCAGACCATTTTATGGATCCGTGAGTGGTTGCATAGTTGCCGAAGCGATTATTATCGCAAACTGGGTTTCGGTCCCTATGCGGTTGTGGAGAAATCGTCCGGTCGCGTATTCGGATATTGCGGGCTGTTCTATTTCCCGGATATATCGGGACAACCAGAAATAGAGATCGGATACCGGCTGGCGCGTGAATTCTGGGGGAAGGGATACGCAACCGAGGCAGCGCTGGCCGTGCGGGACTATGGCTTCCACGCTCTCTCGCTCACCCGTCTGATTGCATTGATTGATCCAGAGAACGCCGCATCACGCCGCGTCGCCGAAAAGATTGGGATGATGTACGAGAAGGAGGTGATGCTCCCGGACTACACGCATCCGGACCACCTGTATGCGATCACTGCGGCTCTCACCCCCCCGCCCTGACCCTGTCCGCCGTGGCGGATCTCTCAATTCTGAGAGAGGGGGGAGACCGAGTGTGCGATGCGCGGCGGGACATGATCCGGTTGCGAATCGACTGCCCGGATTGACTATAGTCGATGCTGGATCGTCTAGGGTAGTTCTCCTCTGCGCCACTCGGCGTCCTCAGCGTTGATTATTCCTCCACCTAAGGCTATCCATGGAACGCAAAACCGCACACGATTTCGATCAGGAAGTACTCACACTGTTCGACGCCTACGTCCACGGCGCCATCAGTCGCAGGACGTTTCTCGACAAGGCTGCGCGTTATGCCGTGGGGACCGTAACCGCCGCGATGCTGCTTGATCAACTGGGCCCGAACTTCGCCCTGGCGCAGGTTATTGATCCAAATGACAAACGGATCGTCGCCGAGTACATGGAGTATCCGTCACCGAACGGCTACGGAACCATGCGTGGATATATGGTCCGTCCGGCGAATACGGAAGGAAAGCTCCCCGGTATTCTGGTGATTCACGAGAATCGTGGACTCAATCCCCACATCGAGGATATCGCGCGACGCCTTGCTCTCGACAACTTCCTGGCCTTCGCTCCCGACGCACTCTTCCCCCTTGGAGGGTATCCGGGGGATGAGGACAGGGCACGGGAACTCTTCCCGAAACTCGATCGTGACAAGTCGCGTGAAGATTTCATTGCAGCAGCAGAGTTCCTTCGAGGGCGGCCAGAATGCACGGGGAAGATCGGGACGGTGGGATTCTGTTGGGGAGGCGGCATGGTGAACTATCTCGCAACGCGTCTCACAACCCTCTCGGCCGGCGTCCCCTTCTACGGCTCCGCACCTGACACAGCCGACGTTTCAAAGATCTCCTGTCCACTGATGATACAGTCTGCCGAGAGAGACGACCGCATCAACGCCGGCTGGCCGGAATTCGAGCGGGCCCTGAAGGAGGCGAACGTGGAGTACGAGCGGTTCCTCTATCCCGGCACGCAGCACGGCTTCAACAACGACACGACTCCTCGCTACGACGAAGCCGCGGCCCGCCTTGCGTGGGAGAGGACGATAAGCTTTCTTAATGAGCACGTTCGGGGGTGAAGATCGGAGGTCAACACTTGAGATTGGGGGAAGGGGACACGCGCGCAACGCGTCCTGTCCGAACTCTGCGTTGAAAAAGAAACGCTGGCTGATTCGATCCGTTATCCAGATCTAATAAAGGAATACAACATTGTCCGAAAACAACATCGAACACACAACGCGCCCTTCATTCGTAGGACACGCGCTGACAGTATCGTTAACGGTGAACGATATAGCCAAGAGTGTTGAGTGGTATCAATCCGTCGTCGGATTTGACATCGTGCAGTCGTACGAGCGCGAGGGGAAGCTGGTGGCCGTTTCGCTCAAGGCTGGAAACGTCCGCATCCTTCTCGCGCAGGATGATGGCGCGAAAGGGATGGATCGTATTAAGGGAGAGGGCTTTTCCTTCCAGATCACCACCGAGCAGGATATCGACGAACTCGCGAACGGGATTCGAGCGCATGGCGTGCAGTTCGTCACCGAACCAACTGACACTCCCTGGGGGGCTCGCATTTTTCGTCTCCGCGATCCAGATGGGTTTCTGATGGTCGTTTCATCGGTGAGGAGTGAGGGGTAGTGCGCATGCGCACACAGCGAATCATCGCGCATGACTACTCGATCGTCGTGGAGCAAGCCGCGAAGGCACGTGTCCGATTCTGAGCACTGCGAACGAAGTACCACATCCACGCATACAACATCTATGCAACCAGTACTGCAGCTTGCGAACGAAGAAGATCTCAAGAGTGCATCCGCCCATCTTGCCACCCAGGGCTATCCCAGCAAGGTCCTCTCCTTTTCTGATTTGAGGCCCGACGATTATGCTGACTGGATGAAACCCGATGAAGGTGGATATGTTCTCTGCATCCCACACGACGAGAAGTACGAGGCGGCAATGACCTGTCTTGGATTGTTCTTCGGGTACTCGGAGTCATGACAAGAACCAGCACC
>CAYWXV010000107.1:0-6803 GCA_964462535.1 uncultured Alphaproteobacteria bacterium
CGAACTCCGCGTCTTCATCTCCTCCACCTTCCGCGATCTACAGGAAGAACGGGAGCACCTTGTCAAGAAGATCTTCCCGGAGATTCGTGCGCTTTGCAGGGAACGTGGGGTGACGTTCACCGATATCGATCTCAGATGGGGCATCACTGAAGAGGAGGCCGAGCGTGAAAGCATCATTCGCATCTGCCTCGATGAGATTGATAAATGCCGACCATATTTCATCGCAATCCTCGGCGAGCGATATGGCTGGACGCCGCCCCGTTCAGAGGCTGATCGTCTAGCCGACGATTTCCCCCACCTGGCAAACGACCTCACCGCAGGGACGAGCATCACGGAAATGGAGATCGTGCATGGGGTTCTTGCGAACCCTGCGATGGCCGACCATGCCTGCTTCTATTTCCGTGATCGGGCTGTCACACCCGACGAGTTCATCGATACCGATCCGAACGCCATCGAACGACTGCGGGCTCTGAAGCAACGTATCCGTCAGAGCGGCTTTCCACTGCGCGAAAATTTCACAAGCCCGGTCGAACTGGGTCAATGGATAACAGCGGATCTTCAACGAGTCCTCGATGTTGAACATCCGGAGAGCCAGGCGCCTTCGCCTCTGGAACTCGAACGTCGCGCACACGCCGCCTTCGCCGCCAGCCGCACACGGGCCTACGTCCCGAACCCGGACCACCTGCGCGAGTTCCATGCCTGGATCGACGCCCATCCGCACGATGACAACGCGACACCCTTGATCATCACCGGCGCATCGGGGCTGGGAAAAAGTTCTCTGGTTGCACACCTGGTGGACGACTATCGATCCAACTACCCAATGGCATTGGTCATAGAGCATTATGTCGGATCTACCGCCACCAGCGGTTCGGCCACGGCAATCATGCGCCACGTGGTTGAAGAGATACGCGATCGCCTCGCCATCACGGACGAACTCCCTACAAATCCCGGCGAGTTGCAGAGGAGCTTCCCGAACTGGCTCTATCGTGCTGAACATGAGGCGACGAGTCTCGGCATGCCCATCCTCATCGTCCTCGACGCCGTCAATCAGCTCAACGACGAGGGGCAACGGCTGGCATGGCTGCCGAAGAAGTTTCCGGCGGGTATCGCCCTGGTACTCTCGACAACTCCAGGGGAATCAAACACGCGACTGGAAGAACGTGGATGGCGACGATTGGACGTTCAGCCCCTTATCGACCCGAACGTACAAATAGCGATTGTGCGTCGCTACCTCGGGGAATTCCGCAAGGGAATCACAGACCAGCAGGTGGAACGCCTCACGGCAGATGAGAAAGCCGCGTCTCCTCTCTTCCTGCGTGTCGTTGCCGAGGAGTTGCGGATCCACGGTGAACATGAAACGCTGGACGATGCCATCGACAGGTACGTTCGTGCCCACGAACTTCTGGATGTCTTCGACATCATGCTCGCACGCATGGAAGTCGACTATGGCAGCAAACCCGTGCGGGCAATGCTCAGTGCGATCTGGGCGTCCCGGTCGGGTCTGACCGAGTCGGAGCTGCTGGGGATCACGGGAATTGCTCGACTTGAGCTATCGCGTTTGCTCCTTGCGTTCGACTACCATTTCGTGCAGCGCGAGGGAATGCTTGGCTTCTTCCACGACTATCTCCGGCGTGCGGTTGAGAGGCGCTATCTCGCTCAGGCATCGGACAAGCACTCTGCACACACTTCACTGATCAACTGGTTCGATGCTCTGCCGGCTGGAGCGAGGAGCTCTCGAGAACTCGTCTGGAACCTTCACGCAATCGGAGCAACCGGCACACTGCAGAAGGTCCTCGCGAATGTTCAACACTTCATGTGGCTGTATTCCAGCGATACCGACTCGGAAGTGTCGCGCTACTGGTCCGAGCTCGGTGACCCCACGATGGTTGAGGATGCGTATCGTGACGGTCTGACGCAATGGCGTCAGAACGGGTCGCCGGACTTCGAGGAGACCGACGTCCTGGCACGCGTTGGTGAATTGCTCGAGCGAAAAGGGCGGCTGCGGGAGGCGCTACGCATTCAGGACGAGCGTCTGTCGCTTGCCCGGATGAGAGAGGACGCATTTGAGATGACGAACGCGAGGCTTGCGTTGGGAGTGCTTCAGATGCGTCTGGGAGAAAACGCCACGGCACTCTCCGAATTGAAGCAAGTAGCAGACTACTTCGCCGAGACGCATCGCCCCGCCGAGATGGCAAACGCCATTGGGCATATGGGAACCCTCTACTATGCGCTCGGCGATCTCGATCCCGCGCTCGATTGCTTTTCGAAATGTCGGACGATCGCAGAGGAGATTGGCGACCGCAAACAGTTTTCGTATGCCGTCGGGAACATGGGGGTTATCTATCGCGCCCGCGCCGAACACGACCGCGCGCTGGAATGCTTTTCGCAATGGGAGTCCATCAGTCGCGAGCGCGGAGATCTTCGCGGCATCGCGTTCGCCGTTGGGAACATGGGTGGAGTCTGGATGGACACCGGGTATTTCGACAAGGCACTCGACGGCTTCGTTCAGGCCGAAACAATCGGTCGGCTGCTTGGCGACGGTCTGATTCTCTCCATTGTTCTTGAAAACATCGCTATGGTCCACAGTGAGCGGGGGGAGCTGGACGTCGCACTCAGATACTACAATGAAGTCGAGGCGACTGACCGCGAACGTGGGGATCGTCAAGGACTTATGTCAGCCCTCACCGGCATTGGTGGTATTCAAATCAGACTTCGGGAATACAAACGCGGGCTGGAGGTTCTCGCCGAAGCCGAAATCCTCGCTCAAGGGCTGGGGGACCGTCCGGGAGAGGCTCAGATCATGCTCAGACAGGGAATAGCGCACAAGGCTCGTGGTGAGTACGATCGGGCGTTGGAACGATACGAGCGCGCGGAGGCGCTTGCACGCGATGTCAAGCACCACCGCACACTGTCGATGATCCTGGGAAGACGGGCCCAGCTCCATTATGCTCGGGGCGAGCATGATGAGGCTCTCAGTCGATTCTTCTCCGCCATTGATCTATGCCGCGGTATAGGCTACGAGCATGGCGCTCAACCCTGGCTGGTCGGTGCCGCAAGTCTGCTGCTCGATGTGATCCGCGACGTTTCGGAGATGCCCCCCTTTCTTGTTTCCATTTTCCCTGATCGATCCCCGTCCGCGGAGCAGTCCTGGCGTGCCGATGTCGCCCACCGTGCGCGGCAGTTGGTCGATGACAGCATTGCCATCGCCAGCGTGCATCGCGATCAACCATCGCTTTTCGAAGAGCGCATCCTGCTTGCACGAATAGATGACACGAACGGGGACTCCGCACGCGCACTTGAACAACTGCGCGGTATGCAGCGGGAGGAACTCGACGATTCAACGCGAGCGGACGTGCTATACTGGATATGGCGTATCACACGCACCAAAAACGATCGGACCGAGGCGCTTCGTAGCTATCGGTCGCTCCCACAAACCACGTTGGACAGTGAACACAGAGCCAGACTCGCAGAGTTGGAGGCATTTGAATAGACGCGAGTCATACGCTTCGGGGATTACGTGGCAGCGCAATGGGCCCCCATTGTTTTCGTCGATCCTTGCCCCGAAACTCTCTCTTCATGTCCCCCCACTACGCCTATTGCCTTCAACGTCTGTCCAGGGTACCGGAGCGGATTTCAGCCCGCGCGCCCCGTACTCAAAGGTCCCCCATACCATCGAGCTCGCATGAATGCCTCAAATGATTTGCGCGTGTTCATCTCCTCGACCTTCAGCGATCTCCAAGAGGAACGCGAGCATCTGGTGAAGAAGATCTTTCCAGAGATCCGGGCCCTCTGTCGTACGCGCGGGATTACGTTCACGGAGGTCGACCTGCGTTGGGGGTTGACCGAGGAGCAAGCGACGCTTGGAACGATTGTTCGCACATGTCTGGAAGAAGTTGACAAGTGCAGACCCTACTTCATAGGAATGCTCGGCGACCGGTATGGGTGGTCCCCCGATCTCCATGAAGTCCTGATTGACCCCGAACTCCTGGCGCGTTTTCCCTGGGTCGAAGATGCCGTCGTTGATGGCACGAGCCTGACCGAAATGGAATTCATGCATGGCGTCTTCGGTGCCGATTATCAGAATGAGGACTTCGCGTATTTCTACCATCGACCGCACCCGAGTGTCAATTCCGACAATCCGGCGAAACTCGAGCACCTGATTCAGCGCGTGCGTGACGGGAACTATCCGCTCCGCGAATTCGGCGATAGTGAACAACTGGGTCTGCTTGTTCGGGATGACCTGCGGAGAGCAATTGATCTTCACTGGCCGGAAGATTCAGCGCCAACTGCCATCGAGCTCGAGAGACGGGCCCACAGCGCATTTGCCGCGAGCCGCCGCCGAGCTTATATCCCAAACCCGTCCCATCTGAAAGAGTTCAGCCACTGGATCTCGGAGGGAACAACTCCGCTGGTCATCAGCGCGCGGAGCGGTTTGGGGAAGAGCGCGCTGGCAGCCTATCTATGCGAACGCTATCGCGCGAAGAATCCCCAGGGATTGATCATCGAGCACTATGTCGGCGCGTCGGAACAGAGTGGCTCCGCAACCTCTCTGGCGCGGCGCCTGATTCACGAGATCTGTGATCGGTTCGCCATACGCGATCAACCTCCGTCTGACCCGCGTAAACTCCTTGAGGACATTGCTGGATGGCTCTGGCGATTGGGTCATCGGGCCGCCGAGGAAGGCCTCCCTGTGCTGATCGTGCTCGACGCACTGAATCATCTTGACGCGGACGGACAACGACTCTCGTGGCTCCCGTCGACGCTCCCCGAAAACCTGAAGCTCATCGTGACGGCGACACCGGGAGATGCCCTCGATAACCTGCGTGCTCGGAACTGGGAGTGGCTGGAGCTTGCGCCGATCGAGGACACGCGCGTGAGGCAGAGTATCGTCCTTCGCTATCTCGGCGAGTTTCACAAAGGCATTTCGCCGGAGCAGGTGCGACGGATCACGGACGACCCGAAAGCCTCGTACCCACTCTATCTCCGTGTGGTGGCAGAGGAGCTTCGGCTCCACGGGGAACACGAGTCACTTGGACGGTTGATCGACCAGTTTGCTTCTGCCGAAGACCTGGCCGATGTCTTTCAGCAGATGTTGGAACGGATCGAAGCGGATTTTGGGGGCGGGTACGTTCGCGAAGTGTTGACGCTCATCTGGGCGACTCGTGCCGGGTTGGCTGAGACCGATCTCCTGTTGCTCACAGGAATGAGCCGGCTGGAGTTGTCGAGCCTTCTCTTCGCACTCGACTACCACCTTCTGCAGAAGAATGGTTTGCTGGGATTCTTCCACGACTACCTGCGGCGCGCGGTCGAGAAACGGTACCTGAGCAGGCAAGAAGTACGCGACGAACGCTATCGGAAGCTTGCAGACTATTTCGAGGGAGAAGAAGTATCGCTACGCGCGACGATGGAGATGGTTCAATCGCTCGAGATGCTGTCGGACATGGAACGGCTGCGGAGCGTACTGAGTGACCCCGAGCGCTTTGCGGAGTTGTGGGTATTCGAGCAGCAGGAGGTTCTAAGACTCTGGTCAGGTACAGAACCATCGACCGTGAACGATGCCTATCGAACTGGTCAGGAGAGGTGGCTTATGAAGGAGAGATCCGGCCAGGAACAATTCGATGTGCAGTTCAGGATCGCCGAACTCCTCTTTCGACTTGGGGCGTGGGCCGATTCAGAGAATTGGTATCGGTCCTGTGAGGAGATCGCACGGGAGATCGAAGACCCGTCCGGCATCGCACGCGCCGTCGGCAATCTCGGAATCGTTCATTGGAGCGTAGGTAGGCACGAAGCGGCGCTCTCCTGCTTTGCCGAGCAGGAGGAGATTGCGCAACGAATCGGGGACCGGGAGAGCATGGCGAGCGCAATCGGAAGTCGCGGCAATATCCATTGGAGTCAAGGCCAGTTTGCAAGCGCGCTTGCCTGTTATCAGCAGCAGGAAGTACTAGCGAGGGAGCTTGGAGACCAGGGTCGTATCTCTCTAGCAATCGGCAATCTTGGACTCGCCCATTGGAATCTTGGCCATGTCGACAAGGCAATGGCCTGTTACTTGGAGCAGGAATCAATAGCGCGCTCCCTGGGAGATGGTCGGAGTCTTGTCCTGGCGGTGGGCAATATTGCCAATGTTCATCTCCACCGTCAGGAACGGTCCGAGGCCCTCGGGCGCTATCTGGAGCAGGAGAAGATCGCTCTCGAGCTTGGCGATCGTCAGAATCACGGCATTGCCCAGGGGAATCGAGGTCTGATTCATGAAGCTCGAGAGGACTACCGCGAAGCGCTGCTCTGTTTTCAACTGGCCGTGCGCGAGCACCGCGAGATGGGGTTCCGCTACGGCCTCACGTACTGGCTGGAGGGGATCGCGCGCGTGCTCATGGTGCTCTCCACATCCGGCGAGGAGATTCCAGAGTATGTGACACCGTACATCCAGCGCGCACATGGACGTACTACGGAATTCACGAGCGGGGTGAGGACTGATGCGCTGGAGGCTGCGCGCGCATACGCGGACGAATGCGTCGCCATCTCAGACGACATATCGAAGCCTGACACACAACGAAGAGGGCGCCTGTTGTTGTGCCATATTGACATCGCTATAGGAGATACGACGGCCGCCAGATCACGATTGCTCGGCTTGCTTGACTCGGCAGCCGACGACTCTGAACGTGCGACGTGTCATTACTGGCTCTGGAAATGGAAACTCGACGACACTCCTCACCACCAGAGAGAAGCTATTCGCCTTTTTGAATCCCTCCCGCCCAATCAGCTGAGCCACGAATCCCGACAGCACTTTGATGAGGTGACGGGGCGCG
>CAYWXV010000108.1:0-6793 GCA_964462535.1 uncultured Alphaproteobacteria bacterium
TCTGGCGACGCTCCGCAATTCGTTCAGAGAATAGGAATGGTAGTCCGGGGTCCTGGTCATAGGTTCCATGACAAAACTCGTTCTATGTTGGCGGGCAATAATTTGGTCGAAGATAAATCGGGTTAAATCCCAACCGGACCATATTGTGGTACGAGGGATTGGGACGATCCGGGACATCACGATCTGCTTCGGTAACTATATGGCGGCATCCGGCATCAATTGCATCATTGATACGACGAGCCATCAAACCTCCCTGCGCCCCCCGTCTCCTGTAGTGCTCGTCCGTGGCTGCAAAGCTGAGCCACCCAACGTCGTTTTGGAGAAACAACAGTCCCGTTGCTACCGGCGTTTCATCGTGGAAGGCCATGTAGTAGTGCCACCCCTCTCTTCCGAGGCACGACGTTGAGACGTTTCCCAGAATCGGCGGCAGGCCGAATCCACTGGAGACTATCCGGGCAAATGCCTCTCTCTGTTCCAGTCCAATCTCCTCAATCCTCAGATCTGTTTCGACTGGCCCAACTGGCTCCCGTCCCCTGTGAACCTTCATCCATCCCCGCTTCTCTACAAGCCCCTGTTGACGGAGGATACGGTCCTGATCGGCACAGAGAGGGCTGGGCTGGAAGGCGAAATTGACGATGCCACGCGCTGTGAACCAGGTCACTGCATCCTGCACTGCCTCCTCGTCAAAGGTCCCGCGGAGGCCGAGGGCGAAGACGCGGTTCACCATGATCTTCTGAATGAGCGTGCACGACTGGATCACGCCGCTCCCAACCGTCGCGTATTCGAGCCCCATCACGGCAACACTCTCCGCATCGACGGCGTGTGTCAGAGCTTCCATTCCAGCCGCCTCTACCTCCTCGGCAATCACGACAAGCTCGTTATCCACAGGCATATCGAGTTTTCCACTCATTCTCCACCACCCTCGGTTCCGATCCACTTACCGGACCCTGCCAGCTCGTCGATATGCCTCTCCAGTTCGCGCAGAGTTGCGGGTGCACCCCAATAGTCATGAATCGATTTCGGGGAGTCCCCAAGACGAACCGAGGTTATCACAGATGGGAGGTCTGTCGGCGCCGGGTCGGTCGCTGAGCCTTCATAGCGATCGTCCATTGACGTGTAGCTGATGCGCCGAGCGTGCCCCACAAGATCTCTGACCTGATCGGCACCGATATTCGCGATACGAAGGCCCTGTTCCCGAACGAATCGAAGACCGTTGAAGACGACCGTACCATCCTCGTATAGCGCAAGAACATACATCGGACAGGCTCCGAAGCACGCCGTCCGCTCCAGTGTAATGACGGCCGAACTGGAGTCGGCCCGCACAGCATCGCCGGAAAAGCGGGACGGGTCTATGCCGCGCAACGTGTCGCTGGTGCGGACCGCGCCATTGTTAGCCTGTTCGGACGAGCCGCACGCCACCAGCAGGAGCAGGAGAATGGGTGCAAACTTGAGGAGCATTTCTATCCCAGTTTTTCATCGATCGGCGCAGTGAGGTAGACATGCTCGATATCACCCGTATTTCTGACGCCGGCGGGTGTGCAAATCAACACCTCGGTCTCGTTCTCCGCGGCGGTTCGATGTTCGACGCCGTGCGGCACAATCACCATCTCTCCCGGCTGAAGTTCGACCGATCGGTCACGGAAATCGATCCGAAGCGCCCCTTTGATACAAAGGAAGAGCTCGTCCTCTGTTTCATGATGGTGCCACACGAACTCCCCCTTCACCTTCGCAAGCTTGATCACCTGGCCATTCAGTTCACCGATGACCTTGGGACGCCAGTGTTCGGTTATCCGTTCGAACGCTGCAGGAAGATTGATCTTTTCCATCAGGGGATTTCTATTTCCGAGGATTCAGGCTCATACCACTGAACATCGCCTTCCCATTCTTCCATGCCTCGGCCCACGTTTCCTCGGGACTCTCGAAGACGACAAGGTAGATAGTGCTGGTCTGAGTATTCACGATGGCAGTGTTCTGGAGAATGACCGGCTTATGGTCGGGTGCTTCCGTGTTGCGAATGCGACAGGCGGTCGATCGAAACGGGGGCGTGCTGTTGCTCGACGTGTCGAGAACGGTGCCATGCTTTGCCAGTTCCGCGACCCACCGCTTTCCGAAGTCGGCGGCATCCCGCCCCTCATCCAGACGAATCACCCAAATGGACATCCCGGTCTTGAACACACCACTGACATCGATGTCCTCGACCGACGCGAAGTAGTTCATCGATTGTTGCCCCCGCTCGACCTTCCAATGCCAATCTTCCGGTATTAGCAGCCTACCGGAAACGTACTCCATCTCCTTCCAGACGAAGCCATCTGGAGGGGGAGGGATTGAGTCCTGCTGGGCTGCCAGCGTAGCCGTTGATACCACGAAGATGGTCGCGGCGAAAAGGAAGGAACGACCGGGCGTATGGATGGTCATGAAGGGTCCAGGTTTTGTTGACAGCCTCACACAGGAACGAACCACAGGGCCGGTGAAGATTCCATCTCACTCCGGCGACTCAGTTCTCCGGTTTCTTCAGACGGTCCAGAAAAGCGGATCGGAACTTAGCAACCTTCGGTGCAATGACCACCTGGCAATACGGCTGATTCCCGTTGCGATCGAAGTAGTTGTCGTGGTAGGCCTCGGCGGGATAGAACGCCTCGAACTCAGTCACCTCCGTTACTATCGGCGCCTCCCAGACACCACTTGCGGTAATGCGCGCGATGCTCTCCTCAGCCTGACTCTTCTGTTCCGGTGAATGACAAAAGATGGCCGAACGGTATTGCGTTCCGACGTCAGCCCCCTGCCTGTTCAGCGTCGTGGGATCGTGGATCGTGAAGAAGACGTCCAGCAGATCCGCGAAGCCTATGACCAAGGGGTCGAACCGAATCTGCACGACCTCTGCGTGACCGGTGACGCCTGTGCAGACCTGCTCGTAATTGGGATTGGGGCGCTTCCCACCCGAGTAGCCCGAAACAACGGACTCCACTCCCTTCAGTTGCTGAAAAACGGCCTCCAGACACCAGAAGCATCCACCGGCAAGAGTTGCGATCTCGAGCATTGATCAGTGATGTTGAGGTTGAGGGTATCGAGGTATCAAGACGAATATCACCCGCGGGCCTTGCACTCCGTTCCGCGGGACCCCACGTCAGCGTGTTCGTCTCCCAACAGGGTGCGGGATTGTTGACGAACCAGGGGCAGCGTGCAGCGTCTACGCCGACACGCGCGAGCACCTTCAACGCGTTGCATTTCCACTCAGCAGACTGTTGAATGCCTCTTATGTCATGAGGCGGCTCAAATCGCACGAGGTCAAAGCGTGCGACGAGAACGCGCCGTAGCTAGAGCGCGTATTTCTGCAGGCTTTCAGGCCGGCATCACCGATTGGTCTTCGCGTATCGCGCCGTTCGTCATCTCCTTCTCTATCTCCTCGCGCAGGCGGGACCACAATTGTGGCATGTTGAAAGCCCTACGGAAGAGGAATCGTCCGAGTGGGCGTGTCATCCAATGAGGAAGTCGGGTCAATAAGAGACAGAGCATGCGGGCGTGGGAGATCCCTCCGTCCCCCGGTGTCACACGGATAGTCATTCTGTATTTCAGACGTCCCCCCTTTCCATCGCAGGTCAAATAGTTGAAAGGACGCCAGTCAACGATTCGCTCGAATGTGTCGCCCCCACCATGTGCGCAGTGTGCCACGGTACCAACTCCGACTCTCCCCCCCTTGCGCTCCCTGATGCTCCACGTCGTCCCATCCATCCATCGCTCTCGCCGTGCCGGATCGTTCAGCCACTCCCAGAGCTGTGCCGGGGCAAGCGGGAACGCGCCATCGGTGTAGAAGTCAGCTTCGTCCTCTTCCACCACTATGCGCCGAAGCTCTGTCAGCTCCTTCAGCCGTTGCTTCAGATCGTACGTGTTGGTCGCGATGCGCCCCAGATGCTCATACACCTCCGACGACACATGCATCTCCTCCGGCTGCACGTTCAGTTCCTTCAGTGCCTGGTCGGTGATCGAGACATAGGCATTCCACCCCGTCTGCTCCACGATCGTGTTCTTCAACAATCGATGGATCAAGTTCACACTCGACCCGACGATCTTGGATCGTCCGGCGATGGACTGCATCGCGTACTCACCGAAGTGGACAAAGAACTTGAGATCGAGCGTCGGCGCCGAGTTGCAGGCACGGCACGAGCACGTGGTGGCGCGCTTCATACTTGCAATGTGATCGCTGAACTCCACGTACGCTCCTTCGATCGCCTCCAGAATCGTCTCCCCACGGAGTACTCGTTCCCGGTGCGTGTAGAGAAACAGCGCATCCCCCTCAACTTCCATCAGCGTCAGCACCGATGACATTTTGTTCAGAACGAGCGTCAGGACCTCCTGCAGTATTTCCTGCGCGTGGTCCAGCTCGCTACCGGCCATGAATGATGTATAGCCGGAGATATCTGCGATGACGAGGTATCCCTCATGCACTGAAGAATCCATGGGAGAATCCGTTCAGGTCGTGCTCTTTATCGGGATCGACCGGGTCCTGCGCAACGATCACGGAAGAGCGTTTGGATGACAAGGGGTCATTTGGAGCATCGATGCGGGCGTGGGACGAGAACCTACCTGCTGAAGGGACGAAAGGTTCATTTCTCGTGGTAACTGGATAGCCTCCGGATTCACACCGGATGCCGCCGTTCGAAGATGGATGTATCTGGGGTTGCGAAGCTCCTCCCGGTACCTGGCGAGGATGAACGGATTTATCTCGATCCGGGAATCACCCCACTCCGCCCACTGCGTGTAGTCGCTCCAGTTCCAGTTCGTGTAGTTGAATCCCTTTATCTCGGGGTGACCGGATAAGAACCGGAAGAAGGGTACGAACCATGCGTTCCAGTCGTTCATGCCGTCGCTTGGGTCGGTCGTCACGTTGATATATGTCGCCGAGAGTTCGGAGAGAAAGACCGGCTTGGCATGGTCGCGGGCCATCGCGAGGAACCGTTCCGACTTCCCCTTTGGTGTCAAGACTCCGCGGCGTGAGTCGGCCGAATCGGGATGAAAGTCTCCTGCCTTGAAGAGGTCAAGCGAGAACCAGTCGACGTGATCGTCGCCCGGATACCACTTGTACTCTCCCCGTCCGTTTGTAGAGTCGAAATCATTTGGGGCAGCCGGATAGTAGCACCAGAGAAACGCCATGGAGTCGGGTTCGGCTACTGCGCGGAATCGGTCGACGATTTTCCGGAAGGCCTTGGGATAGAGATATGCGTGATAGGGGAACCATGTCCCACCGAACTCGAACCCCGGGCGAACGAAGATCCTGCCACCATAGTCGCGGACTATCGTTGCGAGTGTGTCAATGATATCGTCGTAGCGTCTGCTGGTGGCAATGATGCTGTCGGTCCAGACCCTGCCGTCGGTCATGGCGATGCTCAGATGTGGTATTCTGCCGATGGCTTTCTCCATGGCAAGCCTCGAACGCAACTCTTCGAACTTGTTGCCACGCGTGCCGGGAATGTCATAGTAGAAGTTCACGACAATCGGCATGATCGTGGAATCGGCCATGGCGTCGATGTACTCCTGCACGCCAGTGTTCGATTGACCCACGCCGTGATAGACTCTCCCATCCTCTGGCTCCAGCCGTGCACCGAAGTAGGCGTGCATGTATTCGTAATTCGATGCGTCGCGCGGCAGTGGGGCTGTGCATGGCAACGGTGACGACACCTGCAACAATTCCTGCGCACATATCAAGGTGGGGAGAAGGATCGCGACAATGATGATGTGTAATCTCATTCTGCCAGCAGACTGTTGTAATACCGGTGTTTCGGGAGGCTGTTCAAATCGCGCGAGGTCAAGCGCACGACGAGGAGCGAACGAGGCGCACGGGAGGTACGCTGCAGTGAGCGACGAGGAGTGCAACGCAGAGATCGCGCGTACTTCAACGGTCTCCCAGGTCCTTGGGTGTCGGGGTCACATCATTCAATGCTCCCCATCGGTCCACGTCCAGCGGCTTCTCCGCGATCGTCCGATGCACGCGATCCAGGTAGTCGTGTTGTTCCGGCGTAAGGATATAGAGCATCCCATCGTTACCACCAGACGACAGGTATACTCGTTCATTCGAGTGCTGCAGTGCGAGTTCGGCGTTCAGGAGGCACGCGAGACGATACGCCGCATCGGCCCAGGCATGGAGGGCGTCGTTGTATTTGTCGAAAATCTGATAGCGACGATCATTGACGGTGACAACCACGGTAACGTTATGCCTCGTCTCGTTCGACGATTGAACACGATTGGTCGTCAACTTCAATCCTCGCCGTTCGAACGAGGGCTTGAGCTCGTCCAGCATTTCGGCAAAGCCATCCTCGAACAACGCTTCACCATCGCAGCCGAAGATCCGATGATCTGACACATTATCAAGTCCCTCCCGCCATCTATACCCGACGCCGGCATCGGGATCGAAATCGTGCCCCATCGCAGCGCGAACCGAATCATCGTATGGATGATCAAGAAGGGAGAAGAAGCCGAGGGAATCCAGCGACGCGACGTATTCGCTCTGCGACGGGATTGGATTGAAATGGAAACTGGAGTCGATCGTCTGGAGCGTGTCGAGATGCGCGGACAAGGAGTCGACGTCGATGACAGATCCATCGCCCATCGTCACTATTGTTCGACCTCGTGGGGCAAGGAAATAGACGAGGGCAACAACGGCAACTAGTGGCAGAGCGACTCTCAGGATGCGGGGGAGTGAAGGCATCATGGTCGGTACGCAAACGACGCGGCTGAATAGCGTTCAGAATGCGAGACCCAGGGGAGGGAAACTCGCTGCTTGGAGGGAGAGGAACATAAC
>CAYWXV010000109.1:0-3982 GCA_964462535.1 uncultured Alphaproteobacteria bacterium
TCAGGCGGCCCGGACGGGCGAGCGGTTACCGGAGAGTTTCGTCGACACCCAACATCAAAACGGAGAGATCAATGGCAGAGGATCCCGCAGGAGCCAACGTCACTCGCACGATTTCGCTCGCGGCCACGAGCATCGCCATCTTCACATTTACATTGATTTTCCTCTACCCGAAATACGCAGACGCGACCATCAATTCCCTCTTCTTTCAAGCCACGCTGGCCGTCATGGCCGTGTCGACCTTCTCCTTTGTGTTTGCGACCGTCCACTACTATCGCTCGTCTCTCGGTCGCTGGATAGGTGAGGCTGAACGAGCGCTGCACGCCCGGCGCGCTGAGCGCTTCTGGGCCTTTGCCTATGCCCTGATGCTCCTCGCCCCCAGTCTGGTTCTCTTTTCGGTCGGACTCGTTGTGGTCGCGTCTCTGTGGCTCGTACTCTGGCTCGCGTACGTTGGGTTCATGATTCGCTTCTTCCCGGGCACTCAGACGCCGCAGCAGCCAACGTAGGCCCAGGAGACTGTTGAACTGCCGAGGTATCGGGAGACTGGTCACATCCCGCGATCTCTCCGTTGCACTCCCAGGCGCCGCAGCCGACGAGCATCGTTTTCTCTATCATTCATTCCGTGACAACGCTTGCGGCTTGATCGCACTTCGCTAACCCCTCCCCAACTCGTCCGCTGAGACCCTCACATCATCATGTTCAAACAGACGCATCCGATTATTGGCACGCGAGATGTACAACGTGCAATCGAGTTCTACACCGGGAAGCTCGGTTTTCAACTCGCCTTTCAGGACAACCCCGACAAGCCGAATTACGTGGGATACCAGCGTGACGAGGTCGAGCTCCACATGCAGTTCCAGTACGAGCACGAGATGAGTACCATTCGATTGCGCTTTCTGGTGGATGACCCGGACGCGCTCTTCGCAGAGTATCAGCAACGCGGAGTCGAGTGCAGTGCGAGCGGCATCAGCGATACGCCCTGGGGGACACGCGAGTTTGCACTCTACGACATGGATCGAAATGCACTGACGTTCTATCGCAACTTGAGGAGTGGCGAGTAGTGGGCGCCTGGGAATGTACCTTATGGGCCAGGCATTCTTTGCGCGAGATAATGCGGCGACGTGAATCCGCGTCAATGGGAACCCTTGCGATCTGCGCTATACGAGATTCAGAGATGGAAAGACTCTGCACCGCACACGATATCGAGGTGGTTGTCATACCGGAATCAGCAGGGGACATGGTATGATAATGCTGAGCAAAGAACGTGTCATATTATTTGCCAGCGCAGTTCGTAGTCAAGAGCCGCGTCGCTAGTCCCCCACGTCAACGGATCGCAACCGCTAGACGCTCGCAGATCACGTCATGCCGCAGCAATACCACCCCCTCGATACGGTCATTCTTTTTGGTGTGGTGGTGGTCTTTCAGCTGCTTGGCGTGTTGCGTCGCACGTGGGCCGCACGATCCGGGCGCGCGGTGCTCCCTCGGCGTCTCACTCCGGTGCATGCGATGAGGCTTCTCGGTTGGCGGCTGGGGCTCGTCGGGTTTCTTTCACTCACCTACGCCCGAGGGGGTTGGTCCGCCGAGTCGGTGGGGCTTGCGTCCGCTCTCCCCCTCCCCCTGGCATTGCTGATCGGTGTGATCCTCTACGGTGGCCTGGCGCTGCTCTACGATGCATCGACGAAGCGCCTTGACTCTCGCGCCGACATTATGCAAGCGGCGTTCCGCGCGAATGCCAGCCTCTGGCCCCGCCAACGCAACGCCAAGGTCTGGGCTGGCATCGCAATCATGGTGCTCAATCCCGTCACCGAAGAGGTTCTGATGCGTGGCATTCTCGTTCACCAGCTGGGTCAGCTCACTGGTTCTCCGGTGATACCAATAGCGGTTGGTTTGGTTGTGAACGGAGTCCTCCACTCATATCAAGGCCCACGCATGATTGCATGGCACATGCTCTTCTACGGGTTCACGATTGCTCTCCTCTACTCGCCGCTGGGTCTGATTGGAGCGATCGGGGCTCATGTCGCCGGCGACGCGATCCCTATTATCACCCTTCGCCATCAAGCACGAGAGTGGCGCGAGCTGATGCGACGAACCTCATCTCTTGCGGCAAGAAGCGCTCAATGACGTATCGATAGATCGCGTGTGGCAACGCATGGCGATCCGTTCATTCCCGATCTCGCTCGTTCTGCAGCACTTCGCACACCGTAATTGTCACATCAATGCCCGACCAGCCGATCATTGCCTTCGCCTCCGCCGCCGAGTTTCGCCGATGGCTTGCTCGTCATCATGACGACCATCCCGGTATTTGGCTGAAGATTGCGAAGAAGGCCAGCGGCATCCCCACCGTCTCCTACGCGGAGGCACTGGACGAGGCGCTCTGTTATGGCTGGATAGATGGCCAGAAGAAGACCTTCGACGAGACGTACTTCCTCCAGAAGTTTACCAGGCGTGGCAAGCGGAGTATGTGGTCGAAGATCAATGTTGGCCACGTGGCGCGGCTGGAAAAGGAGGGACGTATGAAGCCGGCAGGACGCGCTGCCGTCGACGCTGCCAAAGCCGACGGACGCTGGGAGGCCGCCTACCACGGCGCCAGCTCAGCCGAGATTCCGGAAGATCTACTCGCCGCCCTATCGCGAGAGCCAGAGGCGAAGGCCTTCTTCGACTCGCTTACCAAGACTCAACGCTACGGTTTTATCTTCCGCACCACCTCTGCCAAGAAGCCCGAAACACGCAGCAAGCGTATCGCTGATGTTGTGGCAATGCTGAAGCGGGGTGAAACGCTACGATAGGTTGTTATGAGCGGTCTTTTCCGATGTTCCGCCACGCAAAACCATACCCTGCCGTAATTCCGACTCGAGCATCGCAATGGCCGGGACACAAGGCTGCTGCTGCCGTGTCGTTATGCGCTCTAAGGAGACGTCGTGCCTGCATCGAAAAAGAATATCTCGACAGAATCTCTCTCCCTCAGAATTACCGTTGTCGATCCGCCACCACATATTCGTTGGGCGCTTCAGCTTGGTAAGGACGAGATAGTCGAACCAACTTCGGCCACGAGTCATCGCATCTCGTTCGACTTTTCGGTCGACGTGGCTGACGGCGAGGCCGAGGGAAACTTTAGGTTAAGGGGCGCCGCAGTGCAGGGGAAACCTGGTCAGCGCTTCGTCTACTTGCGCATGGGCACCTACGCCGGGCAGACGGACATCGATGCCGGGTGGCGAGCGAAGATTGGACTGGAGGGCATTACGCGAGAGCTGGTGGAGGCCGTGAGGAAGAGGGGCTCGGGCCGTCTGGCGGTGGAGTTTGCAGGGACCAACCCGAAGGGTGGTCCAGCTTGCGCCACGGTTCCACTGTTGGGGCAGGGATGGCATGTGGAGTGAGACAGACGCATGCGGAATCCATGTAGCGGGGCGGCCGACCAGGGACACTTGCTGAACACGGAGCATCCGTGAAACAACCGGTTCACTCCAAAGCCGCTTCGCGGAGCGGACGACTTCAATCGATCCGTAAGGAGAACGCACGAATGGGAAAACTGTGGAAGAAAGGACGTGGCAAGCTTGGTCCGTTCGTACCTCTTCATGGAGCGTGGGTGGCGGAGGCCGATTCCCCTATGGGTCCGGTGCGGTGCCACCGCGTGCTTGAACCATTCCTTGGCGGCAATTACCTCCGGCTCCAGGTGCGCTGGGAGTTCGGTGCACCCGGATCGCAAAAAGCCTATGAAGAATGGGCGGTGATCGGTGTTGGGGACAGCGGAACGGTCTGCTTCTGGTCCTTCACCTCCGACGGCAAACGCTCACAGGGGGAGTTGGCGGACGTGACCGACCTTCACCCGGAAGCAATCGGCTTCGAGGCCGACATGCCGGCCGGACGAGCGCGCATGGCCTACTGGCCGACGGAGGGGGGCGGCTTTGCGTGGGTGGTCGAATCCAGAACAAAGAAGGGCTGGAACCGGTTCGTTGAGCATTCATACCGCGCAGCGCCGGAGGATGGG
>CAYWXV010000109.1:4082-6453 GCA_964462535.1 uncultured Alphaproteobacteria bacterium
GATGTGGGATGGATTCTTCGACGCTCGCAGCATCCTTGTCCAGCTTGCGTTTGACGACGCTCCAACGGATGTCGTCGAGTTCGGCTGCGGATATGGTACGTTCACCATCGCCGCTGCCAGACTCACGTCCGGCATGGTCCATGCGCTTGACATAGAGCCTGAGATGATTCGAACAACGACGGCCCGTGCCGAAACGGCTGGCCTCACGAATGTCAGGACCGTACAACGTGACTTCGTTGCCCATGGCACCGGATTACCGGACCAGTCAGCAGGCTACGCCATGCTGTTCAATATTCTGCACGCCGAAGATCCATTGCAGCTGCTTCGAGAAGCGCATCGCGTGTTGCATCCTGGCGGCAAGGTAGGGGTCATTCACTGGGTTCACGACGCGACAACTCCACGCGGACCGGACTTGAGTATCCGCCCACGCCCGGAGGAGTGCCGGACGTGGGTGCGCCAAGCAGGTTTTGAGTTGTTGATACCTTCGGTCGCGCTACCCCCCTACCACTATGGACTGGTCGGCACCAGGCCGCAATGAGTCATTAGTGAAGCCTCGTCCGTCGTCTGTGCGCGGGAAGCCGAGGCAGTCTCGAGCGGCGGTAGATCATCTCCGAACACAGCCCACGCTGTTTACGTCCGCGCAGAATACTTGACAGGCTCCCTCAACATGAACGCTATGAACTATCGTCTCGACCACGTCGCCCTTGTCGTTCGCAAACTCGAGCCCGTGCTGGAGCGGTTGAACGGTCTGGACGCCGGCCCAATCCAGTCCTTCCCGAGTGAAGGGACACGCGAAGTCTACCTCGGTGCCGGTTCCGCGCGGCTCCTTCTGATGGAACCCACCAATGCACATGGTCCATACGCGCGTGCGCTCGAGAAGCGCGGGGCTGGACTGCATCACGTCGCCTTCAACGTTCCTGATCTTGATGCCTTTCTCGGTGAGGTCAGCGGGTGGCTTCTGGTCCCGTCGTCGTTGGGGGCACTGACCGAGTCCCACACGGCATGGCTGGCTCGGCCGGGAGTTGCCACACTTCTGGAGGTCAGCCAGTCGGATGCCGCTGACGGAGTTCCGGTCGTAGAGCTTGTGGAGCTGCCGGGTCCCCATCCTGTGGAATTGCCTCCGGCTATCGCTTGGTCGAGCAGCAACGACGTGTGGCTGACGATCGCGGGTCGGCGCTACCTTGTGAGCGAGTTGACGAGTTGAGATTTGGATGACGTGAATCCTGCGCGAGCGCGTGCTGGACGATTCAGCCCTGCTAGCTTCACCCCTAATCACAGGATTGACATGCCGCCTATCACTTCGGTACCAGGCTGCCCATGATGCGGAAATACGTTGCGACCCTGATCATCGCGGTCGTCCCCGTTACGTACGCCGCCTCGTTCCTCACCTTCGCGACGCGCTCTCAGGTCGCTGCGGGAACTGCGGTGGATGAGACTGTGGACATCGAATTCACGATCGATGCGGATGACAGCCACACATACACGATCGACTCCACTATCGCACAGTTTCTAACCACCCACATCCGATTTGAAAGTGAGGGTTCTGCGCGCGTTGTAGACGCGACGGTCGTAGTTACGCCAAAGGATGTGTCATGGTCCGAGGGGAAGAGAAGAGTCACGTCGCCGGGGGCGGGCCTTTCCGCGCGGCTCCGTTGGGACACTCCGTCCACTGCCGCTGACGGCGCCCATGGATCGGTGTATCTCGACTTCCCGGACGTTCCCGATCTGGAGGGACAGGCGCCCACATTCCATTCCGGAGGCTATCACAAGAGTGATCGTGGTCGCTACCTCATCCGAGAGGTGACAACCTACCAGAGCGCGTACCGGCTAACGCTGGCGCGGTTTGGCATTGCTCTCGCAGGCGGATTACCCTTCGGCCTGCTTCTCCACACGATGTTCTGGGCCCTCATTCTGAAGCGTGAGAAGCGCTCACGTCTGGCAGCGTTACCACCCCCCACCACGGTATTGCCACAAACATTCTATTCAAGTCCGACCGAGTGGACCGCCTGGCTGGGGACGTTTGGTATTGGTTCGTTTGTGGCCAGCGTGATCGCGGTTGCTATGGCCTACGATGGATTCATGAGTTCCTACGTCACGTCCTTCATCTATGGCGTGCTCGCAATCGCCATAGCACTCGGACTGATCGTAGCATACTACGCCAGAACAACAGCGCTGACGGTCAGTGTCGACACTGACGGCATCCACTATGCCCGGGGTCGCGGCGATTTGCAGTGGACCCACGCCGCCTGGAACGACATTCTTCGCATAACGCAGAAGTCCCGCACGTACCGTGGCGTCACCTCGCGTTGGATGGAGATCGAGTTCAACGACAAGCGGAAAAGACTCAACATCGGGAAAACCATAGAGGGCT
>CAYWXV010000110.1:0-6206 GCA_964462535.1 uncultured Alphaproteobacteria bacterium
TCTCGCAGGATGACAGTGAAGACGACTGCATCGATCACGGAGTAGATCCAGAAGCGTGGAGAATGCTCGGAGGCGAACCGCTCGAGTTTCCGCTTCGATGAAGGCGATGCCCTCTCTCTCCCAATTCACCACTCCGACATCCTGTCCTCCCTTTCCGTTTGTTCGCACGTAGTCCAACGGTGGTATCAGCGTTTCCGGCGATGGAGAGCACGTGTACTACGGTATGGTAATGCCCGATTCCAGCATGGTGGTGTTCCGAATGACTCGGTGCGAAATGGACAAGACGCAGATGACGTTCGTGACCGACGATCCGTTGTGGAAATCCGTGAGCGTTTCTGATGTCACGCGGACACCTGCCGTCGGCGAGTTGAGCATCGTGGGCAGTTCGGTCACGTGAGATGGTGTACACGTGCAGTCCCGTGGGTCGCCCGGTCAGGAGTATGTCATGGAGATCTGCGATGTGATGGGTTGTTGTTTCCCCACTCCCCAAAAAAAAGGACTCTGCCTTCCCTCCAGTCGGCAGAGTCCTAAGGATCAACGCTGCTCACTTCCGCGCGCGGGCACGGATACGTTGTCCTGTGTGGCAAGCTTAGAAAGTAGTCTTTAGAGAGTAGAAAGTGATGAGTAGATCGATCAGGTCGCGGGCAGCGCCACCCTCCACATTCAACTCTCTACTTTCCAAGAACTACCAGATCAAAGATAGGCCGGCACTTCGGGCAAGGAATCAACCTTTAGTCTGAGAATTCCTGTTTGCTCAGATTTTGATGGTTGAACGAGAGGAGAAGTACTTGCCGATCAGATCGGCGCGGTTGCGGCAGCCGGTTTTCTGCAGGATATGGGTGATGTGTGTCTTGACCGTGGCCGACGTCGTCCCCGTCTCCTCCCCGATCTCGGCGTTCGAGGCGCCGGTCACAAGAAGCCGCAAGACACGGAATTCCTGGAGCGTCAGCCCGAATTCCGTGGCCAGGAGATGACACCGCTCGGCGAAGTAGTCGAAGCTCCCCCGTCGCGACTGCACGATGTCGATGTGCTGACGGACGATGGTGGAGAGGTGGGGAGTGAGGGCCTCGATGATCCCGAACTCCTCCTGGGTGAACGGGAGGAACGAGTCGTCCGCCATGTGGGGGCGGAAGAAGCAGACCGCGATACGGGGGTAATGTTCGATCGTGATCCAGTGGGTGATCAGATCCAGTCGATCGGGGAAGCGCTTGTCGGCGATCTGCGTGATGTGCGCCAGCCCCCGAGCCATCATCTCACTCAGAAGATCGTTCGTCTCCTCGTTGCTGATCCAGCCGGTTGCCTCCTTCTTCACCAGATCGTTCCCCTCTCCCTCACGCATCCGAATCGTCTCGATTGTCTCGACCTGATTCCTGAACGTATCGTCCGTCTTGCGTGGCTCGGATACCAGAACCAGGCCGACGATCGGAATGATTGCCTGCACACGCCGCGTCAGTGTGGTCAGGAACTCTTCCGGGTCGTCCAGGCTGGCCAGGAGCGAGTCGTGGTAGAGGTCGACCAGCAGCGCATACGGTATGATTTCGTCCGATCTCATTTGCGGAGGGGATCGCGGAATCAGCCGCGGATGATGCCGATTTCGATCGTCTGGAAAATAGGACAAAAGCCGGGACGGGATTCCCCATGTCAGAGTCCCCACGGTTTTGATGGAAGGAACGATGTCGCGACGTAACTTCAGCCTCCTTCCCACAATCAGCCGATTGCACATGGACATGACGCCGCAGACGCTCTCACGCCCTGAAATAACCGCTTCCCCTCGCGACTACAGGCTCTTCATCGATGGTGAGTTCACGGATGCGGGTGATGGCGCAACATTCGAGGACATCAGTCCGATCGACGGGCGGACCGTGGCGCATGTCTCGATGGCGTCTGCCGACGACGTCGATCGCGCTGTCAATGCCGCCCATCGGGCGCTCGAGGGACCATGGGGGCGCATGCCGATGAATGATCGCCTGGATCTGCTGGCTCGCGTCGCCGACGGCGTGATGGAGAGATTCGATGATTTCCTCGAGGCCGAGATCCTCGATACCGGCAAGCCGGTCGGCTGGGCCTGTTCGATTGACATTCCACGGGGCGCGGCAAACTTCAGAACCTTCTCGAGCCTGCTTCGATCACTTCCGACCGAGTCGTTCCAGACCGACACTGCCGATGGCGAGGGGGCGCTCAACTACGCCCTTCGAGTCCCGGTTGGGGTCGTCGGTGTGATTGCGCCATGGAATCTCCCCCTTCTCTTGATGAGCTGGAAAGTGGCCCCGGCACTTGCCTGTGGCAACACTGTGGTCGTCAAGCCGAGCGAGGAGACGCCTGGCACGGCAACACTGCTCGCGGAGGTGATGAAGAAGGTTGGTATTCCACCGGGGGTGTTCAATGTGGTACATGGCTTCGGGCCAAACGCAGCGGGTGAAGCCATAACGCGCCACCCGAATGTGTCGGCGATCACGTTTACGGGCGAGAGCCGCACCGGGCAGGCGATTCAGGAGGCATCGGCCCGAACGGTCAAACATCTTTCGTTCGAGCTGGGGGGCAAGAATCCCGCAATCATCTTTGCCGACGCCGATTTTGACGCTGCTGTCGCTGGAACCGCCCGCTCTACATTCGCCAACTGCGGACAGGTCTGTCTCTGCTCGGAAAGAGTCTATGTCCAGCGGCCGATCTTCGAGCGATTCGTCGAAGCGCTCAAGAAGGAGGCGGAGAGCATGATTCTAGGTGATCCTTTCGCGCAGGGAACGACCATGGGTCCGCTGATCTCCCGCGACCATCGCGAGAAGGTCCTCTCCTATTTCCAACTGGCGCGTGACGAAGGGGCGACCGTGATTACCGGTGGCGGAATTCCGGACATGGACGAGCGCTTCGCGGAGGGGGCATGGATTCAACCGACCATCTGGACCGGACTTCCCGAGAGCGCCCGTTGTATCCGTGAAGAAATCTTTGGCCCCGTCTGCCACGTGCAGCCGTTTGATACTGAGGAAGAAGCCCTGGCGATGGCAAACAATTCCGAGTATGGGCTCTGTTCCGCCGTTTGGACGCAGAATCTCTCACGTGCTCATCGCATGGCAAAACGTCTGGAGACGGGGATGATATGGGTCAACTCGTGGTTTCTTCGTGATCTGCGGACACCGTTCGGTGGGGTCAAACTGAGTGGCGTTGGGCGCGAAGGGGGCGTTCACTCGGTCAACTTCTACAGTGAATTGAAGAACGTCTGCATCAAGCTGTAGGGGCTGGGGACTCGGGACTTGGTGCTGCGGGGAGGCGGGTTGATCCTTGAGGGAGGTAGAGCTCGACACGCTGCCGGAACGGTGCTCGTTGTCGTGCATTGCCGGTGGGCTCACCGGGTCGCCCAGAACGTATTCCGCGGCTAACACGGACGGAAGCCCCAAACGCAATTCCCAAACCCCAAACTCGATTCCCCAGCCCCCAGCCCCTAGTCCCATGTTCTGGTCCTGGTACACATTCGACGAGTTGCCGGCATCGCTGCTGTACGATCTGCTTGCGTTGCGAAGTGCGGTATTCGTGGTGGAGCAACAGTCCATCTATCAGGATCTCGACGGACTTGATCAACGTGCGCTCCACCTTATTTGTCACGATGACACGGGCGCTCCGGTTGCCTGTCTGCGACTCCTTCCGCCAGGGTTGAAATATCCGGAGTCATCCATCGGCCGCGTTATTGTCGCTGCGGGGAAGCGTGGTTCTGGACTTGGTCAGGAATTGATGCGCCGGGGGCTGGAGCAAGCCGACGCTTTATACCCGGGTCAGGGGAACAGGCTTTCGGCACAGTGTTATCTGATTGACTTCTATCGCTCGTTCGGATATCGTCCCGTGGGCGAGCCTTATGACGAAGACGGCATCGCGCATATCGAGATGGAGCGGCGTACGGCCGAGCCAGCGCATTGAGGCAGCGATAATGTCCCCTTGAGCGGACCGGTCCGCCGCAGGCGGACGGAGGGGTGTAACTGGAATCCTTACCCATCCTTCTTCCATGCAACTTGATCGCATTGAGGTAGTGGCCGCTCTCCGATCGCTTCTTCTCAGTCTTCCGAGCGTCAGGGCGGCCTGGCTTGGTGGGGCGTCGGCCTTCGACCGTGTCGATGAGTGGAGTGACATCGATCTGAACATCATCGTGGAGGACGATTCCGTCGATCGTGTTTTCGCTGCCGTGGAGGCGGGGCTGGAAGGTCTTGCGGGGATCGATCTGGTACACGAGATACCTTCGCCGACCTGGCACGGGCATGCGCAGAAGTTCTACCGATTGAAGAACGCAAGTCCGTTCCTCCTGATCGATTTCGTGGTGCAACGTCGATCGGCGGGAAATCGATTTCTGGAACCTGAAATTCATGGGCATCCCGAGATTCTCTTTGACCACGACGGTCTTGCCATTCCCGTCTCGGTCGACAAGGAACGGCACCAGCGGGGGCTCGAGGTGCGAAAGGCACAGCTCCCCGTGCTCTTCGATCTCTATCAGGTGTTGATTCTCAAGGAGTTGAATCGAGGTAACGATATTGAAGCATTGACCTTCTATCACGGCTTCACATTGCGGCCTCTGGTCGAGGCCCTTCGCATCAGATACACTCCCCATCATTCGTCATTTCATACACGCTACATTCATTACGAACTTCCGCCCGAAATCGTCGATCGACTGCGGACGCTCTTCTTTGTCCGGGATGCCGACGATCTCCGCATACGGCTTGCTGAGGCCGGATCATTCTTTCGCGAGATCATATGATTGAGATCACTGATATGCCGCGCGACGCGACATCGCTGGAGCGGGCTGCCGAGCTTCTGGTGGAAGGGTTTGGTGATAAGTGGCCGAACGCCTGGCCCGATATCGAGTCTGCACGGCACGAGGTGGCAGAGATGCTGATCACTGAGCGTGTCTGTCGTGCTGCAGTCGAGGATGGGAAGGTGGTCGGTTGGGTGGGAGCGATTCCCGGATATGCAAACGTGGCGTGGGAGCTTCACCCCCTTGTGGTTGATCCCAGAAGAAGAGATGAAGGGATTGGTCGCGCCCTCGTCAAGGACGTTGAGGCGCAGGCAAGGCTGCGTGGGGCCGTAACACTGTTTCTGGGGACTGACGACGAGGATGGGAGTACGAGCATTGGTGGAATCGACCTCTATCCTGATCTCGCGCTCCACATCGCGTCACTCCACAGCAATCTCGGACACCCTCTCGAGTTTTACCGTAAGGTGGGATACGTGGTTGTCGGTGTTATTCCGGATGCAAACGGCCCCGGAAAGCCGGATATCCTGATGGCAAAACGACTCGCGGAAGCGCACTGAGTCTCGTCGAACGTTGCCGCGTGGCCGTATCGCGCCCCGCGATGGGATGGTGCCCTGTTGTCGGGCTCTCACCCCCCGACCCCATCTCTCACACTTGTGAGAGGGGGAGAAGAATCAATCAACACGCGTTCTCTTCTCATTCATAGCTTTTCCGTCATCCTTGGCAACTCCCTACCGAATTCACACATCCCGTCTGGTCATTCGATGCTATCAACCCGACGACGCGCCACTATTGAAGCAGTCGGTCGACGCGAGCCTGGAGCACCTCCTGCCCTGGATGCCTTGGGCTGACCACGAGCCGCAAACGATAGAGGAAAAGGTCGACCTGCTGCGACGCTTCCGTGCGCGCTATGACACCGGGGAGGACTTTGTGCTGGCGATCTTCGATCGAGATGAGACCGAACTGCTTGGGGGCACAGGACTTCATCGGCGGGCAGGGGAGGGGACCCTTGAGATTGGGTACTGGATTGCCGCTGCGCACGAAGGGAAGGGATATGTCACGGAGACCGCGGCTGCCCTGACCCGTGTGGCGTTTCATTACCACGGTGTTGTTCGCGTGGAGATCCGGTGCGATCCGAAGAACGGCCGGAGCGCCGCGATCCCTGAGCGTCTCGGCTACACGCTTGAGGGAACATTGCGAAGCAATAGAATCGAACGTGGCATCCCGCGCGACACCATGCTCTGGTCGATGCTTGCCACCGAGTTTGAGACGTCAGCCGCCGCGGCTTCTACCACCGATATCGAGGTGTTTGATGTACTGGGGAGGAGACTGCGGGAGAACGTGTGAAATATGAGATATGAAATATGAGATATGAAAGCCGTGAATGGTGTTGGTTCTAGTTCTCGCAATCGATTATCGTTTGCCAACAGCCAACAGCCAACAGCCAACAGAATTCGACATTGCACCTTCGACCTTG
>CAYWXV010000111.1:0-6064 GCA_964462535.1 uncultured Alphaproteobacteria bacterium
AAGATGGTTCACTTCGAGGAGTAGCCGATTCGCCCAGCTGGCTTCGACAGGCTCAGCCACCCAGCCGCCCAGCCACCCAGCCACCCAGCCACCCAGCCACCCAGCCACCCAGCCGCCCAGCCGCCCAGCCGCCTAGAACGAATACGCCGCACCTATCGTGAACGAATCGAAGACAAGAGGCGGGGGGCTGGTGAACGGCCAGTTCATCTCCTTGCGACGCAGCTCGCTGATGGCGAACCGCACGGCGTTCGAGAGAATGAACGACGAAATCGGACCCGCAATCTTCGAGTTGGAGAATTTGACGATTACGTTTCCCGCCAGATCCGCAAGGCCGCTCTGAATGATGCTCGAGAGGAACTCCTTGAACACCAGGTGTCGCGGAAACACGATGTTCCGTTCGATCCCAATGTTCGCGGAGAATCCCTCTGCTGAAATGATCTCCACTCCCGCCTCGATTGCCGACCCAAATCGTCGCGCGTCGATGTAATCAGAGAATATTCCTCGGTCGACCGAATCGAGGAGCGCTGAATTCATATCGAGTTTCGTCCAGACGACTGCTGAGGAGGAGTAGGGGAGAATCATCCCCGCTTCGTTGACCCAACCGAACCCCCCGGCCGTGCGGAGTCCGAAGCGCGAGCTCTCAGAAGCAATGCCGTCGTCGTCTGTCACTGCAGCGCGTGACCCGTAGAAAAACGTGGAGAGTCTGAGACCAGGAATGACGGTGCTGTCGGCCGTGGAGACCCATTGCGTGTTCCGCCACCCAAGATGCCCTTCCACAATACGGTTGTCGGCGTAGGCCCCGACCACGTTCTTGTGAATCATCCTTCCAAATCCGTACATCCCTCGGATGGTGAACCCCGTGTCGATGGTACGAAGCGAAGCGGGTGGGGGAGGGTTGGTGTGATTGCCGCGCTCCTGTCCGTTCGCCATCGTAATACTGGCGAGGAGAGCGACCAGAATGCTAGATAACGTTTTCATGGTGCCAACCTATTTGATTGCACTGTCGAAGTCCATGAGAAGGCTCATGCTCACGACTGTCGGGATTGTAGCAGGGAGTTATCTGCGGTCGGCGTTCGGTGCCGGCACGCTGGGGAATGCTGTGAGGAGTATGCACCACCGTCACGAATTCAACACGCGGTACTCGACGCCGCCCTGCGACATGAGGCTTTCCATCAGGAAGAGGTCGGTCACAGCAGAGAGAGGCGAACGGCACTCGCGCGTCGTGATATCATCGATCAGCGGGCGGAGGCCGGGAGAGGGGAAGGGGACGCGGGCGAGCGTGACGTGGGGACGCCACGGACGCTGCTCGCGCGGCAGTCCGAGCGATTGCGCGTGGCGCTCTGTCGTTTCCTGAAGGCGCATCAGGCGTGCCCGCTCGTCATCCGTATCCGTCGAGACACCGGCCCAAAGGATGCGGGGAGCCCTGAGCGATGGGAACGCACCCAGCCCGTCGCCCCGAACGTGGATCGGCCCTTCCGGAATTGCCCGCGAAATCTCCCCGGCCCGACGCACCTGTCGCTCATCCAGGTCGCCCAGGAAGCGGAGCGTGAGATGGACGTTTCGTCGTGGCGTCCAACGAACGTTGGCCCCATGAGACCGGAGTTCCAGCATGAGCCCATCGAGATAGTCCAGCACATCCGTTGAAAATCGGACAGCATAGAAGCAGCGGCGGAGGTGTGACACTCTTTGCGACGACTTGTATGGGTTCATGCGCGACAAGTTAGGCCGAACATGAAACCTGCCGAACCACCTGGCTCACGCAAGGTCCGCGAGTACGTCGACCCGGCTTCAGCACACGCATCGCCCCATGCAACCTCCGGTGACCACAAGCCCGAGCGGAGTTCGGGTGCCGAGACGTGCCCTGGATGTGGCGATAACGCGCACAAGGGTGTAACGCTGGGGGAATACCCGACCGCTCAGACCTCACTCCTCTCCACCTGGCTTGCGATGCGTCATCCTGGTCTTCCTGGTGACATCCGGTGGCATGAATCATGTCTCGAGGAAGAGGAACGACGCATGCAACGAGAGCAGATTCATGATGAGGATGGCGTCGCTTCATTCATCGATATTTCACTTAGCACAGAGCCGATCCTCCCGACGCCGATAAGAATGAGCGCCGATCTCCGTTTCACCGGACAGGGGGTAACGATGGCGTTCGTCGACAGCGGGTTCTGGCCACATGACGATCTCATCAACTCGGGGCACAGGATCATTGGATGGTACGACGCCGTTCGGGGGCGAGAGATCACGTCGGTCCGCCGGCGGCGCTTCGTCTCTCCGCGCGTCGAGATGTGGCATGGAACCATGGCGTCGTCCACGGCTGCAGGGAGTGGTGAGCTCTCAGGGGGTAGGTACCGCGGGATTGCCTGCGACGCCCGTCTGGTCCTGGTGTCGACCATGACCAGGAAGTATCGCATCCAGACCCCGCAGGTGGTGCGCGCCCTCACATGGATCCGTGAGAACCAACACCGACTCGACATCCGCGTCGTGAATCTCTCGCTTGGTGTTGATGAGACTGCGGAGTCGCTTTCCCACCCTGTGATCGAGTTGGTCGAGGAACTCGTGGGTATGGGAGTGGTGGTCGTGGCGGCTTCAGGAAACAATCCGGGCAATCCGATCAAGCCCCCAGGATCATCCCCGTCAGCGATAACGGTGGGCGGGTACAACGACAAGAATTCGATCGATTGGATGCGCCGCGAAATGTGGCACAGCTCGTACATCCACACAATTGGTGGCGGGCCCAAGCCGGAGCTGCTTGGGCCATCCATCTTCATAGCCGCGCCGATACTCCCCAAAACGGCGGTGAAGCGTGAGGCGGAGATCCTGTTTGCAATGGCGGTCGCGGACGATGTGGAACTGAGTCGTTTGGTTCGGCTGGCTGGGAATGAGACCGGCGTTGCCAGGGAGCTGAAGGGCGCGAAAGGCCCGGTGCACATCCGCTCCATCGTGCTGGAAAGGATGCGAACGGAGAAACTGATCACTCCCGACTACAAACACGTTGACGGGACGTCGTTCTCGGCACCAATCGTCGCCTCGATTGCGGCACAAATACTCGAGGCGCGGCCCGAACTACGTCCGCACGAGGTAAAGGAAATCCTCTGCGAGACGGCGGTTCTGTTGAAGAATATTCCGCCCGAGGTTCAGGGATACGGCATCGTCAATCCGGAGGCAGCATTGGCAGTGGCTGTTGCGGGCGGAGCACCGGAACGCCCATACGCCGAGTAACGCACTGGACGCAGTGCACGCTCGCACGGGATGTGGTCAGCCCGTATCAGTACGTAGTCACGCGCGTGCTACAGGACATGTGTTACCGTCACCGCGTACCTACCCGCCGGAGCGATCGATGAATCGACGTGCCGCTCCGATGCTCATGGTCCTTGCAACGCTTGGTGTGGCCGCTGTTGTCTGGCGTTTCGGATGCGCGCAGGACAATCGGTATGATGCGCTGCTCCGTGAACCATTTCCCCGTCGGCTCGTGGTACCCGTTTCAGGGGTTCGACGTCGTGACCTCCGCGACACATGGGGAGCGGCTCGAGCGGGTGGACGCAAGCACGAGGGAATCGACATCTTCGCGAAGAAGGGAACGCCCATCGTCAGCGCCACACATGGAATTGTCGCGCGGGTCGGCACCGACCAGTTGGGGGGGAAGATCGTGACCGTGTACGGACCATCCGGTGCCGGTCACTACTACGCCCACCTGGATCGATATGGACGCTACAATCCAGGGGACAATATCAAGGCGGGCGACACAATCGGATTCGTCGGGAATACGGGTAACGCCCGCACGACACCACCGCATCTTCATTACGGTATCTATCGACGGGACAGCGGCGCGGTGAATCCGTATCCTCATTTGAAGCGGTAGCGCGCCCAATAGCGCCCGCATTCGAGAACATCGTGTTTCACACGTTGTCCGTCGTCTTCTCCACCAGATCGACCTCAACTGTTGTTCCATCCCGCAGAAGAAACGTCCGCAGCTCAAAGGGTCTGATGGCAAATTCCCACGAGGCATCAGGCGGCGCGACGTGGACGGTTACATCGCATTCCATTCCAGCCGTTTCGTGTAGTCGCACGATCCAACCATCGTCATCCCAATGCCGTTTCAACACGACAGCTGCGACCGTCTCGGGCTCGACGCGCAGGCCAGTGTAGCTTGACGGGAGGGGGCGTTCTCCTCCGTCGTGTGCGGATTCGATGACAATTGACGGAGGCGCGCAGAGGAGAGATGATTGTCTCGTGGCCTCCGCCATCCAGGTATGCCGGTTGACTCCGCCGATGACGTATCGAAAGCGCTGAACTCCCTGATCCAGATAATCCCGGTCTTCGTTCGCGTCCGGGGGATGTGGATCATGCGTGGCGTACGACGGCGAGCGGAGAATCGAGAGCATGAGACTGTTTCCATCGGCGCTGTATCCGCTCTTCGCGTTGTCGGCAAGGAATAGCCCGTGGGGTTCTTCGCGCGCGTTGTCGATTATCGCACACCATCTCCCCTTCGGCCGCTCCGTTCCATCCGTTTCCTTTTCGACGACAGTGTAGGCTCCCTCTGCAACACTCTTCGGACTCTCCGCATCTACATCGAAGCGGAGTTTCAGCATCGTTTCTGTTTCTCCCCAGAAGAGCTTCACATCGACGCGAAGTACCTGCGAGTCGAGATCGAGTCGATAGTCCTGCTGCACCCATGAATGCGACCAGCGACTTCTGGCGCGGATCGTGGCGTACGTTGGCGTCGATTCCACCAGTCGAACATCTGCGCTTCCGAACGATCCGAGCACCTTGTCGAATCGCTCGACTCCGTGTCCCCACGTGTCTGTCCGATCCTCGATGGCAATCGGCAATGCAGAAACGCCACCCAGCAACTCACGCTTGTTAACGCGATCGTAGAAGCGCGCAATCCCCCCTGAGTCCGGATCGATCTCGACGCGAATGTGGTTGTTTTCGAGAAACGTCGGTCCTGCGTCAAGGTGACCCGAAGCCTTCGCACTGGACGGTGCGCCGTATTCGAGGCGATAGGTCCGCCATCCAAGTGGAGGAACGTCAGCAGGGAACGTGAAGGCGACGCGGTCGCGCCCAATTTTCCCGGAGGTATAGCCGACGCCAACGGGGAGCTCAAGTCCACGATCGTCCGTCAGTCGAAGATCAATCGGACGAGACCAGAGCGACTTGTCGATGTCGTGCCACAGTTCCGCAGTGATGTTTCCCTTGAATGCAAATGGGTGGGGATTGAAGACGATGACCGATTGACCTTGTCCCCGTGTGTCGATCTGTCGCGCGATCGTTCTGCGCGCCATGCGAGACGTTCGCGTCGCTATGGAGAGAGCTTCACCATATCCTGCTATCGCGTCGTCAAGGGCCTCACGTATTGCGACCCCACAGATGAGGTCATGGAATGCATTGAAGCAGACCTGTTCCCAGGCTCGACGCAATTCCGTTTCCGGATATGAAGAGCGCACAAGCATGGTGGCAAGCGATCCCCATCGTTCAGCTTCCACAAGAGCGTGTTCGACTGTTCGATTGAGATGCTTGATGAGTGAATGCGCCGAATAGCATCCAGGGGCGTTTAGCTGCAGGTCGCCGCGCCATTCGGGGATGATGGTCTCATCCGGGAGCGACGCGAAGTAGCGATCGGGATCACTGAAGAGTAGGTGTGGTCCGCCGGCGTCATTATTGGATGCAATGATGTCGTTGATGTGCTCACGCGTCGGTCCGCCACCGTGATTACCGACGCCGTAGAAGAGCATCCAGCTGGAACCAAACTCGCTGAGACCCTGGGTCTCTCCAGTCAGCTCGCTTGGAGTCTCCATCGCGCGCGTCAGATCGACACGCTTCTTCTGGATGGACGACTCGTACATGTTGTAGTGATAGGGGACCCGATAGGCAAGAACGGACGAGCCGTCGCGTGAGAACCAACGGACGAGAGGCGAAGGTAGTGGGAGCTCGGCCGGATCGGGTCGGCAGAACGCGTAGGCATCCATGCCAGCGCGAGCCAGGAGTTGCGGAAGCCCGGCGTCATGACCGAAGGCGTCGGGACTGTAGCCGGTACGTGCGATACGTCCGAATCGCTCCA
>CAYWXV010000112.1:0-5923 GCA_964462535.1 uncultured Alphaproteobacteria bacterium
ACCTCGGTGAACGTGATTCCACGCTCCCGACAGCGCGCGCGGATCTCGGGGAAGACCTTCTTGATAAGATGCTCTCGCTCTTCCTGCAGATCGCGGAAGGTTGAGCTTATGAATACGCGAAGGTCCTTGGCGGAGGGCATAGTGCTTTAGAGTAGCGAATCAGTTCTGATGCTCCTTGTAGTCCAGGCGTATTCTCGAGACCACGTTCTGTTGTGCAAGCCAGGCAAGATCAGCTTCAAGAGATCCTTTCGATGCAAACGTCACCTTCACCTGTAGCCCGACCCACGCCGGTTTGGTTCCGAAGGCCTGTTTCAATCCGATCTCCATTGTCGCGCTTGCCTTTGTCGACGTCCCCGTCATCAAGACCTCGTCTCCGAACAATCCTCCCCAATACGCCTTGGCATACACCCGCATACCGCTGAGGTTCCCTGTCACTTCCCACGTCGGATGGATATGGACGTCTGCGCAGATATCCTCCGGTGCGCTCAGGTCCTCGAATATTACCGTCCGGCCGTTTGGTCCCGAATCGTTGTAGACGACGTACGCGGAACCCATCAGCGTGGACCACGATTTCGAGCGAGTACACTGCGCCTCCTGCGGGGCGTTCCTGCCGACAAGTTCAAACCAACGGAACCCCGCCCACTTCCCTCTGGGATTGGCGATGTCTTCCACATAGATGCCGATCTGGTTACGACCATCAGGAAGGGAGAAGAACCCATTGGTTGGTGTGAGTTCGGTACCATTCAGCAGGAAGAGCGAACGGACCGTCAACGTTGGCACGGATGACGTGAGGCGCACCTCGATCTTTCCGGTTGTGCTCTTCCAGCCGGGTGGGAGAGGGACGAACATGCCAGTCGCGGTGTCGCGAGCCGTGATAACGAACGATGGAAAGCGCGAAAGGCCGGCAGTTCCTTCGGCGACGCGTGCCCATTCATTTCGTGCAACGTTCCAGTTCAACGACGAGGTGAGACCCATGTATCGAATCGTCGGGAAGGGGATTCCAAGATGGTCGGCGTCCGGCCCGGAGAAGTACGGCTGGAAGCGTCCATTGCTGAACGTGATTTCGCGGGTGTCGTAACCGGGCGTCTTTGCCCCCGGATAGTTCGGGTCGCAGATTCGAATTCCTGTCGCACTGGCCGCATACGTCAGCATCGCGTGCCCCGTATCGTTAGTAACCGTGCGGATGTGGATGAACTGCGGCGCCTTGGTCACATACATGCCAAGCTTGAACGCCATGAACATCAGGCTGTCCCGGAAGGATTCGGACTTGCCGATGACCTGGAGCGCCCGTTCGATGCTCGCGGTGTGACTGAGGAACGATCGATAGTCCTTCTGAAGGAACGAACAGAAACGATATGCCGAGGCGTCATCCTGCCAGAGGTCGGGCGTTGAGCTCCCCCCATCATTGTCGAATCTGCCATTCAGCGGTGGTTCGTTGTTGAGCCTGTGATCCATGTAGTAGTACATCATGCCAAACGTCTGACCGGCGCAGTGGCCACCGGGAGATATCGTCGAACCTCGATTCCTGAACGACCAGTCGTCAACACCCGGCCTGAACTTCGTCTGGACGTTGGCCGCCATGATCCGATCCTTCTTGAGTGCAATTACCGTCAGAAGCGAACGGCGGGGTCCATCGGCACTCGTTGACAGTTTTGCCGGAGGGGGATCGTGAACACCAGAGTGTTCGAAATGGAGCGTCCACGCTGTTACCGATCCGGAATCGAGATCAATAATCGGGAGTCCCTCGAGACCGCCACGCGTTTCGTCATATGCGAATACCATGGCGAACATGTCGGCAGGCACCGACACGGGGATCTTCACGATCATGGGCTCGTCGGAATACTCACCCCCGTTCTCGATGATGATCATCGGAGAGAGAACGACGACGTCCTCGATGTTGTTCGTTCCGGTAATGGGAGCATATGAAACGACAAACTCCTTTGACATCGGATAGGAGTTCGGCGGCACGTCGATCGTCAGCCCATTCAGTGTATCGGCAGACGTGCCAATCATCACCGTGCCCCCACCAGTGCCAATTGTCTGTGACACAAGCTGTCGCTCGGCCCCGAGAGTGAAGCCCGCACGGCTGACAGATACATCGCCGGGATCGGCGACACTACATGAGCCAAGAATAAGCAGACACGCGATGAGAAGAGGATGCGGAGTCAGAAACGGTTTCATGGGGCCCTCGGGACAAGAGACCGTGTGGGGAAAGTGTTGATGGGAGCGATCGAACATACTTGTTCGTTGCCAAACGGGAATCGATCAAGCTCCGAATGCATCACCAGATGCCGATGGCAGTTCGGTCGGATGCGTGATGGTGGTGACGCTGTACGGTGGACCACGAACGGCGTAAACGGACAACCCACGTGGACCGGTGGGAGATCGCAGGCGGGGGGCGTGCCGCACTATCATTGTCCAGGTCACGGTGATGAGTCCTCGCTGCCCGGTTCCTGCCACACGCCGACATCGGGTTTCTTCTAGTGAGTACGTCCCAACTGTTCGATCCGCGTTCGATACTCCTGCTTCGGGATCTTTTCGACAAGCGACTGATAGAGGCGGAGTGCTTCGGCGCGATGGTCGGCTCGCCGCGGCGAGTCTTCGATATCGGTGGCACTGAGTTTCCACAGCCGGTAATGGATTTCCGCGCGCTCTTCGTCGTCGGTCGTTTCCATCAGCAATTCGCCTAAACGCTGTAAGGCACTGTCTACGCGCCCCTCGGCCGCCTCAATACGCGCGATCAACACGCGACCCTTGAAGAGCGTTCCCTGCTTCGATAGCTCCTCACTGATTGCCACGCACTCCTCGGCCTGTTCCCGAGCCGTGCGCAGCGCCAGGGAGCGCCACGTACCCTCGTCAGCTCCAGGGACATACTCTGGAAGAAAGTCCGGCATAGATCCCTGCGGTCGGGTGTCCGCTTGACGTTCGACAAGGTCCAGCAATACACTGGCAGTTCCGGACAGCCAGTAGGTCAGCCCATAACGGAAGCCGATCTGACGATGCTTTGTCGCTGCCGTCCTGAAATGATTCAGTGCTCGCTCACTCTCCCCACGACCGAAGAATACGTTGCCCATGTTCCCCTGCGCATTGGCTACACCCGTCCCCTCGCCCAACTCTTCGCTGATCAGCAACCAGTTCCCAAGACATTCGAGCGCTCGCTCGTGCTCCCCGCGCTCCAGATACACAATCCCCATGTTCCCCTGCGCATTGGCGATGCCCGCGCGGTCGCCCAACTCCTCGCAGATTCGCAACCTCACGCCGTAGCACTCCAGCGCTCGCTCATACTCTCCACGTTCGGCATACACAATTCCCATGTTCCCCTGCGCCATCCCAACGCCGGGGCGGTCGCCCAACTCTTCGGAGATCCGTAACTGCACTCGATAGCTCTCCAATGCTCGCTCATGCTCTCCACGTTCAGCGTACACAATCCCCATATTCCCATTCACACTGGCCACGCCCAAACGGTCGCCCAACTCCATGCTGATTCGCAACCAGACACCATAGCCTTCCAGTGCTCGCTCATGCTTGCCACGCCGGTAATACACATTGCCGATGTTCCCCTGGGCATAGGCGACTCCTATGCGGTCGCCCAACTCCTCGCTGATCCGGAGCTGCACGTCAAACCTCTCCAACGCTTGCTCAAACTCCCCACGTCGTCCATACACAATGCCCATGTTCCCGTGAGCCATGGCCACGCCGCGACGATCACCCAACTCGGTGTACAGATCCAATGCCCGTGCCAGTTCGTGGAGCGCTTCGTCATACGCACCGCGCAACTGCAACAACCAACCGTGACTTCGACGGGATGTAGCCTCCTCTACCTTGTCACCGCGCGCCGTCGCGGAGGACAATCGCTCACGACAGAGTTCAATTGCGCTCGTCCACCTCCCCAATCGACATAGAAGATCCACCACGCGACCCACGCCCGTGCTCCGTTCCGGCCCGTCAGGGGCCTTCCATCTATCAACCCCTTGTCGATAGTACGTGTCGATAGCGTTCCCGTCTTCAAGAGCCGACCAGTAGCCAAGCAACTCGTACTGTGTCTGGTCGGCATAGAGAGCGAGGAACACCGGAATGGTCGCCAGACACTCATACAGGCTGTCGATTGCTCCCACGGCGTTGAGCTGATACGCCAGTTCAGCTGCCGCGCGTACCGGCACGCTCGCTCCCTCGGCCATCGCCGCCGATACGCCCATGCGGAAATACTCGGCTAAATGACGATGGGCTGCTTGCTTCTTCTCCGTATCGGTCAAATACCGCTTCTCGACCGCGCGACGGAGGTAGTCATGGAAAAACGTCAGCCGTCCCTCCTTCCGTACAAGGTGGTAGTCCAGCCCGGCGATCATCGTCGCAATCTTCAGCCGCGCAAGTCCAGTGAGGTCGGAGAGTTCCCGTTCGTCGAGACCACTGCGGCTGCCCGACAGGAGACTCATCACATCGCGCACCGCCCGCAAGTTGTAGTCTTCCTCGAGCCGCTCGAGCACGCGCTGGAACAGGTCCTCGGTGCCCGTGGCCTCCAGGTAACTATCGATCTTCCCGCCGAGTTCTTCGTGGAGACCGACCAGCCGGAGTTCTTCCAACACGGTTTTCAGAAACAACGGGTGACCGCATTTGTGGTCGCTCGCGATCCGTTTGATCTGGTATTCGTTGAGCGACTTGTGGTAGTCCGCCAGGTACCTTACGACGATTGTCTCGCGCTCCGCTTCATTCAACGCCTGCATGCCAAACTGCTGCCACCCTCGCTTCTTCAACTCCACGAGCGTTCCTTCAACCGTCGAGCTGATGATCAAGCGGATCGGTGGGGAAATCACATCGGGAATCCATCGCAGGTTCAACGCCTCGCCCTGGAGCTGGTTGAGGCCGTCGAGGATGACAACGAAGGATGAAGGAGGAGGGATGAAGGATGAATCAGACGATGGGATACCCATCTGCGCATGTTCTGAATCCTTCTTCCGCCTTCCTCCCTCCGCCTTGCCAAGCTCGTGCTCGGCATATCCGAGCCATTGACCGAGCGCGGTTTCGAGCTTCGCGGGATCCGATGGGATCTCTTCGTCACGTCCGAACCGCTCCTTGATTTCCATGCAGAGATGTCGGATCACAGCATAGTGATCGGTCGCCGTGGCGCCGATGCCGACGTAGTGCTCGATGACGTGAGCTTCGGGATGCTTGCGGCGGTACTGTTCGGCCCAGAAGGCGAAGAGAGAACTCTTGCCGCTCCCGCTCTCGGCATAGACGACAAGTGGTGGATCATCGGAAGCGACATGATCGTTCAGTCGTTTGAGATAGAGCGGGTTGGCAATGTACGCGCGGCGGCGACTGAGCGAGAACGCTTCGTGGCGCGATCGTTCCTGCTCAAGTGGTGTCGGTGGCTTTGTGTCGGCGAAGTCTCGTTTGATGATCGTCACGAGATCATCGAAGATCATCTCACCGAGCGAAGCGGGGTCGCGGAACTTCTCGATTGATGCTCCGCTGGCCTCGATCCGTTCCTGAAACGCTTCCAGACGTTGGAGTTCCTCGGTCTGTTCCGTGTCGTCCTGGAAGCTCTGCCGATGACGTCGAAAGTAGAATTTCGCGCGATCTGCCGGTGGCTTGTCTATTCCGTTCCGACCGACACCAAGCAGCGCGTAGTGCGCCTCCATCTCCGTGATACTCATCCCATCAATGACGACCTCTTCGATCCAGGGGAACTGCTTCAGCAATGCTGGGTCTTTCTGGATATCGAGGTAGGAGGGGATGAAGCCATAGCGATCGCCGGTAATGCCGATGAAGTAGGGCCGGCAACTATCGACCTCCTCCAGACAGGTGCGGATGACCTGACCGAGCGCAATGTCCTCATCGGTCAGTCCCCACCGCAGATCAACCTCGGTAAACGTGATCCCCCGTTCACGACAAAGCGCGCGGATCTCGGGGAAGATCTTCTTGA
>CAYWXV010000113.1:0-5912 GCA_964462535.1 uncultured Alphaproteobacteria bacterium
GCGGGCCGCGCCCCCGATTCGTACTGGCGCAGGATCGGATCACCTATGGGCAGCGATTCCGTATCAACCTCCGTCAGGGATGGAGAAAGGGAGATATCAACGTCGAGCGTATCGGGCTGATCCGCTGTTCGACATCGCATCACGGATTCCTTCCCGATCAGCGTTATGTGGGATTGACCGCGATTCTTCTGAGCACGGATGGGCGGGAAATCACCTTCACCGAGAATCACCCGACGCAGGGAGAACAAGAGGAAATGAAAGACCGGCGCGGTGTCGATGGGAACGATGGTGAAGCTGGGGTAGTCGTCGAGACCGCAACGCTACAAATCCGGTGCCCGAAATCCTCCGTCTTCCTCCGGCTCGAACGGATGCGTCGCGACGACCGCGTCGATCGGCAGTGGGCCGTAAATGTGCGGAAAGAGATCGCCTCCCCCCTCCAGATTCTCCCAGACGATGCGATGCGGAACACGTTCCGTGTCGACCTCCAGCAGAACAAACCCGGTCCGTCCGGGAATAATCGTATTGGCCACCCGCGCAACAAGCTCGATAGGGGAGAGGTGAATAAATCCCTCCTTCTCAAGACTTGGAGGCATGTAATTCCCGTCGATCGTCATTGATCGATAATCGTCGGCATGAACGAAGTGGAAAATGTGTCTGGGAGATGACATGATTCCTCGGTGCAGTTTTGAATTGCAGAATTTGAAACGCAGAGGGAGCAGAGGTACGCGGGGTCCAACCCCACACATCACGCCCACCAACAATCATCAAGCGTCCGCCCCTGCGGACATCTAATCTCTGTCTAATGTCCCGTCCCCCCGAACTTCTTCATCGCGTCACACAGCTCGACCAGCCGTTGCGCGACGAGTGCGTTGATGCTGTCAGCGGGCCATGAGCCGTCGGACTGTTGTTCACCCGCTTCGCGTCCTGTCAGGAGTTCGATACCCTGATCGATCGTTCGGATCGCGTAGATGTGGAACTTTCCTTCCTGCACTGCCTCCACAACCTCCGATGACAACATCAAATCAACGGTGTTCTGGATCGGAATCAGGACGCCCTGTTTCCCGGTCAGTCCGCGCCGGAGACAAATCTCGAAGAAGCCCTCGATCTTCTCCTTCACACCACCGATCGGCTGGATTTCGCCCCACTGGTTCACCGACCCGGTGACCGCAAGATCCTGACGAATCGGAACACGGCTCAGCGCCGAGAGGAGGGCGTAGACCTCGGTGCTCGACGCCGAATCCCCTTCAATGCCGCCATACGATTGCTCGAAGACGACCGAGGCGGAGAGGGTGAAGGGGCGTTCCTGCGCGAAGCGATGACGGAAGAATCCATCGAGGATCATCGCCCCCTTGTCGTGGATCGTGCCGCTGAGTTCCACCTCCCGATCGATGTTGACGATCCCCTCTTTCCCTACGGCGACCGTGGCTGTTATGCGCGATGGCGTGCCGAACGAGATCTGCCCGACGCTGTAGACCGCCAGTCCGTTGATCTGTCCGACGCGGCCTCCATCAGTCGCGATCATCACCGTCCCCTCCAGAATCGACTCCTGCGTCTTCTCACGCCACATCGCGTTTCTCTCGACCATTTCCCGCGTCGCCTTCTCGACATGAAAACGGGTCACCTCTTCGGCCCGGTCACGCTCGGCCCAGAAGGATGCCTCACGGAGGAGATCGGCGATGTCGCTGAAGACCAGCGAGATCTTGTCCGAACGTCCCGCCTTCTCGACGGCGTACTCGACCACCGCGCATACCGCCTCGCGCTCGAAATGGAGGAGATGTTCTTCATCGGATAGTCTGCGAATGAACCGGGCGTAGCTCTGGAGCACCTCGTTGCTCCTCGCTATTTCGTAGTCAAACTCCGAGTTGATCTTGAAGATCTTTCGGAAGTCCTCGTCGGCTTCATAGAGAGCCTGATAGAGGAAGGCGTCGCCAACCATGATGATCTTCACGTTCAGATCGATCGCCTGCGGTTTCATCGCGGTCGCCGCGGGGGTCGAGGTCTGGAAGAACGATTCGATCTGTTGGATCTCGAGCTTTCGATGTAGCAGAACACGCTTGAGGGCTTTCCAGACACCCGGTTCGGAGAGGGCGTCGGCGGCATTGACGATCAGGTAGCCTCCGTCGGCGCGGAGGAGGGAGCCGCCGCGGATCCGGGTGAAATCGGTCGTCCATACACCCGCCTGCTGGTCGAGTACGCGCTCGATCGTCCCAAAGAGATTGATAAAGGTCGGCGTCGTCTCGATGATTACCGGACACCCCGTCGTCTTTGAATTGTCCAGCACGACGTTCACCGCGTAGACACGGAACATTTCGTCGATCGATTCCTCCGTCTCTTCTTCCACCTCCTCCTCAACCTCCGCTTCCTCCTCCTCGATGTCACCCTCGGCCGGCGCGGTGGCCATCGGAATCTGACGCCCCTTGAAGAGATCCAGACGATCGAGGATGTCCTCCTGCACTTCGTCCAGGTACGCCGAGACGGAGTCGAAGGGGAATCGTCCACGAATGTCGTCGATCGTGGCCTCCACAACCAGTTGCGCTTGTTCCCGTTCGTATCGGGCGAGCTCTCCCTGGAACTCCAGTGCGAGCTGCATACCCTGGCGGGCGATCGTGAAGAGGTCCTTCCGAAGCTCGGTGTAGTTCCGCTCGATCCCCTCCGCCTCTTCCTGTGAGATCGTCTTCTCCTGGACCAGCGACGCGAGTTGTTCAATTGCGTATGCCTGCTCGCCGACGATCGGCATAATCTCGGGCTGCACCATGTTCCCGGTACGTCGCTGTCCCAGCGCGAACCCCTTCGGTTTGATCTGCGCTTCAAACGACTCCAGGAGGGTCTTCTCGCGTCCTTGATACTCCTCGATGATTTTGGCCCGAGCGGTCCGGAACTTCTCCTCGTCGAACGTCCTTGGAATCTGCGTGCGGAGGTAGCCGATAGCCTCGATCATCGCCTGCCGGAATGGTCCTCCCTTTCCTCGCGGAAGCGTTAGAAGATGGGGGGCGCTTTCTTCGGAGAAGTTGTTGACGAAGGCATAGTCGTGCGGGACATGCCATTCGGGCGTGATTTGCTCCAGTATGTTCTTGATCGTCGTGGATCGGCCCGTCCCCGACAGACCGCTTACGAAGATGTTGTAGCCTGGGGAGTAGATCTCGGCGCCAAGTCTGAGGGCTTGCAGCGCGCGTTCCTGACCGATGATCCCGACAAGGGGCTTGACGAATGCGGTTGAGGGGAAGTCGAAGATTGCCGGGTCTGCGTACCATCGGAGAGCACCGGCAGGAAGTTCGTGTACTGGAGGCATGCGCTGGGTAGAGGGAGTAGGGAGTACGTGACAGGAAGTAGAGTGTGGGTACTCGAAGATTCAGCATCAATAATAACATTTCCCCGATACGGTCGCCTTGCTCGTGGCGTTCCTTGGGGCCATATTTGCGCGCTGGAGAAGAATGTGCCCGGAGATTGGTAGAGCGTGGTCTCGGGGACCGACGTGGCTGTCTGCCTGTTGCAGTAGTGCGATCGCGCCACCGATGGCAGACCACGTGACCCGACTCGATAACCACGTGCCGACATAGAGTCGCCATCGGTCAAAGGTGGAGACCACATCGCGATCAGCAACAACGAACACATGCCCGATACAGAAAAGAGCACCAGAGTCTCGCTGGATACCATCGTCTCCCTTGCCAAACGGCGGGGATTCATCTTTCAGTCATCGGAAATCTATGGGGGGCTGAACGGGTGCTGGGACTATGGGCCTCTTGGAGTTGAGCTTCTGCGAAACGTCAAGGAGGCCTGGTGGCGAGAGATGACCTACCGCGACGACGTGGAGGGCCTCGATGCGTCAATTCTCATGCATCCCAAGGTCTGGGAGGCTTCCGGTCACGTGGCTAGCTTCTCCGATCCGATGATCGACAACAAAACGAGCAAGCTCCGATACCGCGCCGACAATCTTATCGAGGACGAGATACAGAAGCTCGAGAAGAAGGGGAGGACAGAGAAGGCGGCGGAGCTTCAGGCTCGTCTCACGGCCTCATCTGACCCCGCCGATCTCTACAAGATCATCGTCGATTACGAGATCAAGGATCCGGTGAGTGGGACCGCTGAGTGGACCGAGGTCCGCTTCTTCAATCTGATGTTCAAGACATTCATCGGTCCGCTGGAGGATGCGTCGTCGACCGTATACCTGAGGCCGGAGACCGCGCAGGGAATCTTCGTCAATTTCCAGAATGTCGTTCAGTCGTCGCGACAGAAAGTCCCATTTGGAATTGCGCAGATTGGAAAGGCATTCCGTAACGAAATCAACACGAAGAATTTCCTCTTTCGCACCCGTGAGTTCGAGCAGATGGAGATGCAGTTCTTTGTGCGCCCCGGTGAAGATCAGAAGTGGTACGAATACTGGATCGAACAGCGTAAGCAGTGGTTCCTTGCTCATGGTATCACCCCTGATCGCATACGAATGAAGCCGCACGAGAAGCTGGCACACTACGCCAAAGGGGCAATTGATATCGAGTACGAATTTCCATTTGGATGGGGAGAGGTGGAGGGCATCCACAACAGAACCGATTTCGATCTGAGTAGTCATGCACAATTCTCCGGCAAGAAGCAGGAGTACTTCGATCAAGCCCACAACGAGCGCTACGTCCCGTACGTCATCGAGACGTCGATCGGCGCGTCTCGCTCGACCATGATGTTCCTGGTTGATGCGTATCGCGAAGAGGAGGTCAACGGTGAGAAGCGGAACGTTCTTCGCTTTCATCCGAAGCTCGCTCCCTACAAGCTTGCCATCTTCCCCCTGGTCAACAAAGAGGGGATGCCGGAGTTCGCGCAGAAACTCTACGCCGATCTCCAACGGAACTTCAAGGTCTACTATGACGACTCCGGTGCTGTTGGGCGGCGATACAGGAGGCAGGACGAGGCGGGCACTCCCTACTGCGTCACTGTCGACGGGCAGACCACGGAAGATGGAACGGTCACGCTTCGCGATCGCGACTCGATGGAGCAGATCCGCCTTTCAGCTGATGCGGTGGGTGCGTGGGTGGAGGGGAAATTGAGAATGAGGAATTAGGAATGAGGAATGAGGAATGACGGATTGAGAAAGCAGGCTCGGTGTCAAACGCAAAGGGCGCGACAGACACTACGGTCGCTGTTGAAGATGCGGCTCAGTGAGAACTCTGCGTCCTCACCGTTTTGAAGACTGCGAGTCGACGCGCTACGAGAATCGCTCATGCGTAACGTCGGCCAGTAAACAGGAAATCAGCAAGAAGAATCCCCTATGTCACGCGAGGCGCTGAGCAAAGAGGAACGTCAACTTCGAAGCCGTCAGGAAGACTATACCCTGGTGGCTGCAGCGCTTGGTGGTGATCAGGCAGCGTACACCAGGTTGAGAAACAAGTACTGGCGACCGATCGAGGCGATGCTCTCACGGATGATCCGGAACAAATCGGATGCCGAGGATCTGACCCAGGAGGCATTCATCAAGGCGTTCAATTCGCTCCACACGTTCAACACGGAATATGCCTTCTCGACCTGGCTGTACAAGATTGCGTCGAACAACTGCATCGACTACCTCAGGAAGCGGCGTCTGAAGACCATTTCAATGGATGCCCCTATTCAAACCAGAGATGGTGAGATGCACATGGAGATAGCGGATCCGAGCGCAATCCGACCAGACGTACCGCTGACATCAGCGGAACGAACGGCGGTGTTGCTGGAGGCGATCAAGAACCTGCCCGATAAGTACCGCATCGTCATCGAGCTTCGGCATCATCAGGAAATGGAGTACGCCGACATCGCCGAGAAGCTGAATCTTCCGCTGGGGACGGTCAAGGCCCATCTCTTCCGCGCACGCGCTCTCCTCCTCAAGCGATTGAAGGGCAAGATGGTTCACTTCGAGGAGTAGCCGATTCGCCCAGCTGGCTTCGACAGGCTCA
>CAYWXV010000114.1:0-2230 GCA_964462535.1 uncultured Alphaproteobacteria bacterium
AGCAGGTATGCACTACTGCCTTGCTTTGCGACCACCGCCTCGCTGTGCGAGGCTGTCCCCTCAGAGGGGGCACATCGTTCCCCGCTTTTCCCAATCGTGTCAAAACGGGCTTCGACTCTCTCGCCCCATCGCCCATTCCCCACTCCCCACGCATTACGTCCGCGTAACACAGGCCAAATTTTCACGCGTCGAGTAACCATCCGGTAACACAGGCCGCGGACTATTGCGGCAGGGGAGGGCGATGATCTAGGTTCGCATCGTCTTCGACCGGAAGGGGCCTTGCTAGGGGCTTCCAGGGTGATCGAGGACGGGTCAAACATCGTTCTTATTCATAGTGTCATCACGGCTCTTACCACTCTCCGGGAGGAGGGTGGGACAGCCCTTGGAGTCCGCACCGAGATGAAGTCTACATTGCCACTCCGGGCAGCGATCGCGATTGGTATCGCCATGCTGTCCGGCCTCCCCCTGTTTGCGCAAGAGGGGAAGATTGTTGGAAAAGTCATCGACGCCACGAATGGCGAGCCGATGACCCGCGCCACCGTTCGTTTGCTCAACACCACGAAAGGAGCAGTGACGAATACGTCGGGAACGTACACGTTGAATGACGTCTCTCCCGGCACGTACTCACTGAAGATCACCTATATCGGGTATGCCGAGAAGGTCATCGAGGGTGTCATCGTATCCCCTGGAAAGACCGTACGTCAGGACATCACGCTGAACGTGCGGCCCAGGACCGGAACCACCATCACCGTCACCGGAAAGCTCAGTCGCCAGACCGAATCGGCAGCCTTGATCGAGCGCCGTCGTTCCACATCCGTCGACGACGCGATCTCCGCCTCCGAGATCGCTCGCGCTCCGGCCAGTGACGCCGGCGACGCAATGCGGCGTGTTACCGGTGTCTCGGTCGTAGGGAGCAAGTATGTCGTCGTCCGTGGGCTGACCGAGCGCTACAGCGCCACGCAACTCAACGGCGTCAACCTCCCAAGCCCCGAGCCGGAGAAGAAGGTCGTTCCGTTCGACATGTTCCCCTCGAATATGATCTCCCGTCTCACCACCGTCAAGACGTTTACGCCTGACAATCCGGGGGACTTTGCGGGGGGGCTTGTGAAGATCACCACCCGCGATTATCCGGAGTCATTTCTCCTGAGCGCCTCGCTTGGAAGTGGCTTCAATTCGGAGACGGTGGGGACCAGCGGACTCTCCTATGCGGGCGGGGGAACCGACTACCTTGGTATCGATGACGGCACGCGCGCACTCCCCACCGGCCTGCAGCCGGGGCGCCGCAATACGTCGACCGACCAGGCCAACCTCCTCCGTCAGTTTTCCAACAACGTCTGGTCACCCACACGCGAGAACCTGGGACCATCCGGCTCATTCAACATTTCGATCGGCGACAAGTACGATGCCGGCTTCCCGATCGGATTCCTTGTCTCCGGCAGCTACTCGCATGGTGCGACCTACAGGCAGGAGGAGCAGCGGCTTCCACTCCTCAGCATCACTAACGGAACACACGACCTTCGTTTCGACTACGACGGAGAGCGGACCGAAGTCTCCACCGTCTGGGGGGGTCTGGTCAATCTTTCCGCGCAGCTCGCCCCCGAACACAAGGTGAGCCTGAAAGCGGTCTACAACCACAACACCGACGACGAGACGAAGCAGGTTACGGGGCTCTACAACCAGAGCACCACGGGCGATCTCCGCTACACGCGTCTCCGATTCCTGGAGCGGTCGCTGTCGAGTATCACGCTCAGTGGCGATCATCAGATCCAGGAGCTGGGGAATTCGAAGGTCGAGTGGCGCGGATCGCTCTCAACCGCCGCCCGTTACGAACCGGACAACCGTTCCACCACATATCTCAAGGGCCTTGACGAGACGGCCTTCCGTTTCGTCAACAACTTCGGAAGCAACAACGGCCGCTTCTTCAGTGACTTGAACGATCAGGAGGTCAACGCCGGTCTCGATTGGACACTTCCGATTTCGTTGACCGAGTCGGGACCGATCCGGGCGAAGTTCGGCGGCCTGGGGCGCTACCGTAATCGCGATTTCTCGGCCCGTCGTTTTGTCTTCACCACGAACACTAGCGACCCGGCGGTGACAACGCTCGCTCCCGAGTTCCTCTTCACGCCGGAGAACGTGGAGAGCGGCCTGATTGTCTTCAATGACGAAACGCAATCGAACGACCGCTACGACGCAACCGAGAAGATCAATGCCGGCTATGCGATGGTCGACT
>CAYWXV010000114.1:2330-5867 GCA_964462535.1 uncultured Alphaproteobacteria bacterium
GCGCCGTTCCGTTTCGACGACTATCGACAGAGCACCTACGGCAATCCTGCCCTCGACCGGACGAGGATCACGAACTATGATGTCCGTTGGGAGTGGTTCCCGGGACCAGGCGAAGTGGTAGCGGTCAGCGGCTTCTATAAGAGCTTCGTCAATCCGATCGAACAGGTCTACCTGATTGGAGGATCGGGAATCTCGGTCGAACCAGCCAATGCCCACGATGCAGTGAGTTCCGGACTCGAGTTCGAGCTACGCAAGGGGCTGGAGTTCCTCGATCCCTCGCTGGCCCAGTTCTCGGTGGGTGGCAACCTGACACTTGTCTCGTCCGAGGTGACGTTCAATCCTGGTGAGTTCATTCGGGTCTTCGACGGCGTCAACATCATTGACTACGGTCCCGAGGTGCTGACCAGCACGAAGAGAGCCCTCCAGGGACAGTCTCCCTACGTCGTGAACATCACGTTCGGCTATGACAATGCCGACTGGGGAACAAGCGCCACCCTTCTCTACAACTCGTTCGGCGAACGTCTTGCGGTGGTCGGGACCGAAGGGATTCCCGACACGTACGAGCAGCCTCGCCCATCACTCGATCTCTCAGTAGCACAACGGCTACCGCTCGGCCTTCAGTTGAAGCTCTCCGCGAAGAATCTGTTGAATGACGAATCACGGTTCGTGCAACGATTCGAGAGTGGGGCGGTGCAGGAGACGATCGTGACGGAGCGGTACATCACGGGGCGGTCGCTCTCGATCGGCCTAGGATTCAGCTTCGATCAGTTGCAGAGCGCAGAGTAGCAGTCCAATCCGTTCCATCCATATCCCAAAACCAAGACATGAGATACCTCACACATCTGCTGGCCATCACCGGGTTTGTTGCCGCGGTTGCCATGGCCGGCTGCTCGGACGACAATCCTGCCGGCACAACGACGACTCCGTCTGTCGAGAACCTGCTGCAGGCAACGGTGACATCGAACTCGGTGACACTCACCTGGACATACAGCGACGACGCAAAGGCAGACAGCTTTCGTGTCTCGCGCGACGGCACGCTCGTCGCGTCGCTCCCGGTCGCGACAAAGACCTTCATGGACACAGGGCTCGCCGCGACCACGGCATACACCTACTCTGTTGTAGCGGTGAAGAGTGGTACAGCCTCGGCCTCGGCAAGTATCGTTGTGACCACGACGGCTCCGGGAAGCTCGGAGAAGCGGGCGATTCTGGCCGGCAACACGGGCGCTTCGGATCGCACACTCAGCAAGGACACGATCTATACCATCGTCGGCTTCTATTTCGTGCAGCCGGGGACGAAGCTGGTCATTCCGGCCGGGACCCGTCTTGAAGGGGACTTCGCGACGAAGGGGGCGCTGATCACGGTCCGTGGAACGTCGGCGCGCTCCAGCGGTCAGATCATCGCTATCGGGACGCAGTCCGAGCCGATCATTTTCACCTCAAGCCAGCCGGTCGGACAGCGGAAGCGTGGCGACTGGGGTGGCATCGTCCTGAGCGGTCTGTCGGATCTCAATCTCTCGAACAAGACGGGTGTGGGTGAGGGTGGTACGGGTGCCTATGGCTACGGCGGTGTCCGCACCTCTCCGAAGACGGACGACTCGTCGGGCGTTCTGAAGTATGTCCGGATCGAGTATGGCGGAACAAAGGTGACCGCCGACAACGAGATCAACGGTCTGACGTTCAACGCGGTCGGATCGGGGACGGTTATCGACTACGTGCAGTCGCACTTCATCGCTGACGACGGATTCGAGTGGTTCGGCGGCACGGTCAACTGCAAGCACCTTGTCAGCTCGGGGAACGATGACGACGCGTTCGACATGGACTTCGGCTTCAGCGGCAAGCTCCAGTACCTTTTCGGCATGCAGGACCCCGACCTTGCCAACCGTGGTTTCGAGATCGACAACGACGGTTCGGGTTCGGACGCGGCGCCGTTCACCAGCGCCACCGTTTCGAACGTGACCCTTGTCGGCACCGGCAAGGAGAAGGCGAACGACGACGACAACGACGGCCTCTACCTCCGTCGCAACAACAAGCTGAAGATCTACAACGCGATCGTCGTCAACTTCCGCTATGGTCTTGTGATCGACGGCGCGAACACGAAGACGAATGCCGAGAACGGAGAGCTGGTGGTGCAGAACAGCGTCCTGAACGGATCGAAGGGGCCCTATCTCTACAAGCAGGGGACGGCAGCCGACCTGGATCCGGTGGTGGTGAACTGGAGCCTGAGCAGCAATCCTGTGACGCTCACCAGCATCAACTTCACGTCGCCGAATCCGATACCCGTCAGCGCTCCCTCCGTGGCGCCGTTCAACATCGGGGGCGATTCGTTCTTTGAACCGACCAGCTACATCGGTGCCTTCGGCACCACCAACTGGCTGAACGGCTGGACGAACTTCCAGAAGAACTAGTTGGTAGATGATCGAAAGTAGAACGTAGAGAGTGGGGAGTGGACACGATTCTCCTCCCCGCTTTCTACAACTACTCGGATGTGGTCCCCATTTCCCATTCCCCATTCGCAAGTCCCCACAATGATTCGACTCTCAACAACAACGACGCTTCTGGCCGCATTCCTTCTTCTGTCATGTGGAGAAGGGCGAAAGGCCGATGGAACAGGGGAGGGGAGTGCGACCCCGACGGCACGTGTTTCCAACACCCCGCGGTTGAACGACGGCGCGGCTAGCCCTCAAGCGCTGGCGTCGCGTGCGATCACTGCGATCATGGCGCATGACACGGTCGCTCTGGCCCGACTTCTGGTAACGAAGGAGGAGTTCATGCGGGATATCTATCCAGAGTATGGACTCCACTACCCGGCCGCGCGCGATACCAGCGCCTTGGCGCGCGAATTCATCTGGGAGAATCAGACACTATCGACCTACGCCGCTCTGAACGAAATCCTCCGTCAACTGGACGGAAAGAACATGGATCTGCTCGATGTTCGATTCGGCGAGGGGACGCAACAATTCAACAGCTACTCGATCCACGAGGGGACGATTACCCGTGTCCGCTTCGACGACGGTCGTGAAGCCGACCTGCACGCCCTTGGTTCGATGATTGAAATGGATGGTGTCTACAAGCTGATCTCGTATCGCGATAGATGAATCGATACGTAGCCCAGGATCTGACTTACGCACGCGCGTAGGCAGCATTGGTCCCTTCGCGTGATTCAACGCAGAGGGCGCCGAGGGACGCTGAGGCTCATCCGGAGGACGTCCTCGTCACGCAGGACGCGTGCCTTGACGGCATTGCAATGCATACCCACATCGGCTCCCGTGCGATTTCATCCGTATTCGCGCGGAACGGGAATGTGAAGCGATGGTACGCACGTGAGTATCCAACTGCTTCCAATTATCTGTCTAGCATCTTCTAACGTCTCCATCTTCCTCCCCTGATCGGGCTTTTGGGGGGAGGGGGGGGATCGGTGTTCGTGTCGGACTGACCCTCGGCGCGCGCATTAGCCGATCCAGCCGCAGGTTTCTGAAAGCGTCGCTGCTTGCATACGTTCCTTGCGACGCCCAGGAGGCCTGCGGTTCTTTTTTGTCC
>CAYWXV010000115.1:0-5843 GCA_964462535.1 uncultured Alphaproteobacteria bacterium
GCGACTGTGCAACCGCAGCTGGGTCGTACCTCATTGATCTTCAACGTATCGGTTCCGACGTTCATCACCTTTATCGCCGCCTTGAGCTTCGCGGGCGCCACGGTACCCCAGTCGTACGTATCCCCCCCCTCCACCTGAATCTTGCCCTGAGCCATCGACGCCGTATATGCCACGCCAAGCGTAGCGACGCCGACAATTAGAGCGCGGAGAATCCGCTTTCTGTTCATTCTTGTCGCCTTTTCTGATTTCTGTACAGTTTGTTCGGTTCGAACCATCTACGGGAGGTGTGTCGTGCACGCGGGCACGGCCGACAAATATGCGACATCCGACCGCCGTAGTCAATGCCGGATGCGGGCGCTCTCCCTCCCTATTCGCACCCAATCTTCTTCATTTCCTCACGGGCTGATTTGGCGTCCTCCGAGCTTCCGCACTGCACAACCAACTTGTAGTACTTGCATGCGTTTGCCTTGTCATTCGACGATTGGTAGGCGTACGCAATGAACAGGAGGGGCGTGCAGTAGCTCCTGTCGGCCTCGTATGAACGCTCAAAGTACCCGATTGCGTCTTTGAACTTCTTTGCGTCGAAACGATCCTTGCCACTGTAGAACCACGCCTGTGCTACCCATCGCGGGTTGGACGAATCGGCGCGGCGGGCGATGAGATCGGCGGCGAGTGCTCCGGCCTTCCCGTATTGCTTCTGAATTGCGTACGCATTCATCAGCCAGTAGACCGCCGTTGCTGACGTTGTGTCCGCGTCTGCCGATCGCCGCAGTGATTCAATCGCCTGGGAATAGTTCTTCTTTGCGAAATGCGCCAGTCCGATGTACAAGAGTGGGAGCGCTGCTGGGGCATTGGGACAGTTCTCCAGTCTTCGATTGAACGCCACTATGACGCCGTCGTACTGCTTCATCTTGTAAAGGAGGTCTCCGAGGGCCGTCGAGAGCTCACAATCGGTCGGATTTGCCGACGACAACTTCTCGTACAGACGGAGTGCCGCCACGGTATCCCCACCCGATTGCATTATGGCCGAAGCGTACAGCTTTGCCGACTCAAGATCGCGGCCAATCTCCTCGTCGGAGATTTGCGAGTACACGATCCGGCTACTGTCGTAGTTCTTCATCGCGTAGTAGCTCTTGCCCAGCATGAAGCGGGCACGCGAATGAAATCGAGCAGAGATCGAGTCGTTGCGGGACAAAATGCGCTGCAGCGGATCTATCGCATACTGATAGAAGTTCCCCTTGATTGCCGCGCTTGCAAGCAGTGTGTCCGCACGTGGATCGTCAGGCCGTAGCTGCCGATAGCGCTCGAATGACTTCAGGGCGTTCTCCCATTCTTCAGCAAGCAACAGTATCTCCCCCTGCTCGCGCCAGGGCAATGGCTCATGTGGCGCTCGGATGGTGACCTGATTGAACTCGAACAACGCCTTGCGGTAGTACGGCTGGGATTCCTCGAGCGTCGCTTGTTGCCGCGCAAGAGCACGATTTGCGCGTGCAAGTCGAATGCGGGGTTCGATGAGTTGCGGATCGATCGTGAGCGCCTCCGCATACTTGGTCTCAGCGAGTTCGTAGATCTCTCGCGAGAAATAGAGGTCCCCTAGTGCAACTGAAACCCTCGCGTTCTTGGGGAACGCATTGTTCGCCGTCTGAAAGGTCAGTTCGGCACGACTCAACGAGTCCTTGCCACACACCAGATACGCGTTTCCGAGCGCCAGGTAATTATCCAGCGACTTCTCCCCGGAAATGGCACTCTGGAGTGTCTCAATTGCCTCCGAGCATCGACCCATCATTGACAGCGCCATTCCCAGACCGCGCAGAGCATTCTGGTCCTTGCGCTTCTCCGAGAGCGCGCGACGAAAGAGATCGGCGGCCGCGGGGTAGTCCTCAACATATCGGAGCCGGAGCTGTCCCGAGGCCATCAACAGATCGTAGTCGGTCGGCTTGGAGAGTAGTGCGTTGTCAAGGATTCGAGCGGCGCCAACAATGTCACCGGAATCGCGCGCAAGAATCGCAGATGCCAGGGGATCCTGGGCCTGGAGCGACAACACGCCAAACAGGAACACCACCAACGTAACGACGAATGTGAGGGGACGAAATGCGGTCTGTGTCATGATAGAGTCTCTACGGGTAATGGTCATCACACACGTTGTTGTGACGCCTCTAGGCGGATTCGGTTCAATTTCCACCTTTCTCGGTAGTCCCTCGCGACATCGACTATCCACTATCGAGTCACGAAACACCTTCACTCATGGAGAAGCGACATACCCGCCGCCCCGCACGCGCAGGTCGTGCATATGAATTCGTGTGTTCACGATCCCAAGAAAGATCTAGCAATGGGGTCCTGATCGCGTGCGTGTCCCGGACCGACTATTCTGGCAACACCAGTCGCATCTTCACAGACGGTTGAAGTCCACCTGTGCGTGCAATGAAATACTGGGCATCCTCGCTTCTCGTGAGCCATGCCAGGAATCCAACGGCCAGAGATCGCTCAGTCGAAAACGTGAATCCGATCAACGGTTGCTTCAGTGGATACGCGTCGGTCACGAGCGTCGTGGGATGTACGCGGGTCGGGTTGCGCAGGAATCCGAGCGAGTCAATTCTGCCGACCGCGAGCGTTGTAACGCGCGTCGAATCACGATGGGCAGCGTACCAGCTCACAAGTCCAATTCCCTCGCCCTTCGCCACCGCCGCAACGACGGAGTCGCTGGTCGCGAAGTACCTCGCTGGTGCTGTGATGTCGGAATCGGCCAGGAAAAGCCCTTTCAATACCGGGAGTGTTGAGGAGTTCTGATCCGTCACCAACCATTGCAACGGTGTAGCCGGCGCCAGGCTATCCAGCGTAGTCCATGACACCCCCTTGTGAGCAAGCGCCTTCCGGATGCTACCGACAAACGTGTACCGGATCGGCGTCCCGATGGGAGCCGCAAGGGCAAGGCCATCCCAGGCAATTGGATACTCCTTCAGCCTGATACCTCCGATCTCAATCTGCTTAAGCGCCTTTGCCTCATCCGGGAGAAGCGGGCGCCCAATGATCAGCGCAAACGCTGCACCCTTGTCACGACTCGTGGAATCAATGAACTGAGCGTCCAGAAAAGCCTGAACCATCGTTCGCGCCGGGCCCGTTCTGACTTCGATCTTCGATGCCTGCATCTTGGTCATGAAGCTGTCGGCAAGCGTCTTGATGAGAGGCGCGTACGTTTCGTCCACGAACGCAATCAGACGTCCCGATGTGGGCGTATCGACGTTCGGGTCGGGTCCACCGCATCCTCCGCTCAGGATGGTAAAGGCCAGACCGAGAGCCAAGAGCTGGCGCGATGCGAGTGTCGGTATCGATATGCTCATGTTCGCGTCGATCGACCGTCACCCTCCCTGCTGGCGCGCGCCTCGTTTGCGCGCCTGTGTCGTGATGACGATGCGGTAGATCCCAAAGAGAATCAGGACGATGCCGAAGACCGTCCGAACGGTCGTATCCGTCATCACCCCTCCGTTGCCGACAAAGAACCCACCCAGGACTGATACGCCCATAACAAGCATGACAGCCCCGAGCACATAACCGATCAGGTACGTCGGAGACATGATTCGTTCCAATTGGTTGTGAACCGCGTCGTCCCGAATGGGTCGAAGCGGCCCAATATAGCAAGCGGCGACGGCTTCGGTCGGGGGGCCCGTTCTGCGTTACGATCTCTTAGAGTTCGCGCGTGTGCCGGGCGTTTCCGCTGGGGACGATCGTCGACACGTCTGCCATCACCGATGACAAACGTCACGCGGTCATACCCCGCGTCCTATGCTTGGGTATGTCGTACGCGCGTCTGTTCGCGCGAATTCTTGCGCCGGCGCCACCATCGACACTGGCCGTTCCCACAGAACCGCGGTCTCGTGCTCGCCGCAAACACCCGCCACGCACCATGAACCACCCCGATTCCGCGTGACGGCCCCGGAACGGGTTGAATTGCCGCCGAGCCTCGTTCCATTCGAATCAATCGGTGTGAAGTCCACGCGTGGGACAGTGCGAATCCGGAAGTTGACGGATCCTGACGCTTTGTGACGTTCCGCAGGTTGACGCATCATCGTGATGGTTGAAGGAGGCCGATCACTGCGAACGAATCCGCGATGAGCACGCAACACGTCTTCCCATACCTGCCTCCAGCCGCCCAACTTCAACGGTGGTCCGCTGAGTTACTGGATCGGGCCGTGACGTTACGAGGAGTCCACCAGAATTCACTCCACGTTCGGGCGCATGCGATCTTGCGCGCATCCGCTCACGTGACCCCGGGAAAGCGCGTGTAGCGGCCATGCAGACGCACCAACAAGATGTTAAGTAAGGAGAGAGCGAAGGGAGATGGTATCCAACGAGGTTCGTCCGGGCCGCGGGGCGGTCAACACCCCTTCCCCGCGTTGGTGGCACGGGGAAGGGATAGGGGACTCAATTACTCAGTGAGAACTGGACGTCGACCTGGATCCACGTCGCAACAGGCTGCTTGTTCTGAATCGCGGGGGTGAAAGGGGTCCTCTCAACCGCGTCTGCCGCAGCTTTCTCCAGCATCTTGTTATCCGATCGGTCAATCCTGACCCGCACGACGCGACCATCCTTGCCAACAAGAGCACTGACGATCACCGTCCCCTCGATTCCAGCGCGCTGCGCCGCCTCCGGGTACTTGATACGACGCTGCAATTCTGCCGGGTCCCATTTTGCCTCCTCTTCGACAGGAACAAACTCATCGGGCTCGGGAAGTTTCTCCTGTGTCTTCACCTGGGCGTCGTTGATCTGCACCTGCCCCAGGCCATCGCCACCTAGATCGGGACCAAAGCCCGTTCCGTCACCACCGCTGGGTGTCGCCACCGAGATCTCCTTGTCGGTCGCGAAGTCCTGAAGCTTGGGATCAATCAAAGCATCGGGCACTGCGACTGGAGTTCCCGCCCGCGCCGCGACTCCGCCACCACCTCCACCTGCGCTCTGCAGCTCGGGTGGAATCATCGGTGGAGGGGTCGGAGGCGTCTCGGCAGGAGGCGCAACATTCGTCAGGTTGATCTTGTTGATCGGTGCCTTCGGCCTGTCCGACTTCGCTTTCCCGATGTTGAGGCTGAAGACGTACAACAGAATCAGTGCGACGTGCAGGCCCACGGAAATACCGAGCGCGATTCCCAGGTTCCTCACATAGAGCGCCTTCAACTCGGCGGCGCCATACGCGATCTTCTCTTTCAACCCATCAATACTCATTACTGTGCAGCCTCCAGTCGCGTTTTGTCTTCATCGTTCATGGGAAGAATCGTGAAGCGACGCTCACGCTCCTTGTTCTCTTGCTTGTACTTGTCGGCCAAGTCCCCTTCCGCCAGATTCAGCTCATCAAGCGCGTTGATGAGCAACGCATATTTCGCCTGCTGATCAACCTTCAACGTCGTGATGAGATCATTTCCCCGCTCGGCATTTCGCTGTACCGCAAACGACTTCAACTCCGTCATCTTCAATGGATGAAGAGTGGGGTCAACACCCGTGTCGTAAAAGAGCTTCCCGTCCTTCCGCACGTAGAGATTCCAGAGTCGCGAAGCCTGGATCTCAATCGGGACATCAATGTCGGGGGGGACCGACATCTCCATGATCTGTGGTTGCGCCATTGTCGTGGCGAACATGAAGAAGGTCAGCAGGAGAAAGGCAACGTCAACCAGCGGCGTCATGTCTAGCGAGAACCCCACGCGCTTCGGTTTCTTTATATGCGTGCCTTTCTTCTTCGTCCGCTTTTCGCCCCCACCTAAATCTGCACCTGCCATGTATGTCTCTCCTGATCGCTAAATGCTAAACAGTTGTCTGGAACAGGACCACCGCGCATCCCTATCCTTCATCCTTCATCC
>CAYWXV010000116.1:0-2114 GCA_964462535.1 uncultured Alphaproteobacteria bacterium
TGAGAGAGGGGGGCTGGGGGGGTGAGAGCCACACAAACAACGATCACATGTCCCCCACCTTCACACGCGCCAACCAGGAGCCTAGGTTTTCTCCCTTCGGCAGTCCGAGTTTCGTGCGAATACGGTACCGATGATCCTCGACCGTGCGCACGGAACTGCAGAGGATATTGGCGATCTCCTTCGACGACAGATTGATCTTCATCAGCGCACAGACTTTCAATTCAGTTGGGGAAAGCTCTGGACAGCGCCGGGCCATGTCGTCCATGAACTCAGGATGGAGAGCGCGGAACTGCTGTTCGAATAGCTCCCACTCATTCTCGCTGTTCCGACTGGTTTCGATCTGACGAATAATGGGGGCAAGTTCCTTTGCACCACCGGAGGTCCCGCTTCCCAATCGGGCGATATCCCCGATCTGCTTCTTCAGTTCATCGAGCATCTCGTTCTTCTGCACGAGTTGCATGGCAAGAGAGGTCAACTCTTTCGTCTTGTGCTGCATTTCCATTGCAAGGCGCTCGCTCTTCAGACGGAAGATTTCCCTGTCTCGCGCTGCCTGCTCCATCTCAGCTCGCATCTGGATTCGACTGATCGAATTCTGCATCTCCTTTCCAAGGAGTTCTTCGTTCAACGCAGTTGCTTTCCTGAAATGCTCGAACGCACGGGGGACGTCGTTGCGATGCTCGAAGATCTCCGACAACAGGCGATGAGCGTTTCGCTCAAGCTCTGGGTAGGTAATGGCCTCTGCGGCAGCTGCGGCTTGCGATGCAAGTTCGATCGCCTTGTCGCTCTCCCCCATCGTCTGGTATATGGTCGCAAGGTTCAGCTGCTCGACCCCAACCGCAACGGCCTGTCCCAACTCGTGCGCCATGTTGAGTGCTTCCAGATGCCAGTGAAGCGACTCATCGATTCTCTTGCACATGAAGTGGCACGCAGCAATCGTCTGCATTGACAGAACGATGAGCGACGCGTGCTCTGTTCTTCTTCCAATATCGAGCGATGCGGCGGCAAGATGGAGTGCCCCCTCGGGATCCCCGAGCTCCGCGTGAATAGTTGCCAGGTTTTTCAGCGCGGAACCCTGCCCCCGGACGCTCTCCTCCTCACGGGCGATATCGAGCGCCTTCTGCGTGTGGATGCGTGCCTCCTCCCAGTTCTGCATGTTGGCGTGGATCGACCCGATGTGAAGTTCGACGGAAAGGATCGATTCACCTGCCGCTTCATACAGGGGAAGGCATTCGTACAGACATTCCAGCCCCGACGCATAGTCACCCAGGTTAGAGTACGCCGGCGCCAGATTGTTCAGTACGGTTCGTACCCGCGACGGATCGATTTCACGATACATCTCGAGCGACTCTCGCAGGATTTCAACGCACTGACGGTAGCGCCCCATTCCACCATACACCAGCCCGAGAACGTTGAGGGTCTCGGCGACCAGTGGTCGATTGTTTTCCCCCTCCGCAAGCCGACGTGCCTTGGCCAGATTGTTCTCGGCCCGTTCCTGATTGCCCAGGTGATGATAGAGGCTCCCGATCTGCAGATAGGCTTCTGCCTGACGCGATCGCAGTTTGTTCGACGCTCCCAGGGCAAGCGCCTTCTTTGCGTACGAAAGTGCCCGTTTGGGCTGGCTGTACATCAACTGCTTTACCAGGTCGTGGAGCACATCGATGCGGCGTTCGTCGCTGTCGACGGCCTCGAGCTCGGCTTCCAGCCTCTCGATGTCGTTGCCTGTGTCATGTGGGGTCATGAGATCGGTGGATGTACTTCGTGGCGTCTGAAGGTGCGGAGGGTAGTCGAGCATCATTGTCTTCCGTGCTCGTTCGCCGCGGAAGTTACTATGCAGGCTACGCGACGCAAACAGCCTTGTAATCAGTGTAAGCGTTCGCAGAGTGTTCATTGACAGCGGAGGGACCGGCAGTCCGCGGCCGCTTCGGTTGGTGTATCTGACGTGATCCGGTTCCATGCTCCGTTCTCCCGTGTTGCTATTGTTTCGTGCTACCGGGCACGATCTCACGGATAACTATAGAGCGGGAGGGTCTCAAGTGGAACTACGGGATAACTACGGACCGGCGGCAACATCATGGAGAGTTGATCGGGGTGATTCGAGTATGTTCCGGCTCCGG
>CAYWXV010000116.1:2214-5842 GCA_964462535.1 uncultured Alphaproteobacteria bacterium
CGGCTCGAGCGGATTCGATCTGCTATTCGCAAGGCTGCTCCGAACGCAGAAGAGGCGATCAGTTATCAGATCCCGACGTTTCGCTTGCATGGGAATCTGATCCACTTCGCCGCGTACGCAAAGCACATTGGCCTCTACCCGGCGCCACGCACGAGCGATGAGTTCAAGGAAGAATTGGCGGGGTATGCTGGTGGAAAGGGGACCGTGCAGTTCCCTCACAATCGACCGCTTCCGCTCGATCTGATCCGCCGCATCGTGAGGCACCGCGTACAGCAGAACACGGAAGCAGCGGAACGGAAACAGAGTAAGAAGTAAACAGCAATGGCTGGGTATTCCGGAACTCCTCTTGAAAAGAAACTTGGGTTGAAGGAGGGGATGCGTGTGATTGTTGTCGGACCTCCGGAGGAGTACGTCCAGTGGCTACAGACACATCCTGGCCTCTATCGCATTGGACGTCGCGTGACAGTTGGAGCTGAGTTTGTCCACCTCTTTACAAGAGATCGCAACGAACTCGCCAGTGCGTTGAAGAAGGTCCGCGAGGCGTTGCAGCCGGCTGGAATGTTCTGGGTTTCCTGGCCAAAGAAGTCCTCCAAGATTGAGACGACGGTTACGGAAGATGTCATTCGAGAGCTTGCCCTTCCACTTGGATTTGTGGACGTCAAAGTGTGCGCTATCGATGACGTCTGGTCGGGATTGAAGCTGATGATTCGCAAGAGCGAGCGAGGGTGAGCAAACACTCTCCGGCGCAAAGCAGCATCGCAAAACGATACCTGAAGTGGTGGAGAAGTTGGGATATTCTCCAGTAACCGCTCCTGCTTCTGCCCGACGTTGGTGATCGGTTCCTTCCGGTATCCGCGCGCCCGGGCTATGACACCGTTCACAGGCATTCTCCTCAACATGATCATCCGGACGATCTACCTCGTGTGGCGTGATAGTGTCGCTGTCGCCTCCCTGGAAACGTCCAGTCCGCAACCTGTCAGACGACCATGATCGACCTCCGTTCAGACACCATCACGCTTCCGACTCCCGAAATGCGTCAGGCGATGGCACAGGCTCCCGTCGGTGACGATCAGTTCGGAGAGGATCCGAGCATCAACCTCCTGCAGGAACGGATTGCCGACCTCCTGGGGAAGGAGCGCGCGCTCTGGATTCCGACTGGAACAATGTCGAACCAGATCGCACTTCGCACACTCACAAGCCCAGGAGATGATGTCATAGTCAGTCGCGAATGTCATGCAGTCTGGCACGAGACGGGGGGCTCGGCTGCGAACGCCGGCGTGCAGTTCACGGAGATAGGTGCAAAGGGCGTCTTTTCAGTCGATGAGTTCATCGCGGCGATAAAACCACGTGGTCATATTATCTACCCTCCAACCACGCTCGTACAGATCGAAAACACCCACAATCGGGCCGGAGGATTGGTGGTACCGCAGGACGAGGTCGTGAGAATCTGCTCGGCTGCCGCGGAGCGGGATATCGCGACCTATCTGGACGGCGCACGGCTTTGGAACGCAAGTGTCGCATCCGGTCGTTCGCTTGCCGATCTGGCCGCGCCTTTCGATCTGGTCTCCGTCGCTCTGTCGAAGGGCCTCGGTGTTCCTGGAGGCTCAGTCCTGGCGGGATCGAAGGAAGTCATTGGACGGTGCGTGCGACACCGGCGAATGCTCGGTGGCGCGATGAGGCAGGTTGGAATCTTTGCCGCCGCCGCCCTCCATGCCCTCGATCATCATATTGAGCAATTGTCGATCGACCATGCCAACGCGCGACGAATTGCCGAACGACTCGCATCGTGCGATCGGATCTCCATCGACATGACAACGGTCCAGACGAACATCCTGGTCTTCCACTTGAATGAGGGCGCCCCCGATGCCCAGACCTTCGTGGCGAAGGCCCGCGAACGTGGTGTCTTGATGTTCGCCTTCGGACCGCGTACCGTCAGAGCGGTCACTCACCGCGATGTCTCGACGGATGAGTGCGAGCGGGGCGCGACGGTCTTTGTGGAGATAGCCGAGTCGTAGAAATCGTTCTCATCTGATTGCACAGCACGGCAGAAGAGAGTGGGAAAGCACACCGGCCCGGACCTGCCTATGCGGTCCGGGCCGTCTTCGTTCTACTTGTGCCCCCCTTTACCGAGGTCGACCTACCGGGACGTTGGGGTTGATTGGAGCCATCGCCACACCCGTACAGAGCTCGTCGTGAGGCTCGGTTGTCTTCGACGGGTCCAGGAGGTTCTTGATCCCTTGCACCTTGTCGCTGAACCCGAGGATCTTCCCGGCGCGATTCAGGAATGAATCGAAATTCATCTCGCTCTTCTTCAGCTTGTCATTGAATCCCTGTGACGAGTGTGGGAGGAAGACATTCAGGACATCCTTCAGTTTGAAGTTCATCGGGTTCGGACAGTTGTACGCCAGCTGCGCGCCGCTCGGTATCGAAATGAATACCGACTTGTTCGATGTGTGGTATGGGTCGGGATCGTTGCTGCTGGCCTCTCCAGCGTATGTGTACTTGTGCAGATCCTTCGTCGTGATCATCCGGAAGAGAGACATCCATCCGAATTCATGCACCTCCATGTCGCGCAGCGTGTTGATCCTGTCTATCGACCCTTCACACGACAAACCTTCCTTCAGCGCATCACGGTTGTACGGGAGCGTGTGGGGCTTTCCGAAGATCTCCTCATACAGACGCTCCATTGCAAACTCTGCAAACGCCTCGTGGAATGAGATGTGCTCCTTCTCATTCGCGCAATGCGTTGAGCCGGTGAAGATCAGGTTCGTCGCCAGATCGAGCTCTCCGCTGCAATGCTGGAACGCCCATGAGTGCATCATCTCATGGAAGACCGTCTTGACGTTCAGGTGGTCCTCCTTCCCGTCGTTGCTCTTGAAGATGTAAACGACCTGTGTTACAGGGTTGCAGTAGCTGGCCTCGACATTATCGTTCGCCACATCGCTGTTGTGCGGATACTTTATTGCGCTCTGCCCGTTGAACTTGAAACTCGAACCGTAGCCGGCGATGTGGTCTCGCAACGTGTTTGCGATGATCCAGAGATCTGCATGACTCCGGGCTTCGCTGTTGCTCAGATCGTGGTTCTTCCCTGCATCGAAGACTGTCGGCACGATATCGATGTTCCCCGGCTCACGACGTCTGTCGGAATCCTCGATGATCGTGTACCACTTCACATCGGTCAGCAAGTTGCTGGTGGAGTGTTCGTGCCTCAGTTCGACATCGTCGCTCTGAAACTTCACTTCGATCTTGAGTTTTCGGTCTTCGCATGACTTGTCTATCCGGAGCGAGAATTTCCCGTTGGCATCTGTCGTAACGGTCCCCCATTCATCGAACCATCCAATCGTCGCCCCTGATATTTTTACCTTGATTCCCTTTAGTGGTATTTGCTCCCCGAATTTTGCAATGAGCTCGGGCTGCTGAGACTTGACCTTCACGGTCCCGGTCACCGTCCAGGTGCATTGCTTCGCCAGTGCCGGCACCGAGGCGGAGAGAGCCATCGCGAGAAGAAGTACTGTTCCTATCCTTTTCATCCTGATCTGTCTCCCTATATCTGATGTTGTATGCGAGAGTGATTGTCTCTGTTTGCCTCTCTCATATCAACGCGACAAAGGAGTGAGAAACGGATCAT
>CAYWXV010000117.1:0-5720 GCA_964462535.1 uncultured Alphaproteobacteria bacterium
TTCCTGCTCCCCCCTCTCTCAGAATTGAGAGAGGGGGGCCGGGGGGGTGAGAGCCCGGGCCAGAGGGGGTGAGAGCCCTGCGCTTCAGCGCGGGGGAAAGGGCGTCCCACATTTCATAACCGGATAGACAACAATGCATTCATGGAAGATGGTCGAGCCGGGCGTTGACTTTGCGCCGGTGGAGACACCCGCGCCGAACCCCGGTGAAGGGGAGGCGCTGGTGAAGGTGGCCGGCTGCGGAGTCTGCCACACCGATGTCAGCTTCTGGAAGAGTGGTGTCAAGACACGGCACTCCCTCCCACTCACGCTCGGACACGAGATCAGCGGTGTGGTTGTCGCGGGGCCGGATGATCTGATTGGGCGGAGCGTCATCGTTCCGGCGGTTCTCCCCTGCGGCGAGTGCGATCTCTGCCGCGCCGGTCGAAGCAACATCTGTCGCAATCAGAAGATGCCCGGCAACGACTTCGACGGCGGGTTCGCCACGCATGTCCTTGTTCCTCATCGCTTCCTCTGCCCTGTTCCCGAGTCCCTCCTCGCACGCTATCCGCTCGAGCGGCTGAGCGTCGTCGCCGACGCGGTCTCGACACCATATCAGGCGATCAGGAAGTCGGGTCTCGCTCCTGGCGATTTCGCCATCGCGATCGGTGTCGGTGGGGTCGGGATCTACGGAGCAATACTCGCGGGACTCCTTGGGGCGAAGGTTCTGGCAATCGACATCGACGACGGGCGTCTCAGCGTTGCGTCGGAACAGGGTGTCGACGCAACGCTCAACACACGCGACATGGATGGGAAGACCATCCGTGAACGTGTTCGGGAGATCGCCCACTCCCTTGGTGTCCCATCTCACTCGTGGAAGATCTTCGAGTTCTCCGGAACGAGCGCTGGACAGGACCTCGCCTTCGGACTCCTCACCTATGCCGCAACAGTCTCCATCGTCGGATTCACCATGGATAGGGTCGAGGTCCGGCTCAGCAATCTGATGGCGTTCGACGCAAGTCTTGTCGGAACCTGGGGATGCAAACCGGAACTCTATCCCGAGGTGGTGCAGTTGATCGACGAAGGGAAGCTGGACATCGCTCCATTCGTCGAGACGTTCCCTCTCTCTTCCATCAACGAAGTCTTTCACAATACGGTAGCCCATCGGTACACGAAGCGTTCGGTTCTCGTACCCGATCAGGCGCCATAATCAGCGATCACTATGCGCACACTCATCGACCACAACCTCGTCCGCGCCGAGTACTCGCATATCATCTTCGAAAAGAAGGCCTGTCTGGATCAGCATGGTCTTCCGATCGAAGGACTCTTCAACGCGTGGATCACGATCAACAATCCAATCCAGTACAACTCGTACACGACCGAGACGGTGAAGGAGATCATCCTTGCCTTCCGAGAGGCATCGAACGACCGGAGTGTCGTCTGTGTGGTCTTCACCGCAGTCGGTCATCAGGCCTTCTGCACAGGGGGGAATACGAAGGAGTATGCCGAATACTATGCCGGGAATCCGCAGGAGTACAAGCAGTACATGCGCCTGTTCAACGACATGGTCACCGGTATTCTCATGTGCGACAAGCCGGTCATCAACCGCGTCAACGGCATGCGTGTCGGTGGAGGGCAGGAGATCGGTATGGCGTGCGACTTCTCCATCGCGCAGGACATGGCACGGTTCGGACAGGCGGGACCAAAGCACGGGAGCGCACCCGAAGGTGGCTCCACCGATTTCCTCGCACTCTACGTCGGTGTCGAGCGAGCGATGTATTCATGCACCGTCTGCGAACCCTGGTCGGCCCACGAAGCCCTTCGTTACGGGCTTGTGACCGAGATCGTGCCCGCTCTCCGTATCGAAGATGAGTGGGTCCCCAATCCACTCGTGATTACCGATACATGGATCAACGATCGTGGTGAAATGGTCTATGGCTCGTTGAAGAAGGGGGAGGCTCTGGCTGAAGGGAAGCGAATGATCGAACGTGGCGCTATCGATCTCACACTCCTCGACGCAGCCGTCGAACGCCTCTGCACGAAGCTTATCTACACGTTCCCCAATTGTGTCGCGAAGACCATCGGCTCGATCAGGAAGAAGAAACTGGAGTCGTGGGATCGGAACAAGGAGAGCAATCGCGAGTGGCTCGGGTTGAACATGATGACCGAGGCGAACGCCGGCTTCCGTGCCTTCAACGATGGGCCGAAGAACAATCGCGAGGTCGACTTCGTTCGCCTGCGCCGCTACCTGGCCGAAGGAAGACCATGGAGCGAGGAGTTGATCAAGGATATCTCGCCTCAATACGAACACGCATGAGTACGACAACACTCGACGGAACGCCATCGGTACGACTCGATCATACCGACGATCACGCGATCGCGCGTGTCACGCTTGGTGGTGGGAAGGGGAACATCCTGACCGGCGACGTGATGCGACAACTCCGTTCGCGTTTGCGTGAGATCGCGAGTGATCGAGATGTCAAGGCCATCATCCTTGCTGGAGAGGGGAAGCACTTCTCGTTCGGCGCCAGCGTCGAGGAGCATCGGCGCGAAGAGGCGGCGGCGATGATCCATGAGTTCCATGGTCTGATCCTTGACGTCGCCCGTCTCGACATCCCGATCATATCGGCCGTCTCAGGCATGTGTCTTGGGGGAGCGCTGGAGCTTGCGCTTGCCGGCAACATGATCTTCGCGGACGTAACGGCGGTCTTCGGACAGCCCGAGATTCAACTCGGCGTCTTCGCACCACCCGCCTCCGCTCTACTCCCGCTCCGTCTCGGGTATGCCCGCGCCGAAGAGCTGTTGATCACCGGCGAGAACATCGACGCAGCACGGGCGCTCCATATCGGTCTCATCAACCGACTCTTCCCGTCGCGCGAGGAGCTTGATACCGGTATCGACGAGTGGGTTGCGACACACCTTCTTCCAAAGAGCGCATCATCGCTCCGCATGGCTGTTCGGGCCGAGAGGATGGGGATGGTCGACACCCTCCAGACGATGCTGCCGAGACTGGAACGACTCTATGTCGACGAGTTGATGGGGACGACCGACGCGAACGAGGGGATCGCCTCTTTCCTGGAGAAGCGAACTCCGCAATGGCAGAATCAATGAACCATGCATCATGAAAGCGATAGCAACGGTGGGGGTCGTGGGTGCGGGAACAATGGGGGGCGGACTGGCGCAGAAGTTTGCGCAGGAAGGCTTCACGGTCATCCTTCTCGATAGAACAATCGATCTGGTTGAGAGAGGGCTCGATGCCATCTCGCACATGCTTCAGGAGGGTGTGAGTCGAAAGGTCTTCAGACCTGATGACGTCGCGGCCACGTTGGGACGGATTCATGTGACAGCGGATATCGCCGACATGGCGTCGTGCGATCTGGTGGTCGAAGCGATCTTCGAGAACCTCCAGGCGAAGACCGATCTCTTCCATGCTCTGGGCGATATCGTCTCCCCCGATTGCATACTCGCCACGAACACCTCCTCCTTCTCCGTCACCGAACTCTCCGCCGCCGTCCGGCGACCGGAACGATTCTGTGGTCTTCATTACTTCTTTCACGCAGCGAAGAATAGACTGGTGGAGATCATCGCCGGCGCGCGAACGTCGCGTGAAACGATGGAGTCGGTGGAACGCTTCTGCTTCCTGACCGGAAAGGATCCGATTCACTGCGCCGATCGATACGGGTTCGCCGTCAACCGGTTCTTCGTCCCCTGGCTGAACGAAGCAGTCCGTCTGCTGGAGGAGGGGATCGCAACGATACCGGAGATCGATGCGATCTGTATGAAGGCGTTCGGCATCGGCATGGGGCCGTTCGCACTGATGAACGCGACCGGCGTCGCGATCGCATGGCATGCACAACAGACACTCGAGTCGTTTGGCACGCTCTACACCGTGGCCGAGGCATTGCGAGAACAGGGAGAGAGTGGTCGTCACTGGGCGACGGGCGATCCCGCAACCATCACAATTGATGAGAGGACGGAACGGATCGTTCGCGACAGGATGATGGGTCTGGTCTTTCTTGTCTGTTGTCAGATACTGGACGAAGGAGTCTGCACACCGACGGAACTCAATCGCGGGGCGCGTATCGGATTGAAGTGGCATCGCGGACCGATTGATCTGATGCAGTCGATGGGACGAAGCGAGGTGGAGCGATTGATACGGACGACCGCAACGCACTACCAGACTCCATTCCCTCGTGACCTGGGCGCCCCCTTCCTGCCGATGGAGTACGTCCGTCTCTCGTTCGTCGCGCGGACCGCGATCATCACGGTCTCTCGACCCGAAGACCTGGATGCTCTGAATGAAGATGTCGTCGAGCAGATAGGAAAGCGATTCGCCGAGGCGGAATCGAACGAGTCGTGCGAGACGATCGTGTTCACGGGGAGCGGGAAGGCGTTCGTAGCCGGTGCCGACATCTCCCTCTTCATCAGGCACATCAGGAATGGAACGATCCACGATATCGTCGACTTCACGGCGCGGACACAGGACGTGTTCGATCGCATCGATCGATCGACGAAGAAGGTCATCGCCCTTCTGAACGGAATGACGCTCGGTGGCGGTCTCGAACTCGCTCTCTGCGCCGACGAGATCTACGCGCTACCGCAGGCTGTTCTTGCGTTTCCCGAGACGGGGATCGGTATCTATCCGGGACTGGGAGGAACGCAACGGACCCAGCGTCGGGTGGGACGGGGATTGACGAAGTATCTGATCTACACCGGTGACATGATCAACGCCACTGCAGCGCGTGGTATGGGGTTGATCGACGACGTGATCACATCTGACGAGTACTTCACTATTCTGGGTGGCGGTCACGTCGAGCGCCTGTCGGGAGAGCGATCCGAGCCACGCGATGTTCGATGGGATGCGATCGGCTCGTTCTTCGCAAGTCATTCGCTTGATGATCTCTTCGATCACAACGGCGCCGGCGCCGATCTGTCGCCGGATGACATCGAGCGTTGGCGCAAGCGTGTTGGACAGAAGGCACCGATGGCGCTTCGTGTTGCCGAGCGTCTGGTTGATGAAGAGAAGGGATGCGCGTCGGAACTGGAGTACCTCCCGGTGATCTTCAGTTCCAACGACGCACTCCTTGGACTGAGCTCCGTCGGACAGAAGGTGGCATTCCACGGGAACTGATCGACGGGGATGAGTAACTTCCCACGCTTCAGATTCGACAGACTGTTGAGATGCGCGCGATCTCTCCGTTGCGCTCCACTTCGCGCGACTTGACCTCGCGCGATTTGAACAGTCTCCCGTAAACCAGGTGTCTCAACGGTCTGCCAGCCTAATCTCTTCGACACTCACCGTATGACGTTTTCTCGATCGTGCGAGTACGCTCTGCAGTCGGTCCTCTATCTCGCCGTTCGACATGGGAAAGGGGACGACGTCGTATCTCTTCAGGAGATCGCTGACTCGCAGGACATCCCACCCCATTTCCTCAGCAAGATTCTGCAGACGCTGGTGCGTCACGGGTTGCTGGTATCATCGAAGGGGCCGCACGGCGGGTTCAGGCTGATCAAACGCCCGGAGGATATCAGGCTCCTTGATATCGTCTCGGTAATTGACGGGCTGGAGATATTCGACCGATGCGGTATCGGACTTCGAGCCTGCTCGGACGACAACCCTTGTCCCATCCACCACGACTACAAAGTCATCAAGAACCGGATACGTCAGGTACTGACCCTGAAAACCCTCGCGGAGCTGAGCCAGGACGTCGAGCGTGGGTCGGCGATTATTGCGATAAAGTGAG
>CAYWXV010000118.1:0-5617 GCA_964462535.1 uncultured Alphaproteobacteria bacterium
CGCCGCCCGCAATGCTCCACAGGAGTCCGACGGCGACGACAACTCCCTGCTGATCCATGGCGTCGGGATCGGAGATGAGCTGGGTGAGTGAACGACTGTAGAATACTTCCGGATTGATCGCGAGCCGCCCGATTCTCTGGATATACCCGGCTCCGCCACGGAGAGAGATATTCAGCTTGTTCGCCGCCTGAAAATCGCGTGTGGGGCCAATTGTATGTCGTGTCGACTTCGTGTCCTCGTAGACAATTCCGGGAGGACTCAAAATTCGTTCGCTGTAATCGTACCCGGACGAGAGGAGTGTGCCGACCGAGCCCCCTCCAGCCAGGTAGAATCCGCTCCGGAATAGGTTGAGACCGATCATTCCATCGAAGCAGACGTAGTTGAAGCTGGCCGTCGCGGTCCCCTCTTGCTCAAGCAGCACCACTTCATTTGCCTGATTCCGAATCGGCTCGCCTGCAAGCTGCTCGGTGAAATCTGCCGGACGGGGTTCGTAGCGGAATCGCGGTGAGACGAAGAAGGAATGCGTGAGATAGATAAACGCGCGCACACCGATGTTCGGAGAATGACCCTTCCCCTCGGTGAAATTGACGCACGGAAGATTGCGATCGGATACTCCAAAACGACCCTGATCGATCCAGTATCCCCATCCCGCATCCGGCCCGACCAGCGCCTTCGGTATCGGGAGAGGATGAGGGAAGAGGACGTTGTCCTCCGTTCTTCCTCCCTGACCGAATGCCGAAGAGAAGACGATCGGGAAGAGTGCGAGGAGAATCGCGACTGCCGAGCGGGCGTGATGACCTCCTCTCATTTCGCGATTACAAGGTTGCGGATGGATGTCACCCCGTCCGGTGTTCGGATCGAGATGTAGTAGCGGCCGTTGGGGAGGTCGGTCAGGTTGATGGCCAGATCGGCAGTTCCAGCCGACATCTCCTGAACGACAGTCGGCGTCACCACCGTTCCCGTGACGCTGAAGAGGTCGATACGAAGAATCGTCGACGCATCCGACGTGACAGATATGGTCACAATGCCGGTTGGTGCTGGTGTGGGGCTGGGTTCGCCGACGACGACTTTCGCCGCGACACCGAATCCAATCGGCTTGTACTCGCGGAAGCATGTACTGTCGAAGGCAATCAGCCCTGCATTCTTCAGCAGCCGTCGTGGATTTCCATCCTCGAACACCGCATCATCGACAAGCTCTACCAGCGTTGCAAGCGTATCGCCACGCAACACCTGGAACTCCAGTTCCGCAATCGCCTCACCACCGTTGAACTTCGGAAGACCAGTGACCGAGATCGATGCCGTTGCCGATCGCTTGTCGAAGAGAAGGGGTTCTGTAACGCTCGCACCCGTCGCGCTTCCAAGCGGGCGGACTTCGCGGAGATCGAGCATCGACTTGTTCCACCTGACGTGGTACGAAATCGTCTTCACGTCGTAGTCGACAAGGCTGCTGTCGGCGTAGATCGGGAGAGTCACGATGCTTCCCGGGAGAGCAACGCGTTGATCGTCGACACGGAGATTGGCATAGGCATACCCCGGACCGATAAGACCGAGCGTCGCCGGGCCCACGCCACATGAGTTGTAGTCCACCACGCCAGAAGCCTGACGCATCCTGATCCGCTGTGGGGTGAAGCAGACCGGCACCATGATCTGTTCACCTTCACGGATCGTCAGTGGAAGCTGAACACCACGCGCGAGCGAGAAGTCGCTGTTCGGTCCCCCAAGCAGATCAACGACGTTGATGCTGTCGACGACCGCATCACCTTCACCGATGTTCGTGATCGTGGTCTGCTGGCAGACTGTCTGCCCGATATGCGTCGAATCGAATGGCTTCACCGGCACAAGAACCAGATTCGGCGCCGTGACCTTGACGTAGAACGGCTCGCGTGTCACCGCGCCTCGGTTGATCAGGTCGGTGATCGTCTCGAATGCCGTCTGCAGGTCGCCGCAATTGTTCGCGTCGAAGTAGGCGCCACCCGTGCCATCCGCATACTGCCGCAGATAGTTCGACGCCGTCGTCCCCGTCACGCCGATGCCGATCGTGAAGATCTTGATGCCCGCCGCATTTGCCCTGGTGACCAGCGTCCCAACGGGATAGGTCGTGGGATCGCTCCCGGTCGGCTGTCCGTCGGAGAGAAGGACGATCACCCGCCTGTTCAATGGACTCCGCGAGATGATGCGGATCATCGAGTCCATCGCTCGTCCCGTCGGGGTTCCCCCCAGCAGGGTCAGGTTGTTCAACGTGTCCTGTGCCTTCGTTCGCTCGATGTCCGTGAACCAGTTGAGGCCGTACCGGTGTTGTATGGTCGACCCGCCGTAGACGACGATCGAGAGCTGATCCTGAATACCGACACCTGGCAGGTAAAGGAGCGTGCGGGCGATGAAGAGCTGCGCCTGCCGAATCACCTCGTCGATTCGCCTGGGATTGCCTGGCGGGCAGTTCAGTCTGGTGTTCATACTGGTGCTTGCGTCCAGTACGAGCCCAAAGACCGTCGACGCGCGGTTGTTGCTGGTGATGATCAACGTGTCCTGCAGGACGCCACGTGATTGTCCTGAGAGACAGACCTTCACCACCATCGACTCGCCCGGTGGTATCACAGCAGGGAGCTGTGGTTGCGGGACCAGGACGTATCCGGTGGTGTCGAGCGCCCATTTCAGATCCTCGATGCGCAACGGTGCATTGCCGACATTCGAGATCGTGACGTCGGTGCAGGCCGACACTTCGCACGGATATGTCTCCCGGTTCGCCGGCTCGAACCCCAGCTTGGTCGATCGAATCACTGCCCCGGTCCCCTCGATGTCGGTCACACCGTTCAGCCCGATTTGAATGATCGTACCGCAACCCGAGGGGATCGTCAGGACACGGCCGAAGAATCCGGCCTCCGTTGGCTGAAAGTCAAACGTCAGAACAATGGAGTCACCAGCAGGTATCGATACCGGCAGTGGTGTCGAGAGAAGGAAAGGAGCAGGGGGGAAGACATCACCCGGCATCAATGTTATCGGCAGTTCCCCTTTGTTGAACACCGTAGTGGAAAGCGTCGCCGTGAATCCGGGATTGGTGCGTGGGTAGTTGAGGACGATCGGATCGACGGTCAACGACGGCCCGACGCCGGTGCCGGTGACGTTGATCGCAATCAACGTGTCGCCAAGAAACTGTCGTCGAACCAGGACTCGGATCGAATCGCGACGTCCCAACCGAAGCAGGGGCCCAAAGGTTATCGGAATTGCACCGCCACTGTCGGTCTCGACATGGAGCGGCAGAGCAAGTGATCCAAGCTTGAAGTAGAGGCTGTCGCGGAATTCGATTCGAACGATGTCGAGCGAACCGCCGGTAGTGTTGAAGACCGGGATTGAGTCAACCCAGACGCTGTCGCATGGGACCGGAACGGGGAAGACCCATTGCGACGGAATCTGGCCGCTCGCAATGGAAACATGACCGATCACCGCTGCAATCGACAGGACGATCAGCAGCAGCGTGCGCACACGAACGCGCTGAACACGTGCAGACATGGGACTCACCGGAGTGTGATGCGAAGAACGCAGGTCGTTGAGGGGGTGCCGACGACGCTAAAGAGGCGGTTGCGTCGCCAACTCACGGCTGCGGAGGCTGTTAGGCCACACGGGGTGGCCAGGAATGACGGGTCGCGGAGTGCGGCGCCCTTCCCGGACGCCGCCGGTTGACTATCCTCTAATGACGGATAACGGCGGGAATTCCCGACACTCTATTTGTTCCCTATTGCCCGTTTCCGTCACAATCGTTCAACACGCACGACTGGGCGTGCGCTACGGTTCGCTATTCTCCTCCCCCCACCATCACGGTTCGATTCACGATCGATCCCCCCTGCGCCAGACGAAGGAAATATGATCCATCCGGAATGCCATTGACATCCAGACGGAGACTGTGGCGACCCGGCTCGTACTGAACGCCATCGACAAGTCTGCGAACCAGACGACCCTGAATATCAAAGAGGTCGATCGTGGCGGGACCTGGAGACGGAAGTGTGAATTCGACATTTGCATTGTTCGCCACCGGGTTCGGAGAGATCGATGCGAGCGAGAGTCCTCCTCGCGTCGAACGATCTTCATCCACGCCGAGAGTCGCCCCCTGTACCGTCCAATCAACCGTGGTGGTGAACGAACTCTCTTCGGTATTCACTATCGCGAACGTCACTTTCGAGTAAGCGCCGAATTCTCCCAGGAAGACCTGCTGCCCCAGTGGGATGTCAATCACACCGACGCAACTGTCTCCGTTGTTGGCCGCGTTACGGCGATACAGGATTGCCATCACTCCAGCATTTCCGGTGGAGTTGAACGTTGCACGGAGTCCGTACTGTCCTGCCTTCGGATTGCCGTAGTCGACGTAGGCCTGTGCATAGGGGGCCAGGGCCACGCTGTTACTCGCAGTCGTAAGGTTGGTGTCATAGCGAATGACCACCGTCGGCTTGCGATTGGCAAGGTTGTCATTCTTCTGATAGATGTAGCGCGTATCGCTGTATCCCCTCTGAAGGTAGTTCGCTACGCTCCAATTGCGAAGCACCGCGCGCCAGTCATCGCCACGACCGCTGTTGGCCATCGCATCACGGATGCGGAGAATTCCGTCAGTCCTGGTCGAGTTGAACGTCGTCAGATACGACTCGCCGAACTGCTCGAAGAGGTAGTACATGAGCGTCATGGCGCGAGCGTAGTCGGCAAGGATCTTGGCGCCGTCGTCGAATGTCCAACGAAAGAGATCGATGTTGGTGTTGGCAAAGAACTCGCCCATTCTTCGATCGGGATATCCGCAGATGATGCTGGCAGCCTCACTGCATCCTTCGTTGAAGAGGCGGTCGCTGCTCGGATTCGTGTTGTAGTGAATCAGATGCTGGAACTCGTGCGCAAGGGTATTCGAGACAGCGTTCATTCCCGAGGCGAGTCCTTCCTTCGAATCGATGTAGAGAAGGTTCAACTGATTCGATCCCGGATTGCTTGTCTGGTCATAGGGATTGAAGTACCCGGCGACGAACGCCCCAACCAGCGAGTCCTTGATATCGGTTATCAGGAAATCGGTCTTCCCCTCCTGCTCGAACGTCTTCGGTGTCTGACCAAACACCTCGATGTCATTCTGAAGGATGCCTTTGTTCGGATCACGTGAGGTTGCCGATGTGATCGAGTCGAGTCGGACCGCAAGTGTGTTGATCGTCGACGCACTGACGCGGCCGTTATCCAGGTCATCGACCCAGATGCGGGCAAGCTTGCCGTCGTAGCGAAGCGTGGCCGGAACCTCGTAGAAGTTGTAGGGAGCGCTTCGCCCTCGAACGAAGAATGTGTAGTCACCCTGCAGCCGCACAGCATCGATGTCCCGACTCCCGTACTTCGCGCGTTGAAGCATCTTCTGATAGAGAGCCGGATTCATCTTCGCCGTCGCTGCCACACCTTCGGCATCGTGACCGTCGTCCATCAACCGGAAGCCGCACACACCAGCACCATGTTCGGTATCAATGTCTGGCACAGCTGCCTGGCCGTACATCGCGACCGTCGCGGTCATCAGCAGTACGAGAATCGTTGCAATTCTGTCAATCAGTCTCATGGTGTTGGATGCGTTCGTTTAGATGCTTCGCGTTCGAAGACGTTAGATGCTTCG
>CAYWXV010000119.1:0-5510 GCA_964462535.1 uncultured Alphaproteobacteria bacterium
GGATGAAGGATGAAGGGGGCAAGGATGAAGGATGAAGGGGGCAAGGATGAAGGATGAAGGGGGCAAGGATGAAGGATAAAGGTTGAAGGATGGGAGGACGGAGCATAACCCGCCTCGCCCAGCCGCCCAGCGGCCCAGCCGCCTAGCAGCCCAGACGCCCAGCATCCCATCGGCCCAGCCGCCTAGCAGCCCAGACGCCCAGAAGCAAACAGCAACGAGCAATCAGAATGACCTGGATCGACGCACTCGTACTTGTCGTGAAGATCGTTATCGTCCTCCACATCTTCTTGATCGGAGCGGCCTACGTCGTCCTCCTGGAACGAAAGGTGTCGGCGTGGATTCAGAATCGGGTTGGTCCGAACAGGGCCGGGTGGCGTGGTTCGCTTCAATCGTTCGCCGATGTTCTCAAGCTAGTGCTGAAGGAGGACATCGTTCCCGCGCAGGCGAACAAGGCGTTCCACCTGATCGCCCCGGTCATATCGATTGCCATCGCACTCTCCGTATGGGCGCTGATTCCGTTTGGAGCCCCGTTCACGATAGGTGAAACGATCGTCAATCCGATGATCGCGCCGAACGTCAACGTCGGGATCCTGATTATTCTGGCCCTGTCGTCACTTGGCGTGTATGGTATCACGCTTGCAGGCTGGGCATCGAACAACAAGTACTCACTACTCGGCGGACTCCGCTCATCTGCGCAGATGATCAGCTACGAACTCTCGATGGGTCTCGCGCTGATCGGTATGATGCTGGTGATGGGATCGATGAACGTATCGGACATCGTTGCGCAGCAGCAACAGTACTGGTTTGGGTTCCTCCCGAAGTGGAACTTCTTCGTCCAGCCGGTCGGGTTCCTCATCTTCCTGGTCGCCGCGTTTGCCGAGACGAATCGGGCGCCATTCGATCTGGCGGAAGCGGAACCTGAGTTGGTGGGCGGCTTCCACACGGAGTACACCGGACTGAAATTCGGGCTCTTCTTCCTGGCCGAATACGGGAACGTTATCCTGATGTCGGCCTTGATGTCGACGCTCTTCTTCGGTGGCTACGGAGCCCCCTGGGTGCAGGACCTTCCGTTCTTCCAGGAGAACCCGATCTTCCTTGCCCTTCTCCAATTCGGATCACTCGTGTTGAAGACCACGTTCTTCGTCTTCTTCTTCATCTGGGTTCGGTGGTCAATACCCCGCTTCCGCTACGATCAGTTGATGAACCTGGGATGGCGTGTTATGTTCCCGATCGCTCTGGCGAACGTGATCGTGACCGCCCTGGTCGTCAAGATGCTCGTCAAATAGGGAGTTGAACAGACCGACAGGACAGGGGATGCGGGGCGCCCCGTTCGCCCCCGGATCGAATGACTACATCAGCCAATAGCTACCAGTTAGATAGAGAACATGCCTACCAAGACCGTTGCGACGCGCCAGGCGAAGAGAATGACATTCTGGGAGAAACTCTACCTCCCTGAGATTGCGAAAGGGATGAGCCTGACGCTCAAGCAGATGTTCCAGCCCAGGTTCACGCGGCAATATCCCGAAGAGCGGTGGGAGGCGCCGGGGAGCTATCGTGGCCGTCCGGTCCTGGTCCTCGAAGAATCGGGTGAGCGGTGTGTAGCATGCGGTCTATGCTCCCGCGTATGTCCCGCTCTTGCAATAGAAGTGCAGGCGGGCGAGACCACAAAGGAGAAGGAACGGTACCCGTCCCTCTTCGAGATCAACATGCTCCGCTGCATTTTCTGTGGTTACTGCGAGGAGGCTTGTCCGGAGGAGGCGATCGTGATGTCGAAGGACTACGAGCTCGTCTTCCACAATCCGGAGGACGCCATCTTCGGCAAAGACAAGCTCCTTGTACCGGTAGCTCGTCTGCAGGACCGATTGGAGTTCCTGCGTCAGTACAGAGGGTAGCATCAGATGCTTGTCCTGGTCCTTAACACCGGGTCATCTTCACTGAAATTCCAGATCATCGAGACCGATCTGGAGAAGATGATGATTGACGCCGATCGGCGTCTGGCAAGAGGGGTGATCGAGCGGATCGGCACGCTTGCGCTGATTCGATTCGAAAATGGTGAAGGAAGAGTCACCCGCACGGCGGAGCCCGTTCGGGATCACCGCGCCGCCATTGATTACGTCCTCCGCTGGCTGGTATCCGAACACGCCGCCATTCCCGAGATCCGATCCCTGTCCGATATCCGGGCCGTGGGTCATCGTGTTGTCCACGGCGGTGAGCGCTTTACGCGATCGACTCTTCTGACACCCGAGGTGATCGACGGAATTGAGGAATGTATAGACCTGGCGCCACTGCATAACCCGGCCAACCTGAAGGGTATTGCGGCAGCGACGGAGATTTTTGGCGCGGGGCTCCCGCAGGCCGCCGTCTTCGACACCGCCTTCCATCATTCAATGCCCGAGGTCTCGTACCTCTACGCCATCCCCTACCAGCTGTATCGTCGCCATCGTGTGCGGCGCTACGGGTTCCATGGCACGTCTCACCGATTCATCGCGTATCGCTACCGACGGTTGACGGGTGTTCCCAAGGAAGGAGTAAACGTCATCACCATCCATCTGGGGAACGGGTGCTCCGCAGCGGCGATCAAGAACGGCCGGTCGGTCGATACGTCCATGGGGATGACTCCGTTGGAGGGACTCGTGATGGGGACACGGTCGGGTGACATCGATCCAGCCGTGATCGAGTATCTGATGCTCAAGGAGGGGCTCTCAATCCAGGAGCTTGACGCCCTCCTCAATCGGCAATCGGGATTGATAGGCATCAGCGGACTTACCAATGACATGCGCGATCTGCTGGCCGAAGAGAAAGAACACGACGATCGGCGAGCGCGTCTGGCCATCGATATGTTCGTCTCGCGCGTGCGGAAGTACATTGGCGCCTATCTGGCCGTACTCGGGGGAGCCCAGGCGGTTGTCTTCTCCGGGGGAATCGGCGAAAACTCAGCCGACATTCGACGGCGAATCTGCGAGGGGATGGAGTGGTGCGGTCTGCGTCTCGATCCGGATAAGAACGAGTCCGCAGTTGGCGGGGTAGAGGCAGAGATCTCCGCAAGCGACGCCACGCTTCGATCGTATGTCATACCGACTGACGAAGAGCTCCTTATCGCGCGCGACACCGTGCGTCTGGTGGAGCGAGCCGAAGTTCCCTCCTGGTAGAACAGGCGATCGGGGGGCAAGCGGGCCGGTGTCGAAGTGTCCGCGTTCGCGAGCCACGAGCAGGGAGCGGGACACCATCAACAACATCATCTAACGGAGAATCCCATGTCCATGGACGAGAACAAGGCAGTGGTGCGCGCAATGTATTCGGCGCTGGACGCGTCGCAGAGCATGAGCCCCGTGGCCGAATATGCAGCACCCGGCTACGTAGTCCATTTCCCGGGGGCGCCGCCGTTGGATGCCAACGGAATCGCACAGCTCGGCAACAGTTTCTACGAGGCCTGTCCAGGAATGAGACACGAGCTGGAGAGCGTGATTGCGGAAGGGGACACCGTCGCGCTCATGATGCGTGTCATCGGCACGCACACGCAGCCTCTCATGACGCCGGCTGGTCCGATTCCGCCGCAAGGCAAGTCGTTCGACGTTGGTGCCATGAACTTCTTCCGTTTCGAGAACGGAAAGATCGCAGAGCATTTCTCCGCGTTCGATATGATGGGATTCATGCAGCAGATTGGCGCCATCCCAGCGTAGGGGTGGCTGCAATATTCAACTGTACAAGCTGCCCATTCTGTTGAACGCATCGGCACGTGCGACCACGGGAGCGGAAGGGGACCGCGATACGAGCGCATCCGCTCAGTTGTTAACGGAACGTGGTTTGGGCCCGATTCGGAGGCCCGGAGGATTGACGACAAGGCGATATCGCGGTACATGCGATGCCGTTCACCATCGTGTGATCGTTCGTTGATAACGGACGCGTAGAGTCGCCACGCTTGTCGGCACGAAGCCGAGGCGCGGACTGTTCGTTGTATCGATGCACGAAGGGTCGGTGCAGCACCCGGTTGATTTGTACCCCCGATCGTCATTGCCTACCTTCTTCCGGCATATGACACATGCCAATGAAGCATCACCCACTCTTCATACTCGCATCGCCGGCGTCGGGTATCTGATCATCATCTTCTCGGGGCTCTTTGCCGAGTTCTTCGTGCGAGGCTCGTTGCTCGTGCACGGGGATCCAGCAGCCACGATGTCGAATCTAGCCACCGCGGAGCAGCTCTATCGTTTCAGCATTGCCGCAGACCTCGTCATGATCACATTTGACGTCGTTGTGGCGATCATGCTCTATCTCCTCTTCCGACCCGTCAACGGGCCCGTGGCTCTGCTCGCAACGGCGTTCCGGCTTACGCACGCCGCGGTCTACGGGGCGACGATTCTCACACTCTACATACCACTGATAGTGTTGAACGCCGATGGTGGTGTCACGTCTTATGCCGCGGCTCCCCTGTACGCCCTGGAGGCGCACAGTTACGGCTACGTCATTGGTCTGGTCTTCTTCGGGGTTCACTGCCTGTTGCTGGGATATCTGGCGATCAGGTCGCGAGGAGTACCCCGTATCCTGGGAGGACTGTTGATGCTGGCCGGCGCTGGCTACCTAGCGGACAGCTTCGCGCAAACGCTCATGGTGAACTATGCGGACGTCGCTGAGATCTTCTCGATGGTCGTCTTCATTCCCGCCGTGATTGGCGAGCTGTCATTCTGTATCTGGCTCTTGACAAGGCGAACCTGGTCGGTGCAGCCACGCGGATGAATCGCACTGCATTCGTTGCGTGATCCGACTCGAGGCAACCAGGGCGCGAGTGTGGAGTGCGCGGCGGCGGGAACGGTTGGACGCCGGGGAAATGAGGGGCCGACTCATGGTGATCGAACATGACGCCCCACGTATGTTCTAGTGTCGGCGACAATGCCACTGTCCCCCCGTGAATCCCGCAGTTTGGAACCGATCGCTTTCGATTATCACCTGTAATCATCCATCCCCATGAACGCAGCCATCATCTCGCAGTACCGTTCAGGTCTGGCGATGCTTCGCAATGCCGTTGACCTGTGCCCCGATGAACTCTGGAACGACGAATCATACCACAATCGCTTCTGGCACGTTGCCTACCACGCGGTCTTCTACACACATCTCTACCTCAGCCGCACAGAGGAGGAATTTCAGCCGTGGGAGAAGACACGCGCCAACTACAATTTCTTCCCGGACACCGAGTGGGCGCCGGAGAGTACCATCGAGAGTTATATCCCCTACACTCGTGGGGAGGTTCTGGAATACTGCGATCATCTGAATGCCCTGATTCCCGACCTTGTGAACCAGGTCTCGTTCGACGCCTCATCGGGCTTCGGTTGGATCCCGTTCAATCGATTCCAGCTTCACATCTATACCATACGGCATCTTGCGCATCACGCCGGACAGCTCTCAGATCGCATACGTGAGCGAACGGGGCAAGGAGTGAGCTGGGTAGGGCGCCGGGAGGAAGCGTGAGGGGGCAAGGATGAAGGGGCAAGGATGAAGGGGCAAGGATGAAGGAT
>CAYWXV010000120.1:0-1252 GCA_964462535.1 uncultured Alphaproteobacteria bacterium
CCGCGTTGAAGCACTGGTAAAGGCGAAGGAGATGGGGCTACTTGGGAGTGGGTAGATCCTGCTATCTTCTTTTCTCTCCAAACGCCACTCCATGTCGACAACTCGATCGGCGTCCGCTCGGTGGCGTTCACATACTCAGCGATCTCTCCGTAACGGCAGGCGGATTCATTTCGCTCGATGCATCCTGGCTCGGGAAGCCTTGACCTATTCCGGGAAGAAGCATCATGTCGTCCCTCTCCTTCCGATCAACATCGTCGACGCTCGCGGTCGTTTGTGCGTTCGCGGCGCTCTGTTGTCTCCCTGCACATGGGCAGGAGGGTGCTCTCCGATTTCTCCAGAACCGCGGACAGATCCATGATGGATCGGGGACACCCCGCCCCGAGATTCTCTACATCGCATCAGCCCCCGGCATGCGGTTATTCGTTTCGCGAACGGGCATCAGCTTCGTTCCCTTCACAATCGACTTCGGTTCGTCCGCGACCTCTCTCACCGAAGTCCCACCACTGACCCCTCTCACTCCGTCATGGCCGTTCGGCACGCATCGGTCAACGATCCGGGGTCATCGCGTCGACTTCCTCTTCGTCGATGCGCTGACAGATGGAGCGATCGAGGAGCATGGCGAGTCGAGCGACTACATCAATATCTACAAGGGGGATGTCGCACCGATTGAACGACTGCGTTGGTGCGACTCTCTTGTGCTGCGTGATCTCTGGCGTGGCGTCGATCTGGTGTTGCGAAGCGAGGGGGCCGGGCTGAAGTATGATTTCGTCGTTCGACCGGAGGGGAATGTGGGATCGATCCGTCTTCGCTACGTCGGCGCGGACGCTATCGAATTAGATGAGAGTGGTGGCGTGCGGATTGGCACGTCCGTCGGTGATCTGCGCGACGCTCCACCGATCGCGTATCAGGGAGGTAGGAACGAAGACTCGATTGTCGCGCGATACGAGTTGCGTGATGGAGACCTTCGACTGATGGTTGGAGAGTACGATAGTGATCGGCCGTTGATCATCGATCCGCAGATCGTCTGGTCGACCTACTACGGCGGATCGAACAACGATCTTGCGGCATTCCCGGGCATCAGTCTTGGCGGTGCGCAGGTTTGTCGCGGACTCTGTCTCGATTCCGTGCGCAACGTCTATATCACGGGAACAACGACATCGATTGACTTTCCGGTGACGGTCGGCGCATTTCAGACGACGGCGGGGGGATCCTCGGGCATACAGGATGCCTACGTCGTCTCATTTACGTCGCT
>CAYWXV010000120.1:1352-5441 GCA_964462535.1 uncultured Alphaproteobacteria bacterium
TCAAACTTCCCCGTGACCGCCGGGGCCTTCCAGAGCACGTTCGGAGGGATCACCGATGCATTCCTGATGCGCTTCGATCTGAACGGCAATCGTCTGTGGGGTACGTTCATTGGTACGACGGTGGGCGACTGGAACACCGGTCTGTCCATCAATCGTACCGGAGGCGTCGTCCTCGGATTCGGCACGGAGTCGACCAGCTTCCCAACGACAGCGGGAACGTACCGATCAACCTGGACGCCAGGCGCCATCGATGCGTTCGAGGGGGTGGTCATGGAGTTTGACACGCTTGGCTCCCGCCGATGGGGCTCCTACTTCGGTGGTGGTGCAATCGACGATATCACGAGCATCGATGTCGATGCGCTGAATCGCATCTACATAACCGGGCGGACCACAAGCTCAAACCTCCCGACTACACCATCCTCCCTTCAACCCTCGCTGAACACCAGCCCTGTCTTCTATGATGCCTTTGTCGCACGTCTGTCACCCACCGGCGGGCTGGACTGGTGCACATACTATGGTGGAAGCGGCGCGGAATTGCCTACATCCCTCTTCGCCCTTCCCAACGGAACATCCCAGATTGTTGGGCTGTCGAACAGCACCGATCTGATTCGGAGTCGAAGTCCGTTTCAGGGAACCTTCGGTGGTGGATCGTATGACGCGTTCGTCCTGGAACTTGACAGCAGCGGTTCACTGTTGAGCGACACCTACCTGGGAGGGAACGATCAGGACTGGGGCGCCGGCCTGGCGGCGGACGGAACAGGTAGCATCTACATCTACGGGATAACGAAGAGTCTGAACTTCCCGACGCGGAATGCCTTCCAGACTTCGTTGAACACGACTGCGGGGACGTTGCTCGATGTCTTTGTCGCCCGTCTCTGCGCCGGCATCGTCCCTCGTATCACCACGTCCGACTCGACCATCATCTGCGCCGGCGACAGCATCATCCTGCGCGCCCCTCCCGGATTCGCCCTCTATCGCTGGACACCGACCAACGACACAACACAGGCGATCGTCGTTAAGAACCCCGGTCTCTATACCGTCTACGTTCAGGATGCGGTGGGTTGTGGTGAATCGTCGGAGGGGGTCAGCGTCGTTGTCAATCCCCGCCCCCGGCCTGCGATACAGGTGATCGGCTCATTGACGTTGTGCCAGGGGGACAGCGTGACGCTTCGTGCCGTAGCGACCGGCGTTCGATCGTATCGATGGTCGAATGGACTAACGACACAGAACATCGTAGTGAGGACCAGCGGAACGTACAGCGTGGAGGTGATGGATACGAACGGGTGCAGCGGCATCGCGCAGCCGGTGACGGTGCAGGTCAATCCAGTCCCGACACGGGGAGACATTATCGGACCCGATACGGTTCGCATCTGCGCCGACAGCCTGGCGACGTTGCAGATGAGACTCCCCTACTATCGCGTCGACTGGAGCAATGGATCGAGCGGAAGCTTGATCCGTGTCGGACCGGGGAGATATTGGGGCCGCGTCTACAATCTCTATCTCTGCTCGAACGGATCGGATACGGTCGTCGTCGAACGCTACCCACGATCGTCGGTCCAGATCACGGCGCACGGTCCGCGACTCTTCTGTTCTGGAGACAGCGTCCTTCTGGATGCGGGGCTGGGATTCACACGCTACCGCTGGAACACGGGAGATTCGACACGCACGATATGGGGTCGGCTCGCTGGCGCCTACACGGTCACCGTGACGGACACGAACGGATGCATGGTCACGTCGGATCCGATCGGCCTGACCGAGTATGCTGTGCCTATGCCCGACGTTCGCATCATTGGCTCACCCCTTCTCTGTCAGGGAGACTCAGTTGTACTGGATGCCGGCGCCGGACTCTATAAGACATATCGATGGACGACCGGCGACACGGTGCCGCGCATCGTTGTGCGGAGTTCCGGATGGTACTCATTGCAGGTGACGAGCTTTGAGGGATGTGTCGGGAACTCCACTGCAATCAACGTGAACGTCGTGCCGCGACCACCGGCAAGCATCGCCGGACCTGAGGAAATCTGCGCCGCGACCCGTGGTGTCTACACTGCCCCTTCACGACCCGGGCTTCAGTATCAATGGAGTCTCAGCAATGGAGGGAGTTTCGTAGGCCCAACCACGAACTCGACCGCGATGATCGCATGGGGCCTTGGTGGATCGGGGCGCGTGACGCTGACCGTCACCGATCCAACGACAGGATGCGATTCGACGACGACACTGGACGTGACAATCGGAACGAGTCTGCTTCCCCGAATCACCGCCTCACGTCTCACGGCATGTCCTGGCGATTCGGTGGAACTTGACGCCGGAGCTGGCTACGCCGAATACTCCTGGACTACCGGAGAGACAACGCGGACGATCTGGGCGAAGCCGGGAACGGTCTATCGAGTGACTGTGCGGAACGCGGACGGCTGCAGCGGCACGTCGGTGCCTCTGACCATCGCGGCGACCAGCAACCCGGAACCGATAATCACTCCGCTCGGTCCCACCGATCTGTGCGAGGGGTCGACAATGACACTCGATGCTGGCGCCGGATTCGTCGGCTACGAATGGAGCGACGGCACGACGGGACGATACCTGACTGTGTCGCGGTCGGGTGTGTACACCGTGAGCGTCGTTGACACGAACAACTGCACGGGACTTTCGGCGCCAGTGACGGTCACCATTCACGCCCCTCCCCATCCCCAGATCACGGGTCCGTCCGAAGTCTGTCGCAACGGTATCGCCGTCTACGGCACGACGCTGAACGTCGGATCGAGCTATACATGGAACGTGATCGGGGGAACGATTCAATCGGGACAGGGGAGCGAACAGATCACCGTGTTGTGGGGCGCGAGCGGCGGAGGGACGGTCGATGTCGAGGAACGGACGAGCATAGGGTGCTCCGGGCGAAGCGACATCTTCGATGTGACGGTGGGATCGCAGTTGCGCCCGGTGATCACGCCTTCGGGACCTATTGGATTCTGTTCCGGTGACTCGGTCATCGTCGATGCCGGCGCAGGCTACGCCAGCTATCTCTGGTCGACCGGCGCGACGACCCGACGGATCATCATACGGACCGCAGGATCATACAACGTCGCCGTTACTGACTCGAGCGGTTGCGGAGGGCGTTCCGACGATGTCGGCGTGGTGGAATGGAGCAATCCCGTTCCGATCATACAACCACTCGGTCCCATCGATTTCACCGACGGCGATTCCGTCATCATCGAAGTGGAGGCCGACTACTCCACCTATCGCTGGAGCGACGGTCGTACGACGCGACGCATCGCTGTTAAGACGTCGGGGACGTACGGTGTCGACGTGACAGACAGCAACGGGTGCCGCGGCGTGTCGGCTCCGATAACAGTCACGGTGACGCCGAAGGATCCGGGGACCGGACCGGACACGGCCGACGTACATGTAGTAGTGGGACGTGTCAGTGCGGGGACGGGAGACGAGTTCACGATTCCGATTACGATCACCGGGACGAAGATCGATCCTTCAGGCGTGACGCGGCTCCGAGGCGAACTCCGCTTCAACAGAACATTGATGCATCCGCGCGGGACGACCTCATCGGGAACGATCGAAGGCAACGATCGTGTCGTGCCGATTGACATCGACCTCACGACCATCGGCTTGGAGGCCACCATCGTGGACATTGAGTTCGTCGCAACACTGGGGAACGCTGAACGGACACCTGTGAGACTGGAGAACGTGGAGGTCACTGGTGGCATCGCGCGAACGACAATCGAGGATGGCGAGTTCGCGCTGACCGATCTATGTCGTGAGGGTGGAACACGTCTTGTGAACGCCGACGGCGACTTCGGCATCAAGAGCGTGCGACCGAATCCCGTGTCGGAAGTGATGTTGGTTGAGTACGAAGTGGTAGAGGACGTGCGAACGGAGATGGTGTTGATCGACGCGACCGGACGCGAGGTTCGAACGATGATCGACGCTCTGCTGACGAAGGGGAGATATCGCATAGGTCTGGATGTGCGCGGCCTGCCGACGGGATCGTACAGGGTGGTGCTTGGAACGACGGGGACCGCGGGTCACCAGACACGCCATGCTGTGCCGGTGCGAATTGTCCGCTAAAGGCCCCCGGCTCTC
>CAYWXV010000121.1:0-1409 GCA_964462535.1 uncultured Alphaproteobacteria bacterium
TCATCCTTGCTCGTCATCTCCCTCGAAGCGAGACGACGGGTTGAATTTCCCAGACGGTTGCGAGTTGTGGGGAGGATGGTCCGGTGGTGTTGGTGGGTGAGGTGAGGCTGCGCCAGCCGTCGAAAAAGAGAGAGCCTTCGACGAGGATACGTGTCGGGATCATGGTCTTGAATTCACGACCGATGGCGTACGATCCCAACATTGCGCGGAGCTGTTGTCGAACGGGTTCGAATGTTCCCGGCTCGCCAGGCAGATCACGACCGGCGGGGATTTCGGCGATCATGAATCGCGCGGTCGTCGGGTCGTCGGTGGTGCCGACCAGGAGTTCGAGATTCCCTTCAAACTTCAGATTGGTCGTGTCCTGCCGGACACCATGCAGCCAGCAATCGACCTGAACGTTTCTGGTCTCTTCCGGCAATCGTTCGTCATGCGGGTAAGCGTTCTTACCGACATAGATGCCATTCCGCACACGGACTTCACCATCGTCCGGGAGAGAGCGAAGAAGCATGCCGAGGTTCGGATAGATCTCGGTTCGCGCCGCGAGTCCCGGCGACTCCTCGGCAATGTGGCGTCGCACCAGACCACGCCATCTGTTCGCCGACACCCACGGTGAGTTCGGCTGATACGGCTCCACCACCGGCTTCTCGATCTTCTTCTTTTCCTGGACAACCTTCGGCTTCGGCGTCTGCACCGGCTTTGGCGTCTGTACCGGCTTTGGTTCCCTGGTCCGTTGCGCGCGGAGCGTGGAGTCTCGTGGAGCCGAACGTTCGGGTGTCGTGCGTGAGGTTTTCGGCGACGTCGAGTGCGCAACCCTGGGACGTGTGCTGGTGCTGCGTGTCCGCTTGCGACTGCGGGCGAGACGGGCTGATGGGCGATGCGATTTCCTGGTGGACGATCGCACGGCCGTTGATCGCGACCGCGCGCGAATCGAGCGTTTGACGGTCGGACGGCGGATAGCGGGACGACTGGCAACACGCCTGCTTCTGTTCGCCGAACGAACACGCGAGGCAGATCGACGACGGATCGAAGGACGTCGCACGCTTCTGCGCCGAATGCTCTTACGCCGCTGTATCTTGCCGCGCCATGTCCGGACACGGGAAGGCCGCTGGTCGTACCGGAGCTCGGTTCGATCAGTCACTACCTGTTCCGCCTCAATGGGGGACGGAAGGAGGATCAGGATGAGAAGGACGCAGGGAAGGCCTATGCTGGCAAGCCGTCCACGCGGAAGGAGAAAGCGGAAGGAGCAGGGCATGCCGAAGTCAAATAGATTGCGCGAAGATAGCCAGCAGATAGTTGATAGTGGTTGGTAGAACGTTGAGTTCTCCCGCTCCCGGTTCCACATTGGTTCTGCTGAACCGTTCGCCATTCGGAATCGGCTCTGCCAACCGCCTCCCCAATTCCTCATTGGC
>CAYWXV010000121.1:1509-5215 GCA_964462535.1 uncultured Alphaproteobacteria bacterium
ATTCCTCATTCCTAATTCTCCCACCCCCCACTCGTCGACCATGTCTCAGCAACCTGTCTCCGACCTCCGCATCACCAACCTGTTCCTGGGGACGATCGTTGTCGTTCTGCTTGGAACGGTTCTCTATCTGCTGACGTCGGTTCTTCTTCCCTTCGTCATCGCCCTTCTTCTCTCGTTCATCTTCAAGCCGATCGTCCTCTGGCTGGTGCATCACAAGGTGCCGCGCGCCCTGGCCCTGCTTGCGGTGGTGGCGATAGTCGCCGGCGGGGCGCTGGGATTGACATTGCTGATCGCTCCGAGCATCGAGTCGTTCCAGGAGAATCTTCCCAGCTATCAGAACAGACTGACGGGGCTCGCGGAGAAGGGGCTTGTCGCCGTGACGTCGATCGTCGAGTCGATGGGGGGAGACATGAGTCAGATCGACGCGCGCGAACTGGTGCAGGTCTCGACGCTCACGTCGATCGCGACGCAGAGCGTCGACACTCTTCTGACCGGTCTATCCAACGCCTTCCTGGTCTTTCTCTTCATGCTCTTCATGCTCTCGGCGGCGGGTGAGATGGACATCAAGGTGAAGAAGGCGTTCGCGGGTGGACAGTCTGACAAGATCGGAGCGATGTTGCGGAACATCGACGTGCAGGTGCGGCGCTATCTGATCGCGAAGACGCTGGTGAGTCTGGCGACGGCGACACTGACGACGATCATCCTGCTGATTCTGGGTGTCGACTTCGCGGTGGTCTGGGGACTTCTCACCTTCCTTCTGAACTACATCCCGAACTTCGGATCGCTCTTCGCGACGATCCTTCCGGTCCTTACCGCCCTCCTTCAATTCGACACGCTGACCAAACCGATACTGGCTCTGGTGCTGTTGATCGTGGCGCAGAACGTGATGGGGAACGTCGTCGAGCCGAAGCTGATGCAGTCGAGTCTGAACCTGAGCCCGGTGCTGATCCTCCTTGCCCTCATCTTCTGGGGATGGTTGTGGGGCGTCTGGGGAATGATCCTCGCCGTCCCCATCACCTCGACGATCAAGATCGTCTGCGAGAACGTCGACGCGTTGAAACCAGTGGCGGTGTTGATGAGCGGGAAGGTGACGTAGCTGTTCTTCCCACTTCCCACATCGTTCATGCAACAAGGCGGAAGAGACCGACGCTCTTCCGCCTTGTTCGTTGTTTGTTGATTCGGTTCGATTGCTTCATTCGTACGGAGACGACATGTCGTGTCCGTACACCGCAGAATGCCGCAGGATGCCGCGCTGGAGACGACATGCCGTCTCCCTACCGCACGACTGGAACGGATACAGTCGCCTGCTCCTTCGCCTGCTCTGCCACAACGGTATACATGCCCACATTGAGCCGACTGGCGTCGATTGGAGCCGCGTACTCGCCCGGACCGTCCGGCGTGAACTCGCCGATCACAGCCAGTTGTCGACCGCGACCGTCGTACAGGCGGACGACGATCCGCTCCATCCGATGACTTCGCACCACCACGATCCCCTTCCCATCACGTATCGGATTCGGAATGACGCGGACCTGCAACGACGTATCGGAAAATGCACTGTTCGACTCGCCCGGTACGATCCGCTTGGGAAGAGGTGGGATCTGATTCGGGTCACCCGTGATCAGATACGCCACCTCCAATTCAAGATCGAGACTACTGGTCCAGACTGGAACGGCACGGATGAAAACACCAGCAGTGTCGATCGAGGCAGTGTCAATCGGAATCGTCACCACGTCCATCAGCATCGAGTCAGCCACCTCTCGTCCCCATAACGTGTCGCCGCTCCATATCACCGAACTGTCCGAGACACGGACCAGTTCCAAATAGCCGCCGACATCCGCGCTTCGTCCAAGAATGGAATCGTACGGCTGAGTGTTCAGCCACGTCTTCAGGCTGTCGTTGCCAAGACGCCGGATCTCCAGCGTGACGATCGTCGTGTCGGGATGGAAGACCGATGTGCGCACGACCCGCTGCACCGCCGTGATCGAATCGACGAACGACTCGTCGGGTTGAGGATTCGAGAAGAACCAGGGGGAGAGGTCCGGCTTCTTGTCTCCTCCGCCTTCACCTTGAATCCGGTATCCCCATCGAAATCCCTTTCGGATCGGACTGCACGTGTCGGGCTGCGGATCCCATGCGCTTGTCAACACTGGCACAGCCTGAAAGTGGGGGTAGATGCTTGCGCTCTCGCCACCGGAGAGAAGTCCCTGTTGTCCGAAGAGGCTGTCCAGCACAATCGGATAGTACCCAGCCGAGTCTCCAAGCGGATTGATGCGGACGAACTTCTCCGCGTCGGGACCGCGGCGAACGATTTCCGTCGCACCGTAGGTCGTGTCGAAACCGCCGACCACGTACGGCGCGAACATCATCGTGACATCCTGCCCATCGTTTCCCCGGATCATGCGTCGCGCGCCGTAGCGGTAGAGCATGGTAGCGTTGGCTGCGGAGTCGGGTGGATTCTTCCACTGCCAGGTGAGCATTCCCCGCGCCGCTGTCGTCAGGAGCGTCCCGTTCTGCGCCGGGAACTCGGTCACCGATGGACGGACATAGACGTTCGGCTCCTGGCCTGCGAAGACCGAATTCTCGCCTCCATTCAGGATGCGATAATCACCCCAGTAGTACGGCGCCCGCGACCATGCCCAGGCGTTAGGGATCGGGACCCAGATTCCCAGGGAGTCGTACGAGTTCCGGAAACGAAGAGCAATCGCCTTATCCTCGCTTCGAGCTTCGAATGCCACACCGACGCGGATGGAATCGGCGGCGATCGACGGATGGAGGAACGTGCATTGACGGAGATTCCGCGAGACGTGCTCCGGGCGCGATCCGATCATTCTGATCTGCAGTTCATCGTTCGGCTGGAATTGGATGCCGATCACGTGATGGATGATCTGCTGCCCTATCCCCTCGTCCTCCTCGCCCTGCTGATAGGCCAGGTGTACGACCCAGAATGGAGCATAATGCTCCGGTGTGTTGGGCACGGACCAGATATCCCCCTCGCTGGGTGTACTGAACCACGTGTACCAGGGCCCTCGCCGGAAATCCCACTGAGCACTGTCAGTTGGAAGAGGTGCCCAGAGAGGGACCGAGGCGAGCGTCGGCCAGCGGGCGACGGCTCCCGCAACAATGCTGTCGCGCGCGAAGGGAGAGTAGATGTTGTTGACCTCCATCGTATCGACGCCCAGCCCGACGATCTCGTCGCCGATGACGAAGAAACTATCCCGGACAGCAATCAACGAAATACCGGAGTCGGGCCGCGCGAATGCCACGACGTATCCTCCCGGAACCCCCACGACCGCAGGAGCCATGTTGACATTGTCGGGAAGGAGTCTGGGACGACTGAGATGATAGCGTTGCGAATCGATCAGTGCATTGCTCCAGTCCCCGTGAAGACTGTCGAGCCAGAGCGCCTCGACGGATCGCAGATTGTTGATATCCCGTCGTTCCCAAACGACCAGAGCGGTCTGCGACTGGTACGGAGAGTATCCGAAGATCGGAGTACGGACAGTGGCGATGGCGGGATTGAAGTTCAGAGCGGCACGCTGGACGCCATCGCTGATGGTGTCGGCAGAATCGGAGAGCATGTATTCACGCAGCCACTTCCCATCGCGACGGCACCGGATAAAGACCGAGCTGTCGCGCTCGTAGACGACGAAGGTCGGCGCGTCAGGAGCAATGCCGGCCAGGTTCTCGGCATGAACGGAGTTGTTGT
>CAYWXV010000122.1:0-5150 GCA_964462535.1 uncultured Alphaproteobacteria bacterium
GCCACGGACTACCTCACCACCGCCACCTTCTCGATCGTCTCGAAGCTCCGGGTGTCGTCGCCGACGATGCGGACGCGGAGCCGATAGAGATAGACGCCGTTGGCGATCGACTCTCCGTCGGCGTCGGTGCCGTCCCAGGGGACGCGGACGAATCGATCGGTGACGCTGCGCGCTTCAAGGTGGCGGATCTTCCTTCCGGCCGGCGTGTAGATATCGATGTCGACATCCAGCGGCCCGTTCTGATTGTGACGGAACAGGAACTGCGTCTCCCGCTCCATCGGGTTCGGATAATTCACTACATCGACCACGCGGAGCTTCTCCTCGGCCGGCTCCATGATCCGGAAATAGGTCGTCGCCTCGGAGGGATTGTTATAGATATCCCACGCGCGGACGCGGACGGAGTGCTGGCCCGCGGCGAGTTCCAGGATCCTCTTCTGCGCCGAGCCCTGTCGATAATCGGTCGCAAGGGTCTGATAGCTGTCGGTCAGATCGATCGCCTGCGGGCTTCCATCGAACCAGGCCTCGATCCTGTGCCCCAGACCGGCCCCCGACGAGTTGATCCCGCTGGTATCGGAGAGGTCGACGATCAGCACCGGTTCGGTCGAGACAAGATCGCCCGGACCGAAGCTCCGATCGTCCATGAAGATCTTGATGTCCGGTCCGCTCTTGTCGGTCACCGGCGAGTTGTCCGATCCATAGATCTTGATGCGCGAAGTCATCCCCGACGCATCCTCCCCGTTGTTATAGGCATAGACATGGACACGTCCGGTCGCGGTGTCGTAGGCGATGTCCTTCGGCACGCGGAAGGTGATCGTGAACCGTCCGTTGACCACGTTCGCCGGTCCGCGAAACAACCGACCGCCGTAATAGAGGACCTTCGGATAGGTCGTGCCGGCATCGAGCGTGAGCGTGCGGTCCGCGTCGTAGAGCGAGACGACGGCGGTCCCGTTGAAGTCGTCGCGGGGCGTGCCGTCCGTGTTCCGTATCCGCCCTTCGATCGTCACCACCGACAACGCGCCGATCACGGCTGTATCGGTCGCGACGTTCGTCCCGTTGATCGCCGTCACCTCGACGGAATCTCCCGGAAGATTCAATCGGAGGCTGGGATCGCCCAGCAAGAAGAACTTCTCGTCGTTGCTGATATCACCCGAGCCCTGGAGCTTCATCAGGTTGAGCGCCTGCCCGATCGTGACGTAGCGGCTTCCACCGGCATCGCGCGAGAAGAGATACTTGAAATGCTGGCGCATCAATCGTTCGTTCGGCGGGATATAGACCGCTCGCGTCGCCGTCATCACCGCGATCGCGCCACCGTGCGGCGTCTGCAGGAAAAGTTCGCCCCCCGATAGGACGGAGGGGTCGTCGAAGTATCCGAAATTGCACGTCACCGCCGCGACGTAGGTCAGGACCGAATCGTTGGTCAGACGATTGATGAATTTCTCCTTCTCCAGCAACCCCTCGTGCGCCCAGACATTCGGATTTCCATGACCGACCCAGTTGGTGATGACGGCGCCCCGATCCATATAGAGTTCCAGATCCTGTTCGGCCGCCGGAATCTTCCGCACACCGACCGTCGGCGCCGGATAATTCGCCAGGTAGAGCTTGATCGGCTCCACCCAGTTCGGTATCAGATCGCGCCACAATGCCTCGGACTGTCCGGTGAATCCGCCGCCATCCTGCAATGGATAATCATCGTCGGCGGCAAGGATCACGTTCTGACGCCAGAGACCGAAATTGGTATTGCTTTCGTATCGCTTCGTCTTCTCAAGAATCGCCTCGGCCTCTTCCTCGTTCTCCGCCGGAATCCTTCCGACCGCGAGATCGACGATCCGATCGTCACCGACGACGCGGACGAAATAGTCGTCGAAGGAACTGGAGTTGATATGATCGTAGGCGTCGCCGTCGTTCGTCTCGTACGGCGGAACAAGCGGGGCCTGCCGTGTCAGGATCATCCGGTAGTCGTAGCTGCCGTCGCCGAAGAGAAGGAGGTGGGTCGGTTTGCGCGTCCAGCGACTGACCGCGTCGGCGACGAAATCACGAATCGCTGTCGGGTCCAGACGACCGTTCGAATACTCGGTGTAGATCTCGCCGCAGGTGACCATCGCCGTCCTGATATCTCCCGACGAATTCCGGTAGTCGGCATATTTCCGCGCGACATCCTTCAGATCGTCGGCGGCGACGATGATCATATCGACATCGAGATTTCTTCCACGGAGATCGGCGAAGGGGGCGGACGACACGTTTTCGACACGACGGGCGGAATTCCGTGTCGCCAGATAATAACCCCGGTTCGTCCGGGCCGGGAAGAGAGCATCCGTGAAAATGTAGCTTCCACTCGATGCCCCCCCTGCCACCATTTCCGGATTGACCGGATCGGTGACATCGAGCGCGATGATATCGTCGTTCGAGAAATTCGACACCACGTATCGTCCGACGCCGGACCCCGACGGCGCGTCGAAACGGATCTGATCGTTCGCAGCCACCAGCCTCCTACCGTAGTGGATTTCATACCAATCGAGATAACCCGATCCGATCTTCTGATTGGTGAACGTCACACCAAGCATGCTCCGATTATCCCCCTGAACGGACGAGGCTGGTCCCGCGAAGAGTCTGCTCTGTGCAAGGGCGATCGATTCCCCGGAAACCGAGTTGATAATAATCGGCGTTCCGAACTGCGCGCCGTTCTGACTGAAGGCGAACGTCGACGAGCCGCCGCCGCTCTCGCTCCGAGCCGCGTTGGCTACACGGACACGATAGAGGATATCGCGTCCCCGGTCGAGTTCCGAGAGGGGGAGTTCATACACACGGGTATCGGTGGAGCGTCCGCCGTCGATTGTGAACTGTGACGAGAACCAGTCTCTCCCGGATCCCCCCTGTCCCAGGATGCCAACGGCGTTGTACTTCTCTTCTTCGTAGATCAGACGTGTGTAGCCCCAGGTCACATCGGTCGTCGTTCCCCCCGGCGCGTTCTTCCGGTCGAACTGCCGGACCGGATCGCCGTCGACCGCGACGATGTAGGAATTGAAGCGGACGTACGGACTGGTGACGTGTGTCGGGACCGTGTCGGTCTGCGTGCGATAAATCCAACCCGTTGGACCGACACCGTAGAACAGGACGCGCTGAACGCGACCGCCGCTCACTTCGACGATCGTCGGGATCTGCTTCATCGTGTTGTTCGTCGCCTGCGACACGGCTTCGGGAAGATCCAAGCCGCTCCGTCCGTAAATCGCGATCCGGCCGGGATCGACTGTCGAGAGATCGATGCCGCCACGCTGGAAATCCTCCGCCGTCAATTGATAGAGCCCCTCATCCTTCACATCGACGCGAAGCCAGGCGCGGGCCGCCGACAGCCGCGATCCTTTCGGGAGGGCGTTCGAGAACGGACGACCAAGCGAAAGGGTCCATGCCGGGGCGACCGCTCCGTTCACGAGTGCCGCGCGAGTCATCATCGTCGAGCGGACGGGGACAGGTGTCGGCGAGGATGACGCGTATGTAACGCGAACGCGGATCGAACGAAGAGGACGGATGGTGGAACGGATGGGATCGACGACGAGCGGCGCGACAACGATTGCGCCGACATGGAGATCGCTCGCGATACCGTCGTAGAGAAGCTCGGCGGTCGGATCGGCGCTTGCGGGACGGGCGTAGGCCGCTTCATCGACTACATAGGTGGGGGCGACAAGACCATCGCGCGAAACGGTCATCCGTGGAACTGGAGCAATCCTGCCGGTCACGGGCGAGCCGTACTCGATGCTCACGACCTCCAGCCTGTTCCCTGACGGGGCCGGCAGACCAAGCGGGCAGCGGAGTACAAACCGCATCGGGGCACCCGGGGTTTCCATGTTACCGACGACACCCCCCTCGATAACGGGAAGGAGCAGACCATTGGAGAGCGTATCCAAGCGGACACCGGGATGGATATCGATCACAAGCGATCGTCCGTCGGACGAAACGACCGTCCATGGTTCGGCGTGGGTCTGAGCGTCCGAAACAGGTGCGCCGAAAACCGTCAGGAACGCAGCCGCGATGGTTGCGACCGAAAGGCGATGCTTATGGATGCCGAAGGGAGTCATCATAGCTGAGATGTTCATAAGCCGACCAACACGGCAGCGCGTTCGTTGAGTCGGGGCTGTTCCGAGGGCCACCAATGGTCCGCGCATTATGGTCGACCTGGCCGAGGAATGGGCTCCAATTAGAGACGATCGAGGGGATCATGCAAGGTAAAACCGACCGCGTCAGGTCACGGTTAGATACTCCTTCCAGACCTTGTAGAGCTCCCACGTGGCATGGACATCACGCATGCAGTACTCCGCGATATCGCGGTGCTTTCCATCACGGAACAGATCGGGGACGTCGTATCCGGTGACGCCCGCCGCTTTCGGCGAGTGTATGCCGAACGTCCTGCAATAGAAGTCCATGTTGAAACGACGCATGGCCCCGTTCTTGTCGAAGCCGTGGAAGGTGAACTCCTCGGCAAGATCGGTCTGACCTGGTGTGTTGAACCGAGTCCCCTCCATCAGATTCCTCGACGGGCGGACACGGAGAACCGCCGAGCGAAGCATCATGAACGGGCAGTCGAAACCGCGGCCGTTGAACGTGATCAGATGGAGGCTCTGGTCACCATATCGGCCCCCACCCGACCGTGCGGCCCCCAGCACGTTCCACCATTTCCGGAAGAGCTCTTCCTCGCTCATCGACTTCCACTGAGAGCCGTCGGAGAGAATACCCTCTTCCGGCGTTCCTCCGGGACCATGGTTCGAATAGATGTGACCCTGCGGCTCGTCGTCCAAGGAACGGATGTGGAGCATTCCAAGCGCAACAACGCGGGCCGTCAAAGGGTTGAGCGAGAACAGGTTGATCTTCTCCTGACGCTCTTCCTCAGTCGTGGCCCCTCTTGTAAGGTATTCCCGCTGTGCGTCGTCGAATTCCTCGAACGGTAGTGGTGCGGTCTCGATGTCGAAGACGAGATATGGCATGGTGGTGAGTGATTTGCTGTTGATGGCGTGTGTGGTTTGCGGGTGGCTCTCTCCCGCCCTGGCCCTCTCCCCCTGGCCCGTGGCCCTCTCCCCCGGCCCCTGGCTCTCACCGCCCGGGCCCGAGGCTCTCACCCCCCCGGCCCCCCTCTCTCAATGCTGAGAGAGGGGGGAGTGGGA
>CAYWXV010000123.1:0-5123 GCA_964462535.1 uncultured Alphaproteobacteria bacterium
CAAGATTGTTGCTCCATAGAATTTCGACAATCAGCCGACTGTGATTCTTGCAATCAGCCGACTGTGATTCTTGCAATCAGCCGTATTCGCCCGTAGATTCGCGCATGTCACGACAACCTGAACCCTATCCTCGTCTACTTGCGCCTCGTCTTCGTGAGGCGCTTAAAGATTCACCAGCAGTCCTGATTCAAGGTCCACGCCAAACGGGAAAGACCACGTTGGCGCTCGACGTAGGGAAAGCGCGTGGGTTCGCCTATATCTCCTTCGACGATGACGGTGCGCGCGATGCGGCCGAGAACGATCCAAAGGGGTTTGTCGCGGCTCTCCCGACGCGCGTGATTCTCGATGAGGTACAGCGTGTTCCATGGATTTTTCCAGCGTTGAAGCGGACGATTGATCATCGACGTACGGCAGGGCGATTCATCCTGACCGGCTCCACAAACGTGATGCTTGTTCCGCGGCTCTCCGAATCACTCGCCGGGCGGCTTGCCATTCTGCAATTGCATCCACTATCACAGGTGGAACTCCAACGTGTCCGCTCCCGGTTCATCGAGGCACTGTTCAACAACCGGTTCCGCACACGTCTTTCCGAAGGGAATCGCGGATCGCTCACCGATCTGATAGCATCCGGCGGCTATCCGGCGGCACTCGCACGACGATCTACCCTACGTCGACAAGCGTGGTATCGCGATCTGGTGGAAACTCAGATCCAACGCGATGTCCAGGACGTAGCGCGCATTCACTCGCTCAATGTGCTTCCACGCCTCCTTTCCTATGCGGCGGCAAACACAGCCTCGCTCTTCAACGCGTCGGACCTTGCTGCTCCTTTCCATCAGTCACGGCAAACGATCAATGACTATGTCACTGTGCTGGAGCGCGTTTTTCTGGTTGAACGTCTGACCCCATGGCATTCGAATCAGTTGAGCCGATTAGTGAAAACACCAAAGCTCCACATTGGCGATACCGGCCTCGCCTGCGCCCTTCTCGGTGTAGATGCTCAGAACCTTGCGGAGGATCGAACCCGGCTCGGCTCACTTTTCGAGTCGTTTGTCTTGCAGGAATTGCGCCGCCAAGCGAGTGGTCGTGCGATTCCCATTCGATTCTTCCACTATCGTGACCGGGATGGCTTCGAGGTCGATATCGTCGCGGAGCGAAGCGCGTCGACACTTGCGGGTATCGAGGTGAAAGGGGCGTCGTCCGTGAGAGAGCGGGATTTTCGAGGACTGCGCAAACTGCGTGGTGTCGCAGGCAATCGGTTCGCTGCCGGCGTCGTGCTCTATGATGGCGACACGGCCATCCGCTTCGACACCAATCTCTGGGCACTTCCGGTCAGCACCCTCTGGGATTTAGGATAAACGATCCGCTGTAGTTTGAAGAGTGTATTCAATGTAGAGTCACCAAAACGAAGGTCTGGTAGTGAGTCTTCGCTCCTTGCGTTTTCAGAGGGAGACACATGCTGAACACTCCATGAAAGCACTCCTCCTCGATCTGGACGACACGCTCCTTGACGACCGAACCGCCATACGCATAGCCCTCGACGCGTTCCTCGCCTTCCATGGCATCGGTGTCGGCGACGCGTCAGGCGAACCTGATTCCCACTCCCCCTCTCTCAGTATTGAGAGATCCATCACGGCGGGCCGGCGGAAGGGCCGGGGGGTGAGAGCCACCGGCGAATCCATCGACGATGTATTGAATCGATGGCGCGCGATCTCACGCCGGCACTGGCTGCGATTCGAGAGTGGCCGGGTCTCATTTCAGGAACAACGCCGAGATCGTGTTCGTGAATTCCTCGGTCGTTCGATGAACGACGCTGAAGCGGATGAAGCGTTCACCCCCTTCGTCGACGCTTACGAGAATTCCTGTCGGCTCCTTCCCGGTGTTGACGAATTCCTTGCCGCAACGCTCCATGTCCCGAAGGTCATTGTCACCAACGGCGAACGAGAGCAGCAGAATCGGAAAGTCGACCTGACTGGTTTGCGCGAACATGTCATGGGGGTGATCACTCCATCCGACTGCGGATATTGGAAACCGCACGCGGGGATCTTCCTTGCCGCTGTGACGATGCTCGATGTTCTCCCAGCCGACTGTATAATGATCGGCGACGATCCCATCCGCGATATCGAGCCGGCGGTGGAACTCGGTATGGGCAGCTTCCTCGTTGAAGCCGGGCATCCCAAGTGGGATCTGCTCAAGGTCCTTCTCGAGGTTTGATGAACTGCAAACGAGTCATCTCAACGCAAAGGCATACAGGCCATGAGCTGAGACAAGAATTCGTGCTTTCACCTTTGCTCGTTACTCACATTTAACTGCAAACGATACTCGCGGGATAGTGCAGCGCATTCTGATTATCGGCTCAGGAGGAGCCGGGAAGACCACGCTCGCCCAAGAGCTGGGCAAGAAACTGGGTATCCCCGTAATCCACCTCGATGCCCTCTTCTGGAAACCGGGTTGGATCGAGTCGGACAAAGCCGAATGGCAGAATACGGTGCGCGACGTCATGCACGATGCACGCTGGATCATGGACGGCAACTACGGCGGAACACTTGCGGAGCGCATGGAGCAATGCGACACCGTCATCTTTCTCGACATCCCGAGACTAATCTGTATCTGGCGAGTGATCAAGCGCGCCATACGATACTACGGCAGAAGCAGACCCGACATGGCCCAAGGTTGTCCGGAGAAGGTTGACATGGAATTCCTACAATGGATTTGGAATTATCCCCGTCGATCCAAGCCGCCGGTCATGACGCTGTTGGACGCGCATCGAGCGACGAAGAAGGTTGTTCATTTGGAATCGCTCCGAGCGATCAGAGAATTCCTGGCTGAGGGGAAATCGTGACTCCCGACATAAACATTAGACAGGCCACGTCGGATGACGCGCTTTGCATTGCTGTGCTGGGAGCACAAGTGTTCGCAGATACGTACGCAACTGAGGGTATTCGGGCGGGAATAGCTCGCGAGATATTGTCACTGTTCTCCATTGATGCCATCGCTAAGACACTCGCGAATCCAAGTGTCATCGTGCTGGTTGCCGAGAGGGAGAAACATCTGGTCGGATTCGTTGAGCTCGATGTGACTGCGACACACGCACTTGTGCCGCCTGGAAAGGCGTGCGAGGTAGCGCGTCTCTATGTGCAGGAGCGATTCGTTGGAAAGGGCATTGGAACGTTGCTGCTGCGCGCTGCCGAGCGCGAGGGAACGAACCGAGGCGCATCGTTTATCTGGATGACGATCTGGGTCTACAATGCTCGCGCTCTTCAGTTCTATGCGTCGCGCGGGTATGCAGACGTCGGTTCGTCCATCTACTCATTTGAAGGCGAACGGCACGAGAATCGTGTGTATGCGCGCAACCTGGCCGCTGATATCTCCGATATCCCCTCGCGATTGTAGCGAAACCACCCCGCAAGTACCCCGGCTTGCCGCTCGGTATGCATGTCGAGCTCGGTAAACGCCAGAACAGTCGTTGTCGCTATGTTTCGCCGCGAACGACACTATCCCCGCACACACAGGTTTACCATAACTACTCACTCTTTACAACCACCTCGAACATTATGGCGACAGAAATGACGGGCGACGACCTCAAGCGATCTCATCAGTGGCATGCGATTGAGTGCAACAATCGCGCGTGGGACCTGGGTGGGCAATCCTCGAGAACCAAGGAGGAGAACGAGGAAATGTTGAATGCGGCGCATGCTGCCGCGTTTCACTGGCAGAAGGTTGGCACTGAACTCCACAACATGCGAGCGAAGATGCTTCTGGCCCACGTGCATGCGGCGTTGGGGATGGGACCAACTGCGCTGGCACTTGCCAACGAGACGTTCAACTACTTCACGACGCACGAGTCCCCGGACTGGGAGATCGCGTTCACACACGCTATCCTGGCGCAGGCGGCGATGGCCGCCGGCGAAGACGGGCTATACCGCGAGCAATACGCAAAGGCGTCCCAACTGGGAGATGCGCTCGCCGATCCGGAGGACAAGAACATCTTCCTCCAGACGTTCAACACGATTCCAGCACCGTAGGGAGGTGGACGGGAAGTTGGATTCCCCCCTGTGGTGAGTCCCTCTCCCTCTCTGTCCCAAGCCATCTCCGCCCCACCCCAGGCTCTCACCCCCCCCGTCCCCCCCTTCTCTCAATTCTGAGAGAGGGGGGTGACGGAACCCTTGGGTGAGCATTGCAGAAGTGGTGACCTTCCTATACATCTCATGCATCCATGATACACGCCAACAGCCTATCGCAGACCGTTGATGACATCAATGCTGCTTTGTTCGAGCAGCGAAAGATCGCAGGAGGTGAGAAGAAGACGGTGGCCGAATGGATCACCGAGCGTCAGGGTTTGCGCGGAGCCTATTCCGGGACATACGCGGGCTACTCCGTCGAACTCGCAGAGGGGATTCTCCTCTTCACTGGTGAAAGGATTACATCGGCATCCGCTCGACACATTCTTGGCGAGGAGACTATGCGCGTCCTGCGGTTGATGAACGTGAGAGACGCATCTATTCGCGCGGGACTGAAGCGTGCGGACGAGGGTATGATTGACGCCATCAGGCGTTCCGATGCCGATTCACGCAACACGAATATCGGTTGGTTCTGCTGTGGCAAGTGTAGTGTCGGTATGTGGAGAAATCTCCTATCCGGAGGTCTCGAACGTCAAGAGGAACGGCTGCGCAAGGGAGTTGGAGAGGTCTTGAGGTCACACCGTCAGGGCGACGGGCGCTGGCACAGATTTCCCTTCTGGTACACGGTACTTGCTCTTAGCGAAGTCGATTACCCGGAAGGGCGGGACGAATTGCGCTACGCTGCACCCGTTTTGGAGAGAGCAGCCGGGCGAGTCGAGCCGAAAGATCTCTATGGGAGACGTCGCCACGCACTGGCAGCTCGGGCGCTTCAGATCGTCTAGCGACAATGAACTCCATTGATCTCATCCGAGAGAACCTTAGGAAGAGTGCCGAAATCGTGTTGGCACGCATAGAGGACATGCGTGAACACTCCATGGTCTTCCCCACACCAAACGGTGGCTGCCACACGTTGTGGGTGCTTGGTCATTTGACCTTCATAGAAGGACTGGTGATTCGAGAGTTCATGCTCGGGGGAACCAACCCCCACGCACCGTGGAGCGATGT
>CAYWXV010000124.1:0-5098 GCA_964462535.1 uncultured Alphaproteobacteria bacterium
GGAACGGATGTCGTCGGAAAACTCAGGTTCGTCGCGGCTGGTATCAACTGTCCCCGGATCTCACCTCGGGGGAAGAGGGGCGTGTGGAAGTTCATGTAGGCCCCGTTTGAAAGAAACACGGCCAACGTGTCGTCCGAGACATATCGTGACGCCCCACCCAACACACCCCATGTGGACGTGCTTGGTACTGGCGTCATCGGATGGAACACCGGACCCTCCTGACCAATGGGGCTTATGTGGACATGGGCCATCGACGGTGAGGACGTCGTCCCGTTCACAATTGCGCTCCCACCCAGGTAATTGCCAAATACCGTTAGCGCAATGGCCGCAAATCCAGTACCGGCCCCATTCGAGCTATCGGCATGACCGGGAACGGAATTGGCGGGGTCAAGAGCGGCAGTGAAGATGTGCGCCGGAATTATCTGCCCCCGAATTTCTCCCGTCGGATTTCTAGCGGTATGGAAATTCACGTAGACAAAACCGCTGATAACGTGCTCGTACGTCGTGTCATCCAACTGCCATGAACCTGTGGCGATATTACTGTTGGGAAGAACCTCAATAGTCTTGATAGGAGGCCCTTCTTCGGTAACCGGGGCCAGGTGAAAGTGAGCTGCGGCCACCGGTCCGGATAAATCGCGCCACCTGAACCAGTAGTAGAGAACCTTCGTCGCCTGATCGATGTGAATGTACGATTCGCCGTATCCGAGCGTGTCCAGAACCGAATGAGGCTCCTGCCGGGACGTAATACCGGGAGTAAGCGCATTTGGAACAGGTATAATCTGCGAGCGAATATGTCCGTTCGGATGATCAACTGTGAAGACATTCACATGGAGAAATCCGGCGAGCAATGAGTCGACCTGTCCCTGCGACATCCCCCACTGCCCGGAGACGGTCATGGTAGTGTCGGTCAGATCCGGAAGGGCGTACACCAGATTCCCCTCCTGCCCGTATCCTCCCCTGTAAATACCGGCGGACATTATGTTCGATAGACCTCCGACCGTCAGACGATAACGCATCATCCTATTCCCGACGTTAACGCGGGCGAAGAACAGCCCGCGCGCCGTATCCGTCACGACCTCCACCTCGTCGTCCCCACGTAGATCGCCAAAATGGGTCGCCGCAAAGGACTCCGTTCCCTGCTGCGACCAGGCACGATCGGGTCCGACTACGGCAGCGATGAGGCTTGCAAGCACTAAGAAGGTCACGGGTAGGCAATTGCGAATATCTCTGGTCATATTCTCTACTCCTGGTGATGTGAGTGGGCAACTCCGTCTGCGGACATGCCTTCATCCAAGGTCACCGATCTCTCATGAAGCTTCACCTCGTAAAGGTCGGTCCGGCGATCTCTCCAGTTCATTACGCTGCCACTCTGGCGCCCCTTCCTGAGAAGTTCGAGGTCGACATCGCTGATGATGACAGTCTCAATATTTGGAGTCGACTCTGAGGCTATTCCGTCGCGCGAGAATCCGAAGTCGGAAGGCGTGAAGATCCCGGCCTGGGCGTATTGAATATCCATGTTATCCACGAACGGGAGATTGCCAACAGTTCCCGCCAGCGCCACATAGATCTGGTTTTCGATACATCTGGCCTGGGCGCAATACCTCACTCGGAGGTAACCGTGTCTTTCATCCGTGCAGAATGGTACGAAGATGATGTTTGCCCCTTTCTCGGTGAGGATACGGCTGACTTCGGGGAACTCGATATCGTAGCAAATCTGAATCGCGACCTTTCCCTTGTCAGTATCGAACACTTCAATGGCATCCCCCGGCTCCACCCCCCACCAACGACGTTCGCTCGGGGTGATGTGCAGCTTCGGCTGTCGTGTGATCTCCCCATTCCGTTTGAAGAGATACGCATTGTTGAAGAGACGATCGTTCTCCAGCACGAAATGTGATCCGGCAATAATATTGACATTGTAGCGGATCGCCATTTTGGAAAAGAGTTCAAGATAGTCCGGGGTGTATTCGGCAAGCCGCCGAACGGCCGCGTGGGGCGTCTCCGCCTTGACAAAGGATAGAAGCTGGAGCGTGAAAATCTCCGGAAAGAGTACGAAGTCGGCGCGATATCCCGACGCGACGTCAATGAAATACTCGCACTGTTGAGCAAACTCCTCAAAACTGCCGATCCTGCGCATCTGGTACTGGACCGCGCAGATGCGGACTGGGCGGGACACAACGTACTTCTTGTTTGGGTCCGGATGATAGTCCAGATTTGTCCATTCAAGCAGTGTAGCATATCCGGACGACTCCACATCTGACTCCAGATACGATGTGATAAGTCGCTTGAGTGTAAATCCGTTGGTCAGCTGGACAGACAACACTGTGTCGTAGAGCTGCCCCGTAACCACGCGATCGACGTATTCGCGGGCCGATAGCTGATTGGAGTACTCGGCATAACCCGGAATTCTTCCGCCAATCACGATCCGCATCAGATTCAAGTCGCGCGCGAGAGTCTTTCGTGCGTTGTAGAGGCGACGGGCCAACTTCATTCCGCGGTAGTCTGGATCGACCATGATCTCGATCCCATACAACGTGTCCCCGTCCAGTGTATGATTGCGAATGTACCCCCCATCCGAGACCTCACCCCAACTGTGACGCTCGCTGTATAGATCAAAATCAATCACAAGACTACTCGACGAAGCGACTACGCGCTTGTCGATCTCTATGCAGATCTGTCCTTCAGGAAACATCCTCAACTGACTCTCCATCTGCTCCCGGCTCCAAGGTTTCATTCCCGGAAAACAGCGAAGCTGCAACTGGACTATCTGGTCGTAGTCCTCCGGACGTATTCCACGGACTACGATGTTCGATTCGAAGTCGGCAAGATTCAGTGGCATTGTTCAACGCTCGTGTGATATCCAATGCAGGCTAACCGGCCTCCTCTCCACGTTACCCTTCCGGGATCCAGTCGGTCGGTAAGTTGAGTGGTAAACGTGGCCATGTACACTATTGGGCGTTACATGACGGTCACGACGCGTGTCAGACTCTCCCCGTCAACAAGCAGGCGCAGAAGATAGGTTCCGCCTGGAATGCGATTCCCCTTGTCGTCGAGCAAGTCCCACGTGACGGCGTGGGCACCTGAATCGGCGACACCTCGATCCAGTAGACGAACTCGCGAGCCCCGCATATCGAAAATCGCCAGCTCAACATGTGTTCGTCTATGAAGATGGAACGGAACAATGGTTGATGACGTTGCCGGGTTGGGATGATTCTGTCTGAGCCAGAGTCCCGATATCCCGCGGACGTCATCTACATCCGCCGGAGGAGTGATGTTCAGCACTAGATCGAATACGCCGTGGAGCCCCTGTGCGTTCGAGGTGAGTGGAATGATCCTTGCTGCCGCCCCCGGATCGTTCGACCCCAGGTCGAGTTCGTTGTACGGATCGCCCTCGAAGTAGAGCTGCGTGATCAGGTACTCCGTCCCAGCATCGTTCGTCGCCTTCAGATGGATGTGACTCGGTCGATACTGCGCGCCGTTCAGATAGCGTCCCGGCTTGATGGTCTCGAACGCGAATGCCCCCGACTCGTTGCTTCGCAGCTTGGTCCGGAGCTTGTATTCCCCTGCGGTCGTGGAGCTGTATGCACCTGAATCGTCGGCATGCCAGACGTCTATGATGATGTCGCGCAGCGGTGTTATGCAATCGTTTGCGTAGACGACACCGGTGACGAAGAGACGTTCCCCTGGCTCGGACACGTCCGCCATTACCTGGCGGTATGGCGCACCCTCGCGGAAGTAGGGACCAAGACCATAGTAGTCTCGCGTCGTAGGTGTGCAAGCTTCGTCGTTCGCTAGTAGCAGATTGGGTGGCACGGCAAGGAGTGACGCCGACAGCAGTACGCGGCGTATGAAGGCCCGACGATCCTCGTGGTGCGAATCGCTCATAATCTGTTCTCCTGTTTGGTGAGGGGAGGTGAAAGTACGGAAATCAGCATACGGAGGTAAGCCAATCAACACACGTCAGCGCCGCCGCACCGATCCGGTGGGAACTGCCTCGCGAGTGTCACTCCACAACCGCACTTCAACGCGACGATTCAGCGCCCTTCCCTCCTCGGTCGCGTTGTCGGCGATTGGCCGTGTCTCTCCGAAGCCACGCGCCGTCAGGCGGCCTCGCAACACTCCCCGTTCCGCGAGCCACGCGCACACAGACTCCGCTCGTGCTGTCGACAACTGCATGTTGTGCTCGTCATCACCGTTGGAATCGGTGTGCCCGGCCACCTCGGCTTGAATAGTGGAATCTGCCTGGATAAGGTTGAGCAGTCGTGTCAGGTCGGGTGTAGACTGCTCCTTCAATGTGGCGCGGTCGTTGTCGAAAAGGATGTTCCGCAGCGTCAGGCTGACCGTGCACGAGATATCGAGTAAATCGAATTGCGCCCACGATTGACCCGTGGCCGAGGTAAAACCCATCCAGCATTTCCCGTCCGTTAACTGGATCAGAGAATCAATGCGGACAAAAGCCGTGACGGCCGGATTCTGGAGATCATCGATAAAGACCTCCAGCCTCCCTGGTTTGTAGAGAATGCGAGCGGTGTGCCTGGCGCCGTTCGCCAGTCGTGGAATATTCTTCGACCACCCTAGCGACGTTCTGTGATCCGCCGAGTTCGGTTCCTCTCCCTGCGAATGAACGCTGACGTGATTGTCGTTCGGCTCGGGATTCTTGTCCCCATTGTTGTCGTACGTGTCGAATTCGACCGCAAGGCTGTTCCGGATTCCCTCGTACCCGATACCCCCGCCTTTCCCACCCTCACGTGTGGACGAATTCTGTAGAACAAATGCTATTCCGTCGGCGCCAACGGGGAGCTTGTAGTTCGATCCGGGTTTTGTTATCTGAAACGAGAATGTAACATCGAACCCGTCCGAGATACTCTGTTGTGTCGTAAACCAGGCAGACCCGCTTTGACCAGATCGCGCGGGAACGAGTCTGATGCGCCCATCCTCGAGCCTTGCCGCTCCGTTAAGCGCCAGGTCATTGACAGAGGTGAAGCTCTTGCGTGAGAATTGTGCGAATGACGGGGCGGAGAGGAGGAGGAGTACGAGGAGAAGCGTGGCCGTTCTCATGAGTAGTCCGGGTTGTGAGAGAAGTAGGTTTGCTCACGCGGAG
>CAYWXV010000125.1:0-5008 GCA_964462535.1 uncultured Alphaproteobacteria bacterium
TCGCGCTCTTCTTGTAAATCGCGAAAGGTTGAGGAGACGAATACGCGGAGGTCGGGCACGGAAAGGGGGGATGGGAGAGTCCTGAGAGCAGCGATCCGGCAGCAGCAGGAAAATACGAGCAGGGACCGATTGCTCGCACGGGTGGTGAGCATGATCGTGGATGCCGGCCCCCGGGTCCCAGGGGCTTGGCGTCTGGCGAGGCGGGCGATGAATCCGTCAGTACCAGAACCAGCATCGAGGGCAAGATCGAATGAGACGCGACCCTGGCTTCGATAAGTTTAATCACCTTGAACTACCGCTTCCACACAAACCCGGCACATGGGATCACTTCTCGCTGAGGTCGCTCACCAGCAAGTCCTGTAGTTCGCTCGCATTCTGATACGGCTGGCCCAGGCGCGCGCAGATGTCGACGCATTCAGTAGCCAGTTCAAGGGCCTGGCGGAGGATTGCGGTGCGGTCCATTGCTGTGACATGCGAGGCGAGAAAACTGGGCAGAGGATCATCGCTGAGCGCGATGGTCCGGAGTGTCTCGGCCTTCTGGTATGTCCAGAACGTCATGCCGTGGTGGAATTCACAATCGCGATGAATCTCCATTGCGCGATCAAGGCACTCGAGCGCCTCCTCGACGCGATTCATCTCGACATAGAGTGTTCCGAGGTTTCCGGTTGCGATACCGTACGGCACGCGATCGCCAAGCGAGTCGAGGATTTTCATTGCCTGAACCATCTTCGGTGCCGCCAGTTCCAAGTCCCCACGCCGCTGATCGATCATGGCGATGCTCATGATGTTGTATGTCATCCATTGCCGGTTCCCAATCGACTCATTGATCTTCAACGCCTCGTTGTAGAGCTCCAGTGCCGTGTCGGTGTCGTTGACGCCGCCGTATGCGTTGGCAAGACAGTGCAGTTGTGCTGCGACATCGCGCACCGTGCCGTGCTGCCGTACCAGCGCAAGCGCCTCCGTGCCGTATTCGATAGCCAACTCCAAGTCCGCGCGTTTCAAATGGACGCTGCTCATCTTCTCCAATGTGGACGACAGTGCGGCCTTGTCGTTGATGGTCTCGGCAAGTGTGCGCATCTCCGAAAGAAGCGAAAGTGCCTCGTCGAACGAACCACGATCGATCAGGATCGTCGCAAGGCTTTGTGACGATCGCATCCGTCCGGCCGGATCATCGCGCTTCGCCAGCATCGCGTGGGCTTCACGGATGAGTGACTCAACCGCAGCTAGTCGACCCGAGGTCATGACGATGTTGGCCACGGTCATCATCACGTCGGGTAACCAGTGCGAATCGGGATTGCTCCGACGAAAGACCTCGATCCCGGAACGACATGCCTCCTCCACCGGGAAATCATCCCCGAGCGAGCGCCAGTAGGTGTAGAACTCGTCCCGCGCCGAACCAAGGATTGTCATCAACATGACGGGAACGGACGACAGCAGTTGGGCGAGCTGCTCCCGCTGATCGGTCTGATTGTATTGATACGCCAGTTCACGCATCATCGTGAACTCACTGATGCCACGTTCGCGCTCACCCTTGGCCATGGCGAACACTCTGCCGACGATCGACTGGTCGACGAGGACCGGCTGGAGTCGTGCAGCGAGATGGTCGATAATCAGCGCGTGTGCGGCGCGTCGCGATTCGGGATCGTTGAGATATCGACGCTCCACGGCGCGGCGCAGGTAATCGTGAAAGAAGTCGAGGTTGCCGTCGCGTCGCAGTAGGTGATAATCGAGTGCCAGGAGAATACGCGAGAGATCGAGCCGGTTCGATCCGATGATTTCGAGGAGGTCGGTTTCGTTGAGTCCGTCGCGAGAAGCCCAGAGCACCGTCAGCAACTTCGACAAGGGGGACGATGGAAAATCGCGTTCCAGCCGTTCGAGTACCCGCTGAAACGTGTCGTCCAGGTCCACGGCATCGCAACAGCCTTCGATCACTTCGTCGAGTGTTTCATGCTCGCCATGGAGTCGCAACTCCTCTGCAACGATGCGAAGGAAGAGTGGCGAGCTTGCCTTGGGATCCGCGCTGATGCGCTCCAGCTGCGCGGCGGAAATACTCTTGTGAAAATCGGCCAGATAGCGCACGACAATGCTCGAACGCATACGCGGGTCGTCGAGCGGCTTCAGCTCGAGGCTCTGCCAGTCGCGACGTGCGAGCGCATCGTGTGCAGGTCCGGGAGTGGTGGAAGCAATCAGGTGAACTCGAGGCGGCATTGCCGTCGGCAGCCAGGCAAGGGTGCGACCAGTCTCATCGAGCTGGTTGAGCGCATCAAGCACGATCAGCACCTCGCGCTCCCGCTGTGCGGCGAGGGTATCCGCGCGGTAGAGCGCATTCGCAAACGCACGCTCGAGTTGTCCTGCGTTCGTCGGGATTTCGTCATCGATTGAGAAGAACTCGTTGATCTCCTCCATGCAATGCCGCATGATCGCCGCCGACGTACCGCTTGCCAGACCGGCGCCGACGTAATGCTCGACGACAAGAGCATCTGGATTCCGTTCTCGAAAGCGGCCGGTCAACCAGGCGACGAGCGAGCTCTTTCCCAGTCCTGAGTCCGCGGTAATCACAAGTGGCGTCGTCCCCGAAGTCCACCAGGCGTCAAACGTCTTCAGGTGCGCCGGTTGGCCGATATAGGCGCGACGTCTCGACGCAGCGAAGGCGGCATGAGACCGTCGGGTGCGGTCCAGTGGCGTCGGTTGGTGTTCGACGGGCCAGACGCGATCGATGATCTCACGGAGATCTGCGAGCACGCATTCGCCCAGCGAGTCGATCGTGGTGAATTCGCGAATCGGATAGCCGTGCGATGCGGCTCGATCTACGAGTCGCTTCAGCTTGTCAGCATCCTCTTCGTATGAGTCTTCGGTTTCGCGGCGATAGAAGAATGCCGACTGAACCCCGGAGTCGGAAGGCTCACGCGTACCATGCATGAACTCCATTTCCGTGATGCTCGCCTCATCGAACGCCGCCTCCTCGATCCAGGGGTATCGGGCGAAGAGATCGGGATCCATTGCCACTTCGTGATACTCCGGCGCCCACCCATAGCGGCTGCCGACGATTCCGATAAAGTACGGGCGGCAACGATCGATCTCCTCCAGGCAGGTCCGGATGATCGTCCCCAGAGCGCTCTGCTCGTCGGTAAGCCCCCAACGCAGATCGATATCGGTAAACGTCACTCCACGTTCACGGCAGAGAGCGCGAATCTCGGGGAAGATCTTCTTCGCCAGATGCTCCCGTTCTTCCTGCAGGTCGCGGAAGGTGGAGCTGATGAAGACGCGGAGTTCGCTCGATGTGCTCACGGCTGCTCCCCGGCCGTCTTCAGCTCCTCGATGCGATCGTGGTATTCGTGAGTTGGTATGCTGGCATACAACGACTCGTACAGTGCGAGTGCAGTCCTTGCATGATCGGGTGCCCCGATCTTCCAGAGCCAGTAATGTAGCTCCGCCCGCTGCGCTTCGTCGGTCGCTTCGACCAGCATCTCACGAAGCCTTTCGACGGCGCCCTCGACATTCCCCTCGGCCGCCTCGATGCGCCCGAGCACTATCCTGCCGTGAAACTGAGTGTCTGGCTTCGACAGGTCGTCGCTGATGGCGATGCACTCCTCGGCGCACTCGCGTGCGCGTTGTAGGGACACGGCCTTCCATGTCTCTATGGTTGCGCCGGGAACATACGTCGGCAGATACGCGGGCATCTCATCTGCGGCCTGCACAAGCACCAACAGGATCTGCGCGATTCCCTGAAGCCAGTAGGTAAGCTTAACGCGATCCCCCACGGAGTGATGCTCCTCGGCTGCGCGATAGTACACGTGCAACGCACGTTCGTGCTCTCGAAGATTGGCGTACAGGCTGCCCATGTTTCCGAGTGCTCCGGCTACGCCATGGCGGTCCCCCAGCTCCTCTCCGATGTTGGCCTGCCGCTGAAAACACTCCAAGGCTCGATCATATTCTTCGCGACCGCGGAACACAATCCCCATGGCCCCGAGGTTGTATGCGATCCACTGACGGTTGCCGAGCGCCGTGTTAATTGCCAACGCTTGTTGATAGCACGGTAAGGCCTCGTCTGATCGTCCTTGCATATCATAAACCAAACCAATGTTGTGAAGCGATCCTGCTACTCCTCGACGGTCGCCCACCTCTTGACACATGCTCAACTGCCCCTGGAAGCTGCCTAACGCGCGATCAAATTCCCTGCGTCGGTAGTATATGATCCCAATGTTCCCAGCCGTCCCGGCCATGGAGGCGCGGTCGCCCAACTCCTCGCTAATGCTCAGCGCCAACTGAAGGTTCTCCAATGCACGATCATACTCCCCGCTGCGGGTGTGAATAATCCCTATGTTTCTGAGCACTACGGCAATCCCATGCCGGTCGTCCAACGCTGCGAACAAATCCTTCGCCCGCGCCAACTCCTGCAATGCCTCGGTCGACTCTCCCCGGGCCTGCAACAGACTTCCAAGGCTCACCCGCGAGGCCGCTTCGGCGCGTTGGTCGCTTCGTGTGATCGCCGACGCCAGCCGCTCACGTTGTAACGCAAGCGCGCCTGCCCAACTGCCCAACCCTTCCAATAGTTCCGCCACCAACCCCATCGCAGCACTACGCTCATGTGCATCCGTGACGCCCCATCGTTCCAGGCCCCGACGATAGGAGCCTTCAATGTCGCTTCCTTCGGCCATCTCCGACCAGTAGCCCATCACATCGTACTGCATCTCGTCGGTGTAGAGTGCTAAGAACACCGGGATCGTCGAGAGACATTCCTGTAAGCGATCCACCGCTTCGGCTGCATGCAGTTGATACGCCAGTTCCCCCGCCATGCGCGCAGGGACAACTCCGCTCCCGGCTATCAGCGTCGATACGCTTCCTTCGAAATACTCCGTCAGTTGAAGACGAAGCGCATGCTGTTGCTGTTCGTCGGAGTTATACCGCTTCTGTACCGCACGTCGCAGGTATTCATGAAAGAACCCAAGCAGTCCATCGTGCTGTATCAGGTGATAGTCCAAGGCGAACAACAGCCGCGACAACTCCA
>CAYWXV010000126.1:0-4968 GCA_964462535.1 uncultured Alphaproteobacteria bacterium
GACGAAGTGTGACATACCCCGCGCGCGTGATCGAGAACCTGGCCTCAGCCGTTGACCCTGCGGGATTCGGAGCGACTGTCATCCGGAAGCCCTCGCCTCCGGACCTCCGGGACGTGCGTCGCACGCGCGCGAACGCCCCTTCCTCATCCGGCACGATGATGACGATCTCCCCCATTGGAACGCGAGAGAATCCCGAGTCGACCGAAGGGATATAGACGTTCGACACCAGTCGCATCCGTAGCGCATAGCTCGATGACAAAAGGTCGTGGTCCGATTCGATCGCGACCTCGTGACTGTCGAGGGCGCTGGTGACATGGAAGGTGTCGAGGACCGCGATCACGTCGTCCGTCGTCGTGTCGACCAGTTCCAGGACGCCCTCGACGTAATACCCGAGCGCCGCCAGGGAATCACCGTGGAAACGGGCGACGACGGTTGCGCCGATGGTCACGCTGTCGTGCGCGGTGAACGACGGCGTTCGCATGATCGACTCGGCCTGCGCCAGGCTGTCGACCGGCGTGGCGATACCCAGGTGGGAGACCATCGGCAGCGACGTGGAGATCGAGTCGGTCGCGTACCAGGGATCGGAGAGTTCGACATAGAAGCCGGTTTCCAGGGAGTCGTCCAGCCGGACTTCCAGATGCCTCCCCTGCGCCAGGGTTCCGATGGGTCTGCTTCTGCCGAAGAACTGTCGCGTTGGACGGATCGTCGGTGTGGGCGTTCCGGTCAGTTCTTTCGTCGCCTGGTAGATCGTGGCTGAGCGAAGATCCTGGCGGACGAAGGAGGAGGCAACGTGCGGGTAATAGCCGTTGTAGAGATACTGTTTGGGATATCCAGACTGGAGAGCCGAGTTGCCGAACCAGATCTGCATCTGAAGAAGCCGATGCTGGCCCGTGATCGAATCACCGACAGAGATGGCAAAGAAGGTCGTGTCACTGGCATCCTCAGACGTCATTACTTGATTGAGCGAGGCGATTGTCGGCCAACCTGGGCCGTATGCGCCGCTGGAAGGGGGCATCGTCCGAACCGTCAGCGGCAGCCAGGCAACGAATCGCTGGAGCGAATCGTCCCAGGCTATGGGGCGATAGACAATCGCATGTTTGCCGGGCGTCATGTCCTCCCAGACGACTCCTTCAAAAATCTGTCCCCACCAGCACTGCCATTGGTCGATTGACGGGTGCTCCCAAGGACCCGGGCCAGCCGTCCATCTGAACACAGGAGATGTCCGAACCATGGGACCAACGCCCGGTTGATTGAAATGCTCAAGATGGGCATAGCCTATGTTGTTGCTGGCGGGGTAGTTCGGACTCTGTTGCTGGAAGACGACGCCGACAGTAGAGTCATGTGCGGCGACATGGACGAATGGCGGCATCGATGGGAAACGGGCAACAGGAGCCGTTGACCATGGTCCCGGCAAGCTGAACACAGCAGCAGGAGACAATGTCGGTGTCGACAGGTGCCAGTTGCTTCCGCCAGGTCTCTTGCGGAAACGTGCAACGATCCCAATAGCACTGTCCGACCAGGCCACCATTGTTCCTCCGTCCAAACGGGAGATGGTGGGCGTTCCGTAGAGATTCGTGTGTTGTCCGGTGTGATATCCGAGCGTTGCCAGTGGTCCCAGTTCGTACGAGGGACTCTGCCCATCGGGGTCCAGGATACGAACGTACCGTGCAACCACTTCGCGCTGCCCCAGATACGCCGTGTCGTAGGGATGGCATGTCCAGACGACAGAGGCCACGGTATCATCATTGGCGATCTCGACTGTTAACGATGGCGTGCGATTCTCGTACCGGACATGTCCAGGGAGATCATCAAAGGAGACCGCGACGTCGATGGGATTCCATCGAATGGGAGCGCCCAGGCTGTCAACGGGATATGAACACGCATAAAAGATTCGATCATCGAAACTCGTCGTGTCGTTCTTGTTCCCTTCGAACCGCGCATAGACAGCATGAAATCGTCGGCCGTCAAACACAAGTTTTCTGCCATTGTTGTAGGCCATGATGCCGTGTAGCTCCTCCTCCGGCGCCCGGTACGTAATCTCCACCAGACTTCCTCCTCCCGGGCGTAACCAGACCGCGAACGCCGAATCGACGCATATCGTCGTGTCCAGCGGCATCCGTTCCCCTGCGACCCCAGGAAGGTTCGTGGTGTCATGTCCCATCTCTCGGACGCGGGCAAACAGGTAGTGCACAGAGTCGATTCTCGGAAGATGAAGCCGCACCAGCACCCGCCTCCACTCAGCCAGCGAGTCCATCAGCCGTCCTCGCGCTGAGGTGTCGGAAACATCGTCCGGTCGTTCGAAGCATCTGCGATTGACCACCATGACGTGGTTGGTGTCCTGAAGTGATGTTGCGCCCTCCTTGGTGTCGAACAACCCCAGCTCCACATAGGTATCCGCGAGTGAGTCGAGATTCCCTTGACGATCGTACGCCCGGATCGACGTCACGATTTCGCTGTCCGGCAGCGGACGCACTCTGGTTAGAGTGGCATTGAGCGAATCAAGTCCTGAATTGATCCAGGTTGCAGTTGTGGTGAAGTGGATCGAGTAGCCGTCACGCCATTGGAGATTCCTCAGGTAGGGCCAGAGCCGAGGTATCCACTCCCTGTTCAAGCGACGAATCTCCCGCGCCCGCGATCGGAACCCGGTGTAGAAGTTCGAGATATCCACCCGGTGTTGCGGCGACCGTGTTGTGTTGGCCAGGATATAGGGATTGGAGACATCGGTCAGGTCGTCGATAGACAGGGACGAGGGCATCGTGCGCGGGAGAATGCCGAAGTCCGAGATGTAGTCGTACAGGGCCGTATCCTGCGCCTCGTATCGTAGTGCGCCGAACTCGTTGGTGTCGGATCCCATCCATGAGTAGTGCACTCCCCTTGCTCCATAGCATAGGGCCAGATTCACAACGCACCGCTCCTCCGCGGGCTCAGGTGCATGCGACATGAGGGTATCCCGGATCGCCCAGACCCCGCCGACCGAGTCCCAAAGGGCGACCAGACCGGAATGAATCCCCGGCCAGACGATCAGCCGTCGTCCCGTTCGGCGAGATGTCCAGGCCGCCATGCCGACATCCCTGAGCCCCGTCTCCCACGGCCATATCGTCTCCCCATGGAAATACTGCCGAAGGGTGAGACGGTTGAACGCACGCGAGTAGTCGTTGACGGACCCGCGTGCCCCGGTACCGTCAAGGTTGATCACGGGAATGTGAAACCGGCCTCCGTTGTGCTCGGCGATCGAGGGCACGAAATCCAGCTCCTCCGGCAGGCCAAACTTGTTGCTGATCTGAGTGTTGATGTTCCGTGGGTCGAACGGATAGATCTCAATACTGTTCTCATTCTGGCTGGTCATCAGCGTCGTGTGTGGGTTGGAATAGGCCTGCGCCCGGAAGGCGCGAACGCCGTAGGTGGTTCCGTTGGTTCCGCCGCCATAGCGCCGATACAGAACGGAGTCCAGCCAGTTGAACGGGGCGGCGCTGGTGTAGAGCCCCTCATCCCCCGTGTAAAACCGCATCACCTTCTGTCGCCTCGCGGTCAGAACCGACTGCGTGGAGGTCGTATCCTGCCCCGGAACCCATGTGGGACCCCGCATGATGCGGTCGGTCTTGTTGAAGACGGCCGTTCGCCAGGCGGCGTCATCCCCCCCCAGCAACGCCTGCCCCAGATCGTCCCGCAACGCAATCGAACGCAACGCCAGTTTCTCCGCACCTGTCCAACGGACACGGATGTCCATCCGGTGGGCACTGTTGTCCGGGTGGAACGGACCACCCAGGCTGGAACCGGCGATGGTGACCATGTCAACCTCCTTGGAGGATTCGCGGTAGGCGTCCCATGCGGGGAACACCGGATCGACCGGCAGCAGATCGCTCTTGAGGAAGTTCACGGTAGTGTAGACAAACTCCGTGTCGGCGGTCGCTGTCACCTTCTGACCAGAGCTGTTCCGATACGTTTTTCCCTTCGGAATCTCGTTGACGATGTCGACCGCCAGCAGGATGTCATCCGGATCGGCCGGCTCGTTCTCGTACAAATGCCCGGTCACGGCGATCCACATGGTCGTGATTGCCGTGCGGAACGGGAGATCCTCACGCTGGTAGAAGTACGACGAGTTCTCCACGTTCTCGTCCCAGGTCGTGTCCGGATAGCGGCGCAGGTGAAACGTGGGATCGTACCCGAACGCCAGACGCTTCAGGATCGTGGCGCCCGCTTGCGTGCTGTCGGTGTCGTAGACCATCTCGCGGAACGGATGGCCAAGGTGGTCGCCGGCGGTGTAGAATTGATTCGTGTCGAGCCGTCCTCCCACCTTCTCCCGGAAGATCGTCGGCCAGTAGTACGACTGCGCCGAGTCGAACGGGAAGAGGACCACTTCACGCCCCCATCCGATCACGCTCGGCTCCGAGCCGTTGGCGATCACCCGCTCCCCCGCGTCGGAACGGCAACTGTCGATCAGGTTGTCCCACCGCGTCAGGATGTCCGGATCGTCCTGCGTGTTCTCCAGCGGTTGACGCAGCTCGACGATCTGGATCCCCATGTCGCGGAGCATCGTCCAGATCGCCCCGTAGCTGCCGGTGGCGGGACGTGTTGCAAGCACCCCCCCGTACCAGAATGCGGTGTCGGCAACACCGTAGATGGATCGCATCGGTTGCCACACCGTGTCTTTCAGGGGGAAGATGTTGACGAACTGGCTGGTGTCGACCTGTCCGGTCTGTTGTGCACGGCTCGGCGCGGGGGCCGTTGCCGTCATGATCGCCGCAAGGGCGATCGCGAGGAGCCATCGATGTCTGTTCATGGCGGTAGATAGTTGATAGTAGAACGTGGAGAGTGGAGCGTGTGTTGATCGGGGGAGAGGTCAACGGCGCGACTCCGCTCTCGGTGAGGTGAGGGTTTTGGTGAACAATGATCAATGGAGGACGACCACCTGAGTGGTCGTGATCGGGCGATCGTTCCCATCCAGAAGGGTGCAGAGGTAGGTTCCGG
>CAYWXV010000127.1:0-4929 GCA_964462535.1 uncultured Alphaproteobacteria bacterium
CCCCCCGGCCCCCGGCTCTCACCCCCCCGGCCCCCCTCTCTCAATGCTGAGAGAGGGGGGGGGAAGCAAGTCTTCATATTTCATATTTCATACTTCATCTCTGTCTCGGGCTCTCACCCCCACAGCTCCCGTCTCTCAATGCTGAGGGAGGGGGATAATCAATTATTGGTGTCGCGGAGCCGAACGGCGGCCCAGCCGCCTAGTCCCCAGCCCCCAGTCCCCAGCCCCTAGCCCCTTATCATCGGTGCAATAACCAGCGACACGACCGACATAAGCTTGATGAGGATGTTCAGCGACGGCCCTGCGGTGTCCTTGAAGGGATCGCCCACCGTGTCGCCAACGACGGCTGCCTTGTGGGGGTCACTCCCCTTGCCGCCATGAAGTCCTCCTTCAATCGCCTTCTTTGCGTTGTCCCACGCGCCACCGGCGTTCGACATGAAGATGGCCATCATGACACCCGACGCCAGGACACCCGCCAGAAGACCACCAAGCGCCCGCGCACCAAGCCCCGGCGTGAAGCCAACGACCACTGGCACCAGAACTGCCATCAATCCCGGAATGATCATCTGCCGGATCGCTGCCGTCGTCGAAATGTCAACGCACCGACGGTAATCCGCCCGCCCTGTCCCGGCCAGCAATCCCGGTATCTCGCGGAACTGTCGCCGCACTTCCTCGATCATCGAGAAAGCAGCGCGGCCGACCGCGTCCATTGCCATCGATGAAAAGAGGAACGGGAGCATCGCACCAATCAACAATCCGGCCATGACAGCCGGCGTCGAGACGTCGATGATTCGTATGCCCGTCGTCAGGACGAACGCCGAGAAGAGAGCGAGGGCCGTCAGCGCTGCTGAGGCAATCGCGAAGCCCTTACCAATTGCGGCAGTCGTGTTTCCGACGGCATCGAGTTTATCCGTTCTTTCACGCACCTCCTTCGGAAGTGCCGCCATTTCTGCAATACCGCCTGCGTTGTCCGAGATTGGTCCGTAGGCGTCGACTGCCAGCTGAATAGCGACAGTCGAGAGCATCCCAAGTGCGGCGACGGCGATGCCGTAGAGTCCGCTGAAATGATACGCCCCCAGAATGCCAAGCCCGATCAAGAGAATCGGAATCGCTGTCGATCGCATGCCGACACCAAGTCCGGCAATGATGTTCGTTGCGGCTCCCGTGAGCGAGGCTTTTGCAATCCCCTTCACCGGGGCCCGCTCGGTCGAGCAGTAGTATTCGGTGACGATGCCGACCAGGACGCCGACCACAAGTCCGATCACCGTTGCCATGAAGACGTTTGCACCGCTGTAGGCGATCGTCTGTCCCGTCGTTTCGTCCAGGATCTGAAACCCCTTGTCGAAGAGGTACCCGGTTACGAACCAGGTGACAACAACCATGATTCCGGCGGCGCCGAACGTGCCCAGATTCAACGCGGCCTGCGGATTGCCCCCCTCGCGAACCCTGACGAAAAACGTCCCGAGGATCGACACCAGAATCCCGGTTCCAGCAAGCACAAGGGGGAGAATCACACCGTTGATTCCGATGTGGGGATAGAAGCCGACACCGATCACCATGGCACCGATGATGGCACCGACATACGACTCGAAGAGATCGGCCCCCATCCCGGCTACGTCACCGACGTTATCACCGACGTTGTCAGCGATGACGGCAGGATTGCGCGGATCGTCCTCCGGAATGCCTGCCTCTACCTTCCCTACTAGGTCAGCTCCTACGTCTGCGGCCTTCGTATAAATCCCACCACCGACGCGGGCGAAGAGTGCAATCGACGAGGCACCAAGTGAGAAGCTGGAGATGACGGTCACCGCCCGCAGAAGCGCCCCTTGATCTCCGATGCCGAAGATGTTTTCGTACACCAGAAACAGGACGCCAAGACCCAGGACACCCAGCCCGGCAACACCCATTCCCATCACAGATCCGCCGCTGAAGGCGATGGAGAGAGCCTGTGCAAGTCCGGTCCGCGCGGCGTTCGCCGTCCTGACGTTTGCCTTTGTGGCCACGCGCATGCCGATGTACCCGGCAAGGGCGGAACAGAGAGCCCCAACCGTGAACGAGAGGGCCGCCAGAGGACTCGAGGCCTCTTCCCGTGCTCCCGACACCGCAAGGAGAATCGCCACAACAACCACGAAGAGAGCCAGGACACGATACTCGCGATTAAGGAAGGCCATCGCCCCCTCCTGGATGAAGGAGGCGATCTCCTTCATGCGATCGTCGCCGGGATCCTGTCGTGCCACCCACGACGCCTTGTGATAGGCGAAGAGGAGGGCAAGGATGCCCGTGACCGGAATCAGGTAGAGAAGCGTTGTTACGTCCATGTCATTCCTCGTTCACTCCTCCATCCTCTTCTGCGGGTCGACTCTCTTCCGATGCCGCTGACCTCTTATTGAAGTGGCCCATCGCGGCTGCGGTCCCTTCGGCGATCCAGAGGAGCGTCGCCTGTCGAGCAAGCTCAATCATGGCGTCACGCGTGTCGATCTCGGAGGGTGCGAAAGGAGAGAGGACGTAATCGGCCATCTCACCGGGAGCGAAGTTTCTATCGATCCCGCAACGAAGACGCGGGAAGGCATCAGTGTCCAGATGTTGAATAATCGAACGGAGTCCGTTGTGACCTCCATCCGAACCGGTGGGTCGCACCTGGATGCGACCGACCGGGAACTGCACTTCGTCGACGACGACCAGAATCGCCTCCGGATCGACATCGAATCGTTCAACGACCTGCCGCGCGGCAAGACCGCTGTTGTTCATGTAGGTCGTCGGCATTATCACCGCAGCCTCTGCCCCCCTCCATCGACCGACCGCCTGGTAATACTCACCGCGACCCGGAACGAACTCGGCATTCAGATCGCGAGCCACCACGTCACCGACCATCCATCCGATGTTATGGCGTGTCTCGGCATAGCGGGCGCCAGGGTTACCAAGGGCAAGGACGATTTTCACGCGGTCGTCGCCGTTACGCGTCGTCAGACTTCGCTTTCGTGATCAGCTCCGGCTCGGCCACCTCGTCCTCCGACGTCGTCACATCGCCCGTGCGGGGCGGAACAATCGTCAGCACGCTGAGATCGCCATGCGTGAGGACGGTGATGTTGGGGAACTGGAGGCTGGAGACGTGAATCGTCCCCCCGATCTCGACATCCGAGATGTCGATTTCGAGATGATCGGGTAGATACTTGGGGAGGCACTCGATCTCGAGCTTGTGGAGGACCCAGTCCAGGACGCCGCCGTTGCGCGTGCCGATTGCAGAACCAACAAGGACAACGGGGGCTTCGACGCGAATCAGCTCGTCGGCCGCAACACCCAGCAAGTCGAAGTGTACGACGCGGTCGGTCATCGGATCGAAGTCGACGGCCTTCAGGACGCACGACTTCTCCGTTCCATCGTCAAGCTTTAAACGGACGAGATGCGATTCGGTAGTGTAGATAAGGGGGCGGAGCGCCAGCTCGTGTACGCTGACGGCAATCGGCTCGGTGCCGTGGAAATAGTAAATCCCCGGCACGTGGCTCTCGCGGCGCAACTGGCGGGCGACGGCCCGACCGGGTTCGCGGCGCCGGGCCTGAAGAAGAAGTTCGCTCATGCTTCGGTTCCTTATATGCTAAGTACGTGATTAACAAGCGGGCTATGTCGAAGAACGGGGCTCTTTCCGGTGAAAGAGCTTCAGTCGGCGTCGAAGAGCTTCGAGATCGACTGGTTGCCGTTGATCCGCATGATCGCTTCGGCAAAGACTTTGGCAACCGACCGGACAACGATCTTCGGCGACGTCTGTCGCAGAGGAAGGGTGTCGGTGACGAAGATCGCTTCGACCGGTGCGTTTTCTATCAATTCATAAGCCCGGCCGCTGAGGACGGGATGGGTGCAGGCGCCGTAAATCTTCTCGGCCCCTGCGGCTTTCAATGCGTGGATGGCGTTGGTGAACGTTCCACCCGTGTCAATCAGATCATCGACGACGATAACGTTTCTCTTTCGCGCGTCACCCACAACGTTCATGACCTCGGCCACGTTCGGTTTTGGTCTGCGTTTGTCGATGAACATCAGCCCGGCATTCAGACGCTTCGCGTAGGCGCGGGCCAGCTTCAATCCCCCGACGTCGGGAGATGCAATCGTCAGGTCCGGCAGCTCCAGACGACTGAAGTTGCGCTGGAAGACCGGTGAGGCATACAAGTGATCAAAGGGGATATCGAAAAACCCCTGGATCTGGGCGGCATGCAGGTCCATTGTCAGGACGCGCTCGGCCCCCGCCTCGGTGATCAGATTTGCAATGAGCTTTGCGGTAATGGCGACTCGAGGTTGATCTTTCCGATCCTGTCGCGCATAGCCGAAGTAAGGGATAACCGCCGTGATCCGTCGCGCCGACGCACGCCGCGCAGCATCGATCAGCATCAAGAGCTCGATCAGATTCTCACCCGGAGGCTGGGTCGACTGGACGATGTAGAGATCCTCACCGCGGATGTTCTCATCGTATTTGACCCAGATCTCTCCATCGGAGAAGTTGCGGATCTGCACTCGTCCGAGGGTCGTTCCGGCGGCTCTGGCAATCCGGGCGGCGAACTCCGGGTTCGACCGTCCGGTCACGATCTTCAGTCTTGACATGCAGTCGCGCGCGTTCCGTAGATCTCTGCGGAAAAGATGATGCCGCTCGCTCGATCGGAGACGTGCGGCATCCATCATGCTGAGGCGGTAGGATTCGAACCTACGAATGGCGGCTCCAAAGGCCGCTGCCTTACCACTTGGCGACGCCTCAGTGCCGACGACCCAAAACGGGCCGTTTTTCCTGACCCAGCACGGGGAAGCGGCAAATATAGGGGGATCGGGGGGATGGGCAAAGGTCTGAGAGGAGGCGTTACGAATGGAATAGATGGTGAGGATCGTGGCCGTTGACGTTTGGCTTCCGTGAAGGGAGATTCACCACCGAGGGGAGGGAGGAGAGAGACG
>CAYWXV010000128.1:0-4892 GCA_964462535.1 uncultured Alphaproteobacteria bacterium
AGTGACCGATCAGGAATGGAAGATCGTGTCGAAGATGGGGGGGTGAGAGGATTTCGAGTGTTGTGTGTTGGATAGACGTTCCCTAGCGGTACATACCATGAATTTCGATCGACGGGTTCGCGTTGCCGGTCTCTTTCTTCTGTTGCTTGTCTGCGTCCCTCGCGCGTTTGGGCAACAGGAGCTTGTGGTCGATTCGATTGGGCAATCTTCCGAACGCGTCGGTCGACTACGAGGAACGCTGCTGGGTGTCGATTCCGCCGCGATGGCCCGCATCGCTATAGGCGACTTCAACATCTTTGATCTCGGAATCAAGACACCCGCCAAGGAGGGTACGTTTGCGCCCATGGGCGGACGCCGAATCCCGGATTGGGTCTTCGTTTTCGACGCCCCGTCGCGCATTGATAACGCACAGCGAGTTGCCGCTAGGATCGTCCAGAGGAGTACATGGGGGAGCGAGCGGTTCGGTATCGTGACGATTGATCGGACCGTCGGCATAGTTCAATCACTCACGAGTGACCACGATCTGGCAGCCCGGGCGATCGACCGAGTATCATGTTCCGCTGGGGCGACTATTGTGGAAGGTCTAATTGATTCACTTGGAGGCGCGGTGGCGCTCCTCCAAGAACGTATGTTGGACTCCCTGCCCGATCGAAAAACGCAAGTCGTAATCATCACCGACGGATCTTCGTTCCGATTGCCAGCCGATCTCGGCGCCGTGTCAAACGCATTCGGAAACCGAATGTGCGGTATGCATGTCTGCTTCCTGGGCGACCCTGATCGACTCGATATCGTCAACGCGCTTCGGGCATCGGAGATCGAAGTGGAGTCGATTGAAATCGAGGACGGTGCTCTTGGTCCCGAGCGAGCGGCGGATCGGCTCGTCCGGACCGTGTGGGATCGAGATCTCACTCCAATAGAGCTGACGTGGAATCTGCCGGATGACTGCACTCGTGAACGAACCACAATCGTTTCGTGCGAGCATCCAACTGTTTTCGCTTCAGGAGTGCTGTACTACAGCCCGTCGGCTCAACTCCGGGCCACCTCGTACCTGTCCGGAAGCACATTTGCCGTTGAGGACAATACCGGCGGGAGGATTATTTGGTATGAGATGAGTTTCTCCAATGGATATGCCCCGACCGTCATTTCTGGATTTGCGACTGACGACCCCGATGTAGTAGTTGCTCCCACGTTCTCGTTGCCATATCCAGTTGAGGCGCGCAAATCCGTCACGGTCATGGTCGGCTACGTAGGGACTGCGCGAGGAGCAAGGACAATTCGTATACATCCGATTTCGACTGCGTGTAGCGTAGTTGACGCCCAGTTGAAGGTGGGTGGATATTCAGGAGCAACTGGAGAGAGTGTCGTTCTCAAAATGCCGGAGCCGGGGAAAACCCTCAGAATTGGTGACACCGTCACCATCGCCTGGGGCTCCAGTCGCTACCATCCCGTCGCCATGGTGGACTACAGCACCAACGGTGGCTCCGCATGGACTGAAATCAGTCCACTGACCTACGATTCCGTTGTGCGTTGGACAGTCCCACCGCCAGAAACTGACAGTGCCTTGGTACGCGTTACCGGTTTGGCCGGCCCAACAGTGACCACCACCCTGTCCTATCCGTCCGACACGCTTCTAACGAGCGCAGCATCCGTCGGTGGAGGCCACCTGTACTATGCCTCCGGGTCATGGGTGCGACGCTGCGAGTATTACGACGGAGCGCACGTCTTGTGGGAGTACCGCATCCCCTGTGGCGGTCTCTTTGCAACAGGAGCGCGCACCGGGAACGTGATCGCGGCAGACGTGGGTGTGCGTACAGTTCACACCGTCAATACCAACGGTGCCAGGATCGGTCTGGACTTGATGCCGATCGTGCCACACGCACTCACGTTGCTGGAGGACGATACCACTGCAACAGTGGTCTGCGCGAACAGTGAGGGGAAGCTCATAGTCAAGCGTATTGGTGGACCCCAGCTGTATGGGACCTCCATGGACGGCGATGTCTCCCAATTGATTGCCTCCCGGAGGGGGGGGTGGTTCGCCGCCGGGCTGCGAAACGTGGGCGTGCGTGTCTACGGACTCGCGGATTCGATCCCGATCGCAACCATTCTCCCACCTCGCTTGGGCATGTCTCCGCAACTCGGACTCGCGAATGATGATCTACTTGCGGTGGGGTGGACGGGCGATTCCGGCGTGGTCCTCTATTCAACGACGTCATGGTATCCCATCGACACGTTGCTTCGGGATGTTCCGACGCCACGCAGCTTTTCCGTTTCCGCGGATGGTAAGGTCATCTATTACATGCGTGAAGGCGTGGGCATCGTAGGTGTCGACATTCGATCGAACGAGCCGGTGTCCATTGTCCCTTTGGCTTCCACCGTCGACGCATGGGTAGAAGGATTGGCCGACACGGTCGTGGCGCTGTTCAACGGAAAGCAAATGCGGACCTACGGTGTCGCTCCTGAATTGAAGGTGGTCAGCATATCGGATTCGCTGTTCTCAATTGGATATCTACATATCGATGCCCGGAACCTGGTTGCAAATGTGGGTAAAGTTCGGGTTGGGGAAGTGCACGATACGGTGTTTGCGAAAGTCCTCTGCAATACCGGCCGGATTGCTGCCGACATCGATTCAATTGTAGTCTACACGGATGGGAACGCGGATTGTGCGGTCAGTTTCGCAGACGGCGATCGGACGTTGGAACCTGGAGTGTGTCTCGCTCTCCGGTTGCGCGTCCGAGTCTATACGCCGGGAAGCCACGAGTCCTTTGTTCTTCTTCGAACGAAAGAGGGCGACTACTCAGTACGCGTGTTGTTGGAGGCGATCAGCGGCCCAGTCTCGTGGACGGTGCAGAACGTTGACATGGGATCGCGCCCAGTTGGTACACGCCGCGACACGCTGGTACGTATGGCGCTCGTCAATCAAACGGATGATTCTCTCACAGTGGGATTGCGCGTGAAGAGGGCTGCGGAATTCAGGTTGCTGAGTGACTCGATGTTGACGCTTGGGCCGCACGCCGATGGGGATATCGCGTTGGAGTTCGCACCATCTGCCGTGGGGACTGTGAGCGATGCTCTGGTCGCGTTCGTCGGAACCGATACAGCGTCGCTAGTGTCGCTGTCGGGTCGGGGAACGGGGTCCAGACTCTCAATCAGCACGTCGTCAATTAACATCGGCGGCACCTGCTCGATTCCGGATACGGCGCTCGTTCGGCTGAGAAATGACGGCAACGCCAATCTGTTGATTCAACGAGTCGAACTGTCTGACAATGATGCGAAGAGATTCTCCATCTCCTCTACGTCCGGTCTCTATGGCAGAGTTCTTGGGCCGGGCGATGAAGTTGCGGTGGCGGTGACGCTCGACTCCCCGGTCGATTCTACTGCGTCAGCAGCGCTTGAAGTTCATACGGAAACCGCAAACGTTCCGTCTGGTGTCCGACGTGTTCCGATTTACGCGGTCAGCTCCTTGCCGTCGATAGTAGTCTCGCCTCCGGTCGTCCCGTTTCCAAATGCCACAGTCGGTGACACCGCGAGCGCAACTGCGTGGCTCAAGAATGTGGGAGTGGTGCCATTCATGGTACGCACGCCCGCCGCAAGCGGGGATTGGCGCCTGGTCTCGGTGGATCCTCCGATTACGGCTCCGGGCGATTCATCCGCAGCTCGCTTCGAGTACTACGCACGAACGAGCCCCGGTGACTATTCCCAACACCTGGATCTTGTGGCCGAGCCGTGTGGGAAAGCGTTTGCCGTGGACCTATCGGCCCGCGTCGCCCCCCCGACCACCGGCTCCGTACGCGTACCGTACACGGAGGCTAGGTCTCCGGGAACAGTGACGATTCCCATAATCCTCGATCATGCCGATCGATTTGCCTCGGGCGATTCGACGTTGGTTATCGGAACACTTAGACTTTCTGCGGATCGATTCGTACCCGTGGGCAACACGATAGCCGGAACGGTGGAAAACGGCACGCGGGTGATTCGAATGGAGTTTCCCGTTCGGCAACGCCGCGGCGACACACTCGGGACGTTGTCCTTTCTGGTCCACTCCGGAGAATATTTTCTTGCAGAACCGCTCATCCTCGATTCCTTCCGCACGTCCGACGGCAGTTTCTCGCTTTCAACGAAAAACGGATGGGTCTTGATTTCATCAGCGGGGCCTTGGATGACAATTCGAGCTGCGGACGACAGCGTGGTCTCGGGAGATGAAGTGGTGATTCGATTATTGCTGGCGGACAGCTCCTCGTCAGGTGTCGTCAGATCTGGTTATCTAGAGGGAGAACTGCTGATAGCCGAGCGATTGCTCGATCCAGCCGGGGCGACACCGCAAGGCTCCGTCAACAACGGAACCAGACGCATCCACGTTGCACGCTCACTATCCGAAGTCGAGGGCCTAACCCTCGTCGCCCTGCCGTTCAGAGCGTGGTCGGCGGTCGATACGTCAGTGACGATTCAGCTGGTGAACTTTAAGCGCAATAGTGGTGCAAGCTCAGTCTCCACGATCAACGGACAACTGGTAATACGAGGTGTCGCGGTTGGTCCGCCGGAGGATTCAACCGGGCGGGCAGTCGTGTACGCGTTCCCGAATCCGGCGGCGGAAATCCTCCACATCCGATTTCGTTTGTTCACTGATGAGGGTATGGTCCGACTAACGAACACTATGGGCGAGGCACAGGCGGGTGGAGAACGGCGATTGGAGCAACGAGGAGTGCACGAGTTCGATATGGATCTCCGTGGGTTCCCTGCGGGATTGTATTTCCTTCGTTTGGAAGACGGTGCCAATCGCTACGTGATCGGTGTGCGGGTCGAACACTAGTGGGCCTCACAGCTGGCGACGCACGTACGTGTCACTCCCCGTCATCCCACACAATCCCTTTGTTCCCCTTGATCAGCTCGTGTCC
>CAYWXV010000129.1:0-4880 GCA_964462535.1 uncultured Alphaproteobacteria bacterium
TGCGCCTGGCTGCTCATCGCCTCTCCCAGCCGGCGACCGAGGAGATCGTAGAGTGCAATAGTCACGCGAGCGGAGTGAATCAGATCGAGGCTGAGACGGGCGCTGGATTGGGCGGGGTTGGGAGTCAATGTGATATCGTCGAACATGCGTCGTGCCTGATCAACATTCGATTCTCCTCGCCACGCGTCGAACAACCGTTGCACGGAATCGATCGGCTCGCTCGATCCGTCGAAGATGTCGGCATGAAGATCCAGGTAGAGACTGTCGACGCGATCGCCGGGGCGGGCGACACGGATGAACGCAGAGAGAGATGTCGTTCCGAATGGAGCGCAACGCGTATCGGCCCCCGGAACATTCGCCCCCTGCAACGCGGCCATCAAGCGTTCCGCAAGCGTTCCATCGGTGCGGAGGAATCGTGCCTCCATCGAATCGAGGATGCCTGGTCCAAGGAGGATGTTCCCCTGAATCGCGTAGGCGGAACCAAGTCGATGACCCTTGTAGTCGTCGCAGCCCTGGCCGGTCCATCCGGCGCTCGTTCCGCCGTTCGCAAGAACGACGATGCCGTATTGTCGAATGTCAGGAGTCGACTGTTCGTCGTGCGCAACCAGTGAATCGATGATGGCCGATGGAGAGAGCCCCATCGACAGTAATTGCCGTGCATACTCCTGATTGATCGGGCGATACCAGGCTTGCGTGTGGACGGCGCCAATGCCAGGATGGACGTCGCTGATCAGGCGCACGTCAGCGGCGACGCATGACGCCCCCGCGCTCCCCACCTCACCTGTAGCCGTATCTACCGCCACGATCGAAAACGTATCCTGCGCCTGCGCGACAGTCGCCGCCAGTGCGAGGACGAGGAGAACAATGCTGGGGACGAGGGACTGGGGACTGAACGCTGGGGAGGTCTTCTTCATATCTCATCTTTCATATTTCATCTTTGTCTCATCCTTCTACCGTCATCGCTCGGATTGCTGCTTCGATTTCCTCGGGGACGGTCTCTTCGTGTTGAGCCGTGTTGTCGACGTTGACCGAGACACGCAGAGCACGGAGACCGCTCACGCCCTGCAGCTCTTCCAGGTCGAGTTCCTCAATGCCATCCTCAAGATGACCCGAGGCGATCAGGAAGTTGAGATAGCGTCGGTACTCATCGGCCTCGCCATCCTGAGAGTAGACGATGGCGATCATGTTCGGCTGTGTCAGCCGCTCTCCGGTCTCCCGGATCGTTGCCTTGTCTATTCTTTTCTTGATGATCTCGTACCGGATGTTGTAGGCGCCGTCGACGTCGAACTGCTTCTCGTCCATGCGGAAACGGATCGAGAGGGGCTGGCTGTGGACCAGAATCAAATGCGTCGTCTCCAGCGGGATTGGCAGCTTTGGCACAAGCTCGTGCGTTCTGCGCGCCAGAGAGACGCAGACCATCAACTGCCAGAGCCGGAGTTCGCGCAGATAGAGCGTGTTGAACGACCCGCTCTCCAGCAACGACGGGCCGACATAGATTCCTACGTCGACACCATCGGTCTCGTGCTTCTCGAAGTAATGCGGAATGATTGACTGCGCTCTCTCCTCCTCGTCCTCGACATACGATGATGCGACTCTGTTTATCGTCGCGACACTCTGTTCGAACTCGCGACGACGCCGGTAGAGAAAGCCATGATCGTTGTCGATCAGGGTGCGATAGTGCTGGACCGTCTTCGATACCGCGGATCCGAATGTCGCCAGATGATCGAACAGCGACTCGATCTCCGTTCGGATGAAGTGGAGAACAGTCGACTCGTCACCAGCGTTCATTCCCTTCTGCAGCGAGGCTATCGACGTGTCGATTCTGTATGTGAGGTTGGCCAGGATGGCGAGCGGCCTCGTCTGGCGCGCGGTCTCAACCACGTTGCGCGCCTCCACCAACTGGTCTATCAAATCCTGCTGAATAGCGTCGTTCCGCGCTGTCGATGAACCCCGGATGTCGGTTACGTTGAAGAGAGGATAGACATCACGGAAGGCAATCGGCTCGGGTATTGAATCGTCCCCCGTTCGCTCGGCCTCCAGAAGTCGTATCGCCGCCTTCCGGAATCGCCATTCGACCGACGGATGGATCGCGGTGTACTCCTCGCGGATCGTTCGCTGAACGCGATTGTTCAGATCCTCGATCGTTCTGTTCAACGCCAGGGAGAAGAGAGGGAGTGCCTCACCCATCTTGAGCGTGTTGAGAGGATTCAAGTCTCCCGGGATCGGGGAGCTGAGATAGAGCACGCCCTGAATCTGATCGCCGATCTTGAGGGGGGCAGTGTAGACGTTGCGCATCCCTTTGGCCAGCAGTTGGGCCGAGATGGATGCAGTCGATTCGTCCGTCTCTTCGGCAACATCATCGACTATGTGGACCGCACCGTCGGCAAAACACCTCCCGTAGACGGAGCCAACAACCTCTTCCAGGTGGTATTTCTCGGCATCTGACAACAGCTCGGCGCCGACCTCGGAACACTCCTGCATTCCGTTGAGCATGTAGACGAGATCCCCGCTCCGCACTGTCACACCGAGCGACAGATGTGGTCTGCGAAGAAGAGTTCTGACGTAGCGCTGCAGGCGATTGAAGCGTTGCATCGACACGAGAGCGTCATTCTCGATCAGCTCTCTCTTCAATGCCGATGTGGCTTCTTCATCCGTGACCTCGATAGCGTTGTGCAGGGCGATGCCCCGAGCCTCGAACAGATCGGGGGGGAAGAGGGAGGTCCAGAGATCGAGATCGTCAGCGCGCGTCCGGAGTTCGTAAATCTGATGCTCGGTAAGTGGCTCCAGTGGTTTCTTCGCAATCACGTCGGCGAACCGGAAGTCCATTGTGATCTTGTAGAACCTGTCGAGATCGTTCTCATCCGTCACGCCGAAGACGAGTGGGTAGCTCATACCCAGGTCCAGGCCGAAGAACTTCCGCGCGATCATGGCATAGAGCGTGAGCGAACGTCCATGCGGAAGGTCGACCATTTCCTCCTCCGCATACGACTCGAAGCGGGGCCGGAAGGTGCCGTGGAAATTCCCGTCGGCATCGAGGAGCGCCGCGCGATACCGGGGCGTGGCATAGATGCTCCGCATGTTGAGCGGAACAGTAAGCGACGCAAAGTCCCGTTCACGGTAGGGAGGGGGGAAGAGGAGACACATCAGGCGCTCAAAGACCTCATCGTCAGTGTCGATGTCTGCTGCATCGACGACCGGTGCTGAGAGGACCGGATGTTCCTTCAGGTCGTGAAGAAGACGATCGCCAATGTCTTTCGGCATCAACCCGCTGGTCAGCGACCGTTCCAGATGATTGATAAACGGGAGGAAGCTGAGGGACGACTTGAAGATCGCATCGGGGATATATGTACCCATATTGCACCCAGATCCGTGAGGTCGATGAACGTGGAGAGCGCCGCGGCGACGCCAGGCGGCAGGGCGGCGATCCCATTTTGACGGGGAGAAAGGGAAGATAGTGCGGAAAGACGACCGAGACACGCATCGGACGAGGAATCGGTCTCGCGCGCATTGTACATCAAATCAGTTCGAACATCATTCCATATGCCAGCAGCCCCCCACCCATCCATTCCGGTCGTCAGGACATATCTAACGATATCGGGGCTCTATACACTCTCGACATCGTTGATTTGGGGCGTGAATACGTTGTTCCTGATGGGGGCCGGTCTTTCGATCATGGAGGTGTTCATTGCAAATGCGGTCTTTACGGGGAGCATGGCTCTCTTTGAAATCCCTACCGGCGTTCTGGCCGACACGAAAGGGCGACGAACGTCTTTTCTGTTGAGCCTGTTGATTCTGGTGATCGGGACCTTTGGATATGTGGCTGTCGCACACGTTGGTGGTGGGCTCCTCCCGTTTTGCCTGATGTCGGTCGTGCTCGGTCTCGGGTATACCTTTTATTCCGGAGCTGTTGAGGCCTGGCTGGTCGACGCACTGCAGTCGACGAACTACGAAGGGGGAATGGATGGGGTGTTCGCGGTGGGATCGATCGTCTCCGGGGCGGCGATGCTCGTTGGATCGATCGGCGGCGGTCTTCTCGGCGGGATCAGTCTTGCTGTCCCGTTCCTGGCGCGCATGTTCTTTCTGCTTCTCGCGCTCGCCGTTGCGTGGTTCACCATGCACGATATGGGATTCACGTCGCGAAACGTGGCTTTCCGCCAGCTGCCAGAGGAGATGGCGAGAATTGCACGAGCAAGCGTTCTGTATGGATGGCGCAAACGGTCGATCCGCCTGCTGATGGTTGCCGGGTTCGTGCAGTCGTCGTTTATCGCCTGGGGATTCTATGCATGGCAACCCTATTTTCTCGAGCTGCTGAAGAAGGATCTCACGTGGGTTGCAGGCGTCATCGCAGCTCTCGTCGCACTTGCCACCATCGGGGGTAACTCACTGGTCAAGTGGGTCACACAGTTCTGCGGCAAACGGACGACGCTGTTGTTGTGGGCCGGGACAATTCAGGCCGCAGCGGCAGTGTGCGTCGGTCTGACGGAATCATTCTGGATCGCAGTTGGTTGCTATCTGGTGTCAATGGCGGCGCTGGGCGTCTGGGGTCCGGTGCGGCAGGCGTATATCCATCAGATCATTCCCTCGGACCAACGCGCCTCGGTGATTTCCTTCGACTCGTTGATATCAAGCAGTGGCAGCATGATGGGGCAGCTGGGCCTTGGAAAGATCGGTGAATCATTCTCGCTCGCACTCGGATATGTCGTCGGCGGATCAGTGACGTTTCTCATGCTCCCGATCGTCGGACGGCTTCGCGGAATGAACGAAACGGCCGATCTGATCGTCGGTAATGCGGGAAAACCGGGGGCCTGCGCCGCGCAGGGAATGCCTCAGGTCGCCGCCCTCGATGCCAGCCCGCGGGTGTGAGCAAGGATGAGGGATGA
>CAYWXV010000130.1:0-4765 GCA_964462535.1 uncultured Alphaproteobacteria bacterium
GCCGAGGATGCCGATGAAGTACGGCCGGCATCGATCGATCTCATCGAGACAGATGCGAATGATGCCTTCACGTTCGGCTTCATCCTCGGTGATACCCCACCGCAGATCGATCTCCGTAAAAGTCACCCCCCGCTCACGACAGAGCGCGCGGATCTGAGGGAAGATCTTCTTCACAAGATGCTCGCGTTCTCCCTGCAGGTCGCGAAACGTGGAGCTGATAAAGACGCGGAGTTCGTTGTTCGACTGTTCGATCATTGCAGTTTTAGTGCCCGCCACGCGCTGAATCATCGGCGCGAAACACGCGAGAATTTTCCTCGACGTAGCGTCAATAAGTCACAGGTGGGGCAAAATATGCGCCATCACGGCATCGTTCGAACGATTGCGTCGCGCGCCGAAAACAATTTCGCTCGTACCCGAATGCGGAAAACCATCGTTGAATCGAAATATTCCGTTCGCGCCCATTGGAAATACCGCGGGCAAGCCACTCTCAATTGCAACGCATGACGAGCGAAGCGACGAGGGAGACTGATGCTGGAATTCGTATTGTGTACTGCCACCGCGAAAACTCGCTCGATGCCACCCCGAACCGCTTGTCCGATAAACCCCGTGAGAACGCTGGACACGTGAGGTTGTCTTGCCAACGACGCGCTCGACATGGGCGTGCCGCGGTTCGCACCGTGTTGTCCCGATCCTTATGGGTCGCGATGCCCGGGTCAGCATGAACCGGCAGTGCAACACACGAGAACATCGCTGGCCATGTGAGTTTGGCCTTTCGCGCGCGTGTGCGGCGACTGAGCTCACCGCCATTCCTCTAATCACATTTCATCAGGAACACAGCATGAAAATTCTCTCTTATCTCGCCGCACTCGTTGCCCTTGCCGTTGTCGGTTGCCAGACAGGCGAAACACCGATCCAGCCGGGCACCGCCTCCAACCCGTCGATGGATAAGACGACCGTGACCAAAGGCAAGTTCGTGAACATGATTTTCTGGAACGAGTGCTGCGGAGAAACGGTTGCCGTCAGCGGTACCTATCATGTTACGATGAGCGAGGATCCGGAAACGGGCGACACACGTGCGCACGGAACCTGGTCGAACATGAAGGGCGTTGGTGCGATAACGGGCAAGACGTACGTCATGCACGACAACTACAAGGCCGAGCAGGACGGAACTCCCCCGTTCGCGTGCCCCGCAGAAGCCAATTTCATCGACCGCTTCCGGATGACGTCCACTGGCAGTGGTGGGGATTGCTCGTTCACGGCCGTTGTGACCATTCACTTCTCATGGGACGCGGACTGCAACCTCGAATTCGGTATCCTCAACATTGAGACCGAATGCAAGTAGCTGCTTCACGTCGTCGCTTCCGTGACGAATGATGATTAGAGCCAGGACGATTTCCCCCAGGTGCCCGCCGTACGTTCGGCGGGTCGCCGGGGGGGAGAATCGAACCGCGACCGATGCCTGGGATTCACACTATCGCAATTGTCGGTTCGGTCCTTTCCTTCAGAACGCAAGTCCGCCTGGTGTGCCGTGCCGGTGGCAGTGGTGTCGTGCTCAATCTTGTGTCCCATTGGTCCCCACGCGTGTGCCGGGTTCGATGGCCGCGCGCAGTTCCTCGATACATAGGCCGCGGCGGTAGCTCGGCGTTCTGGCATTGAGCGCCTGGTACAGGCGCAAGGCATCGGCGCCGTGGGTGTGAGCGTTGGGATTCATTTTCCAGAGCCAGTAATGCAAGTCGGCCTGATCGGAGTCTGCGGAAAACTCTCCGAGCATCATCTCGAGCGCGGAGGCTGCGCTTGCTCTATCCCCCTCGGCAGCAATGATTCTCGCGAGTAGCAGACGGCCGCCGATGAGTGTGTCAGGCTTGGACAGATCGTCACTCATCGCGATGGCCTCATCTACCTTCTGTCGGGCCACCCGCAGTGTCGGCGTGACCCAGAATCCGGACTCCGCTTCAGGGACGTACGTCGTCAGATACTCCGGCATCGCCCCTCCGCGACTGACAATCTCCAACAGGACCCGGGCGCTTCCGATCAACCAGTAGGTCAACCCATAGCGGTATCCGGAGGCGCGATGCTCCTGCTCCGCATGACGAAAGCACGCCAGCGCCTGGGAGTACTCGTTGCAATTCTCATGGACTGTTCCACGATTTCCCACGGCAACTGCGGCGCCTACCGGGTCACCCAGTTCATTCGAGATCCGCTCCCACTCCTCATAGCATGCTGACGCCTCGGCGTACTCACCGCGGCTCACGTGAACGATGCCACGGTTTCCCACGGCAGGGGCAATACTCCGTCGGTCACCAAGCTCTCGTGCAATTCGTTCCTGCTCCCTGTAACAGTCAAGAGCCTCGGGCTCCTCTCCGCGATTCGCATGGACCAGGCCACGATTTCCGACCGCAATGGCCACCTGCCTACGGTCCCCATCTTCGCGCGCGATCCGTTCGCACTCGCGGAAGCACGGGAGCGCTTCATCCCATTCTCCGCGATATGAGTGGACGATACCTCGATTGCCGACGGCAAGTGCAATGCCCTGGCGAGAACCGATCTTTCGCGAGATGTCCTCCTGCTCTCGATAGCACGCCAGGGCCTCCTGGTATTCACCGCGATTAGCGTGGACGATGCCCCGATTGCCAACAGCACCGACGACCGCAAGGAGATCGCTGCATTCGCGAGCAATTGCTTCTGCCTGCCGCGAGAGGGACTCAGCCTCATCCATCCGTCCTTCGCTTCCGGCCAGCCGTGACAGCGTGAACAACACCATCGGCTCGTGTGAGCGCTCTCCGGTTGTTCGTATCAACTCCAGGATTTCCCGTTGAAGGATCTGAGCCTCACTCCAGTTGCCGACCAATTCCTGCAAAGCCGCCACCGCAGTCAGCAGTACTCTCCGCCTGTTGACATCCACCGACGTTCTCAGCGATTCCACCATCGGTCGATACGCATCGGCAACCCGCTTGCCATCATAAGACGACCAGAGTCGCAGAACCGCATCTCTGTCGCCAAACCAAAGCAGCTCGAAACGTGAGACGTCGGAGAGCACGTCCTCCAGTCTGTCCCGTTCGTGAAGTGTCTCCAGTGCGTGTAGCAACTCCAACGACGTCTGAAGTGTTGGTGGGAGCGACTGGAAGTGGGCGGCAAGACGCTCGCTTGGCTCACGTCGCTTGTCCATATCGGGCAGATATCGCTTCTCCACCGCCCGTCGTAGGTAGTCGTGGAAGAAACTCAAAAGTCCGTCCCGACGCACCAGGTGGTAATCAAGGCCGAGGAGAAGTGTCGAGAGTTTCAACCTCGAAATCCGGGTCAAGGTCTCAAGATCGTCTTCGCCTAGACCCCGTCGTGAGGCAAAGATCAACGTAAGCACCTCACGGACGCTCTTTGCCCCGTAGTCATCCTCGAGTCGTTCAAGCACCTGCTGGAATAGATCCTCAGTGCCGGTTGTGCGGAGCAGCTTGTCGAGCGCGAGTTCCAGATGCTCGTGTTCGCCCTGCAACCGAAGCTCTTCCAACAAGGTCCTCAGAAACAATGGGTGCGAGCATTTCACGTCGGTGGCAATTCGTTTGACCTGTCCGGGCGAGAGCGCCTTTGCGTACTCTGCGAGAAATCGGACAACCACCGCCTCACGCTCCGACTCGCTCAGAGGCTGCATGCCGAGTTCGATCCATCCGCGACTGCGAAGATCCACGAGGGTTCTCTCGACTGTACTGGATATGACCAGCCTCACACCTTCGGGCATTGCAGGTGGAAGCCAATGCAGCTCGAGGGCCCGGCCGCTCAACTGATTGATTCCGTCCAACACCAACAGCATCGGCGCTCCAACGTTGAAGCCGAGCCAGTTGGCGAAGGCTCTCTCAAGCTCCTCCGGCCTCGATGGAATCTCCTCGCTCCGCTCGTAGCGCGTCTTGATTTCCTCGAGGACATGTCTGATGATCCCGAGGTGATCCGAGTCACCCGCGCCGATCCCGACGTAGTGCTCAATGATGTGGAGGTCCGGTTGGCGGCGTCTGAGTTGCTCGCACCAGAAGGAGAGAAGCGAACTTTTGCCCGAGCCGCTCTCGGCGTAGAGGACCACCGGCCGGGCATCGTCGCCGGCCAGCCAGTTGTTCAGTCGTGTCAGGTATTCGGTATTGGGGATGTATGCGCGTCGGCGACTTGCAGCAAAGGCGGCGTGGCGGGAGCGTTCCTGCTCCAGTGGTGTGGGCGGTCGGGCGTCGCCGAAATCGCGTTCGATGATCCCGATCAGTTCGTCGTGGATCAGTTCTCCCAACGACACCGAATCATGGAATTCCTTGACGCTCAACGCTGCGTTTCGAACGCGGTCCTTCAACCCCTCCAGCTTAACCCTCTCTTCATCATGCTCCTGAGCATGCGATTCGTCGGCCCGTGGGCGATGCTGCCGACGCACATAGAAGCGAGCATGTTCCGCAGCCGACGGATCGTTGAGGGCGCCATGCCGGAACTCGATGTCTGTGATGGACGATCCCTCCATTGCAGCGTCTTCTAGCCACGGCCAGTGCTTGAACAGATCCGGATCCTTGTAATACTCGAGGAGAGGTGGCGCCCAGCCGTAGCGTTCCCCGATCAGCCCGATGAAATACGGTCGACACTTGTCTATTTCCTCCAGACAGGTGCGGATTACCTGCCCGAGCACGACCTCCTCGTCCGTCACCCCCCACCGAAGATCGATCTCGGTGAAGGTGACGCCACGCTCACGACAAAGCGCGCGGATCTCCGGAAAGATCTTCTTCACCAGATGCTCGCGTTCTTCCTG
>CAYWXV010000131.1:0-4577 GCA_964462535.1 uncultured Alphaproteobacteria bacterium
GGGACGGGAGGGAGTAGGGAGTGGGGAATCGGGAATGAGGGAATTGGGAATTAGGAATGAAGTAGCCGGATCGTTGCGACGGACAAGGGACGACCGACGACGGACAACGGACGATTGACAACTGCCAACTGACGACTGACATCCGACCAGCATGCTACCGATAGAATACTACCTCGTTCTCAGCGCGATCATCTTCGTGATCGGGTCGATCGGCGTGATGACCCGGCGCAACGCGATCGTGATCTTCATGTGCATCGAACTGATGCTCAACTCGGTCAACCTGACCTTGGTCGCCTTCAGTCAGTACCTGGGAGACATGTCCGGGCAGATTCTCGTCCTCCTGGTGATGACAGTTGCAGCGGCCGAAGTGGCGGTAGGTCTGGCGATTGTGCTTGCACTCTTCCGCAACAAGCAGACGGTCTACCTAGACGAAGTCAATCTGTTGAAGTGGTAACCCCGTGACATCCCGATCGACCGGGGGGAATCTGGTCCGCCTCGTCGTCGTCCTGGCGGTCCTTGCGTTCTCGGCCTGGTACGTTCTTCACAATATCGATTGGGACGAGCTGGGGAGAGCGTTCGAGCGGATGAGCGTTCTCTGGGTGGTGGTTGGGGTGGCCGTTACGTTCTTCGCCCACCTGGTCCGCTCCTGGAGATGGAGACTGCTGATACCCGAGGGGACGACCATCCCCCTCTGGCGCGCCTTCTCAGCGACGATCATCGGCTACTTCATGAACAACCTGATCCCACGGAGCGGCGAACTGGTCCGTCCGTGGGCGCTTGCCCGAAGTCAAGGGCGAGCCACCAGCGAAATGCTGGCCACCATCGTCGTCGAACGCATCATCGACGGACTCACCCTCCTCTTACTTCTCCTCTTTCTACTTCTGATCGAAAGCGATCGATTTGCCCAGGTCTTCCAGGGATATTCCCCCCGGTCGATCGTGGCGGCCATCGTCGTTCCGATCATCGGCATGATCGTCCTTGCGGGGATTATCGTCCGAACGCGCCTTGGGGATCGCGTCGTCGAGAAGATCGAGGCACGTCTTCCGGAGCGTTTCCGGGGGAAGCTTCGGACAATGGTTGGCAACTTCCGAAATGGTCTCTCCGCCGCGGGGAAAGGGGGCGGAATCAAGATCTTCGCCTCATCGATACTGATCTGGCTGGGGTACGCGGCCGCACTGGAATGTGGAATTCTTGCATTCGAACTGGATCGACTGGCCGGGCTGTCACCGGCAGATGCATTCTCCGTTCTCGCGGTCACATCTATCGGAATCACCATCGCTCCCACCCCAGGGGCGTTCGGCGTCTATCACTTCTTCTGCAAGGCAGCCCTCACGCGACTTTTTGGAATTCCGGACGAACAGGCCGTTGCGTTCGCCCTTGTCACGCACGCCGCCCCGTATTTGGCGATAACTGCAGTCGGGGCTATATTGGGCGTGCGCGAGAATATCTCGCTGCGTGAGGTCCAAAAGTCCAGGTCCACTTAGCGCGTCACAAAACGCGCTCTTTTGCCATCCTCCCGCACCGAGTTCTCTCCAGGTCCATCTCGAGCAATCCCCAAGGAGTTCGTTTCAATGAACGATCTCGGTAACGGGTTGGAGCCCGGTCGATTCGGCCGCGGCACCGGCCAGGGCAACGATGCGCGTGGCGCGCGGTCGCTTGTCCCGACAGCAGGTCCACTTGTCCCCTACAGCCGAGGCTACAACGCCGACGCCCCCACGCCAATCCCACTTCCCATCTTCGACAACGAGGAGAAGCGCCGCTTTTCCCTTGGCGACTACTTCGGCCTGATATGGCGAGGGAAGTGGATTGTCCTGGCCTGTATTATCGCCGTGGCCCTCGCAGCCGCCTACTATACCTACTCTCTCCCATTCGTCTATCAGTCTGGTCTTCAGGTCCTGATTAATGAGAAGGACAGGAGCGCGGACGTCTTCACGACCCGCGCCGACATGACCTGGACGCCCCCTGAGCGGATTCTGAAGAAGGAACTCCAGATCCTGACGTCGCAGCCGGTCCGTGAGTCGGCGGCGGAGGAACTTGTAAAGCGTCGCTGGCTCGATTCCACGCGACGCGATTCGCTGATTCCGATCATCTACGCCACCGAAACCGCTATCCGTGGAAAGCTGAAGAAGCTCCCCCCCGAACAGGGGCATGATCTCCTGGTCAAGGAGGTCGCCGCTCGTCTGACCAATCTCGTCTTCCTGAATCCCTCCAAGGAGGCCGATGTCATCAAGATTCAGGTCCGGACCGGCGACCCGCAGGAGGCGGCCATGATCGCGAATGTCTACGCCCAGGCCTATCAGGCGGACAATCAGGATCAGAACCGGGCGAGCGCAACGAAGGTCAAGAACTTCGTCCGGGACCGGATGCAGAGCACGCACGATTCGCTGGAACATCACGAGCAGAGCATCCTCCGATACCGAGAGGCGAATGGGATTCTCGGGATCCCGGGACAGGCGGCAGATCTCCAGGCTGCCGGAGCGAAGCTCTCGGAGGACGCCGCGAACACCCGCATCCAGATCACTGCGCTTTCCCGCAAACTGAGCGAAGAGCGTCGTCAACTCCGACTTCTGGACTCCGCCTTGCCGCAACAGGTGACCGAGGCCTTTCCGGTCCAGATCCAATCCCTTGTTCAACAGAAGGCCTCGCTGGTAACGCAGCGGGAACTGATCCGAGCAGGGAGCAATACCTATGCAAGCAGACAGTGGTATGAAGAGCAGGTTCGGAAGCTCGATGACGCCATCGCTTCGCTGACCAACAGAATCCAGGCGGAGACCGAGCGCTACAAGAGATCGCAGTCGGGGCTTATTGCTTCGGTAGATGGAGTCGGTGGATCTGCCCTGGCACAGCTCCGTCTGAAGATCATTGACGACGATATCGAACTGGCGTCGCTGAAGGCCCGTCATGCCGAGATCACAAGCACCCTCGGGGACGTCCAGGGCCGCATGTCCTCGATCCCGAGGAACGAAATGGATATGCGGGGTCTGGAACGGAACAACAAAACGCTGGAGGCGCTCTATCAGCAGCTGACCGAGAAATACTATCAGAGCGTGCTAGAGGAGCAGTCGGTCTTCTCCAACGTGAGGATTCTTGAGACGGCACTCCCCTCCTTCTCGCCGATCAGTCCGAACAGGATGGGGGACATCGTCACCGGATGCGTCGTCGGTCTGGGTCTCGGGATCGGCATCGTCCTGTTGATCGCGTTCATCGATACCACGATCCACACGCCGGACGACCTGGAGAAGAGTGGATTCACGATGCTGGCAGCGATACCGACGGTGCGCGAGGAGATGCTGGATCAGGCGCCGAACGCCGAGTTCGCGCCGAATGGACGCATAAGTCCTCACCTTTTGACGCAGGCCGATCCCAAGTCACCGATCGCCGAATCGTATCGCGGTCTCCGGACAGCATTGCAGTTCGCCGCGATCGACGCCGGACCGTCATCGGCGATCCTCTTCACCAGCTCGACACCACAGGAGGGGAAATCGACGACGTCGGTCAACACATCGATCGTCTTCGCACAGACCGGTGCCCGAACGCTGCTGATCGACTGCGACCTCCGCAGACCGATCCTCCATTCGGTCTTCGGCTACGCGAAGGAACCCGGGCTGGTCAACTGTCTTGTTGGCAAGGCGGCGTTGGACGAGGCGATCCATCAGACACCGATCGCCAATCTCGATTTGCTGACGTCGGGTTCAATCCCACCGAATCCCTCCGAACTTCTCGGTTCACAACGGATGCGAGACCTGCTGGATGAGCTTCGCGAGCGCTACGACACGATCATCATCGACTCGCCGCCGTCATCGGCAGTGACCGACGCGGCCATCCTCTCGACGATGACCGATCTGTCTGTACTGGTGGTTCGGGCACACAGGACGAAGGTGGAATTCCTGGAGAAGACGCGCGAAGAACTTCAGCGGGTCTTCGTCAATCCGCTTGGCGTGGTGCTGAACGACTTCGACGTCTCGCAGAGCTACGGCTCGGCCTACAAGTACTACCGGTACTACAAGTACTACGGCTACTACGGCCAGTCGCAGGAAGCCCGCAAGCGGAAGACCCGTCGCGCGACGGCGGCGCTGCGGAGTTTTATGCAGTAGTTGTTGGGCGTACAGGCTCTAATGCCCATTGTTCAAGTTCTAGTGCGAGACCGCGGCGCGGTGTCGTTGAGTTGTGTTCGCTGATTCGCGCACGCTGATCCCCCGCCTCGCTGCGCGAGTCTGCCCCCTTCAAGAAGGGGGCATGGGAAAGGGAGCGACTCGCTTGGGACCTGGAGCGGCACGCTTGGGAGCGGGTGCGGCACGCTCTCGGAGGTTGCACGAAATCGCGGGACGTAGAAGCGGAATGGCACGGGAAGCTGCACACTTCACAACGCGTCCAGGGGGCTGAGTGGTACGCAGCGTGCACGCCCCCCGTAGATGCCGATAGGGGTTTCGTTCCGTGACTTGAAGAGCTGGCGCGACCGGTCGCTGCACACCTCATACGCGGACGGTGGACTCGGCACGGCGTTCATTGTCCGGGGCAAGAGCTGACCTTCTCCCAACCTGGGCTCGCGGGCTCCCCCCTCCGCGGCTCCGCGCCTC
>CAYWXV010000132.1:0-4535 GCA_964462535.1 uncultured Alphaproteobacteria bacterium
CGATACAATCGCCCGAACGCGACGTTGTCGATGATCTGTGTGCGCGAGAGGAGTTCCTTCGTCAGGGTTGCGGGATCGATGGTGGCGGGGGCGTGATAGACGGCCGGACCCGGACCGACACCCGTTGCCGCCGCGATTACTTCATCACCGTCCCGCCGCATTGCAAGTGTGAGATTGGTGAAGTCGACGCTCTCGCGTGGTCGGATCTTCCGGAAGAAACAGCTTCCCTCCTCTCCTGCGGGAATGACGATGCGCGTGATAATGGCATCGAACGGTAGTGCATGCGGATGCTGCCCGTCGCCGGTGTAGATGCTCTCGAGCATCGTCGTCGTCGTCCCCTCTCTGGTGATGTACTCGATCCCGGCCCGCATCGCCAGCAGGACGGGGGCGATGTCGGATATGAAGACCGAGAAGCAGGCTTTGGTCCCGCCTGTGGCAATGCAGACGTCGCCACCGCACTTCAGACAATAGCCGATCGCGTCGCGCCAGAATTCGGATTGGTCGAAGTAGACGCAACGATTCTGACAGAGAAGATTCCCGCCGAGCGTAGCGCTGGAACGGATCGATGGCGACGCGACCGAACGGATCGCCTGGATGAGCGTCGGGAAGCGCGTTGTGAGTACAGGATGCGCTGCCAGCGCCGCGAGTGTCAGTCCGGCACCGAGAGAGACGTGATCGTCCTCGATCGTCATCGACTTCAATTCGTCGATGCGATGGAGATCGATCAGATGAGATGATGTGCTGTTCCCCTGCTGACGTTGCACCAGCAGGTCGGTCCCCCCGGCGACGAACGCGAAATCACCATCCTCCCGCACACAGCCGAGAGCTTCGTCGATCGAGCAAGGCAATGCGTAGTTCATCGATCATGCCTCCACGGTTAACGCCCGTCTGATCTTCTCCATCGTGATGGGAAGTTCGTTGACCCGGACACCGACCGCATCGAACACCGCATTCGCGATCGCCGGAACAACGGGATGAAGAGCACCCTCGCCACACTCCTTCGCACCGAACGGACCTTCCGGATCGATCGACTCGATGATGTTCGTATGGAACGTCGGGATGTCCATCGAGGTGGGGATGCGGTAGTCCAGGAGATTGGAGTTCACCATCAACCCCTCGTAGTAGTGTAGAGCTTCGCTCACCGCCTGTCCCATTCCCATGTGCCACGATCCTTCGAGCTGTCCTTCCACAGCAAGAGGATTGAGCGCGCGACCGCAATCATGCGCTCCCCACAGATCAACGACGCGAAGAAGTCCGTTTTCGGGATCGACCTCGACTTCCACGATACACGCCCCGAACGTGTACGACGGACTCAGTCCGGCGCCGGCCCCTTTGAAGGTCCCACCAAGCTTCGGCGAGATGTACCAACCTGATGTCGCAAGGGCACCCCGTCGCGCAGTGGCGATATCGATCGCTTCCTCCCACGATAGATCGATGGAGCGATCGGTCGTCATGACGCGATCACGACGAATGGTGATCGATGACGGTGGGACACCATGCTTCTCCGCGACCGCCTGCACGATGACTTCGCGCATCTTCTCTGCGGCTGACTTCGCGGCATTGCCGGCCATGAACGTGACGCGGCTGGAATAGCTCCCCAGATCGACCGGCGTCATCCTGGTATCGGCCGCATGGACGAACGTCTTGTCGATCGAAACACCCAATGCCTCCGCGACGACGATCGCAAGCATCGTATCGCTCCCCTGTCCGATGTCACTCGCGCCGGACAGAATCACGACCCGTCCATCGAAGTCGATGCGGAGATGAACGACCGATTGCGGTTGTTCATTCCAGATGATCGGTAGAGCGCTTCCGCTGATGTAGAAACCGCACGCCATCCCGACGCCACGTCCGAACGGCAAGACGCCATGCTTCCCGTCCCATCCCGACTGCACACGGACCGTCTCGATTGCTTGACGTAGCCCATTGCTCGTGATTCGGAACTCGCCAAGCGTCAGCGTGTTGGAAGGAAGGAGATTCCGGAGACGGAGTTCGCAGGGATCGATCCCCGACTGTGATGCCAGGTCATCGATCGCAACCTCCATCGCAAAGCGCGGATCGACGCCACCATGTCCCCGCATCGCGCCGCAGACCGGCTTGTTGGTGTAGACACGGCGGGAACGGAAGCCGTATCGCTTCAGATCGTAGGGGGCCTGCAGAAGAACGCCGCTGTAGTACGTCGTCACCACACCGAAGCTCCCGAACGCGCCACCATCCAATACGATGTCGGCATCGGCGCCGATCAGTCTTCCCTCGCCCGTCATCTCTACCGTGACGTCGATATGGGCCGGATGTCGTCCGTGGTTGGTAAGGAAGACCTCCTCGCGCGACAATCGTGTGCGAACTGGACGACCGAGCTTCCGGGCGAGATGAGAGACGATGATCTCGTGTGCGAAGGGATCGCTCTTCCCACCAAACCCACCACCGACGAATGGCTTGATGACTCTGATCCGCTCGGGTGAGAGATGAAGAACGGCAGCGAGTGTGCGTTGCAGGTAGTGCGGAACCTGCGTCGCTGTAATCAACGTGAGACCGTCGTGCGCGTCCCACTGCGCCACGCTGGCGTGCGGTTCCAGGAAGGCATGACTCAACCCCGGAAAGTCGAACGTCATGCTACTCGAATAGGCGACGCCCTCACCCTCCTCGCGCTCTCCGAATCGCATCTCTGCAGTCTTGTGAAGATTGCACCCATGCCTTGCGGAGTGGGCGTGGATCAATGCGGACGGATCGGTCGGTGCAAGCGCCTGGCGCCACGTAAACGCCGGAACGATCGGTCGATAACGAACAACGATGCGATCGGCCGCCGCACGTGCTTCCTCTTCCGTGTCCGCGGCGACGGCGGCGACGATCTCACCAACGAACCGGACTTTGCCGACCGCGATTGCCGTCTGATCCTTCGAGACACTCAGCACACCGAAGGGGGTTGGCAGTTCGGCGCCGGTGACGATCGCTCTTACCCCCGGCATCGCGCGAGCTGCGCTCAGGTCGATCTCCTCGATCACAGCGTGAGGCTGCGTCGATCGATGGAAGGCGCAGAAGAGTGCGTTCGGGACGAAAATGTCATCAGCGAAGAGAGCGCTTCCGGTCACCTTCTTCCGCGCATCAAGCAGCGGGCGCCCCACACCGACGACGTCGAGATGATTGCGAACAGGATGCTCGAACGCCTCTCTCTCCATCGTTCCGTTCGTGTCGACCCCCCGCATCCGATTTCCCGCCTCGATGATGGCGTCGACGATTTTCTGATAGCCGGTGCAGCGGCAGAGATTTCCTGATATCGCCTCGGCGACCTCAGTCCGTGATGGGTCGGGCTTACGGGCGAGAAGTGCATGGGCGGTGAGGATCATTCCAGGCGTGCAGTAGCCGCACTGCAACGCACCAAGATCGACAAAGGCCTCCTGCAGTGGATGGAGTCTATCCCCGTCGGCCAATCCTTCGATGGTCGTGATCGTCGCCCCCTCGCAACGCAACGCCGGCGTGATGCAACTCAACGTCGGCACGCCGTCGATCAGGACAGTGCAGGCGCCACAACTCCCCTGATCGCATCCCTCCTTCGTTCCGGGGAGCCGAAGCCGGTCGCGAAGGGCGCGAACGAGCATCTCATGTTCGTCGACCAGGATCGTGTGGGGTCGATCGTTGACGATGATGGAGAGTTGCTTCATCTATCCTGCTCCAATGCTTTTACCGCCGTCGACGTAGATGACCTGACCGGTGATGAAGCGATTCCGCTGGGAGGCGAGGAACGATACTGCTTCGGCGACATCGTCGGGATGCCCCATCGTTTTCGTCGGCTGTGCCTGGATGAGTTTCTCGAGGACATCGGGTCGCAATCCCTGTGTCATCGGCGTATCGATCAGGCCGGGGGCGACGGCGTTGACACGGACGTTGTGACGACCGAGCTCAAGCGCAAGCGATCGCGTAAGACCGACGATACCGGCCTTCGACGCGGAGTAGTTGGTCTGCCCCGGATTTCCCAACCATGCGCGCGAGGCGACGTTGACGATGGCGCCACTCTTCCGTTCACGCATCACGATGGCAGCCTGTCGGCACATCAACCATGTCCCCTTCAGATTCACGCTGATGACGCGATCGAAGTCATCCGCTGTCATGTCCCAGATCATGCGATCGCGAAGGATGCCGGCGTTGTTCACCACTATGTCGGGCGCTCCATGACTGCGCAGCACGACCTCGAAGAGATTGGTCACCTCATCCTCGTTCGCGATGTCGCAATGGTAGTACGCACCCTTCTTCTCGCCGATCGTTATCACCGCTTCAGATCCGGCCTGGTCATCGACGTCGACAAGGATGACGTGGCATCCGTCCTCCGTCAGACGGCGCGCGATTGCCAGACCGATTCCTTTTCCCGCGCCGGTCACAATCGCGATCCGAGGGGGATCGATGGTTGTCATCTGTCGGTTGTCATTTGTTCGTTGTCAGTTGGGAGTCGGCCTATGGAGCCCATGTGCTGATCGTGTTTTCTCCTCTTCTTCCTCCCCCTCTCTCAGAATTGAGAGAGGGGGCCGGGGGGTGAGAGCCGG
>CAYWXV010000133.1:0-4493 GCA_964462535.1 uncultured Alphaproteobacteria bacterium
CTGCCGCGTTCTCCACGTTTCGTGTCGACTCATGCGCGCACTTGACGGTTACAGGTGAGCGAGTGTGCCCACGAGGCCCTCCGCTTGCAACGGCGACGGCACACCGTTGCTTGATGCAGAGCATGGTTGGACGGCGTCATAGTCTCCTAGCTCTCTCCAACAACTGCTCTGGCGTGGACTCGAAATTGGCTGCGATATCCGGCGCAGTGACAGTGTCGTGAAGCGCACCGCTCATATCATTCAACACGTCGACGTAGGACTCCGGCAACAACCCTGCATCCCACGCCTCATCCTGCATGAGAAAGAAATCAACCGCTCGGCAATTCGCGTCAGTACGACCAATCGGTGATGACAGGAACTCGGTGACACCGATAATCGCCGCGCGAACGTCCGCTAACTGAGCCGGCGTGTGCACCAGGCTGCTGTGCAACCGCTCCAGCAGCGGTCGAAGCGCAGCATCCGCATCTGCCGGCGGTCGATAAAGTTGTTCGAACGTGGCCATGGCGTGCAAGGTGGGAATGGACTCGGAATTATATGCTTATCGCCCGTTCCAAGAACACCCCCTGTCCTGACTCAAGCTGCACACGCTCGCCATCGCCACCAACCGCCCAACCGGACCCGTGCACAACAAGAAACAGCTGGCAGAAGCCTGTGGGATGCACCCCAATACTGCCGTTGGCATCGAAGTGCACACAGTAGACGTGCACCTCACCCGAGCCATGCCCCAACGGAACGCGCGATGCAGCGACGCTTTCGAAGCGTGCAATCGGCTCCGCCGTGTCTGCGCCCAAGTTGATGATGCGCATCGTGGTAGTGCTGCCAAGCGGTTGAACCGAGCGGCGCGGTTGTTGAAAAGTAACTAACGGGAGTAAGAACTGCGACCGCTTCAGGGCATCGTCAGGCGGCGAACTTGATAGGCTTAACATGCGACAGATCCGTAGCCTTGCGTGCTTCCCAGAGATCGTAGTTGTGCTGCATCGCAAGCCAGCTTTCGGGCGAGCGGCCCAGCGCCTTAGCCAAACGAAGCGCCATTTCCGGGCTCAACGCACTTGCACCGTTGATGATGCGAGTGATGGTCGATGGCGCAACTCCCAGGCTATCCGCCAGCGACCGCACGCTAAGGCCGAATGGAAGCAAATACACTTCTCGGATGAATTCACCAGGATGTGGAGGATTGTGCATAGCCATCAGTGGTAGTCCTCGTAGTCGAGTAAGTACGCATCTCCATTTCTGAACTCAAAGGTCAGCCGCCAGTTGCCGTTCACCCAAATGGACCAGCGCCCCTTCAACTTCCCCTTCAGTGCGTGGAGCCTGTAGCCAGGAATGTCCATGTCCTGGATATTCTGGGCAGTGTCCAGCGCGGCAAACTGCATGCGAATCCTGGCCGCATGGGCGGCTTGAATGCCAGAGGCGCTACCGGTCTCGTAGAACCTACGCAGACCCTTGTGGCGGAAGCTCTGAATCATGCGCGCAAGATACACCCGTGTTGCGCTGTACGCAACGCCGCGACCGCGGTTGCCTAAGAGTCTGTTTGACCTCGCGCGATTTGAACGGTTTCCTGGCAGAATGTTGACATTCCGGATGGTCAGTGCTGCATCGAAAACCGGTTTGCCGCCATGCGTGGTAAGAAGCACGCAACGCTGAACGTGTCGATTCTCACTCCACTTGGGACCCATCGGCATTTCCAGATCGTCGCAGCAACGATGAGGCTCGAAGGGGCCATTTCGGCCCCTTCGAGCGTGCCCCCCCCCCGATGGTCGGTGCCAGGCCGAAGTGCGCAGTACCTGCGGGGGCTGTACTACCAACCCCCAATAATGGGGGGGCAGATTTCGCTGCTGGACCGGCAAGGTCCACCGAGTATTTCAACAGTCTGCCATTGATATGCGTTATGTATCGCCACACAGTTCAATTCTCGGCCAGTGTCAGGGCGAGCACCTCGGGACCCTGTCTCGACACCAACGGCGATCATGGCAGTATTAGAATCGAGCGCGGCACCCGTCACAACGCTCTCGGCGAAATCCGCTCACTGGGCCAACTCACGCCGGTAGCGAATCTCGTGGAGTGAGTAACTCTCTCGCACGTCCACTTTGGTCTCGCCATCAGCAGCAAAACCCTGGCGCTCGTAAAACAGTCGTCCGCTCGCATTGGAAGCGAGTACCCATAGGGTAATCACGCGATAGCCCGTCGAGCGAGCTACCTCGAGGCTCGCGTCAAGGAGCGCTCGACCCACACCTGAGCGCCAGTACTCGGGATCGACGTAGATAGCTGCGATCTCGCCGGTATCGGTGGCGCTCCCGGGGTCGCTTGAACGAATCAACGAACAGAATCCGACAACGTTTCCATTATGAATAGCGACGTGCAGCACGTGTCCAGGCTGCGAAATCAGCTCGAGCCAACGCGCCGCACGTTTGGATTCGTCCAGGGAGTCGAGAACGTCGTCGGGGATCTGCCCACGATACGCGCTCTGCCACGAGCTCACGTGTACGCGAGCAATCCCCGGAGCATCGCCGGCGGATGCACGCCTTATCTGGATGTTCAGCTTTGCCATCTTGGGACTGAGTCGGTCTGACGTGGGAGTTCACGCGCAGTCGCAAGCTGGTGCCGGCGCTGGAGGCTGGCGGGTTCAACGACGGGTTAGACGCGATGCGACACTGTGACATCAGGCTCGTCGACCGACGCAACGTTGACGATGTGATTAAGGCAGCACAGCGCCCAGTGCCTGAAAGAACCCAGGTAGTCAGCCGAGGCAAGAGTAGCCTTCGACAAGTACCGCAGGTAGACAGACTCGGTGTAAACAACTAGAAGCCGGCCTTCACCCACCGATTCCTTCGGCTCCGGCAAGGCGTAGCTCTCATTCTCGACCGAGTAGCCAACGTAGCTGGGCCAGACGAGCTCGAACACCTGGCAGCCGGGCCCGTGAACAATGGCTCTAGAGCCTGCGAGCAACTCGCGTACCTCCGGCAGCGACTCGTCTGCGAGTTCCTCCGCCGTTGGCGGGCCGCCGATCTTCGCCTCGTGCAAGACGACGCGCAGCGAATTCTCATCGGGCTCCGAGAGGGAGTCGAGGTAGAGGTACCTGCATGCGCGAATGGCCTCGACGAGCGGGTTCATGGCGTCTAACTACTACTTCTCCGGCACCCCCTCCTCACTACCTCTCGCCTCTCTGCTGCATAACACACACCTGTGCCGCGTTCATTGATTGGGCCGAAAGGTAACCGCTACCGGGACATGTGATGCTTCAGTGGACGGCGAACGGTGTAGCATTTTAACAATCCGCTGCGAGCACTAGTTGGGCATAGTTCGGCGGCCGGTTGCTGAGCACCGTCCTATTCCGGATAACGGCTTCGGCAAAGTTCCGCAAGGGAGTCGTATGTCGATTCTTGAAACACCGTGACAGTCATGTCAGGGTTCTGCACGCCAATGCAGTTGGAATCAGCATCGCCGTCAACAGTGATAGGAGTGCAAGTTGAGAAAACGTCTTCCCTCTCTCTGACGCTGCGCGTCTCGATTCGCCACGCGATGATCGGCTCTCCGGTCACCACTTCCCTTGTCTCGCTGAAGTCAAATACGGTCAGAAAACCCGGCTGCGCCGGTACGATTTGCATTGACAGAGACTCCCTTGGTTGTGACTCCTTTCTTTTGCGGCGGTCCTATGCTTGAGCTCAGCGCCCTGTGGCTCGCCGAGACTGCTCATGGGCACGTTGTGGATGCCGGCCAGCGACCTGTATACCAAGTTGCATAGGCCACCCGCGGGCTGCCGTGATTACTTAGATGGAAGACGCTAACACCTCATCTGAATCGCTCCAGTCCGTCCCAATCGTATCTCCGGATCGGCCGCATTCTCGGGTCGGCGACGCCGACATCGTGCAGCGAGTAGCCACCTCTTCCAAAGTTGCAGGCAGCACATGCGAGCACGATGTTCTCGATGTCATTTGTCCCGCCCAACGCGTGTGGGAGCACATGGTCGTACTGGGCCCACATCGCTTGGAAGGCGGCATGCTGTTCCGCTTCCTTGCGACCCCAACGGAGAGCGTCTGGGTAAGAGGCGGCCATTCGGGATCGAACTTCGGGACGCACTACAGGCATGCCACAGAAGCGGCAGTTGTAGCCGTCGCGTTGGTGGATAGCAGTCTTCTCAGCTCGCGTGGGCATGCGTGCGTTGGCCCGAAGCTCCTTGCTCAGACTTTGCTGTCGCTCAGAGTCTGATGCCCGAAGGTGAACATCGCTGTCCGCCCAGATCGGCTTCAAACACTTGTAGATGTCGGGAATATCCGCTTCGCGTATTAGCGCGTCAGCAAGATCTGACCTGCCGCGAAGGTGCGCCGTAACAGCTGCATCGAGATAGCTAGCGGCGTCGGCGATCTGCGGTGGTGGATCACTTAGGCATAGTCTCAAGACAAGGTTCCTCTAAGAATACTACGCAGTTCCCGATCCTACTGTCTAACGCCCCAGCCCAGCCCCAGCCAGTACAACGGACCGTCCGCCGCAACCCG
>CAYWXV010000134.1:0-4347 GCA_964462535.1 uncultured Alphaproteobacteria bacterium
CGTCGGGTGCGATCCGGGAGCCCCCCGGCCCTCTCAGCGCAGTCACCGGAGATTCTACAGAAGCAGGAGTACAAGGAAGATCGGTCCCTGGCAATGAAGGCGCCCCGCGGAACCGACTTTCAGTGAAAGATTCTCGTATAGGGTAGAGAGCATGCGAGCCGCGCTCCCGTCAGGGAAAGCGGCTCGTGTGTTTTCAGACATCACCCCACCACATCATCACGACCCCATCACGGACGCGCTCTAAGTTCGCCGACGCATCTTCTGAGCGAGCGGAGAGACGTTCCGCCTCTGGACGTGTCAGGCGACCTCTCTCCGATTCGCGCCTGCCACGGAACATCAGAACGACAAAGACCCACCCGTCGATGTAGGACCATCGGGGGTGCGGAGACACCACACCTTCCGCCTATCTGACAGAACAAGATCGACGGAGGCGCCGCACCCGACGAAATCGACTCGACAGGAGCAGCAGGAGCCGCAGTCTTTCCATCAGGGAAGGGTTGCGGCTTCTGTCGTGACAGACGCCGATACGCACCTCCCATGCTGTGCCGTGGATCAGCTCGTAGATCACGCCATCGCCCGTCTCTCAAACATTACTCTGCGCGATGCGGAGTTCCGTCGAGTGAACATCAGACAGAAGCTGGGAATGAAGCGGGAAGAGAAGCTGCCGGTGGTGTTTTTGGGGGGATATGAGGGGCCGACGATGTTTCCCTAACTTCCCGACATGGACCCACGATTCATCCGTGCCGAGGAACTCGGCATACGACTGGAGATCGTCAGAGGGCTGCCGATCTGGGAAGCCTCGCCTGTCTGGAAACATCAGAAGGCGGTCGACACCATCCGCTCCTCCATTCAGCCAGCCACGAACCAGACCGGATGTCTCTGCGTCCACGCGGCGGACATCTACGTTGCCTTCCCCGATGGTTCGCTCAAGCGTCCCGACATCGCCATCTTCTGCCGTGAACCCGATGAGGAAGAGGAAGCCGTCACGCTGGTGCCGGAGGCTGTCATCGAAGTCATCAGTAAGGGCTACGAAGCGAAGGATCTGGAGATCGGCCCCGGATTCTATCTGTCACAGGGAGTCAAGGATGTCATCGTCTTCGATCCGTATACGCTGGTAGTCCTCCATGTGCGGCATGATGGAGCGGAGCGGAAGGTCTCGCCGGTCGCGATCGAACTGGAGTGCGGATGCCGGTGCGTGGTCTGAGTGGGTAGCCGGTTCCGACATCTTATCCGCTTCACCGAAAAGGGCGTGGAGTTTCATCGAGTGCACATCCGAAAGAAGCTGGGAATGAAGCGGGAAGAGAAGCTGCCGGTGGTGTTGGGGGGGGATGTGAGGGGAGACAAACGGCTGCGGACGCACCTCTATGGATACGGAAGCAACTCCAATTCACGAATGGACCTGTAGTCCTTCTGATTCTTGCTGACAAAAGGCCAACCCTGGATGATCGCCGTGGAGGCAATCAGGCTGTCGGCAATCATCAGCCCGTGACTAAGGCGATAACGTCGTAACAGCTCGACCGCCTTGTCGGACATCACGGTGTCCAGGGGGATAATCTGGAACTGTTTCAGGAATCGCTCCAGCTTTCGAAGCTCAGTCTTGTTTTGACATCCGACTATCAGTTCCATCTGGGTCACGACACTTATGGCGAGGGAGGAGCTCACTCGTGTTTGGCTGAGATGTCGAATAGCGTCAGGAACTCCGCGTCCGGCATCGATCAGGATGTCGGTATCGATCAGCGTGGATGATGTCATGGCTATCGCCACTCCCGCGTGCGTGTCTGTCGCACCCATGAGATGCTGTCGGCCATATCTTCGCGCTTTGCCCACATACCAACGAATTCTTCATCTGCCAGTTCCCTCTTTGTTGGTGTGGAAAGGGGGACCGTTCGATACTTCTGTCGAAGAAACGCTATGAAGTCGGCCACCTGTCGCTGAGCTTCCGCCGGAAGCGACGTGAATTCATCGAGGAGTTGCTGTTGTGTCATGATCAGCTCGTGTGTTGATATGAAGAATCCAACGATCGACATCCTGAAGTATCGAGCACGTTGCACAGACAAACATACCGAACGCTCCGCCAGACCTGTCAACAAAACTCGACATCATTCCAGCCAGAGCGTCCGTTTTGACGTCCCTTCAAAACGCCTCTCGACTTCGGAATCATTGGGCGTCAGACGCAGCAACCCGTTGTATCCACACGGGACCCACACGTCGTCGTTGCCAATGACATACGGCTCGCCAGCAAGCGGACCCGGGAGGATTCGATAGACAGTAGAATCGATCACGCCACCCGACAGGGCGTGGAGATACATATTCGAAGTCCCGCCGATCCATACATGCTCAAGGAATGACATGGATCGTTCGAACTCGCCACGTAAGAACCCGGACACGCCCAGCGGAATGAATGCCTTCCGCGCGGTATCATAATCGACATAGCTGATCCGGCCGACACGTATTCCCTGACTGAATCCAGCGATGTGATCATCGATCGATGCATATGATCGGAACGAGCCCGAAGACATGATGGTCTCCCATGTGACGGATGGGTTCGCCGGATCATCGGTCAGATCCACGACACAGGATTGATAGCGGTACGCCCCAAGAAGAAGCCGTTCCGGCGCCAGCCGAACGATATCCAGCAGTTCCAGTTCGAACGATTTCAGCAGGGCAAGACTGTCGCTCCGGACTGATAACAGTCTGCACCCCTCCATCACGGCGCCAACGGCGTAGAGACCGGAGTCGATTCGCAACATGCGATCGACGTTCCGCCGGAACGGGATATCGATGCTCCGCATGTATCGCAATCGTCCCTCTTCATCCATCCGAATGATCGTCGCGGAGTCGCCGACCGCCAGAATTGTGCTGTCATCGACGAACCGCACGGTCTGCGCCATGACCGGCAACGAATCGATGAGAGCCAGAGATTCCCATCCCGTATAACGAGCGGAGAAGAGGCCTGATCCGGTGGCGACCGCCATCAGCCCCCTTCGTCCGTCGACGGCATAGACGGCTCGTGACACATTCCAATGACCACGGGCAGGAAGCGTCGGCGTAATGGTGTCACGAGCCAGCTCGAAACCGTTCACGTTCGCGACGATCACACCATTGCGATATGCAAGGATGCGATTGCTGGAGTAAGCATACGTCGAGAAATGAGTCTGGTAGATCGGGTATGCAAGATGGCTTGTCGCAATCGTATCGAACGTCGTGGAGAGAGACGAGGGCTGATCCAGCGTGACCAGTATCGGCTCCTCGATACCCGTGGTCGCCCTGGTCCTGTATCCAAGGACATGGACCGTTCGATTGACACAGAGCACGTCGTACGGAACACAGTCGAGGTGGACATACGCTCAGGCGCGATAGGCCGTCGGTGATCGCTGGAGGATCCGGAGCGTGTCTCCTTCCAGTCGCTCGACGAGAATCGCGATCACATCCGACCCGATGGAGAGCTTCGTCACGAGGTCGTTGAAGAAGATATTCTGCGTCATGGAGATGACGTTTCCGAATACATCGAAGATCCAGAGATTCTCGACATCCTCGAATGGGGCCACAACAACCACCACGTCGCCATTGAACCACACGTTTTGGGGAGTAGCGTCCAACAACACCTGGTCGTCCAGAAGTTCCGGTCGATCGGAGGTCAGACGATAGAGACGGAGGTGCGCCGTATCGTTCGTGTCCCGGAAGACAAGGACGAACCGATTCCCGGACGCCGCGCAGTGGAAGTCGTGGTACCCGGAGTCGATCAGATCGAGATTGATCGCGCGGAGCTGAGTCGGGGTAATGGTGAATATGGTATCGAGTATCCGCGCCATCGCCGTGGAGTCCTTACAGGTGGCGAGGTCGATCATGAATCCGCCGTGATCGAACTCAGCAACGGGACGAACCCACCCGTCCGACAACTCGGCCACGATCTGTCTGTCGATCGTCGTGATGAAACAGTACCGATCGGACGCGGCAACGTTCCGAGGCTCCGGATAGGGGGAGGGGAAGAAATGCTCGACACGCGCCGTCATCAGCCACGACGTCGAATCGATCTGCCCGATCATCGAAAAGAATGGGAAGAAGAGACCGAAGAGAATGGGTGTCAGATACGCCGTGCATCGGCTGGCATAATCGCTTGAACAATGGTTGTTCATGGCCTTCGTGTTTGGTCCGCCGGGGTGTCAGATATGCCTGTCTTCGTGGACGCCTGACTATCGGAAGAAATGGCAGGGCAACCGAACATACCGCACGTTGTAGTCGAGAGCAAGGCCGAAGATCGCCCACGGTATACACCTTTTGGCAATCGGGCCGACGATCAAACGTTTATCTTGCCGTTACTCTGAGATAATCGAGACTTTACACAAC
>CAYWXV010000135.1:0-4272 GCA_964462535.1 uncultured Alphaproteobacteria bacterium
CACACCATCAGCCCGGCGCTGATGGCCGAAGCGAAGAAGTGGAAGGAAGAGATCAAGTAGTGGGGGGGGATTGGAAATATGAAATATGACGAAAGACTGGTGAAACTGGGGGACGAAGGCGGTGTTGGAGGTGTGCACGTTGGATTGTTAGGGCGGCATGCAGTCAATGACTCGTGATTGAAGGATGTGTTGGGACCCGCTTCGCAAATATCTCGCATTCCGAGAGTCATCCACTTGGGATGCATCGATGGATCGCTCGTTCCGAGCGATCCATCTGGATTTCGTACACAACCTAGCGCGGGAAGAGCGGAACAACCCGTCCATCCATGACGCCGGCTCCCGCGATCCGCAATACATAGATCCCCGCTGCCAATCCGGTGGTTCCGATACCGAATTCTCGTTCCCCCGATTCGATGACACGCGAATAGTGCAGAGCGCCATTGATATCGAACAGGCCGACGGAGATTGGGTCACGACTGTTCGACTCGAACCGCGTCTGGATCTCGAAGTCGTCCACACGGAGATCAACGATATGCAGCCGTGGTTGTTGGATGGCATCCCCTGGATCGCCCCACGCCCTCTCGACCTGTGTTGTTGCCGGTGGGATGCCGTACTGGAGAAGGGTGTTGATCGCGAACAAGTGAATACCGAAGGATGGCCACGCGCGTGCGGGATGGGGCGGTGTATGCGTTGGCATGGACAGTGTTGGCGATTGCATACTGTCAATGGTCCAAGTTGAAAGCGCATTTGTGCTTCGGATCACGAGACCTGCGCAACCGAGCATGACACGGAGCGAGTCGCCAGCCCACGTGACATATGGAGGTGCGAAGAGCGCCGTCAGCGAATCGGCGAATACGACGTCCCACGTGAAGCCTCCATCTGTTGTTCGGGAAACCACCCACTTCGAGTCTCGTCGCAAGGAGGCCCATCCCACGAGACTGTCAGCGAACCGCATACTGTACGTCCATGGGCCAAACGATTCCCACCCCGGAAACGGTGATTGAAGTGTGTCCCATGTGCTGCCGCGATCACGCGTCACCAGCATGCGCGACTCGGTGAAGTTTCCGCGCCCTTCCTTCACACAAATGAACCGCGATGGACTGATTTGCACGGGGGCGGGGGTACGTGACCAGACCCAGCGTCGCACGTCATATCCCACCGGATCCGGAACGGGTAGCGTCTGCCAGGTCAATCCTCCATCGTCGGTCATGAACGTCGTCGGATCGGGGACAAAATCCAGATAGACAAAGCCATGCAGGCTATCGATCATACGAACGTACGGCGTCGAGTTCGTGTCAAACAACGTTCGTTCATCCCGTGTCTCGCCACCGTCCGTGGAACGGAGAAGCCGGCCACTGTCCGCGGTGGCGAACGCCAACATGTCCGTCGGCCAAGAGACACTTGCCACGCGCCCGATATACCCTTCAGGATTGTATCTCCGCAGTAACGTGCGCCATGTCAGACCACCATCTGTTGTTTTCATGATCTTCGAGATCACGAAGACCGTAGAGTCCAGCGCAACAAGGCAGCGAAGCGAATCACGACTGTCCATGTCCTTGATGACCTCGAATCCGAAATCATGTCCGACATACCACATCGGCACCTGAGCATTCGTCAAACGGGGGAACGCATGTATCAGAAGCGCCATGACTACGGCCGCAACCACGTAGCGTGGCCGGAAAGGAATTGGTATTCTCATAATCGTTCCTCTACCACGCCAGATAGTCGCACACAGGGTAACATCCTACTTCCGGTGGATCGATCGTGATGGGAATCTCTCCCTCATCCTCACACGGCGGCACCGAAGTCGACGTGTTGATCGGGTAGATATTCGGGCTGCCGTATGGATTCTTGCAAACCTGATAGTCCACGTAACAACAGGCCGATCCATCGCATGGGAGCAACATTCCATCCACGTTTGTCATGCACGGGGCCATATGGACTCGAACCACGGACGTACACGAATCCCATGGAGGAATACAGGTGATAGTATCGATACTGCCCGGCATGTTTAGTATCGCCAGTGAGATCAGCGCCTCGAAGAAATCGGCTACGCTACACGCGCACTCGGCGCTAGACTCTATTCGAATGGAATCGATAAGTATCTCACAGCGCCCGTGACAGCCACGTGTTCCCATCCACACAGTGACCGAGCATTTCTTCGTCGGAGGCGGAGTTGGTGTGCAGGACGAATTCCACCAGCCGAGGTCAAGTACTACGGATGAATGTGAAAACGTTGGATCACAGCCCTCCGAATCGCCGCATTGTTCATACCATTGCTGCGCGACGGCAGGAATACTGGAGATTGTGAGCAGTCCGAGAATCGACACAACGAGGAGAATTCGTGCAGGGCGGGTGGTCAGCGAATGCCGTGAACGAGGGGGGGGGGTAGATGTTCATGTTCGGGGTAGTAAGGTGACAGATGACATAACATCACCGACGGTGACGGCCAAACCTAACGTGGGAAGACGGATATTCCAAGGCTCAGCGGGACGACGCGGCACATTCGCCACTGACCGAACGGTCGAATGCTCGGTTACTTGTGGGATGGCATGTTCCATACACGGCGTGCTTAATGCAACTGCATGATCTAAGCGCACATCAAGTCGCGCAAATTCCTTCGGCACCAGAAATTATCCACTGCCGAAGACCGAACTCTACTCCGGCTCTGCACTTCCTTCGAGGATTAACTCGCGTGTGGTCGGGAATCGTTCGTACCAGAGTTCGAGCGCGTCGTGGAGATGACGGGCGTAACGGTAGTGCGCGCCAGTTCCGGTCCGAAGCTCCGCCTCATATATGAATTTGTCGGCGGTCGTCGTGTGCTCGAAATAGTATTGCGTCCCAAGTGGTGTCCAGTAGATATAGCGGGGATCGTCGGCGCGCAGGAGATCGAGTCCGCGACGGCTCATCCGTTTTCCCACCTCCGCAAGTCTCTTCAGATTCGCGAGCCGGGCCTCCCGTCGATCGATAGACTCGGAAAGCTGATCGATCGCGGAATAGAATCCGAGCGGCATCAGAGGACAATGCTTCGTTCCAGTCCTGTGACGATTGAGGTCACGGATCTCCGCGAGTGTTATCCCATCCCACCAGAATCGCACCGCCGTTCTCTTCAATGTCTCGCCGATCCATGAATAGCGATTGTCGTGATGCGACAGGTCGCAGCGTAGATCGTCTTCGGTCGCGCCGACCGGGAGCATGATCTCCAGATGAGCGGCGGATGGGCCGTCGGCGTCGGCGTCCGCATTTTCCAAAATCTCAATCTTGGTTGCGCGCGCTCGCGCTGCAAGTGCGGCGAACTCGCGTGCGATACCGTCACGATATGAGGGCTTCTCCGTCGCGTGCTTCAGCATGCGTGGAGCGGAAAACTCTAGCTCCCTTGCGATGCCGGCGCCAAGCGCATTTGCCTCGGCAAGAGGATGGGAGAGCAGATGCTGGCAGAGAGTCACCCACGCGCGGGCGGACATGATCAGCATTACGTTTGTCCGAGCAGCGACGGGAAGCCAGTAACGGGCGCGATCGAATGCATAATTGCGTCGCATCCGCTCCACTGTCCTGAGTGCCTTCGGCGAACTGTCCTCAAGAAGACTTCGCGGAATGCGTGTGACGTCCGGATTCTCTTCTGCGATCGCTTCCCAAAAACCCAGCGCTTCGCGATAGGCGGCGAAGCTCTCCTCCATTAGCCCCAGCCACTCGCTTTTATCCTCGTCGGCGATTCCAAGCTCTTCCGGAGCGACCAGACCGTCCGCTTCCAACCTGATATATCGCGTTGACGACTCCTGACCGCCGGCGGTGGCGCAGAGGGTCCAGACGTGATAGGCCAGCCACAGGGACATGTCATCCATGAACATCGCGACTGGCGCCATGTCGGCGATCGACTGATGACCATAGTCGATCATCCTGAAAATCGAGTCGACCGATTTATCGAGATTATTCGGATCGATTTTCGAGAGGATCGCATCCAGCCCGTCATTGCTTCGCGAGTATCGCGCGCCACTCGCAGCAAGCAATTCGGGCGTCAGCGCCGGACGTCCAGCGGCATCTGATGCTTCTGTCGGACGGAGAGAGACGGAGGTAATGCGCAAGGTTGTCAGTTGTCAGTTGTCAGTTGTCAGTTGCAGCGGGTGACATGTGGTTCCCAAACTCGGAATCTTCTTTGCCACGTGACGTTAGGCATTATCCATTCTCGTACCGGTTCGGTTTGCAGCAATAGAAACGCAGAGGACACGGAGGCGTCACCGATATCGGCTTGTGGACGTCCTGATTGACGTCGCC
>CAYWXV010000136.1:0-4269 GCA_964462535.1 uncultured Alphaproteobacteria bacterium
TAGAGAGTACACGCGGCCATCTGGTCGCCGGTATTCGGCCGGTGGGGGGTGAGGTCACAACGTTGGACGTCAGGTTCCTTGCTGATGGTGTGGCCGAAGCCTACTACAAGGTCGATGACGGGCGCCTGCTTGTCGGTGTTGGTCGTACCGCGTTCTCACTTGAGTCAGGTGCTGACAGAGGATCCTGGTTCACTCTTCTGTCCGGGGAGAAATTTCGTTCCCTCACAGGTGCGGTTGACATCAACAATGTCAACCTGGCTATATGGATTCCAGGTCCAAACGAGGGCGCGGCAACGGTAATCCTTGAGCGATGGGGTGGTGCTCCGGATCGTTCGTCGGTGCGCGAGTTCACAAGCAGCGGCCCGACCGAGTTGCCGGCCGCCGCCGATGTCATAGTGGCCCACATCGATAGTCATGGTGATTTGAAGTGGATCGATCGGATCGCGCGCTATTTCGTCACCAGAACCCCGGATCCCACGCTTGCTCCAACAGCCGCCAGACTATTTGGTGGCGATAGACTGCATGTGCTTTACGGTGATGCCAGTGGCGTCTACATACGTGAATACTCCGTTCGATCCGGTTTGACGAGAGCCAGAACCCGTGTGGTGGTGGAGCTGAAGGGGTACGATCTCATTCGCTCGTCAATGCAGTGGGCGAATGAACATGACATTCTTCTGGAAGCGGCCTACAAAGGAACGAGCCTGAACTGGAAGGGGTATCTGATACGTGCGGCGTACTGACGAGACCCTCCAAGCCGATTCTGCGCCTGCGTTAGATCGCACGCACGCGATAGCGACGAACGACTTTCACATCCCATCCTGCTTCGCTCAACTACCACGTCGTACATGAGCGCATCGAACGAACTCCGAGTCTTCATCTCCTCCACCTTTCGCGATCTCCACGACGAACGCGAGCATCTGGTGAAGAAGATCTTTCCCGAGATCCGGGCACTCTGTCGGAATCGGGGGGTGACCTTCACGGACGTCGATCTTCGATGGGGCCTTACCGACGAACAGGCCGCACATGGTACGGTGATTCGCACCTGCCTGGACGAGATTGACAAGTGCCACCCCTATTTCATCGGCATTATCGGGTCGCGATACGGATGGATTCCCGAGTACCACGAGATCATGATCGACCCCGATCTGGTCTCACGCTACCCGATCGTCGAAGAGCTGGCGCTGGACGGCGCAAGCGTGACCGAAATGGAGTTCGTGCATGCTCTATTCGCATCGTCCAGCGGTGAACCGTCTGGCGCTTTCTTCTATAAACGGAACGCCGACGACGCTCTGTCCGACGACGCGGAACGCATTGCCTCACTTGTCGATCGCATACGAACGGCTGATCGCCCGTTCAGAGAGTTCAAGAGTATCGAGGCCCTCGGCGAGATGGTGAGGGGCGACCTTGTCGGACTCATCGATCGCGAATGGCCATCTGGCAAAGCCCCCTCTCCGTTGGAGATGGAACGCCGGGCGCATGCCGCCTTTGCCGCAAGTCGCGTGCGCGCCTATATCCCCAACACCGAGTACCTGAAGCGCTTCAACCAGTGGGTTGGGGGAACGACACCCCTCGTTGTTTCCGCTCCTTCTGGAATGGGAAAGAGCTCGCTTGTTGCCTACCTCATCGACACGTACCGAAAGAAGAACCCGAACGCGTTCGTTATTCAACATTACGTGGGTGCGTCGCCGGGAAGCGGGTCTGCCGCGTCAATCATCAGACATATCGTCGAGGAGATACGGACGCGCTTTGACATTCAGGAGGAAGCCCCATCCAGTTACGAGCAGCTGGAGAAGAGCTTTCCGAACTGGTTGTTCAGGGGGGAGCAACTCTCGCACGAATCGGGGACGCCGCTCTTCATTGCATTGGATGCAGTCAACCAGCTCAGCGGTCACGATACAGACCTGTCATGGGTGCCGAAAACCATCCCATCGGGTATCAAGTTTCTGGTGTCGACAACACCAGGGCAAACGGCGGATGGTCTGGTCGCGCGCGGCTGGGAGGAACTGGTCGTAGAGCCGCTTCACGACGAACGTGTCCGGCAGGGAATAGTCATCCGGTACCTGGGCGAATTCCACAAGCGAATCTCTGCCGAACAGGTGAGGCGAGTGACGGATAACGAAAAGGCGATTTCGCCACTCTATCTGCGAGTAGTAGCGGAGGAACTCAGGCTACATGGCGGACACGAGACACTCGACGCGAAGATCGATCAATACGTTCACGCCACTGATCTGCTGGACGTGTTCGATCTCGTTCTGGAACGTATCGAGTCCGACCACGGGCTCGACGTCACGCGAGACCTCATGTCCTGCATCTGGACATCGCGATTCGGACTTGGCGAGCCCGAGCTGATGGAGATCAACAACATCGGCAGACTCGAACTCTCTCAACTTCTCTTTGCGTTCGACTATCATCTCCTGCACCGCGAGGGTGTGCTTGGGTTCTTTCACGACTACCTGCGGCGAGCGGTGGAGCGGCGATACCTGGCAGATCCGGAGTCGCGACTGGCATACCAGGAACGAATTGCGAGCTACTTCGAAAAGGTTGACCCGACGTTACGCTCCGCCCGCGAGTTGTTGTTCCAGTTGCGCGCGACGGGTGATACCGATCGGCTCGTGAAGGCCCTTACGTCGATCCCGATTGTCATTGCAACCAGGACCGGAGAAGCCGTTTCCGACGTCCTTGAGATGTGGTCCCAGCTCGCTCCCTCGTATGACGCCGAGACGTTGTATCGCGAGAGCGTGGATCGGTGGTGTGCCGAGCGCCCAGACGAATACGCCGCCGGAATTCCTGGCGTCTCTCACATTCTGATGTCGCTCGGGCGATGGGATGGCATGCTGGCCGTCGAACAGGAGATGCTTGAACGCGCGATCGAGAAGAATGACCTGCCGACGGAGGCTCAGGCTCGACGCCTGATTGGAGGAGCTTTCCGGGTGCGAGGCGACTTGGACAGGGCGCTCGAGCAGTTGAAACGGGCGCACGAGATCTATACTCACATTGGCGATCAACGAGGTGTTGCATTCGCGCTTGGGAACATCGGCTCCGCATTGCGTCTTCGGGGAGATTACGAGCAGGCGCTGGAGTGCCAGCGTTCGGCGTTACGCATGTTCGAGGAGTTCGGGGACAGAGAGCAGGTGGCCGGTCAGTTGAACAATCTGGGGCAGGTGTACATGTCGATGAACAGGGCGGATGACGCGCTCGACGTGCTTGAAGAGTCGCTCCAGATCAACAGAAAGACCGGTAACCGTGCCTGGGAAGTCAACAACCTCGGAAACATGGGGGTGATATTCCAGGAGCGTGGAGAGTCAGACCGCGCCTTGGAGTGCTTCCGCCGCGGACTTCAGTTGAGCCGCCAGCTAGGCCATCGGCGCGGCGAAGCGCAGTCGCTTGCTGAGATGGGAAATACGCTTTCTCACGTCGGCAACGCCGAGGAGGCTATCGAGTGTTATCAGCTGAGTCAAGTCGTATTCGAGGAGCTCGGCGATCGTCTTGGAACGGCGACAATACTCAGCCGAATGGCGCGCGTGTACGGCCAGGAGGATCGCACAATCGAGGCCGCAACATGCAATGCCCGCGCGGTCCGGATTCTGGTGGAAGCCGGTTCGATCAACGGACTGAGCGCCTCCCTTGCCGGACTTGCGACCGGCCTGCTGGTACTCGTTTCGAGCGGGATTCCAGAGCCGGTTGGCTTAAGGAACCTCGCAGACATTGATTCCACCGAACCATGGAACAAGGCCGCATTGAAGCAAGCACGGGCATGCGCCCTGGAATCACTCGAAATCAATCGAGCCATTCCCAATCCTGAGCTCGACGCGCACGTAACAGTCGTACTTGCCCGTTTGGACGCCGCTGAAGGAAAGCGTGGAGATGCGACCGATCGCTTCCACTCGGTGTTGTCGCAAACGACAATCCCGCTGTATCAAGCGCAGTGTCACTATTGGCTCTGGAAACTGGAGTTGGACCCGACTGTCGATCATCGAGGAATTGCCGAGGCGATTCTAGGGCAGTTACCGGATCGCGAACGGGACCGCGAAGTCGAGTGGCTTCTTGAGGAAATTCGACATGGGTGACTCCCGTGAATGATCGCTCTGAACCCGCGATCAATCCATCCCATTCCCCAATCTCCAGTCCCCAGCATGCCTGAACTCCGCGTCTTCATAAGCTCCACCTTTCGCGATCTCCAGGAAGAACGCGAACATCTGGTGAAGAAGATCTTCCCCGAGATCCGCGCCGTCTGTCGCGATCGAGGCGTCGCATTTACCGAAGTCGACC
>CAYWXV010000137.1:0-2074 GCA_964462535.1 uncultured Alphaproteobacteria bacterium
GAGGACACGGAGGCGTCACCGATATCGGCTTGTGGACGTCCTGATTGACGTCGCCGATCGCTCCCCGATGTCCTATTCCGCCCACCGCTGTCATTTTTCGATTCTGAACCTTCCGCCACGAATCTTTGCGGTGTCACCGGTGCGGGCGCCGGAGACGGCGACGGCGTTGAAGCTGAAACTTCCTTTCGCTCCGCTGTCGCTGAACGTGTCGAGCGTCACCGTCGGCGACGGCGTCACTCCCAATCCCTGATAGTCGGATGTCTCCTTGTCCTCGCGCAGAACGTACCGGACGTTCCCCTTCGTCGAGTCGGTGATCGTGTAGGTGCCCGGTCCCATAACTCCGTAGACGACGATCGTCAGTTGTCGAAGTGTCTTGTTCTCGGTCGAAGAGAAGTTGACGACGAGTGTTCGCGACGCCTCGTCGTGCGTTACCTGAAGACTATCGCGACCGATCCAGGGCACATTGTCGATGAACGCGCTCATCGCCAACGTGTCGGATCCGGGAACCGTGGGTTCGTTCGATGCGGCCGGCGACGTCGTCTCTGAGCAGGCCGGAATCAACAGGAGAAGAAGAAGAGCAAAAGGATAGATCGTCGACATGGCCGGCAAATATACGGGCGATCGCTCGGGCCTCTCCGTTGCAGTGTACAACCCACGATGGACGACGGGTGTGGGCAACCCATCGAACGCTACATGTCCGCAATCGGACACCTGTATCCCACCAGCGGTCATGATTGAAATTCAGAATCGGCGAAATGTGCCCATGAGAGACGATTTGTGTCGTGGCACGATGATGGTAGTGGGAGTGGTGAAATCGAGTGGATCCTTGGCGTGGGTCAGATCTATCTGACCCCGCCGCTCCCAATCTCTTCAGTTCTCACGGGATGATCATGTCTATTCTCCGGATGCTCCGCCCCTGCTATGTCGGCGCACTACTCCTCGTCGCCGGATCGCTGGCACATGCGCAGACCGACAAGTCGGCCATGGATCAGGCTGACTCGTATTTCGAGGCGAAGAACTGGAAGGCTGCCGCGGAGGCGTATGCAGCTCTGTACCGGGTCGATCACGAGAACAAGGCCGCCGCTTTCAAGATGGCCTTTGCATTTCACTCGATCGGTGATTACCAGCGGGCTATCGAAGGATACATGGAGCTGGCAGATCCGGGTGGTCCTATCATTTTCTACAACCTTGGATGCGCTCACGCACGCCTGGGCGAAGCCGACAAAGCGTTTGAATGGATGGACCGTGCCGTCAAGGCCGGGTTCTCCGAGGCGAAACTCGTGGGCGAGGATGATGATCTCGCGTCCCTCCGTGGCGACCATCGCTTTGCCGGATTCGTGCAGGGGGTAAAGAGCAATGCCTTCCCGTGCGCAAGTAATCCCGATGCACGTGCATTCGACTTCTGGGTTGGCAACTGGGAGGTTCGCGACAAAAGCGGCAATGTGGTGGGACACAACACCGTCGACCTGGTACTCGGACAGTGCGCGTTGATAGAGAATTGGTCTGGCTCGATGGGGGGAACAGGGAAGAGCCTGAACGTGTTCAACAAGGCGAAGGGAGCGTGGCAGCAGACGTGGGTGAACGATAAGGGAGAGGTTGTCGAGTATGGCAACGCTGAGTCGACTCCCGGCACCATGCGATTCACAGCCCGCACCACCAAAATGGAGAAAGAGATCATGCTCCGTCTCAGCTTCTACAAGGTCGACGACAACACCGTCCGCCAGGTTGGCGAGTATTCTGCGGACGATGGCAAGACCTGGTCCGTGACGTACGATTTCACCTATACGCGCACGGCGCAGCAGGCATCTGTTCCTCTAGATAGGTAGAGGTAGACGCTGACACATCGTCGGCGTCATTCGCGTCCGGCCGGGAATTCGATCGAGCGGGATCGAGGACACGGCCGGGCGTTTTCTTTGTTAGATGCTTGCTCCGCATCGCGTTAGATGTCCGGAGGTGCGGACGTTAGATGGGGAGGCTTACGCGACCTGTTCGAAAACGGATCGCTATTTCTGCCTCCCCCTCTCTCAGAATTGAGAGAGGGGGCTGGGGGGTGAGAGCCGGACGTTAGATGCTC
>CAYWXV010000137.1:2174-4156 GCA_964462535.1 uncultured Alphaproteobacteria bacterium
GGCATACTCGGCATCGGCCCCCTCTCCCTTTGGGAGAGGGCGGGGGGTGAGGGGGAGGGGTTGGTGGCTGCGGACGATCGATTGCCATGTTGCAAACAGCACGGGGGAGGGGAACCACGGTTCCCCTCCCCCGGTCCACCGTTCGACTCGGCTCCTCCTAGCGGACAACCTCCAGCCGTCTGGCGCACGTTGTCCCGTTTGCCTCAACAACCAGTACGTAGCTACCGGCTGGAAGCGTAGTGAAGTCAAGCATCGTCTGATGCCGGCCCTCTGAGAGGGGGCCCAGCGATTGGTGCGTGACGAGTCGACCAAGCGGGTCGACAAGACGGAGTACAGCACTGGATGGGACGGGGAGGGTGAAGGAGACGGAAGCCGATCCCGAGGCCGGGTTAGGGGCCACAGCCATGGAGAGTGTCGTCGCATCTGCCTCGGGAACATCACCGGTGTGGATGGGCGATGAATCGAACCGACCGTCGTAGTAGTCGGCCGTGATGGCGGTCGCAAAATCCTCAACCGCTCTATCGTCTTCTGCGCCGGCGCCCTTCCCGAGCATGAAACCCTTCTGTCGATTCGATCCGAACGACCCATGCAGCACGGCATAGGCAATGACGAAATGGGCAGTGTCGCCTGGGAGCATGTTGAATGTGGTCGAAGCGAGCATCGCTCGTTTGTCACCGGCACTGTCATCCTGTGCAAGGACGCCGCTGGTCATGAAGTCGTACCGCGCGCCGTCGGTGACGGGATCTGTCTCGATGGTCCACGCGGGGAACGATCCGATCAAGCCTGATGCCCGATAGTCCGAGCGGTGGGAGTTGTCGACGAATCCCTGTGCGTCCGTAACGGGGGCTTCCAGAAGAACCATTGCCAGCTGCCCCCACGTCCCCTGAATCTCACGATCAGTCCAGGCTCGCGTGATCCGAAGATCCGGTCGGCTGCTGTAGAACTCGACATGATCGTTGTCTGCCTTTCCGAGATCGGGATCCGAGGCCTGACCAACCACACAGTTCATGAGCGTGTCGTTCGAACGATTCACCACCATGTAGTCGATGACAACCGTCTCATTGTACCGTCCGCTGCTCCATCCATAAATATTCTGTTCGATCAAGAGATTGAGCGGGTATCCGCGGTTGGCGGCCTCGGCTGCACCCATCTCGTAGCGATAGAGCTGCAGGTCATGAAAGCGGGAGACGAATTGTTCATCGACGTCCGGCATGAAGGCGGGGGCTGCGTACGTTCCAGTTGTCGAACTGCGATTGCTGTCTAATGGTTCGAAATGACCAGGGAACATCGGTCCCACCGTCTCACCCGTGCGTACCCACGTTGGCCACATGCGCGGTCCTCCCGGGGGCACCACCGGACTCGTGTACTCACCGGTGGTCTGATTGAAGTCCGGAGAGTGGTACAGGTCCGGTATCGGACCCGGTGGAAAGGCGATCGAGGGGTCTTCACTGGGGTAGGCCCAGCTTGCGCCACTGTTTGGGTTGTAGGTAAGAAAGACCAGGTTGTGCGACGACGTCTGACCAGCCGTGTCGGTCACCATCTTCTGGGCTCCAATCCAGAGTCCGCTGCCGAAGAGGTATCCATAGGATGATCCCCGTGGCGAGTAGAAGCCCCCGCTGTTGCCGTAAACGTTCAGTCCGAAGATGCCGTAGTTGGTCGCGTGGAAGTGGACCTCGCTCTCCGTGCTCTCCTTCACCTTCAATGATGCGTCCTGTGCCTGCACGGACGTGGTTCCGGCGACACCGAGCATCAACGCGAGAAATAGTAATCGTTTCATGTGTATAGGCAGTTGATCGTGGTCAATTGTCAGTTGTCTGAAGTTGGTTGGCCGTTGGCAGTGGTCAGGCGCCTGACCGCGATGACGGGTAATTGGATGCCGGCCGGTCTCCAATCATCCACATTCATCCATCAACGCTCAACACCAATAAGACACAGAAATGAAAGGAAGTTCTCACGGAGCAGTGAATCCGTTGTTGGATCTG
>CAYWXV010000138.1:0-4107 GCA_964462535.1 uncultured Alphaproteobacteria bacterium
CGAAGCGTCCGGTCGAGGATGGAATGAATGAGTCGCTGCGTCCGATACCGAGGCTGGTGGAGCTCGTCGCAGATCTCGTACTTCATCATCATCGCGTTCAACGTGTCGTTATCGTGCAGAAGGGTCATGATGCTGTCGAGGTGGACATCGAAGGCGCCGTGAGCGAGCTGTGTCGCCGCGTGGTTGTGGAGACGCGATCCCCGAAGGATCCAGGAGACCGTATCGCTTGTGTGGATATCGTAGTAGAAGCGATGCGATCCCTCGATGGAGGCATCGAAACTGACGGTCCCCTGCGGCACGGTTCCCAGGCTCTTCAGCGAGGCCAGCGTCGCCGAACAGGTGGCGGTGTCGCACGTCCGTTCTCCCATCGCCCTACCCGAGTCGGGCTGAAAGACGCTTCCGGTGTCCAGCACCTGGAACGTGAGAATCAGATCACGGTAGCCGTGAGTTTGGTTAGGGTTCTCCTTTGCCCAGTCGGGGACATCCTCGTACATCCGCCTGGTCAGCGGAATCGAGTCCAGGGGGGCGAAGAAGAGACAGTCGCAGGAATCCTGACCCGCCATCGTCCGCCGGAAGAGTTTCACGTAGGCGAAGGGGAGATCGGCAGGGAGACTGTCCCAGAACTGTTTCAACAAACTAGTCGTGGTATCCGGCCTCATCGTCACGACGACGTCATAGTACTTGAGGCTGTCCTGGTATCCGGTCGGGAGAGGAGGGTAGTCGACGGGGCGGATGGTATAGAAACCGCGATCGGTGAATGTCGGGCGTCCCGCCACAAGACGCGGGAATCCGTCGCCGCGATGATGGATCCGTTGCGTTCGGATGTAGCCTCCCATCAGCGAGTCCCACGGCTCGGCGCCGACGGTATCGATGACCTTGTAATAGAACGATCGCGCCGAGTCGAGCACTCCGTTGTCGGGATAGGTCCGGAAGGGAAAGGTCTCGGTGGTTTCGGTGGCGCTGATGATCAACCGGATGGAGTCGATGGAGTAGATGACGCGGACATTCTCGCGGATGAGGTTCCGCATGCGTTGGATCTGGAACTTCTTCCACCAATCGGAGCGGGGCCACGCGTCGGTGGAATCGGCAAGGAAGCGCGTCAGGTCTGCCGGTCCGCCGTAGGTCCGCACCCAGTCGACCGAGAGGTAGTTCTTGAGGAAGGAGATGAAGGGGGAATTGTCGTAGCATCCGACGGTGAAGTTGGTGTCGTACCGATACTGGCCGTAGCAGTCATGGCACGAATCGGCCGGCGCCCAGGTCTGCGCGGTCGTCGTCGTCCGGGTCAGGACCGCGAGCAGAAGCCCGGCGAGGATGGTCGCGGCGATGCGACCGGATCGTGGGGTGTTCATGGTGTTTTCTCATGGAAGAGGTGATTGGGAATGATGCGCCGCGCGGTCGACGTTGCGACCGGGGGAGTTGATGTGTGTTCATCGATGAAGAATCGTCAGCGGAGCGGTCGCAGCTCTTCCGTCATTCGTGTAGCGGACAACGTAGCGGCCCGCGGGGAGCGAATGCAGGTCGACGAAGAGTTCCGAGTCCGGCAGAGGCATCTGTCGCACTACCTCTCCTAGCATTGTCGCCACCACCACATGACCGGACCGAGAAGCAGTGGTTCCCGACACAACAACACGCGTCCAGCCGTCGGCAATGTTCGGCACGAGCCATAAGGCAAGAGCGTCACCTATTTGTCTTCCTGGAACACCCACACTCGCCGGACGATCCGTCCCGTCGGGACGACGGAACGCTTCTCCCCAGATCGTACGCGGCATCGACCACGTGCCTGTGGCGATGATCAATCCTCCACCCGTGCCGATCAGCTTCGCCGGTCGTCCCGTGCCGTCGATGTTTCCAGCGCTGGCAATCGCTTCAAACGTCCCGGAGGACTGCATATCCACGACCGCATCGGCATACTCGTCGAAGTGATCCCCTGTGCCATAGATGTAGACCGTTCCTCCGGCGTAGACCGCCACCTCCGCGATCGAGTCCATGTCGCAGTCGCCGATCGGCAGAACCCAGTCCAGAGACGATCCCCACCCGAAGTGATACGGTAGACGGAGCTTCGCCCACGGACGGCCCCACCACCGCTCCTCGCCCGGATGTGGCGGCTCTATCCCCGACCCGTACTGCTCCAGCAGACGCTGTCCTCGAAGTCCGATGAAGACCTTGATGTACTCTTCCGACCCGGCGTGCGTAATCAGTTCGGGAATCCCGTCACCGGTCACGTCGAAGAGATCGACCTTGTGACCGTTGCTGTAGAGGAGATCGACGAACTCCAGCTCGGTCGTGTCAGGGAAATCGTTCGAGCGGCCGTAGAGGACCGAGAGACCTCCGGTCGAAGCGTTGCTCCCGGAGTTCCAGATCAAGGCTATGTCCTCGGCGCCATCGCCGTCACAGTCAAGACCTCGCAACTGGTTTAGATCCGGTGTGTTCCACATCCGCCAGATCGGGCTACGCGAGACACCGTTGCGTCCCCAGCGTTGACCGGGTTCAAGAGCGTACATGACAAGCCTTGGTTGCACAATGGCACGCTTGAATCGGCTGAACCCAAGGGAAGGGCTTATGACCAACGTCCATCGGTCGGCCACACGCATGACCGTTACGCCACTGAGCGAGAGCCATACATCAGCATCACACGACAGGTGCGAGGTATCGTCGCAGGAGTACTCCCCTCGTTCGTTTCCCCAGAAGACCACCACGCGGAAGATGTTCAGGCCATCGTTGTTGCCGAAGCTCGTGTCGCGATAGAAGGCGATTGTCGTAACCAGATCGACGTGTCCGTCGGCGTCGAAGTCTCCCGAGGTGAGGAGCTCCGTGTAGCTGCTGTCCTCGCGTGCGCCAATGCGCTCACCAGTCTCGATCTTTGGCAACGTGTCGCGAACACCTCGGTAAAGAAGGAGCTCCGTGAAACCGCGATTCCCACTCAGATCGGTTCTTCGGTGACGCACAATCCAATCATCGAGATGATCTCCATCCACATCTCCAACACCAGCAACACGGCCACCGAAATACTCATAGGCGCCGACGGGAAGCGGAATCAACCCCCGCAACCTCCCCAATTCCGGCAGATCGATAACATCCGGGGAGAGGGGGCCGGTTTGGGCGCGCGCCGGGAGCGAGGCAAGAAGCAGCAAGAGAGCGATATCGAGGAGTAGAGGTCTCATGAGTATGAGATATGGAGTTTCGACATGACATGTCTTCTCCCAGAACACATCAACCGGGGATTTGTTAGTGCTCCACCACCCTCGAAAACCTTTCTCGGCATCCACGGTGAATCTAATCATTTGTGAGTATACGCACAAACAGGCAGTTGGACCCGGCATAGCTTCGATGCGTGCCTCGTAAACCTCATCCGCATTCAGATCCGACAGGCCATTCTCTTTCCCTTGAGGATGCCTTTGGCCGCGTGATTCGTCGCCACAGGCTTGCTCTGAATCTCACCCAAGCAGATCTTGAAGATGAGGGTCTCGAACGGTCCTACATTAGCAAACTCGAGTCCGGCAAGCATCAGATCTGTATCCGCGGACTCTTTATCCTGGCCGAGAAACTCCAGGTTCTTCCGCAAGATTTGATAGCCGAGACCGGAGAATTGGTCCAGCAGAATCAGGCTCTTGCTGCAAAGCGACGGCGGAAATGACGCAATGCGACGACCGACACCAGGCAACATCTCACCTCTCGCGCAACTGCGTTATGATGTCTTCTCATGAAAGTCGTGATGGAGAAGATCAGCCGCTCGGTCGGCAGAGCGACCGACGGCGTTGATGTATGTTCTATCGATGAAGTATCGTCAGTGGCGCCGCTACCACACTTCCGTCACTCGTGTAGCGGACAACGTAGCGGCCGGCGGGGAGCGCGCGCAGGTCGAGCAGAAGGGCGGAATCATATGCCGAGAGGGGACGTTCCAAGACAATCTCTCCAAGCATCGTCGCTACCGCCACGCGCCCCTGGTTCGCCCACGCTTCTCCCGACACAACAACACGCGTCCAGCCATCGGCAACGTTGGGCGCAAGCCCAATCGCAAGAGAGTCCCCCGTTCGGATTCCGGGAACATCCACACTCGCCGGGCGATCGGTTCCCTCGGGACGACGGAACGCTTCTCCCCAGATCGTA
>CAYWXV010000139.1:0-4041 GCA_964462535.1 uncultured Alphaproteobacteria bacterium
TCATGAGTAGTCCGGGTTGTGAGAGAAGTAGGTTTGCTCACGCGGAGACGCGGAGACGCGGAGGGCGGGGGTCCAGGTTGTTTATCGCCTATCGTTTCCCCCGCGTGTTGCCAAGCGAAGGAAGAGATATCCGAAGACGCCTGCAATAAGCGAGGCGGAGAGGATCCCGATTTTCGCGAGGTCGATTGCCTCATCACCTCTTCCGAAACTCAATTCCGTAATGAAGAGGGACATGGTAAATCCAATGCCGGCGAGTATTCCGGCACCGTAAATCTGACGCCAGCTGACGTTTGCGGGGAGGGCGGCGATATTCAGTTTTACCGCGATCCAGCTCGCAAGAAGCACCCCGATCTGTTTCCCGACGAAGAGTCCAAGGAATATGCCGATGGTAACGGTGCTGCTGATGGCGTCGCTGATTGCCTCTCCCGAAATCGCCACGCCTGCGTTGGCGAACGCGAAAATTGGCATGATGACGAACGCCACCCAGGGTTGCTGCCCATGCTCCAGTCGGATCAGCGGCGACTGTGCACGTTCGGTGATGTCTTCAATTGCGGCAACGGCGTCCTGACGACGTGATAGTTCTGTGTGATCATCCAGATCCCGTTCGACCAGGATCTCGCGATACTGACCGAGGAGGTCGGAAACGCTGGAGAGCCACGTCTCGTTGTCGTAGATCCCGCGGACGGGAATGGTCAACCCCATCAGCACGCCGGCGATGGTGGGATGGACGCCTGCGTAGAGGAGGCCGAACCAGACGACGATGCCGAAGATGAAGTACCAGCCAGGATGTCGGACCTTTGCAACGTTCAGCAGGATCGCTCCGACTAGACCTCCGGCGGCAATCGCGAGCGGAAGCATCTGGATCTGTTCGGTGTAGAAGGCGGCGATGATGACAACCGCCCCCATGTCATCGACGATCGCGAGAGCGGTGAGGAAGACGGTCAGCGCAATTGGGATGCGACGGCCGAGGAGGCTCATGATTCCAAGGGCGAAGGCTATGTCGGTCGCAGTCGGAATGGCCCATCCATGAAGCTTCTCGCTCCCGCTGTTGAAGAGAACGTAGATCAGCGCCGGCGCGGCCATGCCGCCGATGGCTGCGGCAATCGGCAACGCCGCTTTCTTCATTGATGCCAGCTCCCCCACCAGGATTTCGCGCTTGATCTCCAACCCGACCACGAAGAAGAAGACAGCCATCAGGAGGTCGTTCACCCAGAAGTGAATCGGCTTCTGGAGAGAGAACTCGCCGATGCTGAGCCCAATGTTCGTCTCGAGTAGATGGTGGTATGCCTCAGCGAATCCGCTGTTGGCCGCTACAAGAGCAACGGCCGTTGCTACTATCAACAGAATCCCCCCTGCCGATTGCAGCTCGAAGAATCGGCGGAAGGGAGTTACGATTGTTGTGCGAATGACCTTGGTAACACGAAGCATTGGGGCCGGGAGATTTTGGATGTCCGGGGATCGACTGATAGTTGTGTTTTGGGGTGCGTTGCGTGCGGCATCCTCCGTAGCGGACGCTGGCCAGGAACAGGTGTGTAGCGCTTGACACCGCAGGCGATATGGACCTGTCCGACCTGCTCGTCGTGAAGCCTGGATCGAATTCCCCGCTCCCTCGTATCTTCGCCCCTCTCTCTTCCCTAACTATTCTTCCCCATCGGTCATGAGAACAATCCGCTACGCCGCATCACTCCTGCTTGTTTCCACAATCATTACGTTGGTCGGGTCAACCATCGCGCTGGGTCAGGCGGGCGACACGATGCGTGTCAACGCGTTCGATAAGTATCTCTGGCTCAATCACGGCAGTCAGACGCGGTGGGCCGTGTTCCCCGACACAACGCACCGCTACGAGCGGATATTGATGCGGTACAAGCTCACATGTCCGAACCCTTCATGCGGGGAGTGGGATTATACAACGAATGTCTTTCTGCGGCATCACACGGGACGGATTGACTCGACGTTGAAGGATGCGCCGAACTTCACAGTGAACGGAGCAACCAGGGACAGCCTCCCGTACAGATCAGACACGACGTACAAGTACACGTGGAATGCTTCCACAAAGAAAACCGACACCACTGCCTATACTCAGGTGAAGGTGATTCTCTACGGTGACACCACGAAGCCCTGGACCGCGACCGATTCGCTCTTCGTGTGGGAAGCAGGGTACTGGAATCCGGTCTTCGATGCGGCCGGTACGCAGGTTGATTCGGTCTGGGTGGCGCCCCGCGTGACGTTGCGCCTGATGACCACGAAGGCCTATCAACCCTTCGAAGTGATCGACGAGTTCGAACTGGGGCGCTTCATCACACCGTACGGAAACTGGTTCCGTGAAGGATGGGAGTACGTCTGGACGTTCGACGTCACCGACTACGCCTATCTGCTCCATGACTCGGTAGAGCTTCGTGGCGCCTACGATGGATACAGCAAAGGCTCTCTTTTCTCGCTCGACTTCGATCTGGTACCGGGGATTCCCCCGCGTGACGTGTCATCGATCGACGTTATTTACAGTGGCTACTTCCGGTACGGCGACCCGAACAACCCTATCGAGGATGCCATTGGACCGCGTCGCGTCTGGGTTGGACGGAACGAAGGGAATACGACGTTGCGGCTGGTAACCAGCGGACATGGGTTCGGCGGAACCGACGACGCAGCCGAGTTCTCGCACAAGATCCATTCGGTCGACGTCAACGGCACGCAACGCTTCCAGCAGGATCTGTGGCGAGCCGACTGCGGACAGAATCCCGTCTATCCACAGGCCGGAACATGGTATTTCCAGCGTGGAGGCTGGTGTCCCGGCTCGCAGGTCTTCCCGTTCGACTACAACCTGACAGAGTACGTGACGAAGGGCGATTCCGCGACGATCGACTACAACATGCAGCCATACGTCAACGCCGATCCGTCGCATCCAGCAACCTACATCGTGCAGGGACAGGTGATCCACGCCGGCGCGCCAAACTTCACCAACGATGCGCGCGTGGAGGAGATTATGGTTCCGAACAATGATCCCCATTACAAGCGGATGAACCCGGTTTGTAGCTGGGCCTCGCCGATGGTCCGGATTACCAACACTGGTGGAGCGAAGCTGGAGCATGTCACCATCTCCTACGGGATCGACGCGACGCCATCCAATGTCTACGAATGGTTCGGTTCGCTCGGGTTCATGGAATCAGCAGACGTTACACTCCCCCCAATCGACCTTGCCGATGGAACGCGCAACTTCACGGTTGTCCTCTCCGAGCCCAACGGGGCTGCTGACGAGTATCCGAAGAATAACGTACTGACCAGCAGCTACACGATGCCGGCGGCCTACTCGAACCTGGTCTATTTCCAGATCCGTACTGACGACACGCCGTTCAACGGAACGACCAATGGCATCCGATGGGAGCTATTGGACGATGGTGGCAACGTCATTCGTTCGGCAGGCAATCTGGAAGACAGGACATTCTATCGCGACACGTTCCGTCTGGACAATGGCTGCTATCGCTTCGTCATCTACGACGAATACATAGGTGACGGACTCTACCCGATCTGGCAGAACTCGGTCTATGGCAACTTCTATCTCCGCGATGACAAGAACCGTCTGATCTGGAACGCTCAGTCATCGTCGTCGAACCAGCTCGCCAGCTTCGGCGATCGGGAGGCGATCAACTTCGCCGTCGAGGGTGAGCCGACGAGTGTCGACGATGGGGTTGGCTCAAACACCGGGCTGCGCATCCTCCCTAACCCGGCCACCGACCGATTGACGATCGAAGTCTCGTCGAATCATGAACTGGCGCGGCGTGCCGTGGACGTGCAGCTATTCTCATCGACGGGCGCATCGGTCCTGTCGACACAGCTCGACCCATCGGGAACGACAACGCTCGACATCTCAACGCTTCCCTCCGGCGTCTACATGGTACGCCTCAGCAGCAACGGCGTGGTCTGGGCAGAGAAGGTGAGCGTGGGGAGGTGATGAGAGGGGGAAAGAATGAAAGATGTGATATGAATGATGTGATATGAAAGATGTGAGACGAGGCACGAAGCCAGAAGCGAAGATGCCGACGAGGA
>CAYWXV010000140.1:0-4038 GCA_964462535.1 uncultured Alphaproteobacteria bacterium
TCAGACCATAGTCGTAGACACGAATGTCATCCATCGCCCCGTGGAAGTAGATGTTTCGCCCCGCATTTCGTGCGATCATGTAGTCGCCGACAATCGAGTCCAGGGAGTTGAATTGAGCTGAGTTCGTTTCCCGCTTTACTCCGTCGATCCAGATATTCCTGCTCGGTGGGGCAACACTTCCAAAGGCCGCGACGCAATGATGCCAACGCCCATCGTTCACAAATACGCCAGCATTGCCAACAAATCCTCCACCGCGGTATGCGGCCTCTGAATTGATCGTGAGACCCAACACAATGCCGGTGACGTAGAACATCAGATCCACACCGGGTATACCCTTGGCAAACAGGTTTGGCGCTCGACCAAGTGTGAACCACGCACTCTGGTGTGAATAACAGAACTTGACCCACATGGAGACCGTGACCATCCTTGGTCGGATACCCGCGTTGTCAGGTATCCTGATGTAGTCATCCACGCCATCGAAGAGCAGTGCGCTCTGCGCATTACCGAACCGATTGGCGATGGGACGAGCACCGTTGTTTACGCCATGATTCCCGTTTCCGCTTGCGTCGTTCGCCGTGCCGTCGAGCGGGAGATGAATGAGAAGCGTCTGCGCATGCAGCAGACTGCCGACGATAATCACGCCGAGCACCACAACAACTCCGCGTAACAGCGACGCGGGAGCAATTCCACTCAATCCATGAGGCATCCTGGCAGGTCTTCGCATTATGGTCCTGTGGAAACTCGACGAACACCATTGCGGGAGTGTCTCCTGTGCAGCATTGGAGACATCCCAGCGTCAACGTCGCTATTCGTTGATAATCAATCGCCCGCTGTAGCGGCGGGTCCCGTCTGTGACAACAACGACATAGTGACCGGAAGGCAATCCCGAAATCGCGACCGGGATGCGCGTAGCGCCGTCGGGCACACCCGCCGTCTGATGCCGCACGCCGGCACCCGTAACGTCGAAGATCTCGATGTCGACTCGCATCCCGTCGATCCGAGTGGCGTTGAGAAACAACTCCCCATCGCGTCGAACGGGATTGGGGACCGGGACAACTATTGTCGTGGCATCAAACTGCTCGCGAACACGATGGTCCCTAACTACCTTGCAGAACGAGCAGGTGTCGGGTCGCACACCCGCGCCGCCTTCTTCGTGGCAGACGAGATTCGCCGTGGTCATCTGGGCGATATCCGGATATAGAGAATCGAGCTTGGTCGAGTCGTAAATGGATGGTGATCTGCACGAGTCTGGCCAGAAGACCTGCATGGTGTCGGGGAGGTACGGCCTATGACACCCAGTTTCTCCATTCGCGTCTGCTCGCACGATATACAGGTCGAGTGGATCCCACTGACCGATATCGTGCTCCAGATTCCCCTTCGACCACCCGCCGAGAATGAACCCATCGCTCAAGACGTGGACCGTTTCCCCCCATTCTGAACTGTCGCCCACCCAGAACATCTGTCCACCGGCATACCGATCCCCGAAGAGTGTCCCTTTGCTGGGGATTACATCTAGTGAGTCGACATGCACCGGGAATAGGAACATCTCCTCAACCGGCGCATATGCCGTGTCACGGGCCGCGCCAGTGAGCACAAGATCGCCGTCATCCATGTCGTCGTCGTAGAAGCCGCTGGCGTCGACGACCTCCTCGACATCCCAGCCCCATTCTCCCGTGTTGGAATCGGGTAGACCAATCACCCGCTGCTGCAGAACCGTGCACGGATCTGGCGCTGTCTTGACCAGGTAGATCCTGAAGTGATTCTGACGAGTTGTGTACCACGAGTCGGTCGTGCCGACGAAAATGAGTCGTCCTGCCTCTGCTCCCACCGTCAACTCCCGTACTCCCTGAAACTCCTCCTTGTATTGCGCCCCATAATAGACAACACCTCGATTCGTCCCGGTGATCCTCCCGTTCACGCCATTCATCCGCAACGCCATTGCCTGCTGTCCAAGGGCCGCCAGCGGTGCGCTTGCCACACCCACCGCCACCACGTCTCCTATATTCGATGCGCCACCCCCTATCTGGCACTCCGTCAACGCGTTCAGCCACTCCTCACTGGTCGCCGGACCCGTTGCCGCCGCTCCAATGCTGATACTCGTACTCCAGATCTTCGCTCCAGCAGACGTCGTCCGAAAGACGAAGCCGTTGATTCCCCCCAGTGTCGCTCCCACCTCCGTCCACCCACAGACAAGGAAATCGCCCGCTGCCGTTCCCGCCGCTCCACCTTGCTGAGCCACGACAACGTCGTACCCGATCGACAGAATCCCAACCGTATACACTTTCGACCATTCCACCGCGCCGGAACAGCCGATCTTCATGAGGAACACATTCGGTCCCGACCCTGTGTTCGCCGACCCGGTAACGACGAATGATGTGTCGCTGCCGATTTGACGAATGCTGTACCCTGTGTCGTTGAAACGGTTCCCCATCATGTCGTACCGATACTCCCACACACGGGCGCCGTTTCCGTCGGTGCGGACGATGTACACGTCATCATGAACGGTGGTGTCTCCTTCGTGGATGTCAACTACTCTCGTTCTTCCAACGGATATGAAGCCCGCCGGATCGCAACTGGTGCATTCGACCGTGGCGTGTCCTTTGTCGATGTGATCCCCATACGTGTACTCGAATTTCGTTTGCGCATCAGCAGTCGCGAGCGTCACCACACACAGTGCGCAGAGGAGCAGGAACAGTAGACGGAGTGGCGGTCGGGGGATTTGGAGCACTGGACACCCCGTTGAGAGCTGTCCTCCTACCGGGGGGCGTGCGATACAAAGAGAGTTGCGATCCATTCAACACCTCCGGGAGTGGATGTTGGGATAGAGGCGTGGGCTATTCGGAGGGAGCGACTTCTCGGGCGGGAGGGTATCCCGATCACGTCGTTGCGGGTAAGGAGGGCGTCAGCCCCCTCTCCGTGCGGTCAGGGAATCTGCCCGCCTACTGCAGGGTGTACAGAGAACCCTCATGGCTGAAGACCGTCCGAATGTGAAAAAGTCGCCACGGTGCAGGCGATAGCGGCCCACCGAGCGTCTGAAACCGCACAACGGGGCCCGAAACGGACCGGACGGTATGCAATGGGATTGTTCCCGTTGCGCAGTACGATCCCCACTGCCGGACTCAATCAGTGGATGTAGCGAACCTGTCCTGCATGTACGCACCTGGAACCCTCGTTCACCTTTGCTCCCCCTACTCCACCACCATCACCACCGACTCCACACCACGCCCCGATCGAAGTACTACCATGTAGCGGCCTGCGCTGAGCGCGCTCGTCTCGATGGTCACGCGATAGACACCTGGTCCGGGCGCAGCATCGAGGAGCGTGCCAAGCTGTCGACCATTCATGTCGATCAAGTCAATACGGGCCGGACCGTCTTCCACGATACCGAACTCGATCTCTCCAATGCCATGCGTCGGTGTCGGGATGACCGGACGGAGGAAGAACTCGCCCAGGCCATCGACATGACGATCGCTCCCCTGACGACAGACGCCGTCCAGAACGAACTCGCCTGCTTCGATCGTCGTCGCGATGCCAGGGATCGCTTGATCGTTCGCATCGAGCCACCGCGTCTCGTCGATCAGGATGTCGGTGCGATCCGCCTTGCCAAGGAGCGCGACAACGTTCACACCGGCTGCTTCGCCACCGACTGATGGAACTGCCCGTTCGACGCGCACACGCTTCCATCCGGCACTGTCGGTCAGCACCGTCACGCCCGGTTGATTCGGCTCGATGTAGAGCAATGAAGCGTCGAAGCGAAGCGTGGTCTCGACCGCGCGCACACCGGCGGCGGCAAGACCGGATTCCTCGCTCAGTGTTATCGACACGCGTCGATGATCGCCCGCCTTCGGTAAAGTGGAAACGTATCCTAGAGGGAATTGGGTCACTTCTCAATCACCACAGTCGCAACGGCAAGCGAATCTGTGTGCGTCAGCGTCAGATGAAGCGTCATTCCGGCGCAGCGTTCTGCGGCCGAGCCGTGCAGGTCCAGCCAGGGTTGGCCCGTGATGTGATGACGCACGACAATGTCGCGCCACCGCG
>CAYWXV010000141.1:0-3943 GCA_964462535.1 uncultured Alphaproteobacteria bacterium
GGATATGACCTTCATCTTTCATCTCTCATATTTCATATTTCTAATTCCGCCTTCATTATCACGTCGCCTCGGCGAATTGTTCCGGGTTTCACAACGCGAGCGTACATGCCGCGCAGGCGAAGGGCTCGGCCCGCCTCTGAGTTCACGAACTTCATTGCCTCTGCGCCAAATCGAGCGACGAATTTTCGGCAGCCGGTATGAAGTTCCTCGGTGACTTCCAGTATCGCGGATCCAATTGAGAGTCGCGTGCCAGGGGGCATGTTGTCGACGCCGAGATCCATGTCGACGTAGAGCTGATCACCAGCCAGCGCCCATCTCGATTTCTCCTGCGCGGCAAGCGCCACCATACGGGAGTTCATGAGCGTAAGCTGTGTGTCGGGATTTAATTCACCCTCCGGTTGCTCAGCTCGCGCCAGAGCCTTCCATCCGTCCCCGGCTAATCCCTCCTCGTGGTTCAATTCACCAACCTCCAATTCCTCTCGCTCGTCGACCGCCGGTCGACGTACAATCATCTCGAGAATCCCATTGTCTGCCGGAGATTCCCTGATGTGATCCAATCCGGCTTCCAGTTGCTCGCGTGTCAGATGCAGTACGTCTATCATGGCGTGGGGAGTTTTGGATTAGGGGGTAGATAGTTGGGAGTAGATAGTTGGGAGTGATTGATTCTTCTCCCCCTCTCTCAAACTTGAGAGAGGGGATCGGGGGGTGAGAGCCTGAGCAACAACGTTACAGTGATCAGTCGACCAAGTTCGACTTTCTACGTTCTACCACCTACGTTCTCTATGCAATCCACCAGTATCTCCAGCGAATCGACCAGTCGTGGCCCGGGGCGACTGAAATAGGCGGCACCATCGACCACGTGAACATGTCCGGCTTGGACGGCGGCAAGATCGTTCCAACCAGGCACCGAATCCAACAGGGAGATTTCTTCCATGGTGCGCTCGACCGTAAATCCGCAACAGGCGATCACAATGACCTCGGGATTCCATTCGATCACGTGCTGCCACTCGATCATCCTGGATGGCTCTCCCTCGACACCAAGTCCTTCGATACCGCCGGCGAGTCGCACAAGTTCTGGGTTCCAATGCCCGCAAGCGAAAGGGGGATCGATCCACTCGAGCAGTGCGACACGTGGGCGACGATCCAGACGGGAACCTCGTGCAACGACGTTGTCAATGCGACCCCGCAAACCGGCCAGAACCCGGTCGGATGGCACATCGAGGGTTCGGGCTACATCGGCTATCGATTCCAGGACCTGCTCCAGGTTCTTCGGCTCCAGATTGATGATCGTTGGAGCCGCAGGGAGTTCGCACGCCGCAGCTCGAACCTCCTCCTCCGCTACGGCGCAGACTCCGCACAACGTCTGTGTAACAATAACATCCGGAGCCAGGGCTTCCAGGGTCGGTAGGTCGAGCGTGTAGAGGGCACGATCGGTTTTCATCCGCTCCCGGACAAGCTCGTCGATCTGTCCGCTGGTTGCGTCGGTCGGAATCAAGGTCCTGGTCACCTTCGGCAAGGCACGAACCGATGGGGGAAAATCGCACTCATGCGTCACCCCTACCAGTCGATCTTCGAGACCGAGAGCCGCAATGATTTCGGTAGCACTTGGAAGGAGGGAGACGATGGTCACGATGTCGCAAGCGGTCAGATGGTGGCTGTTAGAGGTTCAGCGCGATTGGCCGAATGTCATATTTCACATGTCGATCGGTCGATGGAACGAGACAATCTACTTCGTCCATCTACGCTCTACCGCCTCCCAACTCCCTCCAACCGTACGCAACATCCACCATATCCACACCACCGATCGTAATTGTCTTCTCATCCACGGGAACGCCGCCCATGGTTTCGTAGAAGAGGCGTGAAGGGTTTTCGCGAAGAACCCAGATAAGCATCGACGTCATTCCCTGCGCAATCATCTGTTCAATCGAGGCCTCGACGAGTTTTCGACCGATCCCCATTCGCTGATACTCCTGAAGGAGATAGAGTGCGTAGATCTCGCCGTCGTATACATTCTCCCCGGAACGCTCGTTTCCACCGGACGAAAAGCCAACGACGTGTTCGTTCTCGTCGACGGCAATTATGATGAAGCTTCCTGGGCGGGGATCAAGCAGATGCCGACTCCAGTGTTGCTCTCGCTCGTCGATCGAGAGATTCTGCAGAAACTCTTTCGGGAGGGCTTCGCGATAGGTTGTCCGCCACGACTCGACGTGCACGCGGGCGATGCCGCGCGCGTCGGCCGGCTGAGCCGGTCGAATAGTTACTGACATGGTGGTGGAAAGATAGCCCGCTCAGGCGGGCTGCAATTCAAACGCTTTTTCCTCGCGATCACAAATGATCTGCATCAGCTGCCTCCCTGACATCAACGCCGTTGGAACGCCCCCTCCCGGTTCGACCCATTGTCCGGCCATGTAGAATCCGTCAAGGCCGGGGAGAGTTTTATCGACGTGAGAGAAGAAGGTCTCGGGGGTCGGCATCCAGCCTTCGAACGCTCCACGCCACGAGCGGGCATTGCGCCAGAAGGTGAGTGGTGTGACGACGTCAATCATCCGTGTCGATTCGGAAATCCCTGGCAGATAGGTTTCCAGAAGTCGCAGACCACTGTGAGCGACGGCGTCCTTCTCGGCCCCATACCGACTGCCACGCGTCGCCCACCAGTCGTAATCGGTGGATGCAAGGAGCTGCACGACAGTATGCCCTTCGGGTGCAACCGAGGGTTCGTCGTTGAAGATGCGTACGACCACATCGGGGTTGTGAACACTCCCGATGGTGAAGGGGGGAATGCCGTCAAGGGTGAGTGTTGGTGGGAGATCAGCGAACGTCCTGGCAACGCCATAACTGATCATAACGATCGGCCGGAACATCGCCCAGCGCTCCATACGTTCGTTCAGATCGTCCACTCCATACTGGCCGGCCAGTAGTCGGAGAACGGTCTCGGGAGAGCTTGCGGTCGAGACGACTACATCGGCATCGATTCGTCTTCCATCCGAAAGGCGAACTCCGCAGGCCCGGTCATCCTGCACCATGACTTCCTCAACCGTCTCGTTCAGGAGCTCGTCGCCCCCCAGTTCATGATACCGGGCGATCAATGCATCGCGGAAGGCGGCAGTACCCCCCACCGGACGCGACAGACGCCGTTTCATCAGATAGCCCAGGAGAAAGAGGAGAAAGAACGCCGGCGCCTCCGGGGGGGCCAGTTTCGTCAGAACGTTTCGAAGCGACTCGGATGTGATGTGATCCCGGGCGTATTCACCAACGTTCTTTCTGAAATGCACAAACGTTCCAAGCTCGCCACGCATATCCCACAGCGATCTGAGGCGATCCCGCACAGTGGAGAGCTCGTGAGGCTTGTCGATACCGGGATCGATATCTGCCACGTGGAGGGCCGCATCGATTATCCGATCAATCTCCTCGATATCGTGGGGAGCCAGCTTGCCGAAATCCTCGCGGAGCATGTCTGGATCGCTCACGATATCGACACGATCGCCGGTGGCGACATTCCGGTAGGCCAGGAAATGGTCAATGGTGCGGACTTCAACGGGGGGTATGATCTTCAGCTCTTCGTAAATCGACATAAACGGCCCACCGGTCAACCAATGTATGCAGCCGTCGATCGTGTAGTCTCCTCGGTGCCAGGCGGTGCAGACGCCCCCAAGCGCAAGGTTATGCTCGACGATCGTCGTCTTCCATCCGTTCATCAGAGCATAGCAACCGGTGGAGAGACCTGCCAGGCCTCCGCCGACAATAACCATTCGCTCGCCGTTCATGACAGCTTCTCCTCGAGAATCAATTATTGAAGCGTGGGGGTTCTATTACGCAGAGCTTCGGGAGCCGCGATGGATTCGTTCAATTCGGTTTCGTATCACCGTGGCGTGGACGAGCACGCGGATCCAGGAGACTGTTGAATACCTCTCAGATCACGAGGCTGTTCACATCGCGCGAGGTC
>CAYWXV010000142.1:0-1801 GCA_964462535.1 uncultured Alphaproteobacteria bacterium
CGCAGTGAGCGATGAGGAGCGCAACGCAGAGATCGCGCGTATTTCAACAGCCTCCCAGACGCATTTCCTCTATCTTCACACCCATGTCTACCTACGATGTAAAACAGCGGGCGCAGAAGATTCGTCTCCTCCTGACCGACGTCGATGGCGTGCTTACAGACGGCGGGGTCTTCTATGGCGCCGACGGCGAAGTGATGAAGAGATTCAATATCCGCGATGGTATGGGTGTCGAGCGGCTGCGTGAAGCCGGTATCGAAACCGGCTTCATAACAGGCGAGGGTTCCCCGTCTGTGAAGAAGCGGGCGGAGAAGTTGAAGATCGACCGCGTCTATCTTGAGGCGAAGAACAAGAAGGAGATTATCGAAGGGATCGTCCGTGATGAGGGTATCGCGCTGGATGAAATCGCATACATCGGTGACGATGTCAACGACCTGGAGGCAATGAAGATGGTCGGCCTTGCCGCCTCCCCTGTCGATGGCTTTGTTGAGGTCCGCGAGGCAGCTCACTATGTCTGCCGCGCGCCGGGTGGTTACGGCGCTTTCCGAGAATTCGCGGAGCTCATCCTTGGGATACGCACAGCCGAAAGGGAGTCTGCTGCACCAGTGGGATTCGGGATAGCATGATCCGCTTCGTTCTTCTCTTTCTTGTCCCTACGCTTCTTCTCTCCCAGGAAGCTGGTGTCCCAATGGAGAACGACGAGGGGCGGGAGCTTGCCACCAAGGTCTTCCAGGCCGCTGGGGGTGATCGTTGGAAGACGACTCCGGGTGTCTTCTCGTTCGATTTCATCATCACGTCGCACGACACGGACGTCGCACGTATTCATCACCGCTGGACACCGATTCACGATATCTATACCGTATCGGGGACGACGCGTGACGGTCATACATGGCGCGTCGACTTCTCCAGTCTTCAGCGGAAGGAGGCCGGTGCGATTCTGGATGGTGAGGCTGCGATCGATTCTCTTGGGGATCGATTGAAGGCAATGGCGTATGGGCGCTTTATCAACGACAGCTACTGGCTGATGATGCCGGTCAAGCTGCTTGATCCGGGTGTCCACCATTCCCGCCGCGCCGACACGGTCATCGACGGAGCGACACGAAACGTCCTCTCGATCTGGTTTGACAACGTCGGGCTGACTCCCGGTGATCGCTACTGGATCTTCGTCGACCCAACCACCTACGACGTAACGGGCTGGCACTACCGACTCCAAAGCGGGCGGGAGGCCGACTACGTCTGGAGCGATGTCAAGGCGATCGGGCCACTCCGCCTCCCCACCGTCAAACGTTCCCCCACCGGATCAGGCATTCGTTTCGAGGCGAAATGGGATGGCGAGGAATAAACTCCCCCCTTCCGCGAATAGCTTAATAGGATAGTCCAGCGACAGCGCAACCGATCATCACGACGCGGGTCTTGTTACGGCCCGACCCCTTCAAAACAATCAGCAATCAGCAACGCATCGATGCCGCACTACTATGAATCCGCCGACCTGAATCGGTTCGCCGATGTCGGGACGTATCGCCGTGAACTGATGGACAAATTCTTCGAGTACTACAACATGGCGACCGGCACCGACGGTGCGCTCTCGAAGAGGGAGAAGCAGTTGATCGGACTGGCAGTGGCGCACGTGATACAATGTCCCTACTGCATCGACGCCTACACATCGGGTTGTCTGGAGTCGGGAGCCGATCCCGATCAGATGGCCGAGGCGATCCACGTCGGCGCGGCCGTGCGCGGCGGCGCCTCGCTTGTGCACGGCGTGCAGATGCTCAACGGACTCGAAAAACTTGGAGTGTAAGGTGGC
>CAYWXV010000142.1:1901-3839 GCA_964462535.1 uncultured Alphaproteobacteria bacterium
CCCTCCTTCCCGTCATCGACTCGACCATACAGAACGACTACGATTTCTTCGGAAAGGTCGAAGCGTCCGGACTGGACCTTCGTCCACTCAGTGTCGCGACGTTGCAGGTCAATGTCGGCAAGCTCTGCAATCAGGCCTGTCGGCACTGCCATGTCGACGCATCGCCGAAGCGTACCGAGTCGATGGATCGACGGACCGCGGAAAAGGTGATCGACATTCTTGCCTCCTACCCCGAGATATCAACGCTCGATCTTACCGGCGGCGCGCCGGAACTGAACGACAGTTTTCGATATCTGGTCGATCAGGCAGCGCTGCTTGGAAAGCACGTGATGGTCCGGCACAATATCACCGTGCAATTCGATGGTCATCCCGTCAACGGGGAATCGTTCCAATGGCTGCCGGAGTATTTCGCCGAACGTCGCGTCGAAGTCGTCTGCTCTCTCCCCTACTACGCTCAGTTCTTCACCGATCGACAGAGAGGCAAAGGGGCTTTCGATAAATCGATTGAAGGATTGAAGCGATTGAATGTGGTTGGCTATGGGAAGGAAGAGAGTGGTCTGTTGTTGAATCTGGTCTATAATCCCGTCGGCGCGTTTCTTCCCGCCTCGCAGGAATCACTGCAGGATGATTATCGGCGCGAGCTGGGATCGAAGTTCGGGATCGTCTTCAATAATCTCTACACGATCACGAACATGCCTATCCACCGCTTCCGCGAGGATCTGGAGAGGCATGGTGGCTTTGAAGAGTATATGACCAAACTGGTCAACGCATTCAATCCGATCGCGGCCGAGGGTGTGATGTGCAGAACGATGATCAGCGTCGACCACGACGGTCGTCTCTCCGACTGCGACTTCAATCAGATGCTCGATCTTCCACTAGAAGAGCCTGCACCCACCACGATATTCGATTGGGATTTCGACGCCATCATAAATCGCCGCATCGTTTTCGCCGATCACTGCTTCGGCTGCACCGCGGGTGCTGGGAGCTCGTGTGGTGGCGTGACGGCGTGACTGGGCCGCTGGGCAGATGGGCGCTGGGCCGCTGGGCGCTGGCTGCGGTTGTCGAAGCCAGCAACGGCGACAAGAAGGAGGAGGGCGAAGAGAGGGATGAGATGCTCGGGACGAGTCCAGCGTAGCCCCGGGAGAGTTGTATAGGTGCTGATCCGCCTCAGTCGTCACGTTTGCTTCTCAGTGTTAGGTGTACTTTCTCCCCCATGCCACACGACCACGTCAATCCCGATGTCATCTTCCATGTCCACGACGTGTCGAAGATCTACACGATGGGCGAGGTCGAGGTGCATGCGCTCAGGAATGTTTCGATCGACGTCTATCGTGGCGAACTCCTGGTGATTCTGGGGGCGTCGGGGAGCGGGAAGTCGACGCTCCTGAATATCCTGGGCGGACTGGATGTCCCAACCACCGGCCACGTTCTCTTCGGCGATCGCGACATGACCCGCGCAGACGAATCGGAACTGACCCGTTTTCGGCGTGGTTCCGTCGGCTTCGTCTTCCAGTTCTACAACCTCATCCCCAGCCTCAACGCTCTCGAGAACGTCCAGCTTGTGACCGAGATCTCGGACGATCCGATGGATCCGGCCGAGGCGCTCCGTCTTGTGGGGCTTGGCGATCGGATGGAACACTTCCCCGCGCAACTCTCCGGCGGCGAACAGCAACGCGTCGCCATCGCCCGCGCCATCGCCAAACGCCCCGAAGTCCTTCTCTGCGACGAACCAACCGGCGCGCTCGACTACACGACCGGCAAGCTCGTGCTGGAAGTGCTCGACCACGTCAACCGGACCATCGGCGCGACCGTCGCCGTCATCACCCACAACGCCTCCATCGCCGACATGGCCGACCGCGTCCTCCGCATGCGTAGCGGTGAAATCGTCGAGACCATACGGAATGAAGTCAAGGCGAAGCCGGAGGAGCTGGTTTGGTA
>CAYWXV010000143.1:0-3662 GCA_964462535.1 uncultured Alphaproteobacteria bacterium
GCATTGAGAGAGGGGGGCCGGGGGGGTGAGAGCCCGGGGCCGGGGGGGTGAGAGCCGGGGTTTGCTGGGCCGCTGGGCCGCTGGGCCGCCAGTCTCTTGGCACTGCACGTATCCCATCCGGCTCCCCCCTCTCTCAGCATTGAGAGAGGGGGGCCGGGGGGGTGAGAGCCCGGGGCCGGGGGGGTGAGAGCGCGGGGCCGGGGGGTGAGAGCGCGGGGCTGGGGGGCTGAGAGCGCGGGGCCGGGGGTGAGAGCCCGATTTCACGCGCCCCCTTTGTTCGACTCAGAAAAAACACGGACATTTGCGCCTCGAAACTGGTCCTGAACCTCCGACGCGCACATCCAATTCGTGAAGGCATTCCTCCTTGCGGCCGGCCTTGGAACGCGGCTCCGCCCGTTGACCGATCGTCTGCCCAAACCACTGGTCCCTATCCACGGTCGTCCACTCCTTTCATGGTGGCTCGATCTGCTGGAACGCCACGCCGTCGATCAGGTCCTCATCAATCTCCACTACCTCCCCGACCAGATCCGCTCGTTCGCCGATGATTACGACGGACCCGTCCATATCTCGCTCGTCATGGAGGAAGCATTGCTCGGTAGCGCCGGCACGATCCATGCGAATCGAGACTTCGTCGATGGCGAGGAGTCGTTTCTGATTCTGTATGCAGACAACATCACGACGGTCGATCTGGGAGCGTTGCTCGACTTCAACCGCCGCAATCCCGCGCCGCTGACGGTCGGTCTCTTTCATGCCGAGAACCCGCGCGGCAGCGGCATTGTGATGCTCGATGATGCTGGGACGATCGTGGACTTCATCGAGAAGCCGGAAAACCCGACGTCCGATCTTGCCTCTGCCGGGGTCTTCGTCGCCCGGCCCGAGCTCTTGGCCGAGCTGGATCCCGCCGGTCGGCGTCCATACGACTTCGGCGCCCACGTCATGCCCGGTCTGGTCGGTAGGATGAATGGAGTGGAGATTCAGGGGTATCTTCGCGACATCGGCACGCACGAGAGTCTTGCCCGCGCCGAACGGGAGTTCGTCCCGATATCGTCTAACAGTCAATGATCATAACACAGACGCCGCTTCGCATCAGTCTTGCCGGAGGAGGGACCGACCTCCCCGGATACTATCGCAACCGAGGCGGCTACGTCGTCTCGACTGCGATCGATAAATACCTCTACGTCATCGTCAAGGCCCGCTACGACGATCGTATCTATATCGATTACTCGAAGAAGGAGATCGTCGATTCGCTGGATGAGATCCAGCACGAGCTTGTTCGCGAAGCGGCACGGATCACCGGCATGACGAACGGCTTCGAAGTGGCGATGATGGCCGATATCCCGTCGGAAGGGTCAGGACTCGGTTCTTCGTCCAGTCTTACCGTCGGTCTCCTCAATGCCTTCTATCAGTATCAGGGGGAACAGGTGGGACCGGAGCGTCTTGCCAACGAGGCCTGTCGTATCGAAATCGACATACTCGGCAAGCCGATAGGGAGGCAGGATCAATACATCGCGGCATATGGCGGTCTCTGCGCCTTCGAATTCCGGCCGGACGATTCCGTCGGTATCGAACGTTTCAACATCCCCACGTCGGCCAAGCGCCGCTTCGGTTCGAATCTCCTTCTCTTCTTCACCAACATCGTCCGCCAGGCGAACGTGATTCTGTCCGATCAGTCGAAGAAGATCGTCGACACGGTCGAGTTTCATGATCGGATCAAGGACTTGGCGTTCGAAGCACGTGAATCCCTCTGCAACGGCGACTTCGATCGCATCGGAGATATCCTCCGGCGAAACTGGGACCTGAAAAAGATGCTAGCAGATGGCATCACCAACGCGACGATCGACGGGATGTACGATGCAGCGATGAACGGGGGAGCGCTCGGTGGGAAAATCGCGGGAGCGGGTGGCGGCGGATTTCTGATGGTCTATTGTCGACGCCCCGATCAGGACAATCTCCGTGACGCTCTTTCCGAGTATCGTGAAATGCCGTTCATGCTGGAAACAACCGGCAGCAAGGTGATTTTCAATCAGGAACGCTACACCTGGAAATAACGATGTCCTTTTCCGAATACAAGAACTATACGCAGCAGGCGATCGACTCGGTCGACGAGTCATCGGTGGAGGGGTTCATCGATCTTCTGCATGACGCCTGGAAGCGGGACGCGTCGATATTCGTCATCGGCAACGGAGGTTCCGCGGCGAACGCGAGTCACTTCGCGCAGGACATGGCAAAGGGGACGCGACCGACGCCTGATTTCCCGCGACCGATGCGCGCGCTTTCGCTGACCGACAACTTCGCCTTCTTTAGCGCCCTTGGGAACGACGAGGGATACGAGAACGTGTTCGTCGAACAACTTAGGACCTACTGCCGTCCCGGCGATGTGATTGTCGCCATCAGCGGAAGCGGAAACAGTCCGAACGTGTTGAAGGCGATCGAGTACGCGAAGGCGAACGGAATGACGACGATCGGCGTCACCGGTTTTTCAGGTGGAAAACTCCGCGACATGGTCGACTTCCAGGTGCACGTTCCGTTGAACGACATGTGCACCTCCGAAAGCGTTCACTCGGTGATTTTTCATTACGTGATTCTTCAGTTGGCGGAGAGGATGAAGAATTAGGAATGAGGAATTAGGAATCAAGAATTAGGAATCCTGAAGGGATCGGCAGAACCCATTGACGTTACGCATACGCCTCTGCTTCCGTCGGATCTGTGGTTGATGTCGAACACAAACGTCCCCATCCAACGTTCGCACCAGCGGACAATCTAACCTCGACGTCCCCATGTTTCTCCTTGCACCTTCCATACTCTCGTGCGATTTCACACGACTTGCCGAAGAGGCGAAGCGGATGGAGGAAGGTGGCGCCGATTTTCTCCATGTCGATGTGATGGACGGGCATTTCGTTCCGAATATCACGATCGGCCCTCCGGTAGTGAAATCTCTTCGTCGCGTCACCGACCTACCGCTCGATTGTCATCTGATGATTTCCGACCCCGATCGCTATATCGAGGATTTCGCGCGGGCTGGAGCGACCTTCATCACGGTCCACGTCGAGGCCGCCATTCATCTGCACAGGACGATCAAGCAGATTCGCGCGCTTGGTTGTCGTCCCGGCGTCACCTTGAATCCCGCCACGCATCTTTCGACGATCGAGGAAATCCTTCCCGAGGTCGATCTTGTGCTGCTGATGTCCGTCGAGCCTGGATTCGGCGGACAGAGTTTTATTCCGTCCCTTTTCCGTCGAGCCGGTCGCGTGCGTGAAATGCTTGCGGATATCGGCCACCACGATTGTCTTGTCGAAGCCGATGGAGGAATAAAGCTGGATAATATCAAAGAGGTCTGCCAGTCCGGCGTGAACGTCGTCGTCAGCGGGTCCGGGGTCTTCGACACTCCCGATCCGGTCGCGACATTGCGAGAGATGAGGCGGGTGGTGGAGGGTTGATGGTTGCTGGTTGCTGGTTGCTGGTTGACGGTTGCTGGTTGACGGTTGCTGGTTGCTGGTTGCTGGTGTACGTGTGGGGTCCTTGTATTTGCGATTTGGTTTGTGTAGAGTTGCTCCCCTGCTAGACTCATCCCGTTCAACTTCGCGACGGAGTTTTCGCATGTCGTTCTTACCCGCTCGGCATTGTTCTATTGCTAGTGCACCACACGCGACATCGCGAAAAAA
>CAYWXV010000144.1:0-3591 GCA_964462535.1 uncultured Alphaproteobacteria bacterium
ATTGCGGCGGAGATATCACCGATGTAGGGGACGTTCTGAATCCACTCGGAGCCCGACTCATCGAAGAGGGTCTTGATGATGGTGGTGAAGCTCTTCTTCTTCTCGACATCTTTGCCGGCAGCTCGGTCCGCATCCAGCTCGATGAGGATTTCCTTCCAGGGGAGATATCCGCGCGAGATGCCGTCGATGTCGATGCATCGTCCGGTCGCAGTGAGAACATTGTCCTGGTGCGTTTGATCGCACTGATCCAGGAAGGTCGAAATGAGAGTCGACTTGCCGATGCCCGGTTCGCCGGTCACGAAGATGGTCGTCCCCTTCCCGTTTTCGATAAGCTCGTCGAGGGAGCGTTCGAGCAGTGTCAGCTCAGGTCGTGGTATGATCATTTTCGTCTTGTTTCCCCTCAAGCTCATCGATGCGGTGGCCGTACTGCCATTTGTTGGTGTGACTGTAGAGTTCCGTGAACAGTTCAAGCGCCTTCAGGCGATGCATCTCCACTAACTCGCGCGCCTTATCAGGACTCAGGTCCTCGATCCCCTCCCGTTGTACGCTCTCTGACTTCAACACCCACCACAAGAGGTAGTGGTGATCAGCTACCGATTCGATCTTGTCTGCGGCCGGCGTCACTTCCATAAGCCTGCGGTAGGCCGAGCCGTACTCCCCGTCGTCCATGTCCAGTCGCACGAGCGAGGTTACGGACGCCTCGAGGGTGTGTGGATTGTTGACGGCACGAGAACAGTCCGCCCCCTCTTCAGCGTAGTGGCGGGCAAGGTTCCTGACCGGAACTCTCCAGTCGTCACGCGATTCCCGCTCCTGAGCACCGAGGTGTGGGAGAAGATAGTCGGGAATATCGCCATCGAGCGACGCGATCGAGTACAACACGCGTGCGAGGCCAACATACCAGTACGCAAGCGCGAAACGATTCCCAAGCTCACGATGCCCCTCCACGGCCCGCACGAAGCATTCCAGTGCATCCGCGTGTCGCTCAGCATGAGAGTAGGTGACACCAAGGTTCCCGATCGCTTTAACATGTGCATCACGGTCTCCAAGTTCGAGCGTGACGTCGATTCGACCGCGTAGAGACTCAATTGCCTTGTCCAGTTCACCCAGGTTCGCATAGACGCCGGCGAGGTTCGCAGAGACGTGCGAGATAACGTTGAGATCACCAATCTCCTCTCCGACCGCCATCTGTTGTCGAAAGAAGTCGAGCGCAACGTTGAAGTTGCCCGTATAGAGATTGACAAGGCCAAGCTGACCGAGGGCAGCCTCTATATCTCTCTTTGCTCCATGTTCGCGAGCAACGTCGAGCCACTCGCTATAATGACCGGCCGCTTCCCGGTAGCGTCCGGTCTTCCAGTGTATGGTGCCGAGCGCTCCGTTCGTCTTCGCGATACCCATGCGATCATGGATGCGCTGGTAGAACTCTCGGGATCGCAAGAGGATTTCTTCTGCCTCGATGTATTCTCCTGTCTTCGTCAGCAACTGCGCCAGCGCAAAGTCCGCGCGTTGCATTTCGCCTTCCAGTTTGTGTTCGGATGCGCGATGACGCGACTCTCTCAGGATCTCAATTGCCCCATTCCAGACACCGAGTCGCGTGAGCAGATCGGTAATAGAGAAGCGTCTCCTGAGAAGCGATTCTTCATCGCGATCGCCAACCTCCGCGGCCAGGCTCGCCCGATACGTTTCAAGAGGATCGTGGCCGGCCTCGCGGAGTCTCGCCCAATGCTGCAAGACCTCTGTCGCTCCGGTTCCGACGTAGAGAACATGAAGAGTGTCAGGATGAGCGAGGATTTCCAGGAGCGAGTCGTCGTCGCTGGCCTGCGCATACTGCCACATGCACTCTGCGGCACTTCGATCTGTTAACGCCACGTACCTGAAGTATGAGGCAAGCTCAAGATGTCCACCCCGTCGATCCTCCTCGCGATGCATGTACCGGCGCTCAACCGCGTTACGGAGGAAGTCGTGAAAGAACCCCAACAATCCTTCACGATGCAGAAGATGATAGTCGAAGGCGAAAAGAAGCCGAGAGAGTTCCAGTCTGTTGAATCCGGATAGTTCAAGGATCTCGGTCTCGCTCAATCCTCTTCGTGAAGCGTACACCAACGAGAGGAGACGGGCGATCATGTTGACGCCGAAGTCATTCTCCATCCTCTCCAGTACGCGATCGAAGACCTCAAGGAGATTATCGGCTGTGGAGTATCGATCGATCACGTTGTTGATCGTCTCGTGCTCCCCATGTAATCGGAGCTCCTCGCTAATCACGCGTAGATAGAGGGGTGATGATGCTTTCGGGTCCGTGACAATCCGGTCGACCTGTTCGGCGGTGATACCCTTTCGGAATTCACCCAGATACTCCACGACGATTCTCCGCCTGGCCTCTCGGTCATCCAGTGGCATGACCTCGAGGCAGCCCCACTGACGATCGGCAAGTCGATCCGCTACAGCGCCAGGAGTCGTGGAGAGCAGGATTTTCAGTCCTGGGGGGAGTACTCGGGGAAGCCAGCCGAGCCGACTTCCGGTCTCGTCCAACTGATTCAGAGCGTCGATTGCGATGAGCACAGGAATCCGATTCTGCTTCGCCTGGTGCCACCCACGAAAGAGCCAGTGGGGGAAGCTCCGCTCGATTTCGTCAGCATTCTCGGCAACGGCATCCTCGATTTCGAATCGTTCGCGGAACTCCTCGATTATATGCCGCATCACGGCCGTCGCGGTTCCGCCACTTCCAGTCGCACCTACGAAATGCTCGATGATGAGCGCTTCAGGGAACTCGTTCCGATACCCTTCCACGATCCACGCCACCAGCGAGCTCTTCCCTAGTCCGGATGCACCACTGATGAACATGGGGATGTGGTACGCGTCCAGCTCGGCACGTTCGTCCGAGCGCGTGACCCATTCGCGGAACGCGCGTTGACGCGAAGAGTCGCCGACAAAGGCTCTGGTGCGACTGGCGGCGAAGGCTGAATGGGCTCTACGCTCCAGTTCCAAAGCCGATGGAGGTTCACTCTCCGGGACCTCACTCTCCAGGATGCGGATCAGATCTCGCTGAATCCACGCCCCCAGTTCTGCAGCCGATACGAAACCCTCTTTGACGGGGAATCCACTCTCTCGTATCCGACGCTTCAGATCCTCAAGGCGAGCGACAGCAGTTGGATCCGTATCGATGTATTCAGTCGGTGTGGCGGCTTTGTCGCGGAAGTAGAAGCGGGCATGGTCCGCCATTGCCGGATTGGCGAGGACACCATGGACGATTTCAAGTTCCGTAATGCTGACACCGTCGACCGACGGATCGCTGAGGATAGGGAATAGGTGGGACAGTTCACCGGCCTCTGACTCGGGTGGCGTCCACCCGTAGCGATGACCGAGGATGCCGATGAAGTAAGGGCGGCACTGATCGATTTCATCCAGGCAGGTACGGATTATACCCCCCTGCTCCGCTTCCTCCTGTGTGATACCCCAACGAAGATCAATTTCCGTAAAGGTCACCCCACGTTCCCTGCAGAGCGCGCGGATCTCTGGGAAGATCTTCTTCACCAGATGCTCGCGCTCATTCTGCATGTCGCGGAATGTGGAGCTAATAAAGACGCGGAGTTCGTT
>CAYWXV010000145.1:0-3564 GCA_964462535.1 uncultured Alphaproteobacteria bacterium
TTCATGGTGTACTTATGAATGAAGTGATGTAAGCGTTGTTAGGGCATAGTACAGTCGCGAAAAGCTGGAGTCTTATCCATGGCACGTATCAGGCAATACCGCAGTTTGCTGGGGCAGGAGCCAATTGGTCCAGTCATTGTAACCAACAGAGACCATGAGCCTCTGGAGAGGTTGGAAATGCCGGGATTTGGCTGGACATGGATTCCACCAGATCCAATGGACTCGTCGCCCCTAGATCCCGCAACGGGGCACTGGGAGTTTGAACCCGGTGAGGGGTACTTCTATGATCCTAGTAAAGGGTGGATTGGACCGGGAGGTAGTGGTGCAGGTGGGAGCACTGGAGGTGGAAAAGGCGGCGGTAGCGGCGAGGGCGGTGGTGGAACAGGAACCGGGGCGGGTGGATCAGGTGATCCTGGAAATCTCGATCCAGTCTTTGATTGCCCGAAGATTGCCGGCGACCAAGGAGCAGGTTTCGGCCAAGTCAGCTATGCGTGCAAACAGACTGAGATTGACTGGTATAAATGGGCAACTCGGAGCTTGTCACAGCAGCCGTGGTCAACCTACTTCAAAATGTTCCATGACCTTTGGCCATGTGTGCTAGACTACCTGCAGGGCCCAAATTGCATTGAATTCGATTGCACAGTCAACAGACTTAAGTATCCAGGCTCCATACGTGAACGCACCACTGTACAGTGGGAAAAAGGAATCATTTCCTTGCCTCCGTGGTTCCCATCCCAACACAATTCCCCAGGTGGAGCTTATCCTTGGATTGAGGCTAATATCGCTTATGCCTTGGTTAAGATGTGTGGCGGCAACGAATTAGACGCCACAGTCATTTCTATGATGAATGGTATACGTTGGAAGGACTTTCCCGGTGACCTTCGGAATCTTGCGGCTCAATGTAATGCCGTGGAATTCCGGGGAAAGAAATACCTTAAGGGGAACTACGTATGGTGGAATCCAGGAACCGGCGATGTCGGGTCATTGCCATATCCGGACTATCCTTGGAATTATGATCCAGTGGAAAACGGTATCACTCTTCCATATCTACCCCCGAACGCGTTCTTATGCCCCACATGTATATGAATACGCTATGCAACATAAACTCGAGTTGCAACAAAGTCTGTTATGGACTTGAAGGCGTTGCAAGAATCATGTCAAGCCTTTCGACGCAACATCAGCATCGCAAAGACAAGAACATGCAGGCCCGTAAGCGTCTCCGGCAGTCGCTCGTAGTGCCGTGCCAGTCGACGGAATCGCGGCATCCGCGCGAAACTCCGGTCGACCACCCACCGCCGAGGAAGGAGCACAAACCCTCTGCGCGCCTCCCTCAAACTGACCACCTGAAGGACGATTCCATGGTCGGACGCCGCCCTGGCGGCCTGCTCTCCAGTGTCACCCGGATCGACCCAGGTCAGCATCACCTACTCCCCGGTCGCCTCCCGCACCGCTTCAGCCAGTTGACGGACCTGATCACGATCCTGCTCGCTGGCCGCCGTCACGTGCAAGGCTAGAAGCTGGCCCAGCGTGTCGACCGGCATGTGGATGTTCGAGCCCTTGCGCTACTTTGCTCCGTCGTACCCGGCAGGCGCGCCACCCTCGGGTGCTGATTGCATCGTCCGGCTATCGAGAATTGCCGCCGAGGGTTGTGGAGCACGGCTATCGAGCGTGCGCATCAGGGCCCGAAGGTCATGAACGATCTGTTCGAAGACACCGGCGCGCAGCCATCGCTGTGTCTGCTGATAGACGGTCGGCATGCGAGGGAGATCATGTGGGAGCATGGGCTACGGCGTCCCGGCCTGGGCCATCCATCGCAGAGCATTGAGAACCTGTCGAAGGGCCAGGCACGTTGCGAGGCATCCTCGGTAATAAGCGTGAGGCAGGGAGCGACCAGTGCCCAGTCTTCAACGCTGACATCGCCGGGGTAGGTCGGAGTCTTCGACCTCTGCTTCTGCCGCTTCATCGCAGAAGTTCGCGCGTTTCGATCAATTAGTGCATAACAGGCTCTAGAGAATGATTATTGCCCAAGGCGGCCATCATTGCGTCATGCTACCAATCGCCAAAGTCATTGTACACATGGCGTATGTGATTCTCATTGGAGTTGCATCGCACAACGTGCTTTGTGCCCAAGCACAATCTACATTCGATAGAGTTCAGGTGCTCGTGGACTCAGATGCAGCGCAGCCATCGTTCAGCATTCCAGAAATGGCATATCAAATTGCGCCGTACGTGGAATACCGCAATTGGGAATTCGTAGATAGTGCCAGCCGGGTTATATGTCTTCGTGGCGACTCCGTGAAACGAGATGCAATAGACACGTTCCCGAGGGCATTTGACCGGGTGGCCAAGAACGTGCAAATTGGACTCATGGCCTGGCAGTTGCAGCGTTACGATGTGAACGATGGTCAGAATCGCCCTTTGTACCCAGATACCTATTGGGCACTCTTAGTGATTCAATACTCTACTATTCATGGTGTGCCAAAGTTCGGATTGGCGTACGTCCAATCGAAGAGCAATGCGTTGACAAGTGACGAGTATCCCTCAAACGCGAAACTTAAATGGTCTATTCTTAGGGGTGGGGTGAAGGGAATAACGCTGAACGGGCTTATGGTAGATCTGGACACATTGGATCACAATATTGTCAATCGGTTTCTGACTGAATTGAGGGCTTTACCATACTGGGACTTCGACATTTTTCATTGTTCGTCTCGGAGAACGCGTGGAGCTCAGGCCCACTGCATTGAGTCGGGTCAGAGCACGTATGCCTGGGAGAAGCTGGTAGGCAATCATTAGCAGATGGACCAATCCCACGTTGGCCGAGGCGCTCTTCAGTCAGTCGACGACCAACACCGCCATGAATCCAATCAAACAACGGGCAACTTGGCTCCTGCTCGCTATTGCAGCCTCACTGCCTCTAGCTGCGCAGCCCACTGAGCTGACGCTTGGCGATCCGTGGAATCGAGTGACGATCTTCGAGCCACAGGCCAATGGCGTCCCCTTTGCTGTTTCCGATTTCGCGTTGCAAATCGCTCCGTACTTCAGATACCCCGATTGGAACACTCGTGATAGTGCGCAGAGAGTTGAGTATTTGACGACCGGGGCTATCGAAGATGTCGGCATGGGGTTCAAGAACGTTCGCCGTTACGCTATGAATGACTCTATCTCTCTGGCGATAGTAGTCTGGCAGCAAGTGCGCCAGAAGAAGTGGAAGTCCCTGCCCCAGTGGGACCAATGGTTGTTGTCGGATTTCTATCGGGTTCTTCTTGCCGTTCGATATGTCAATCGTAGTGGAGAGACGCGTTATGGGCTGGCTCTTGTGCATGGAAGCGCCGATTCGACGGCTCCGTCGATCTATCCGTATGGCGGCCTGACGTTCGGATGGTGGATAAATCCTGGTCGATTTGACTTTGTTGTCTATGGATTGCCTGCTCTAACAGGTGCTTCATTGCGAGACTTTATGATTCATCTGGAACGGAGCGACGACGTTTCCTTGCTCAAATGTGATTCCGTCTCGCAGGATGACAGTGAAGACGACTGCATCGATCACGGAGTAGATCCAGAAGC
>CAYWXV010000146.1:0-3497 GCA_964462535.1 uncultured Alphaproteobacteria bacterium
CGCCTCGTCTCCGTTGCTTCGTTCGTGCTGAGGAGTTGTGCGAAGCGGGATTCGGAGTCTGCGGCAAGGGCATGACGCGATCCGAATTCGCGGATGTGTCCGTTTTCCAGGATCATGATCTTGTCGGCCCGTTCGACTGTCGCCAGTCGGTGGGCGATGATGATCGCTGTTCGATTGCGAAGGAGTCGGATCATCGCCTTCTCCAACATGGCCTCGGTCGCCATGTCCATGCGCGACGACGGCTCGTCGAGAATGACGAGTCCGGGATCGCGGAGGAAGACACGTGTGAAGGCGATGAGCTGTGCTTCGCCTGCGGAGAGCCCGCCACCTCCTGTTGAGAGGATCGTGTCGAGTCCGTGTGGAAGGGCGTCGATCCATCCTCCCAGGTCGAGTTCCTCCACCACGCGATAGATAGCGCCGTCGTCGATCGTCCGATCGAAGAAGGTGATGTTGTCTCGCACCGTCGCATGGAAGAGCTGCACCTCCTGCGTCACCATTGCGACACGCGAACGGAGACCGGTGATGGTCGCGTCGCGGAGGTCGACATCACCAAGCCGGATCGCGCCCGACGTGGTATCGTAGAGTCGAAAGAGGAGCCGAGTCATCGTCGACTTACCGCTTCCGGTCCGTCCAAGGAGGCCGAGGATCTCACCCGGTTCAAGCCGAAACGAGAGATCGTGGATGACCCCTCCCTTCGATCCGTATGAGAAGTCGACGTGATCGAACTCGACCGAGAGGGGGCCGGTCGGGAGATGCATTCTCTTCTTCCCGTCGATCATCTTCGGTTTGTGTGTGAGCAGCTCCTCGACACGTGCGATGCTTGCTCCGGCTTTCTGCAGGTCCTGCATCTGGTGCGTGATCTGCTCCACCACCCCCCACATGATCTGTGTGTACTGGAAGAAGAGGTAGACGGTGCCGAGGGTAATGGCCCCCAGACCGAAGAGCCAGATACCCATGCCGAGTGCGATCACGTCACCGATGGTAAAGAGGGTGATGATCGACACCCAGAGAGTCGAGCGGCGCATCCAGGCCGACCGCCCCTTACGGAGCATGTTGTAGATCGCGCGACCGAAGCGACCGATCGTATACCGCCCGCCGCCGTTGGCGCGGATATCATCGATGCCGGCAAGCCGTTCCTCGACGAAGCCATACAGCACGGCGCTCGCCTCGCGTTCCTGCTCGGTCGCCTTGATGGCGATGTTCTTCATCCTGTTCAGCACGGTCATTGCGCCGACGGCGTAGATCAGCTCGGCAAGACCGACACGATAGTCTTCCAGCGTGAGAAGAATCAGGACGCCGATGATCAGGAGGATGGCCCCCAGGATGCGGATGACGAACTGGGAGAAGAAGTTTGCCAGCGCGGTAATGTCTCCGTCGATTCGTTCGATCAGTTCACCTGGCGTGCGATCGTTGTGGAACGACATATCCTGACCGAGCGTGTGACCGGCCAGTTGCACACGAAGCATGTTTGTCGCGCGCCAGCCCACGCGGGCACCGATGCTTGTGGCGGCGGTTCCCAGGATCTGATTCATCAGGCCTGCGGCAAGAAAGAAGATTCCGGCCCGCACCAGAACATCCATTCCTTCACCTTTTGCGGCCGAATCGATGAATCCGCGGAGTATCTGGGGATTCAGGAGCTGCAGGCCGATGCTTCCCAGAAGGAGAATTCCAAGGACTGTCATCTGCCGCCATTGCGGGCGGAGGTATTCGACCAGCAGGTTGAAGTATCGACGTAATGGAATGGACATATACACGATCTGGGCTTCTGGGCTTCTGGGCTTCTGGGCTTCTAGGCGACTGGGCTTCTGGGCGACTGGGCGACTGGGCCGTTTGGCTACTGAACAACGCCCGCTCTCTTCCAGAGGCAGGGGTACCAAAAACAGATGGCCGCGTTCTCGATAGTTTCTTCGAGATCCACGGCCTGGGTATAAAACGAAGAACCGCGGATCGATTATCGAATCGTCCGCGGTTCTGAAAACGTGCTATGGTCTACGTTCATTCAGGCACGGACGTACTCCTCCCTGCTACTACGGGAATAAACCCGATGGTCATATAAGAGCGGATTAGCATCTGTGCGAAGTCTGTGCTTTGCGGGCTGTATGAACGTTGATGAATGCGGCAGGCTGCCGCTTCGTGAGGGGGCAAAGAAACGAAATCAATAGAGGGAAGTCAATGAATATTTCGTTCATTACGAAACTGTCATGGAGTGGATGGCAGGGACTGCCGCGCAGGCGGTGGCGGAAATCTCTGTCGTTGCTCCTCTGACGGAGTTGGCGAACAGCTACCGCTGAGAGGATCGAACCGCTGACATTTGACATTGAACATTGGACAAATATGCTCGACTGGCTGACACAACATGAATTCTACGGTCTGCTGATAACGCTCTGCATTGCGGTGTTGTCATACTATTTGATGCGGCACTTTGTGCTGGTAGCAATACGGGCGGTGGTGAAGCGGACGACGACGAAAGTGGACGATTTCATTTTCCATCGTGCAACGCTTCGATGGGGATCCATGCTGGTCCCGTTCGGTGTCTTCATGCTGGCTTCGACATATCTGGGTGGCGGGATGCCGATACTGATGCGCATCGCATCGTATGCGTTGTTCTTCACGTTCCTTCTCCTGATCGGATCGGTACTGCATGGCATAGGACAATATCTCTTCAGCACCGGGAAGACGCAGGGACGTTCCGTCAAGGGGTACGTGCAGGCAATCAACATGGTGGTCTATCTCTACGGAGTTGTGGTCATCATTGCCTCGATTGCAGACACCAATCCCGTTGCTGTTGTCAGCGGACTTGGAGCTGTCACGGCGGTTGCACTCCTGATTTTCCGCGATGCGATACTCAATTTCGTTGCAAGCCTCACGATCACGTCCAACGATTTGATGCGCGTGGGTGACTGGATCGAGGCGTCGAAGTTCAATGCAAACGGCATCGTAACCGATATCGCGTTGTACACGGTGAAGATTGAAAACTTCGACAAGACGATTTCGGTGATTCCCACCTACAAACTGATCGATGAGTCCTTCCGGAACTGGCGTCACGTTGTCCAGGAGGGTGCACGGCGCATTCTACGTTCGATCTACATCGATCAATCGACAATTCATGTGTGCAGTCCGGAGCTTCTCGATCGTCTGGAGAAGGTGCCGAGAATCAGTGAGTATGTGCGGGAGAAAAGACGGGCGGTGATATCGGAGAACGAAACCCGCAACCTGACAGGTGAACTGGCAATCTTCGGGAGACAACTAACCAACGTTGGGATCTTCCGCGCCTACACGGAGGCGTATCTGCGCGAGCAGCCGATGATTCATACCGACTTGAGGCTCATCGTGCGACAGCTGCAGCCCGAACCGATGGGGTTGCCGTTGGAGGTCCTCTGCTTCGTAAAGAGTGCGGAGGGGCCGATCTTCGAAGCGGTGCAATCGGACATCTTCGACCACCTGATTTCCGTTCTCCCCAACTTCGAACTGAGCATCAATCAGGCGCGATCGTGAGG
>CAYWXV010000147.1:0-3492 GCA_964462535.1 uncultured Alphaproteobacteria bacterium
TTCATTCGATCGAAGGACGTAGCTGTAGACACCGTTCGGCAGATCATCGCCGCTCAATTCGATCATGTGATCTCCAGCATCGACGTCGCCGTCAAGCAGCGTCCGTATCGCACGACCCAGAACATCATGAAGCGTGAGAGTGATATGCTCTCGGCGCTGAAGCGAGAATTGAATGGTCGTCGTGCGTGAGAACGGGTTTGGATGATTCGTTAGCAGAAGAGATGCACCGCCTTTGTGATCGCCTGTTTCATCGACTCCAACCGTCGTCGATCCGAACTGCAGAACGCCCGCTTCGGACGAGACGTAGCTCCCTCCCGGGGCTTCCGTTACCGCCACGATTGAGTCGGCGATCATCACGTCATACCGTGTCGTCGGCTTCATTCCGCCGAGCGTGTGCAGCGTGCGAACAGCGTCCGTCGCCACGTACTCCGTCGATGCGATCGGTGCCTGCGTCCCTCCGCTTCCGTTGTTGAACATCACCAGGTACGCCCCCTTCCCCGGCACGCTGATCCGCGTTCCGATCATTGTCCCTCCCGTTGCCGAAACACTCGATGCGGTCATCGCCTGATCGGTCTTGTCCGTGGGCTGAAGAACGGTCAGGTATGACGTGGCCAACGCGGCTGTCGCATCGCTCACTTCGACGCGCCACGTGCCGCTGTTGAATCCATAGGGCTGGCAGCCAGGGTCTGTGCCGTCGCAGGGATCAGGGTTTGCACTCTCGTCGACCATCGCGATGGAGACCTGTTCAGGAAGAAGGAAGGCCATGTTCATGCGTGACGCCCCCTGCTCCATGGTCAGCGTCGAGCCCGCGACGGTCGGTCGATTCGGGAAGTGCCAGCGCATGTGCCGTCGATATGCCCCACGGGGATTGGCGGATGGTCGGGCCTTCGTCTGATCGAAGACAACGAAGACATTTGCAGGCCGGATGTAGGCGAACGTGCGGTAGAAGTACTCGAGACTTCGTAGTGCGGGATCGGTCGTATCGGCGCCATGATCATATGCCGACGAGAGGTCGGCGCGGATGTATGTGTGGTCGCCGCTCTGTTCGGCAGCTACCACCTCGTCTCTTCCCCATCCACCCTGACCACCGCAGAAGAGAGGATCGGCGTTGCTGTATTGATAGTCGCCGTAGTCATCGAAGTAAAGCGTGTTCGCGGCCGCGCCGGCGTTGTACTGCGAGTTCTGGGAGCTGCCGATGATTCCGATCGACCCTGCCTCCCCCTTCCAGTTGGCGGCATCAATCAGCAGGTAGTCGTTCGCATGCTTGATCAGCAGCGTGCCGGCGTCGAAGTGCTGGTGATCGTCGTAAAAGGCGCACCCCTGATGTATCGATGCCCACGTCGCGTTCGCTCCCCAATCGCTTCGCATGATGAAATATGGGAGAGCACCGTTGGTCGCCCCTCCTTGCGGATAGACCGGACCAAATCCCGAGTAATAGGGTGGTAGCGGTAGCTCGATCGAGGGGCGTGCCGTGTCAGTGAACAGGAAGGTTTCCCACTCCCGTGGATGATAGACTTCCTGATAGATGTCATCCGGAAAATCCTGAAGAGGGGACGTGCGGACGATTTCGTTGTAGGCGAAGTTGTGTGACCCGGGACCGTCAGAAGACCCGGCGAGAGCGTACGCTACCCGGACGGGAAGGCTGTGGAACATGACCGCGCCGTAGTTGCCGCCATAGTCCCCAGTCGGGTCCATCTCGAATCTGTTCGGCATCAACCCATGTTTGAGCGCTCGGAAGATCTGCGAGAACCACGACTGGCGCGTCGCGATCAGATCCTCACCGGTGGCACTCTTCACGGTGAACATGTAGTCGATTATCATGTTGTACGACGCCGTGCCATACGCCCATCCCTGAAAATCAAAACCACCTTTGAATGGAGCAGCGGTGATATTCCTCCCGTTGTATTCCCGCGCGAACTGCGGCCGTGTTCCTCCTTCAAAGAGCTGCGCAAAGAAATCCTCGGGTGAATGCTCCGCATCGATCAGTGGGCTTGTCGTTCCATCGAAGCGAATGCGTGCCCAATCGATCATCTCCTGCGCCTTCGGATTGTCTCCGTACGATGCGTATCCCATCATCGCCGTGCCGAACAGATGTCCGACGAAGTAGTTCCCATCCGCGCGATCATTACGCTGATATGCGCTGTCGCGGAGCTCGTTGTAGTAGGAGTTCATCAGGGCGACCATCGCGCTTCTTCGTGTCGGCCCCAACTGATCGTAGCACCAGTCATAGATGATTGCCAGTACCGGACAGAGGTGGCGCGTCGCATAGTAGTTGTCCGGGACAAGCGGGCCACGGCCGATCGGCGGCATGTTGGCCGGATCAGTCTCCGCTCGGAACATCTCATCGACAAGCTGAATGAGCTTGTTCGAGTAGATGGTGTCCCCTGTCATTTGAAACGCCAGCGCAAGCGGCATTGTGGCTCCATGCCATCCTTCTCCCTGGTAATCGTAGAAGATCGTGTTCTCCGGTTCGTCGGTCCGTGTCGCGAACTTGAACGGATGAATGGAGTAGGTCGCCAGCAGATCGGCTCGTGCTTTCAGGCGGAGCCAGCGCGAATCGCCCGCAGTCTTCAGCGCCACTAGCTGTGCTTTGAGAGTGGGGGTGAGTAGGATGCGTGGATGAGTGGAGACGACGGGTAGACCCGTTGCGAAAAGAGGGACCGATTGAAATGACAACGCCACCAGGGCGAGTCCGAAGGCGATACGCGTGGTTCGCATGGCCGTGGTCATTGGTAGAGTGGATGGTAGGGGGAGCAGACGAACATCGGGAATTCGTGGGATGTAGCACTGGTTCCCTCACCCCCAGCCCCTCTCCCAAGGGGAGAGGGGAGCCGGAGTTCGTTGCCCTGCCGGGCCGTAGTGAAGGCCCGGGCCGTCAACCGGAAACGCATCTCGGCAATCCCAACCGGCGACCCGCCGACATGGAAGACAGGTGGATTCGTGTGGTCCGCCTCCAGCGAAGGGGGGCGCGTAGACTCCTATGTCCGGCCCCCTCTCCCTCTGGGAGGGGGGTGGGGTGAGGGCCCCGCTAGATGTACTGCGATCCGCTCCAGCACCCGCTCCGTTTCATGCAGCACCTCCGCATTTGTGAACCGAAGTACCGTCAGGCCACAATCCCGGAGATACATGTCGCGTCGTTTGTCTCGCTCCCGCTGATCTGGTGCATCGTGATACCCCCCGTCGCATTCTATCACCAGCAGAGCTTCATGACAGTAGAAGTCGCAGATGTACGGACCGAACTCGTGCTGCCGCCGAAACTTTGCTCCATTCAATTGCCGGTATCGAAGAAGCTCCCATAGAAGCTCCTCAGCCGATGTCTGACGTTGACGGAGCGCCCGCGCCCTCTGGAGCAGTAGCGTTATCGCACGTCCGCCCCGGTAGTTGGGCGGACGTCGCTCACCAACCATAGAGCACGTCTGGTCGCCGATTGTGACTGCACGTCCGAGTATCAGGCGTTCGTTGGCAGGAGGGTAGTATACCGGGGCGGGCACA
>CAYWXV010000148.1:0-3454 GCA_964462535.1 uncultured Alphaproteobacteria bacterium
TCTTCCTGCAGGTCGCGGAAGGTGGAGGAGATGAAGACGCGGAGTTCGCTCGAGGTACTCATGTTTTCTCACGACTTCTGATCGATGTCGGCGCCTGTGCTGTCCGAGATCGCCGTATGACAATGGCGGACCCTCACAGCAATGGCGTCGCTGCGGTGAGTTCATCGAGTCGCGAATGATACACCTGTCGGGGAGACTTTGCTGCAAGAGGGCCGTAGAGCTTCAGCGCCTCGACTCGATATTCCTCGCTTGCAGCCTGATCGCCTTTGCGCGAGGCGAGCTTCCACATCCAATAATGAAGTTCGCTGCGACGACGATCCTCGATCGCGCTATCCAGCATCGCGTGCAATCGATCGATGGCCTCGTCCACCCTTCCCTCCTCTGCCGTCACCCGGGCAACGAGCACGTTGCCAATGAAGAGCGCCGCGTCAAGATGGAGCTCCTCACAAATGGCAACGCACTCTTCAGCAGCCTTGCGCGCGGCAGCTATCGTAGCGGTGCGCCATGCATCTGGAGTTGCGTCGGGGACAAATTGGGGGAGATACTCGGGCATCACCTCCGAGGCGTCGAGGATTCCGAGCAGAGCTTCGGCGGTTCGCTGGTTCCACTCGCTCAACGCGTCACGCGTTCCAATGCTGACGTGCTCGGCGATCGCCTGCTGCAGAAGTACAAGCGCGGTCTCGAAGTCGCCGCACATGAGATGGGCGGTCCCCCTGTTTCCGAGAGCAATTCCGACAGAATTTCGATCGTCAGTTTCGCGTGCGATATGCTCGTGTTCCTGATGGCATTCCAGCGCCTCGTCGTACCGTCCGATATCGGTGTACATGCAGCCGATGTTGCCGATTGAGGCGGCGATGATCGATCTGTATCCAATGGAGCGTCCAATCGACTCGCACTCCCGCGAGTATTCTAGTGCGGTATCGAATTCTTCAATCTCCTGGTAGACAAGTGCGAGGGTGCCGAGTGTACTCGCAAGCTGTTGTGGATCTCCTGACTCGCGCGAAACACGGACATCCGGCAGGAGGCGTTCGAGGGCACCGGCATAATCACCTCGTCGGTACAGCAACAAACCGGTGAATGCCATCGCGTGCGACAGCGGGCCAGGATCGCCAACATCGCGGCAGACGTTTTCCTGCTCCAAATAGCATTGCAGCGCCAGGTCGTACTCCCCAAGGAATGCGTGAACCAATCCAATAGTCCCTACGGTGTACGCAACGCGAGGCATGTTTCCGGCAACGGCGTAGAGATCCCTTGCCCGCTCAAGTTCGCGCATCGCTTCCCGAGGCCTTCCCAGCAACTGCAGCAATCCGCCGAGCCTCTCTCGCGACTGGGCCTCTTCCGACCGGTCGCCGAGCCTCTCTGCGCTTGCGAGTCGCTTCCGTTGAATGGCTAGTGCGCTCTCGCTGTGTCCGGTCACCTCCAGCAGTCTTGACACGCTTTTCAGCGCCAGACATTTCTCCTTCTCATCGCTTGCCTCCCACCGGTCGAGCGCGTCCAGATACGTCGACTCCAGATCAAACAGCTGTCGGAGACGAGACCAGTATGCGTTGACCTCGTAGGCGGTGTCGTCGACGTACAGGCTGACAAACACAGGGATGGACACAAGGCAGTCGCGTAATTCCTCCCAGGCCTCGCACGCTTGGAACTGAAAAGCGAGTTCAAGCCCGAGACGGCGCAGAGCATTCCTGCTGGAGCCGGTCGTGCCCTCGGCAAGGGTTAGGGCAAGCTCTCGTTTGAAATAATCAGCGAGTCTAAGGCGAACCGCTCGCACCGATGCTTCCTCCGAGAGATACCGTTTCTCAATCGCGCGCCGAAGGTAATCGTGGAAGAAGGTCAGAAGTCCGTCGCGACGCACCAGATGGAAATCCAGTCCCAGCAACATCGTCGAGAGTTTCAACCGCGAAACTCCGGTCAACCCGGCAAGCTCCTCCTCCGACAGTCCGCTGCGCGCACTCCAGAGCAGCGTCATCACGTTCCGGATGGATTTCTGCGAATAGTCCTCCTCCATCCGTTCAAGCACCTGCTGGAACAGGTCTTCGGTTCCGGTGGTGTTCAGGAACTCGTCGAGTGCGACATCGAGATCCTCATGCCTACCGACAAGCCGCAATTCCTCGAGCAGCGTCCTGAGGAACAGAGCGTGGGCACATTTGGGATCCAGGGCAACGCGCGCAACCTGCTCGCTCGACAGCGCCTTGTGGTACTCGGAGAGGAACCGGACGACCACAGCCTCTCTCTCGTTCTCCCTCAGCATCTGCATTCCGAGTCGCTCCCAGCCACGCGTTCGGAGATCGACCAGCGTCTGTTCAACCGTTGTCGTTACGACAAGGCGAACGACGGAGGGAATGTTCCTTGGCAGCCACCCAAGGTGGAGTGCCGCGCCAAACAGTTGGTTGATTCCGTCGATAACCACGATCACACGCTCGCCCCGCGTGCGCTCGAGCCATGCAGGGAACTGTCGCTCGATTTCCTGCGGTGCCGTCGGCAACGGTTCGTCACGGGCGAAGCGGATCTTGATCTCCTCCATGATATGGAGCATCGTCGCGTAATGGTCGGTTGCTCCAGCACCGATGCCGACGTAGTGTTCGATGACGTGCGTATCGGGAAAACGGCGACGGCGCTGTTCACACCAGTACGACACGAGCGAGCTCTTGCCCGAGCCGCTCTCGGCATAGATGACGAGGGGGGGTGAATCGGAGTCAGCGAATTCGTTGAGACGCTTGATGTACTCCGGATTGGCGATATATGCCCGTCGGCGTGAGGCGGCGAAGGCGGCGTGGCGAGACTGCTCCTGCTCGAGCAACGTCGGCGGCGTTGCTTCCGCGAAATCGCGCCGGATGATCTCGACTAGCTCGTCATACACCATTTCGCCGAGCGAGCCGGGATCGCGGAACTCGCTTGTGGTAAAGCCCGCGGCGACAACGCGCTCCTTCAGGGTCTCCAGGCGTTGATGCTCCTCGTCGGGAACAGGTTCAACGAGACCGCGCCGTCCGCGACGGAAGAAGAACCGTGCACCTAATCTTGCTTCGTGGTCTGACCGATTTACGTCGTTGTCACCGTGACGCAGACGCGGCTCAACGGTGTTGAGCGCGGCATGCCGGAATTCCATGTCGATGATCGACGATTCCTCGAGCACGGCCTCCTCGATCCACGGATAGCGGTCGAAGAGTTCGGGGTCTTTCTGGACTTCGATATACTGGGGTATGTATCCGTATCGCTCGCCCGTAATGCCGATGAAATAGGGTCGGCACTTGTCGATCTCCTCCAGACAGGTGCGGATCACCTGACCGAGAACGACGTCCTCCTCTGTAAGCCCCCAACGAAGATCAACCTCCGTGAAGGTGATTCCCCTCTCGCGACAGAGTGCGCGGATCTCGGGGAAGATTTTCTTCACCAGATGCTCTCGCTCTTCCTGCAGGTCGAGGAAGGTGGAGGAGATGAAGACGCGGAGTTCGTT
>CAYWXV010000149.1:0-1480 GCA_964462535.1 uncultured Alphaproteobacteria bacterium
AAGGATGAGGCGAGCGCCATTTCGGGGTCACAACGGCGGAAAACGAACGACCGACAACCAACCACCAGCCCGTGCTCTCTTTCCACGACGATGACATCCTGAATCTGGACGCTGACTACATTCTGGTCGATCTTGCGATTGGGTGGAGGGAGGAACCGTCAGACGGAATGGACAGCATTGTTGCCGAGAGATGGCCCGATGCCCGGAAGGGCTTCTACGAGTTTGTGCGTGAACGAAGATTCGATGGCGGCGATGTCTGCGCAATTCCTCCAACGAATGATCGGCCCGGGGTCATTTACCTGGCATCTCGCCCTTCTCCCGACCGACCAACGATGGCGTTCATCAGTCGCGGCATCCGCAATCTGGTCGCGCTCTGCCGACGCCAGAAAATCGCAAGTGTCGCTCTTCCCCTGTTGACCGCCGGCCCCAGCCCAGATGCAGTCGAGCGCTCACGCGCGTTGTACCAGGACGAATTGAGCCGCGTCAAGACCGAGTACCGCGTTTGTACCGGCGTACTGCCTCCCTGATCTCCCGATTCAGAAAGAGCCTCTTTGGTCCTTTCTCCAGACCGACACGAAGCATGACACTCGCCAGATCGACCGCATCGATTCCAATCGTGGGAATCAGCCGGTAGACAGGGAGCGCTAACCAGTCCGGAATTCGGGACCGCCCCGAACGTCTACCGGGAGCGATGTACCCCGGGCGGAAGATGTAGTAATCCCGAATGGAGGACTCGGTCAACAACCGCTCCGCACGCCCTTTCGCTCGCGCAAACAGAACCCTGCTTTGCTCGGTTGGATCGGCTCCGACCGCGCTGTGAAGACAAAAGACCGGTTGTCGCGGAATCGATTCGAGTGCGCGCAGAAGCCGTTCCAGATATCCGCACGTGATATCGTAGAACTCCTGCTCGGGAACACGTCCCTGATAGACTCCGAGACAGTAGAAAAGGATTTCGCACTCCTTCAACACCTCGATGAGTGGATCGAAGTTGTTAAAGTCGCGATGCATCACCTCCTGCAGCTTCGGATGTGATACCTCAGTCGAACGTCGACTAACACTCACCACGCGTGCTATTCGTGGCTCAACAAGACATGCGTGAAGCACCTCGATGCCGACCATCCCGGTTGCGCCAAAGAGAAGTGCGTTCATTGCCAGTAGGGATGAACCAGGGTAATGCGTCTGGAGTGCCGAGCGATGTCGATCACCGATCGGATGCCGGTCCCGCCACCGTGTTTACATAATCCAGGAACGGTCTCATCGTCTTGCACAGCTTGATCACCTGCCGCACGAAGTCAGGAGCTGTCAGGTCCTTTGTCGTGAATCGATGGAAGACGACGATCCTCTTCAACTGGAGGAGATCGATATCCGGGTGGTCGCGATCGTAACCCTTGGGGGCCGTCTTCAATCGTTCGCCTTCGACTTCCCCAAATGCCGACTTGAATGCCTTCGCGCCAATGATCTTCTTGAATGGCTTGGGATC
>CAYWXV010000149.1:1580-3435 GCA_964462535.1 uncultured Alphaproteobacteria bacterium
ACCAGCGTCTCGAATTCCGCACGCGCGTTGTCGTAGTCCTTCCGATGCTCGTCAAACCAGGGTTTATTATTGTTCTTAGCCAGATCGCCAAGGAAACGAACAACGGTTTTCAGGTTTAGTGTGGTTGGCATTGCGGTACCTGGGTTTGTTCGTGGATTACATTGCAGGTCATCTATTCTCGTCAGAATCTTGCTCCCAGAAGTGGAGGAGTTCATTCAGCGCATCTTTGACCGATGCCGGAAAACTCGTTGCCACGCGAGGGTCCATAATATCGCCACCAAATCCAACCTCATCCATCGAGGCGGAGCGCAACGCAGAGATCGCGCGCATTTCAACAGCCTCCCCGGTCCCGTGGCCCCCACACAGCCATCACCTGGGCAAATCCAGACCCACTCCCCGTCAGGAACTGGAGCAGTCGAGGATTGGATTTTTCATGGGAACGCCCCAGATGGTTTCCGCCGAAGTGAAAGCGGGAGCGGCCCGGCGCCAGCGGCCGGACCGTCCCCATATCTGCAGTCGTGGTCTGACGTCGTTCGCGTTACAATGATCATGCCCTTTCAATGATGTCATCACGCCCGGCGCCCGTTCGAGGGCCCTCTGCGCCGCGACACGACGCTCAGATGCCGGCGCGATCAGCTCTGTTGCGCACAGTTGAACATCCAGCGAACGCCAAATCGGTCCACCAGGCTTCCGAAGTAGCCGCCCCAGAACATATCCTGCATACCCATTTCCACAGTTCCCCCCTCAGACAGCGCCTCGAACAGCCGGTCGGCATCTGCGCGCGTGTCTGGCTCAAGATTGATGTAGAGGTTATTTCCCGGCGCTACTGAGAACCCCATCGACTCGGGAGCGTCGGTTCCCATCAGCACGTGACCACCAAGGATCGGTAACTCGACGTGCATGATGAGGTCCTGGTCCTCCGCGGCCACTGGCTGCTTTCCCGGGTGATCCGGAATGTCTCTGTACCGGAACATCGGTCCGGTATAGTCAGTCCCGAAGACGCTCTTGTAGAACTCAAATGCCTCCTCCGTGCTGCGAGGAAAGTTCAGGTAGGTGCTGACGCGAGCCATGGAAAGTCTCCTCAATTACTTCACGTGGTGTGCGGATTCGCCACTATTGAGCCGATTCCGCCGAATTGTTTGCATGGTGTTCGTATGAAGACCAGCGGCGTCAAACATACGCATGGGCTCGCGATGGGGCAAGAGATCGTTTTGGGGATTGTCACGCGGAGGCGCGGAGCCGCGGAGCAAGGAGCAGGCCGGTCCCTATTCCCTCCCCAGGCGTGAAGACCCCTTGGGCAGGTTGTTCACGATGCGCCGGAGCCCCTCCTTGAGCGTTGCCCCTCCAAAGTTTATGAGGAGGCCTACCTGGAGTTTCAACAGTCGAATGTAGGTGAGAACCTGCTTCGCGTGTACTGGTGCCAGTGTCTCCACCGATTTGAGTTCAACCACCACACGATCGTCGACAAGGAGGTCGACGCGGAGCCCTTCCTGAAACCGCGTGCCGTCAAACTCGAACGCGACGCTCACCTGCCGCTCCACACGGAGCCCACGCTTCCGAAGAGCGTCTGCCAGCACGACCTCGTACACCGACTCAAGCAATCCCGGGCCCAGGGTCTGATGGATCTTCAAGGCAGCGTCCACAATCGTTCCGGTGACAACATCCAACTCCCGCGGGGTACGCTCCGCGTCTCCGCGACTCCGCGTGACATTATTCTCATAATCCATGATGGCAAATCGTAGTGTGATGGCGACGGGTGAAAGCTAACGCATGAACAGAGTCAGCGCAAGTACGGCGGCAATGATCCGTTTCTCACTCCTTTGTCGCGTTGATATGAGAGAGGCAAACAGAGACA
>CAYWXV010000150.1:0-3396 GCA_964462535.1 uncultured Alphaproteobacteria bacterium
CCAGCGCTGGGGAGAGTGGCCGACACATTCCTGATACTTGAGGGGAACAGATTCCGGACGTATCAGTGGGATTCGGTGATGATGGATCTGACCCCGACCACATCACCCATCGTTCACATCGTCGATCCCAACACAAGCATTCTGCGCGTCGCGCTACAACACGTCTGGGTGGGACAATCCAATGGGGGTGCGACGGTCGTCCACAGAGTCGAGGGTGGAATCGTCCGCAGTGAAACCGGGCTTTCAATTCCCGGCCCGCTGACAAGCAGACCGTGCGAGTGGAAAGGATCGATTTGGGTCCCACGTGGGCATTACGGACTTATGTCCCTGACTCCCACTCCATCGGATGTACGTCTTGATGGAAACGAACGCACCGGTCGGAACACGCTCTCCGTGGCCCCGAATCCCGCCCGGTTCGAGTTCAAGCTGGAATTTCCCGGATCCATCGGCCGGAGGTGCGTTCTCACGTCGTTGAACGGACAGCGGATGGCGACATATGTCTCCCCTGATGGTGCGGACTCGATTCTCACAGTGCGAATCGATTGTTCGCGTTGGTCTCCGGGCACCTATACCATATCGATTCTGAATGACGACGGCAGAATCGCCACGTGGTGCCTCGTTGCGGTCGTACACTGACACTTGTCGGCGCGCGTGCTTCTCACCCTGACCATGTCGCCAATTATCGACATGGTCGCATTTCCTCGAGGTATTCCATGAGACAGGCATTGTCAGTAGTCCCACTCTTCACCACGCTCCTTATTCTGTTCACAGGAAATGGAACGGTTTTTCCGCAGTCATCGTGTTCGGAGCCGGCAGCGCTCCCCTTCGACACAGCGTCATATCTATACGGACATCCCAATACCGGACTGTTCATGGCGTCATGCAGCCAGAGCCCGGACTCGATTCACACACTTGTCCTCTGCATCGAATTTCTGGACGACAGCACCGATATAGGCGGGACCAGCGCTACCGGCCTAAATCGCCGCGCATGGCCGTTCAATACCATTCCGCGCTATTTGAGCTCGACCAATAATGGTCAATCCGATATCATCGACAAGCTCTGGGGTGGAAGTGTGCTATCCGGCAGGAAGTACAGCCTAACGACATTCTTCCGTGAAATGAGCGGCGGGAGATTGACACTCGATGGCGAGGCGTTCTATGTAAGGACGCCTTATCCCGCCTCATTCTATACCCGGGATTCAGCATTTCCGATTACCTACAGTGAAGCCTTGAATGCTGGGCATTTAGAGGATACAGGATAAGTATTCAATGCAACCCCGTCAAGGTTCGCATTGTTTCACTGCCTGCGTTATCTCGACTCACTTTATGGAACCACCTGGCTCGATATCTATGATCAATGGTCGTTTTTCACTCCCAGTCAGTACCAACATCTCAAATCTCCGGACGGGAACATTGATAACTTGGTAGTGATCTATCGGACCTCAACTTCTCCGAGTGGCGCTTCGGGAAATCCAGATGGGAAGGTGGGCGTCTTTGAAGATGGAAGTCCGATTATTCTAGCGAACTCCCACGTTAGAGTGCGACAAGGTGACGGAGTCCGGTGCTTCGCGGGGCGAGACTATCCGAAGCATCTGCTGTGGACGATCGAACATGAGCTGGGGCATCGTCTGCTAGGGGCCACATATCTGCACCAGTACGACGGTGGTGTTTGGTCATTGATGGGTCATAGAAACGCTTCCGTTTCACCGATGATGAACAGTTGGGAGCGGTGGCAACTCGGCTGGTTGGACGACCTGCGAATCTGGCATGTCGACGCAGGTGACTCGATTCCGCTTGTCCACATCGACTCGCTCCGCGATTACGCGCAATGGCGAGAGGCCGTCGTTATCACCGATACGAGCAATCGCGAGGCTGACGCATTCTGGCTCGAATATCATCGGCAGAATTACACCTCCGCGATTTCCCAATTGCCCGATACGTTCATGAACTACATCCCGGATCAGGATGCGATGACGTATGACATGGTCGATCGGACAATGCAGGGGCAGGGACTGTACATCCTGCACTTTCGCGTAACGTCATTCGGCGAGGGGACGACCTTGCGTGTCGTCCCCAGTGACGGCCGATGGCAATGGGAAGATCTGGGAACGTACACCACAAGTTGTTGTGGAGAGCAGCATCTATGGAAGCGCCTATTTGCCTATCGCAACACTTACGACTGGCGACCGCAGGCAACCACGAGAGACACATCCCCCGTCAACGACGGAGTCTCTCCACGCGAGCGAATGCAGTGGCTTGTTCCGGTCGACTCCACGACCATGGTGGTGGATGAGTTCATCTGGGCGCACATCGACCCACGGACGTTGTCGGCAGTTGATCTGTCCCCCTATTCCCTTTTGCACGGCAATCAGTACGATGGCTGGAACGACATCGGGGCAAACATCTTCAGTCCGTGGTCGAACCCCAATACAGACAGGTACAATGCTGGCCCCTTGCCATGCGGCGTCGAGATCACCGAAATGCCGGCAGGTGGCGATACGGACAAGGTCTACTTCAGACTCTACCGCGGCTACGATACGGTGTCGCATCAACCACTCATCATCAATGCCCGTCCCTCACGACCACAGAATGTTCGACTGACATTGGATACCATGGGTGCCACTCTGGTATGGCGGGCCACGTGGGATGCCAATATCGAACCGGATGTCGTCAATGGCGGCAAATATGAAGTGTGGTATCGAGCGACGACAACGGATCAGCAATCCGGGACCGGATGGCTGTTGCTCGATACCCTGAGCAGCGCCGATACGACGACCCTTGTGGGTCAGTTCGGCGTTGGCGAAGGGGATACATACTACCTGGAGGTTCGCGTGCGAGCGGCCGATTCGACCAACGATTCTACTTCATTGTTGTCGACGTTCTCGGAAATCGTCGGAGGCGAGTTGTTCTGGGTCATGCCGAAACGCGGAGAGAATTCCGTAGATCGTACGCCTGTTCGGGAGTCTGCGGTAAAGCTGTTCGTCCAGCGTGATCATACGCTGAATATCATCCATGACGCTCCGAAGGGCGCGTTCGTGAAGCTCGCCATCGTCGATATGCTTGGACGGCAATGCCTTGAGCGGCCGCTATCGCCGGGAAGTGGCGGTGTCGTTGTCGAGAATCTCTATCTCCCATTCCTTCCTGCCGGAAGGTATGTGGTACGGATTGCAATCGGAGAGAACGAGTTCCATGACGCGGCGATAACGCTCTACTAACAAGAAGACGGGGATTCTTTGTCGGCTACGACAAGGGCGAGAGTACCCCTCTCGCCCTTGCTAATTCCCGGATGTGACCAACTCCGGCAACGGACAGTCTCAGCCCACGTCACACCACGACCTCTACCCGCTACTTCCTGATCCAACTCTTCCGCACGGTCGTTTCGTTCGCGCGTGACTC
>CAYWXV010000151.1:0-3364 GCA_964462535.1 uncultured Alphaproteobacteria bacterium
CGGCACGTATCTCCGGGAAGACCTTCTTGATGAGATGCTCGCGTTCCTCCTGCAGATCGCGGAAGGTGGAGGAGATGAAGACGCGGAGTTCGTTCGAGGTACTCATAGCAGGTTACATCGCCGTGGAGATGTCGAAGTCCGCCACAGGCGGACGGAGATCCGCCGGATGCGGAAAGACGCGGAGTTCACTCTGCTGCGGCACGGTCTGCCTCCGGTGTGGTGGATTCACGCAATTCATCGAGGCGTTGCCTGAACACGTGCGCCGGCGTCTTCTCGACCAACCCCCGATACAACCGCAAGGCTTCGAGGCGATAATTGTCCTGGTGCGCCTTGTCCAGCCTCCATAGCTGGTAATGAAGTTCCGCACGTTTAACGTCATTGGCGGCTTCGTGCAGCAGTGCGGTCAGACGTTGCGATGCAACGTCTCTACGCCCCTCGGCAGCTTCGATCCGCGCCAGAAGAACTCGGCCGCGGAACTGCGTGTCCGGCTTCGATAACTCGTTGCTGATGGCGACGCACTCCTCGGCACAGGTCCTCACCTCGTGCAGGGACAGGACGCGCCAGTTCTCTGCCGTCGCCGCCGCGACATGCCTCGGCAGATACTCCGGCATTCCCCCCTCCTTGTCGATGAGTTCCAGTAGCACGGTGGCCGTGCCCTCCAGCCAGTAGCTGAGACCATAGCGGAAGCCGATGGCGCGATGCTCTGCCGCTGCTCTGCTGAACTGTTCAAGCGCACGATCATACTCTCCACGACGGTAGTACACATCTCCCATGTTCCCGATGGCTATCGAGACGCCACTGCGGTTGCCCAACTCCTCGGCTATCCGCAACTTTCGCTCAAGGCTCTCCAGCGCACGATCATACTCTCCACGACTGGAGTACACCAGGCCCATGTTCCCGATGGCTTGCGAGACGCCACTGCGGTCGCCCAACTCCTCGGCTATGCGCAACTGTCGCTCACAGCTCTCCAGCGCACGATCATACTCTCCACGACGGGAATACACCACACCCATGTTCCCGATGGCTAGCGAGACGCCACGGCGGTCGCCCAACTCCTCGGCTACGCGAAACCAACGCTCCAAGCTCTCCATCGCACGTTCTAACTCTCCACGACTGGCGTACACATTGCCCATGTTCCCGATGGCTCCTGCGACGCCACGGCGCTCGCCCAACTCCTCAAACAGTTCCAACGCCTGCGTGAACTCCGACAAAGCTCCGCCAGACTCCCCGCGTGACCACAGAAGCCCTCCCAGTGACAGACGCGAGTCCGCCTCCTCGCTCTTGTCGACATGCTCGATCGCCACGGCTAGACGCTCTCGCTCCAGTTCGATCGCCGCTGTCCACTGACCCAGACGTTCGAGAAGCTTCGTCACCAAACCCATGCCTCGGCTCCGCACGGCGGCATCCTCCATCACCCAGTCCGACAGACCTCGCCGCAGTGATCCGGCTACGTCGATTCCGTCGCCCATCTGTGACCAGTATCGCAATACGTCGTACGTCGTCTCGCCGGCATATAGTGCGAGGAACACCGGCATCGTCGAAAGGCACTCGCAGAGCCGAGACTGCTGGCCCCCGGCGTGGAGTTGATAGGCCAGTTCACCGGCCATTCGCCCTGACACCGCTTCCCCGTCAGTTATCGATCGTGCCACACCGATCTGGAAGTACTCGGCGATCTTCAGATGCCCCGATCGCTTCTTCTGATCGTCGCCGAGATACCGCTTCTCGACAGCACGTCGCAGATAGTCGTGGAAGAACGTCAGACGGCCCTCCTTCCGCACCAGGTGATAGTCGAGTCCAGCGATCATCGTCGCGATCTTCAAGCGTGCAAGACCGCTGATTTCGGACAGCTCCCGTTCGTCAAGACCGCTACGGCTGGCGCACAGCAGACTCATCACATCGCGCACTGCCCGTTGCGTGAAATCATCTTCGATCCGTTCCAATACGCGCTGGAACAGATCTTCCGTCCCCGTCGCTTCCAGGTAGCTTTCGATCTTCGCGTCGAGTTCTTCATGGAGGCCGACCAGGCGAAGTTCTTCGAGTATGGTTTTGAGGAACAGCGGGTGCCCGCACTTGTAGTCGGTGGCGATGCGATTGATCTGCTGCGGGTTGAGCGACTTGTGGTACTCGGCGAGGTAGCGGACAACAATCGTCTCGCGTTCAGCTTCGGTGAGTGCCCGCATGCCGAACTGTAGCCAGCCGCGCTGGGTCAACTCTACCAATGTGCCCTCGACCGTCGAACTCAGGATCAAGCGAATGCTGGGAGAGATGACATCGGGAATCCACTGCAGGTTGAGTGCCGCACCCCGCAGTTGGTTCAACCCATCAAGAATCAGCACCATCGACTGCCCCCGCTTCTTCAATTCATGGTCCGCATAACCTAGCCATTGGCCCAGCGCGATTTCCAGCTTCGGCGGCTCCGAGGGAATTTCCTCATTGCGACCGAAGCGTTCGTTGATCTCCATGCAGATGTGTCGGATCACGGCGTAGTGATCGGTCGCGGTTGCGCCGATGCCGACGTAGTGTTCGATCACATGTGCATCCGGGTTCTTGCGACGATACTGATCGGCCCAATAGGCGAATAACGAACTCTTGCCTGAGCCGCTCTCGGCGTAGACAACCAGCGGTGGGTCATCAGACGCGGCGTGATCGTTGAGCCGCTTGAGATACGCCGGGTTGGCGATGTACGCTCGCCGACGACTCAAGGAGAATGCCTCGTGTCTCGCCCGTTCCTCCTCCAGTGGCGTGGAAGGCTTTGCATCGGCGAAGTCCGTCTTGATGATTTCGATAAGATCATCGTAGATCATCTCACCAAGAGAGTGCGGTTCGCGGAACTCCTGGACGTTTGCGCCGCTGTTGCGAATGCGTTGCTGGTAGGCTTCGAGGCGTGCGCGCTCTTCTGTGTTGTCGGAGGGGTCGTCGAGCGTTGCGCGGTGGCGGCGGAAATAGAACCTGTCCCGCCTCACTCCCGAACCCTCTCCCACAGGGAGAGGGGAGTGGGAAAGGACCGCGTACTGCGCCTCCATTTCGGTAATGCTCATCCCACCGAGGACAACGTCTTCGATCCACGGATACTGTTCCAACAACTGCGGGTCTTTCTGAACGTCGAGGTAGGATGGGATGAACCCATAGCGATCGCCCGTAATCCCGATGAAGTACGGACGACACCTGTCGACTTCTTCCAGACACGTTCTGATGACCTGACCGAGCGCGACATCCTCATCGGTCAATCCCCAGCGCAGATCGACTTCGGTGAAACGGATGCCACGCTCGCGACAGAGGGCCCGTATCTCCGGGAAGATCTTCTTCACCAGATGCTCGCGTTCCTCCTGCAGGTCGCGGAAGGTGGAGGAGATGAAGACGCGGA
>CAYWXV010000152.1:0-3310 GCA_964462535.1 uncultured Alphaproteobacteria bacterium
TCTCGCAGGATGACAGTGAAGACGACTGCATCGATCACGGAGTAGATCCAGAAGCATGGAGAATGCTCGGAGGCGAACCGCTCGAGTTTCCGCTTCGATGAAGGCGATGCTCCCTCTCTCTTCTATTTCACCACCTTGATATCCCGTTCCCCCATTCTGTCGCGCAGACGGATGATGTAGAATCCGCGGCGAGCCGAGGACGCTCAATCGATCGCCCACGAGCGTCAGTTCCAAATCCACTCCAACGGCTCCGATGTCCGTCGATTCATGGGATGCCAAGACTGGTTGGCCGATTCACTCGCGAGAAGTTGCGGGCGAGAGACGAGAGCCTCATATTGCGGCCCCTTCGAATCCCTCTCTCTACAACCCCCCAACTTCATGGACGACACCACACAGGCGGTCTTCCTGATCGCAGACATCAGCGGATACACGAAATTCATGCGGCTTCACACGATCAATGTGAATCATGCGAAGCAAATCGTCGTGCGGCTGATCAAGGCGCTTATCAACGAGGCGAAGCCACCCCTGAACCTGGCAGAGATTGAGGGGGATGCGGTCTTTTTCTATGCTACCGGGCGCGACCCGGCGCGTATCGCAGAGGAAGTGAAGCTCCAAATCCCACGACTCTTCGCCGCCTTCTCCGCAGAACTCAAGACGCTGATGGAAGTGAACAGCTGCGACTGTCAGGCCTGCAACGAGGCTGGCGAGCTGAAGCTGAAGCAGGTCGTGCATCAGGGCGAAGCGCAGATAGAACAGATTGGTCAGTTCGAGAAGCTCTTCGGCGTCGACGTCATACTGGTCCATCGTCTTCTGAAGAACTCGGTTCCCGCTCACGAGTACGTTCTGATGACGACAGCCATGTACGATGCGCTTGGTGACTTCTACGGGGTCGAGCCTGAACCTCGCGACGAGCAGGTGGAAGGTTTGGGTGAGGTGCAAACCATGGTCTACTACAAGGATCGCCTGGAGGAGACCATCAGCCGCACAGTTGAGGAGAGACCTGTGAAGGTCATCACGCGGAAAATGCCCTGGTTCTTCTCGCTCCGTCTTCAGACGATTCTCGGATTCATCGGCCTGCGAAGGTTTCGAGGGGATTTTCGGAACGTACCGACGTGAGTATCACACGCTGGGGGTTGATGTGGATACTGGCGGTCGCGATCTACGCCGGGTGCAAAGCCCTTACGCTGAGAAATGCGGCCAACACCGATGCACCACGTTGGAAAAGGCTCGGATATCTCTTCGCTTGGCCCGGTATGGATATCAGAGCATTTATTCAGTCGGGTAATGTTCAACGTCCCGGTTTGCGAGACTGGGTTTTCGCTGCCATCAAGACAGTAATCGGGTCGCTGCTTCTCTTCTTTGTAGTTCGCGCTCTTCCCGAATCGTACCCCTATCTGGCCGGATGGGTCGGCATGATCGGGATGGGCTTGACTCTCCACTTTGGCACGTTTCATCTCCTCTCGTGCGCATGGCGTCGTCTGGGTGTCGACGCGCCGCCGCTGATGGATCGACCGCTGGCCTCCACAAGCCTCTCGGAATTCTGGGGACGACGTTGGAACCGAGCGTTCCGTGATCTCACCTACGGATTTCTCTTTCGACCTCTGATCCGTTCGTTCGGACCTCGTCGAGCACTCCTTATCGGATTCGTCGCCAGCGGTATCATTCATGATCTGGTGATATCGTTTCCGGCCGGCGGAGGGTATGGCGGTCCGACGCTCTTCTTCTCGCTGCACGGCGTCGCCTTGTTCATCGAGCGGAGTCCGTTCGGACGACGTATCGGAATGGGAGCCGGGACTTCCGGGCGTCTCTACGCTCTCGGTCTTGTCCTGCTCCCCGCCCCTCTTCTCTTCCACCCGCCATTCGTTATCGAAATCATTGTCCCCTTCCTGCGGGCTATCCACGCGATGCCATGAAAAACTCTCTCCCGACACTCTTCATGATTGCCGGTGTCGGTCAGCTTCTGGTGCTGATCGCTTCGGCAATGGTCCCGTTCCAGTTGAAATGGAAAGAAGAGTTGAAAGTCCTCTCCCGGCTTCACCGGCAGATGTACTGGGTGTATGGAGGTTACGTGGTCCTGTCGATCATCGCCTTCGCGCTGATCACGCTCTTCAACGCGGACGAGCTTGCAGGGGGGAGCGGGCTGTCAAGGGGGTTCTGTCTCTACGTGGCGGTCTTCTGGGGAGTCCGGCTTGCTCTACAGGGGGTATTCGACGTGCGGGAGCATCTGACGAAACGGTGGATGAAGGCCGGCTATGCGGCGCTGACGATCCTCTTCGCGGGAATCGTGGCGATCTATGTGGCGGGAGTGGTTGGGGGTTGATGGTTGATAGTTGATGGCTGATGGTTGATAGTTGATGGCAATTCGGTTCGTTCGCTTGTTGCGCGGACGCTGATCTTCCGAAGAGTCTATGGAGGCGCCCCGGCAGGGGCGTGAGGAGATATGCCTAGCCACGGGATGAATCCCGTGGTGAACTATCATCCATAGTTCATGCGGCCTTTCGCGTTACGCGCACACGTACGCGCATCCCGGCTCGATCGAGCATCGCAATCAGTTTTTCAATGCTGAAGCGGCTGATTTCACCGTTCATAAGATTGCTGATTCGAGGTTGTGTCTCGTTGAAGAAATCGGCCGCCTCTCTTTGGGACCACTGCTGCTTCTGGATATAGTGTCGAAGATCAAGCATGAGATCGGCGCGAATCTTCAATCCGGCTGCCTCCTCGGAGTCGAAGCCGAGATCCGCAAAGACGTTCGAGTCCCCTTCGGTTACACGTATTGATTGTGTCTTAGGCATGGTGGCGATTTACGATTCCGATTGAGTGTGAAGTCTGATCATCTCCTTGTATCGGGAGCGTGCGAGTGCCATGTCGTCAGATGATGTTCGCTGCATCTTCTTCTGAAACGCGTGAAGTACATACAGGGCCTCGCGATATCGGACAACATAGATGACCCGAAAAGCTCCGCCGTATGTACGCGAATCTCATATGCGCCGATTCCAATGCTCGACATTGGCTTGAAATCGGTTGGGTTGTCTCCACGCTGTAGAGCTCTAAGTTCGAATCCCAATCGTCGACGAGCCTGATCTGGAAGCATTCGAATGTCATCGAGTGACGAACCAATCCAGTGTATTCGGCGCTCTTGTATCCGACAATATACCTGATAAGGTATACTATGCCAACTTCTGTATCGTCCCCATTACTCCAACCACATTATCCTTTCGCGCAAGAACCCATGCTCATCCGTGACGCCCGACGATACAGCCGGGTGAATGATGAACACGCCTCGTGGTAGTGTCGCCTGATCGGGGAATTC
>CAYWXV010000153.1:0-3228 GCA_964462535.1 uncultured Alphaproteobacteria bacterium
CTGCAGGAGGAACGCGAGCATCTCATCAAGAAGGTCTTCCCGGAGATACGTGCCGTGTGCCGTCAGCGCGGTGTCACATTCACGGAGGTCGATTTGCGGTGGGGATTGACCGAGGAGGAAGCCACGCTCGGTCGGATCGTTCGAACGTGTCTCGAGGAAGTTGAGAAATGCAGACCGTACTTCATTGGCATGATCGGCAACCGCTACGGCTGGGCACCCGAACTCCATGAGATCCTCATTGACCCTGAACTCCTTGCCAGGTTTCCGTGGATCGAAGAGGTCGCAATGCAAGGCGTGAGCCTCACCGAGATGGAGTTCATCCACGGGGTGTTCGATGCCCCCGACGTCGATGGAGAGTACTCATTCTTCTATCACAGACCTGGAGACAGCAGCGAGGCCGACGATCCCGTGCGCCTTGCCTCGTTGATCGAACGCTCTCGCACATCCGGAAAACCATTCCGCGAATTCGAGAGCATCGATGAGTTGGGCGAGAGAGTGCGCGCTGATCTCGTTGAGATGGTCGACCACTTCTGGCCCGAGCGTGAAGCCCCAACACCACTTGAAATCGAACGGCGCGCGCATGCCTCATTTGCAGCCAGCCGCATCAGGGCGTACATCCCCAACCCGGAGTACTTGAAGCTTTGGAACGAGTGGATTGCCCTTCGACCACCAGACCGTACGATCGAACAGGCACAACCGGAATTGAGCGAAACCGAAGATTCCGCGCGTCAGAATTGCCTGGTTGTCACAGGTGAATCTGGCCTCGGAAAGAGTTCGCTAGTTGCGTATCTGACGGACCACTACCGGAAGAAGAACCCGACGGCGTTAGTAATCGAGCACTACGTCGGCGCCTCCCAAAGCAGCGGCTCGGCAGCCTCGGTGATGCGTCACCTGGTGGAGGAGATCTGTACGCGATTCAACATCGCCGAGGAGATTCCCGGTACCGAGGACGAGCTCCAGCGCAGCTTCGCGAACTGGCTCTTTCGATGCGAACACCTCGCGGCAAGGGACGGGATTGCGGTTTTGATCGTGATCGATGCGGTCAATCAGCTCGGCGAATCCGGCAGGCGGATGTCCTGGCTTCCGAGGATCATCCCACCGGGCATCAAGTTGATGGTCTCGACAACACCGGGCGAGACCGGAGACCGTCTCCTGGAGCGGCCGTGGGAAAGCTTGATTGTGAAGCCGCTCATCGACGAGCGTGTCCGCCAGAGCATCGTGGTGAGATATCTCGGGGAGTTCAAGAAGGGTATCGCGCCGGAGCAGGTTCGCCGAGTGACGGGCGATCCCAAGGCGAGTTCCCCGTTATATCTGCGTGTCGTCGCCGAGGAAATGCGACTGCATGGCGAGCATGAAACTCTCGATGAGAAGATCAACCGGTACGTTGACGCCGCAGATTTGAATGAGGTGTTCGATCGCGTCCTCGAACGGATCGAACGTGACTACGGCCATCAGCAGGTGCGAAATCTCCTCAGCGCCATCTGGACGTCACGCGCCGGACTCGGGGAAGAAGAAATCATGGCGATTACGGGAGTGAACAGACTGGACCTGTCTCGACTTCTCTTCGCCATCGACTATCACTTCGTCCAGCGTGAAGGATTGCTCGGGTTCTTCCACGACTACCTCCGTCGCGCCGTGGAGAATCGTTATCTGATGGAGTCTGGGCGGGTGCGCGAGGTTCAAGGCGCGATTGCAGACTACTTCGAGACGACGCCTTTGACGGAGCGGTCGGCGTTGGAACTTCTCTGGCAGTACGGCACAGGCGGCGAGGCCTCGCCCGAACGGGATGCGCGACTGGCCGCAACGCTTGCACGGGCCGATGTCCTGGCGCTGCTCTATCGTGACGAGACCCGGACCGAATTACTCCGACGATGGAGACAGCTTGCCGACCGCGGCTACGTCGCGGGGGTGGAGTATCGCAAGAGCCTCTTGGTCGACTCGGACGGGACGGAGGCGAATCACGGCAAGGTGCTTCAGGCAGCCGGAGCGTTGCTCGAATCATTGAGCCAGTGGGACGTAGCCAGGGAGATGTACGCGGAGCTGGTCACGTGGGCCAGAGCGCACGCGGATACGTCCTACGAAACGAGAGGGCACCAGGGGCTCGGGCTGATCAGTCTCCGCCACGGCGAGTACGAGGCTGCGCTGGAACATCATCGCGAAGCAAATCGGATTGCCGTGCGGACCGGTGACCGCGGTGGGTCAGCCAGAGCGAACGGCAGCATCGGCCTTGTTCATGCTGAGCAGGGAAGGTTTTCGGAGGCGCTGGAGTGCCTTCGCATCTGGTATGAACTTTCCGAGGAAATCGGTGACCGCTCCGGAACTGCAGCCGCAATCAGCAACATGGGTATCGTCTACCAGTATCAACTGCGGTATTCGGAGGCGTTGGAATGCTTTGGCCGTCAACTCGCGATTAACGAAGAGATCGGAGACCGCAGCGGCGTAGCCTATGCCATAGGAAACATGGGAGGAGTTCACCTCGTGCTGGGTAGGCTTTCGGAGGCGCTCGAGTGCTTCGCCCGTTGGTTTGACATCACCTCCGAACTTGACAATCGCAACGGGATGGCGATCGCGCTCGGAAACATGGGGAGTGTATACGAACACCTTGGTGAGTTTGACCGTGCGCTCGATTGTTACGCCAAGGCAGCCGAGGGACATCGCTCCCTGGGTTTCCCGTTTGGCCTCACCTATTGGCTGCACGGAACCGCAACTACCCTGCTGAGGTTGGAAAACGAGCGTCACATGCCGGAGTACCTGCCGACGTTTGTCGCAGGCGCAACGGAAGAGACATGGTGGACGTTGTCTCTGCGTGTTGTACGCGCATGCGCCGAGGAGTGCATATCGATTTCCGATCAACTTGGTAAGCCGGATACCCGTTTGCACGCACGAGTTCTGCTCGTGCGCGTTGATGCTGCGGAGGGACGCAAAGAGGCAGCGCTCCAACAGCTCGACGCTTTGCTTGCCGAGGCGACTGACGATGAGGGGCGCGTCTGGCTGCATTTCTGGATGTGGGAAATTGGATACCGGGTGCAGGAGCCGGAAGTGACGGAAATGCATCGCAGAGAAGCGCTGCGGATTGCCACGAACCTCTACAGGGAGATTCCGGGTCACTCGTACAATCAGATTATCGACTTGCTCACTGCGAACAAAACTCCACCGGAAGGAATGGATGCCCCAGAGTAGCGAACTCCGCGTCTTCATCTCCTCCACCTTCCGCGACCTGCAGGAAGA
>CAYWXV010000154.1:0-3203 GCA_964462535.1 uncultured Alphaproteobacteria bacterium
TCGGATTGGGCGTGAGAGGGGGCCGGTCCTGCAAGCAGGGCCAGGAGGGAGAGGGCGAGATGGAGGAGGAAGCGTCTCATGGCATTCGCATAACACACCAGGAAGGAGTTTGTTAGCAGTCGGCTGTCAAAGGTACACGGTCAGCGGCCCAGCCGGTCAGCGGCCCAGCCGCCCAGGGGGGCCCAGCTCACCACATGTCCAACTTCCACGGCCACGCACGCTCCCCCGGCACCGCCGTCGTCGGTTTCCCTGTGCCCTCCGGCAACGGATGGACGTGGTGATCGGCGTGGGGTAGCCGCGTATCGGTTCCCAGATACCGGATGCCACTGTTGGTGCCCACGATCTTTACCTCCGGGTGCGATGTCAATCCAATGTCTCCGTGGATAAGACACTCGGGATAGTCGTACCCGTCGAACGTCCGTCCCGGGACCAGGTCGAGTATCCCGTCAGCATACTCGTCCAGCCACTCCCCGGTCGTATAGCAGAGCAGATACAGGCTTGACACAATCCAGATGTCGGCGATTCCATCGCCATCGCTATCTCCGAGATTGTAGATGTGACGGTCCGACGGACCCCAGCCGGTCCAGAACGCCCGCGGCAGTCGCAACGTCGCCCACGGTCGACCCCACCACTCCGTCTGACCCGCTCGTGCCGTGTCGGCCCCCGATCCGTACTGCTCCAGCAGCCGTCGCCCGCGCAGGCCGATGTAGATGCGACAGACTTCATCGTTGCCGCAATGGACGATCAGCTCCGGCACGCCGTCTCCGGTGATGTCCCGCAGGAGGGAGGAACGACCGCGCGCGGCCGTCATGTAGACCGTCTGCAGATCGTTGCTGTCGGGGAGGGCGTTGGGGCGACCGTAGAGGACCGAGACCCAGCCGGCGCTGTCCCAGGTGCCCCGATTGTCGTAGAAGGCGAGATCATCACTTCCGTCGCCATCGTGGTCGAGCAGAACGAGACTTCCGCCAATCCCCACCGGCGGTCGCTTCCACATGGTCCAGACCGCTCGGCAGGGGACGCCGTCTCGTCCCCATCGCTCGCCGTGACGTAATGAGAATATCCGCAGCGAAGGAGCAGGCACGATCGTGTTATCGCCGGCGTAATCGGCATCCTCGGTCAGAATGAGAAGGTGCGACGTGTCTCCACCCAAATCGAGCTGAACCGCTCCGCTTGGCCCCAGCCACATATGCCCTACCGAAGGGACTCGCGAGGTGTCATCGAGTGTGAATGTTCCATTGGAGTGTCCCCAGAAGACAACGACACGGCTGGTGCCGTAGTACTTGTTCCCGAACGACGTATCGCCGATGATGCGGATGGCGCAGACCAGATCCGAGTACCCATCCTGGTCCAGATCCCCGCTCGTGAGGAGTTTCGTGATCGAGGAGTGTTCAGGTGGACCGACGCGATAACACGATTCCACCGGCGGTATGGTATCTCCCGTCGTGCGATAGACAAGCAGTTCGTTTGCGTCAGGGTGTGCCTCCGGTGGACCACACGCAACGCGTTCGACCACCCACATCGGCCACGCGTCCTTTGCGCCGCCCGACACGACATGCACTGCGCGACCATACTCCTCGCGACTGCCGAGAACGCACTGGAGGTTGCCCGATCGCCGCGCGATTTCGGGCAATCGCTTGAAATCGGGATCGAGAGGGGTGACGTCGGATTGGGCGTGAGAAAGGGCCGGTCCTGCAAGCAGGGCCAGGAGGGAGAAGGCGAGATGGAGGAGTTTGTGTCGCACGCCGTTTCGATAACCCGTGAATATCGGTTTTGTTAGCTCGCTGGTCCAACGTCAAACGTCCAACGAGCGCGTCTCTGCGCCTTTGCGTTGTTCTCCCGGATTCAACGCAATGGCGCAAAGGCGCGGAGGGGTCGAGGCCTCCACCTTCACACCCCAGACATGATGATTGAAGACCGAATCGTATGTGATCGCACCTCCGATCGAGTCGGGCTCTCCGCTCCGAATGTGATGCGCAAATGCGAAAACGTGATTGCTGTCTGGATCGCCGGCCGCGTTCTTGCGCTCTCCGTACCAGCACTCCGCGAGGGTCATCTCTCCAGTGAACCACCGAATCGTTCTCGGGGAGAATATGACCCTGTAGTCGCGATCGATGGCCTGGTTGTAGTAGATACGATCCATCGAGTCGCGCCACCGCTGTCCTGGTGCGGTGTCGGCACCTGCCCAAAACGTCGAATCAAGGATCCTGCGAAGTCCAGTAGGGCCGTCGTATGTCTGTGAGAAGGTGAGGTGGAACGTGTCCTGCGCGATGGCCGGGAACAACATTCCGTGCGCTCCAAAGTAGAAGGAACTGTCGAAGACGAACCCGCGGAAGTCCCCCGTTGTCTGCGCCGGAAGACGAGTGGGAGCAAGAGTCAGCATCAGCGTCATGGCGACGCCGAGAACGAACGAGCGTTTCATAGCGCTCTCCGATTTGGGTGATAGAATCGGAAGAGAACATCTATCGATGAATCATCACCGCGACCGACCCCACAACGCTCCGCCCACGCGCGGTGACGATGTAGCTGCCCGATGGCAATCCCTCCGTCTCGATCCATCCGCGACCATCGCCGCCACGAACCTCGACCACGCCACGACAACGACCCATCATGTCATACAACGACAACTCCACACGATCCGACACCGCAAGAACTCCCTCCCAGTCGACGACGATCGAACGTTCCTCCACACGGGCGCGGATCGCTCCGTTGCTCCTGACGCCCGGCACTGGCTCTGTCTCGGCTCCCGCCAATGTTCCCTCGGGCCACCGTCGCTCACGCGGACTCCAGTTCGGAAGCTCACTACTTGGACGGACGTACAACACGCGATCGCCTGCGCCAAGACCGATCACCTCGGTCGAGTCGTCCATGATCCGACCCAGCCGTTGCGCGCTGTACAGGCCAACCGTTCCCTGCAGATCCACGATCCCATCGACCAGTGAGTCGAGGTACTTCCCCGACGAATAGCAGAGGAGGAATGGTTTGCAGTGAACCCAGATATCCCGGACATGATCATTATTTCCGTCGCCCAGATCGTACAACGCGCTCCACGTGCTCTGGAACCACGCGTCGTTGATACGCGGTGGGAGCCAGACACGGGCGAACGGCTTGCGCCACCATCGTGTCGTCGCGGTGTCGTAGACCTCGTGACCGGGACCGTACTGCTCGCGCAGACGCATGCCTCGCTGACCGACGAAGATGGCGAG
>CAYWXV010000155.1:0-3135 GCA_964462535.1 uncultured Alphaproteobacteria bacterium
TCATATCCCATCCCTCATCTCTCCCCTACCGCACTACCACGACCTTCGTCACGGTCGCTCCCGGGAGAGTGATGCGGAGGAGATAGGTGCCGGAGGAGAGGCCGGCCAGACGTATGGGAAAATGCTCCTGGCCTGCTTCGACCCACTGGCCCACGACGGGGCTTTCAATCAGGCGTCCCGATACGTCGAACAGATCCATGCGAACCTGACCGGCGCGCGATAGCGTTACCGCTACATCGGCCCGTCCACTCGTGATCGGCTGCGGCGTAATCGCTGCCAGATTCGAGACGATGGTCTGCCCCTCCTGATTGTCGACACCCGCAGGGGTCTGTGACGCTTCCCATGTTACCGGTGTCGTCGAGCCATAGAGACTGACGACGGCGAAGATGATCTTGCTGGCGCTGCCGTCACTGTTCAGTTGATAGCTCTTCCCACTCTCCATCTCCACGACCTCATCGGCCACGTTCGAGCGATAGATTATGGCCAGCACGCGAAACGATCTGGTGCTTGAGAACGTGACCCATACCGGTGCTGGGTTCTTCAGCAGAATGTAGGACGATCCGTACGACTGAAGCGAGACACTTCCCGTTGCCGGTAGAAGCGTGTCGTAGGTAGACGCCGCCTTGGGCGTGGTCGATGTCAACCGTGTCTGGTAGCGATAGCGATCGTCGTCCAGTCCGGACGTAACGGTATTCGCAACCGCGAAGCCCTTCAGGATCTCCAGATAACTCCCGGTCAATCCAAGCCCGCTGAAGGCCTGATCGATCCGGTTCAGTCCGTTGGCTTTCGTCTTTGTGAATTGACGGATATAGTCCTCACCAAAACGATCCAGCAGGTAGTAGACAAACGTCATCGCCCGCTCGTAGTCGTTACTAAGGAGCGCCCCATTGTCGGAGTTCCATCCGAGGAATCGAACATTCGTGTTCGACATGAATCCCGAGTTCGTCCGGTCCCTGTACCCGCAGAGAATACTCGCTACCTCGCTGCATCCCTCATTGAAGAAGACATCGCTCCCTGGATTGAGGCCGTACTGAATAAGGTGCTGGAATTCGTGCGCCAGAGTACTGAGAAGTGAGTTAATACCGTCGGACACTCCTTCGCGGGAATCGATGTAGAGGATATTGCGAGCGTTCGATCCGATCTCGGTAGACTGATCGTACTTCGAGAAGTAGCCGGCGACATACCCTCCGGAAAGACCATCCTTGATGTCGGTCAGGAGAAAATCGGTCTTGCCTCCGATCTCATATGTCTTCGGTGTTTCCCCAAACACCTCGATGTCGTTCTCGATAATTGACAGCTCCGGATTGCGCGATGTGCTTCCGGTCACGGAATCGAGTCCACGCGCAAGCTGCCGCAACACGTTCTGGGAGATGCGCGCCGTATCCTTTACGTCGATCCAGATCCGGGCAAGATGCCCATCGTAGCGAAGAACCGACGTTATCTCGTCGAAGTTCTGCGCGACGCTGTTCAGAACGTAGAACGTGTCGATCTCACCGATCGACGCCAGGGTGCGGGATGTGGCCGCTTCCTTCATACGCTCGGCTGCGCGGGCACGACGAACGGGATCGGCCTTCAACGCGGCGACCGCGTGCTGATGAACGACGTTATCCGGACTGAAGAGATTGAGTCCACACGACGCGTGGTCGGCGTCTGCGTGGAGCACAGATTCAGTCATCTGCGCCTGAAGGAGAACGGGGATGAAGAGTATGACAAAGAACAGTGAAGCTGCGCGAATGATCTTTGTGTGCATTGGAAGATCGTTTGTGCAAGAAGGGCCGATGTGGTCGCGCCCAGGGGGAGAATGACGCGCAGGAAAGGGGGAAGCGGCAAAGATACTCTCTACACCATTCCCCTCAGCGCCGCCCATTCCTCGAATGACAGACCGATACCGGCCTGCAGATAACGAATGAGCGAGTCGAGCGCCCAATTCCAACCGACATCCAGATCACTTTGATCATCACATGCGATCCCCTCGTGCGTCACCTGGATCGCCCACTTCTCTTCGCCATCCTCACCCGCCGGCAGAATGTCTATCGCGACCGTGCTTCCGGGAGCGTAGTCCGGTTGCTCCCATGTGAACCTGATCCTGCTTTCTGGAATGATCTCCAGATACTCTCCCCGGTCACCATCCCCATTGCTGTATCGCCCCCCCACACGGAATTCATGCTCCGCATCCGATGTGAACCAATGCGACAATCGCTCCGCATCGCTGAATGCACGCCAGATTTCACCGATCGGCGCTTCGACAAATCGATGAGCGATGATTGTGTGAGTATGTGACATAGAGGTTGACGGTCGATCGTTGAAGGTTGACAGTTGGAGCCTACTGGTCGCAGCCCCACCGGTAGTTGGGATCGACGAGATTGCCCAGCAGCCCGCCGGCCCAGCAGCCTATCTAGTCAATGCGTAGACGACCACGTTTGTTCCGATTCGGAACGCCAGCTCGCGGCGCTCGGGTGTGTCGTGATGAATGTCGGGGTCGGCCCAGCCGTCGGAGGGATTCGTCTCATACGTGTAGTAGACCGCAAGCCGATCCTGAATGAAGAGACCGTAGCCACGTGGGGGCTTGTTGTCGTGCTCGTGGATCTTCGGGAGACCGTGGGGGAAGTCGTAGTAGGAATGATAGATGGGATGGGAGAATGGAAGCTCGCGGAACTCCTGGTCGGGAAAGACCTTCCGCATCTCGCGACGGATCGCCGTGTCCAGCCCATAGTCGTCGTCGATGTAGAGGAAGCCCCCCTTCTCCAGATAGGTCTTCAATCGCTTCGCCTCGCCGTCGGACATCGTGATGTTTCCATGTCCAGTGAGGAAGAGGAGAGGATAGCGGAAGATGTTGTCGCTCGAGAGGTCGACATACTCGAATGTCGGCCGGACGTTCATTCCGACCTTCTCGCGCAGATAGGCAAGCATGTTGATGTCGGCCGTCGGATCGTTGTACCAGTCCCCTCCGCCCGAATACTTCAACCGCGCGATCACGAACGCGCTCCCGCCACTTCCATTCCCCTCATAACTATCCACCTCCTGCGCCCAGAGAACCATGGGCCCAAGAAGGACGAGGAGAAACGCTATGCGGAAACGGAACATTGGGTTATGCTTTGTGCGTTGATGGGTCGTGGCCCTGGCTCTCACCCCCCC
>CAYWXV010000156.1:0-3059 GCA_964462535.1 uncultured Alphaproteobacteria bacterium
CCGTCGAGAATCACCACCAGCTTCTCTCCACTCATCTGTAACGCCAGGTCGGCATATCCTAACCACTGACCAAGGGCCGTTTCCAGCCTCCCAGGATCCGATGGGATCTCCTCGTCCCGCCGGAAGCGTTCGTTGATCTCCATGCAGATGTGGCTGATCACGGCGTAGTGATCGGTCGCGGTGGCTCCGATACCGACGTAGTGTTCAATGACATGAGCGCCGGGATGTCTGCGGCGATACTGCTCGGCCCAGAAAGCGAACAGCGAACTCTTGCCACTGCCGCTCTCGGCGTAGACGACTAGCGGCGCATCATCGGAAGCAGCGTGGTCGTTGAGCCGTTTGAGGTAGGCGGGGTTGGCGATGTACGCGCGCCGTCGGCTGAGAGAGAAGGCCTCGTGTCGCGCACGTTCCTGTTCGAGCGGCGTTGGTGGTCGGGCGTCGGCGAAATCACGTTTGATGATCGACACAAGATCGTCGTAGATCAACGTACCGAGCGCTATTGGATCGTCGAACTGCTTGACCGATGCACCGCTTGCCCGAATTCTTTCCTGATACGCGGCCAGACGATCGCCATCGTCGTCATCGTCCGGAGTCCTTTCACGGCGCTCACCCTGGAGACGAAAGTAGAACCTCGCGTTCTCTAACTCCGCTGTCCGCCCTCCTCCCTCCGCCTTGCGAAGCACGCCGTATTGTGCTTCCATTTCCGTAATGCTCATGCCGTCGAGGGCAGCATCTTCGATCCACGAATACTGCTCGAGTAGGGCTGGGTCCTTCTGGATGTCGAGGTAGGTGGGGACGAATCCGTACCGATCACCAGTGATGCCAATGAAGTAGGGGCGACACTTGTCGACTTCCACCAGACAGGTGCTGATGACACGGCCAAGCGCAACATCTTCATCGGTCAAACCCCATCGCAGATCTACCTCTGTGAACGTGATCCCCTTCTCACGACAGAGCGCACGAATCTCGGGGAAGACCTTCTTCACCAGATGCTCGCGTTCCTCCTGCAAGTCGCGGAAGGTGGAGCTGATAAAGACGCGGAGTTCATTCTGTTGCGGCATCGTCGCTCGTGGGTCTGTTCAGATCAGGTGTGGCGCTCAACTCCGCGATTCGCGCTTCGTGATTGGTCCGCGGTGACGCCTCGATCAACGATCGATACATCCGGAGCGCCGTGTGTCGGTGATCGACGTCCTTCGCGCCGAACTTCCAAAGCGAGTAGTGCAGTTCCGCTCGCTGCTCATCGTCGGCTTCCAGTTCAAGCATCGCTCGGAGCAATTCCGTCGCGCGGTCGGCGTCCCCTTCTGCGAACGTAATTCGGGCCAGCAACAGGTGCACGTCGAACGCAGACTTTACTCTGTGGAGCTCCGCGCACAATGCAGCGCATTCTTCGGCATGTGCCCGAGCCATTTCAAGCGTTCGCGTGCGCCAATTTGCGGGTGCACGATCCACTCCCGGCACGAAGCCGTGAAGGAAGGGTGGCGCTGCATCGAACGTCTGCACGATTTCAAAGAGGGTCCGTGCCAGTCCGTCGAGCCAGTACACAAGCCCGTAGCGATACCCATTTTGCCTGTGTGTTTCGGCGGCCGCCTCGAAGTGCTGCAGGGCTCGCTCGAACTGGCCGAGGCCTCTCTCAATCATGGCCATGTTTCCACGGGCAAGCGCAAGCGCGTGCAGAGACCCCAGTTCGAGGCTGATCGCCTCTTGCGCCTTGTAGCTCTCGAGCGCACGCTCGGGCTGACCGAGTTTCGGGTACACGCCACCGATGTTCCCGTGGGCCCTGGCTTCACCCTGTCGCTCGCCAAGTTCCTGGCAAATGCGCAGGTTCATCCCGTAACACTCGAGCGCCTGCTCGCACTCCCAAAGCGTCGCGTGCACGTTGCCCATGTTGCTCAGCGCTCGGGCTTCACCACGTCTATCCCCCAGCGCCCGACTGAGGCGCAATTGCGTGTTGAAATGCTCCATGGCTTCTTCGAATTGGTCTCGCGAGGCATGGACGATCCCGATGTTGCCACTGGCACGGGCCATGCTTGCCCGGTCGCGCAGGTCCGTGCTGATACGCAACCAGACATTGTAGCACTGCAGGGCCCTCTCGTGCTCACCGCGAAAGGAGAATACGGTCCCGAGACTGCCGAGCGCATCGGCAACTCCCTTGCGATCGCTTAGTCGATCGAATTCCGCCCGAGCTTGCTCCAGGTATACGCTCGCTCGCTCGTGATCGTTTTGATGTTGACACAGGCGTCCCAGTAGCAGTAGTGCCCTTGCAGCGGCCGATTCGTTCCCACCAGCTCTTGCCTCCTCCAACATCTGGTCGTAATTCTCCCCGGCCGCAGCCCAGACATTGAGACTCTCCAGCACGCTGCCAAGCGCGGCGCACGCTTCAATTCGGTCGGCCGTGTCGGCGTGTCGACGGTACTCCGCAAGGCTCTGCCGGTAGATGTCAGCCACGTCCACGCCATCTGATCGCAGTCGCGCCCAATGGCTCAGCACCTCGGACTCACCGAGATCCGAATAGAGCAATCGAAGGATCTGCACGTCCGCAAGCGTCTCAATCACACCGTCATCGTCACCTGCTCGACTATGTGCCCAGAGCCGTTCGTTGGCGCTACGTCTGGTGAGATCGGCCCGTTTGAAGTAGCCGGCCAGTCGCCGGTACACCTCGCGCTTCGGAACGCGGCGGACCGAATTGATCTGGGCGTGGAGATTGGCTGGTGTGCTCATTGTGCGGTCTCAGCGGCGTGCAGTTCCCAGATCCATGGTTCGTATTCGCGGCTCTGAATGCTCGAGAGCAGCGCCGTGCAGTGTTCCAGTTCGCTACTCTCGCAATCGGTCTCCGTGATGCGGACGCCGTCGGCAGCGACACCCTCGATCCAGGGTTATAGTTCCAACAACTCGGGATCTTGCAGGATCTCGTGATGCGTGGGACTAAACCCATGTCGATCCCCTGTGATGCCGTTGAAGTACGGGCGGCATCGGTCAATCGCTTCCATGCAGGTACGGGTTACCTGGCCGAGCACGACATCCTCCTCAGTCAATTCCAAGCGCTGCTCCACCTCGGTGAA
>CAYWXV010000157.1:0-2953 GCA_964462535.1 uncultured Alphaproteobacteria bacterium
AGGATCAAGGCAGGTTTCAAAGCCCAGTGACTACAGACAACTGACAACGATCAACCGACAACTGACCACCGACAACGAACGACATGCGCCGAGCACTTCTACTTACGCTGGTTGCGATGACTGTGGCTGCCGCATCTTCGGATGCACAGGTCATCGTGTCGTTGCTCCGCCCCCCTCCGAATCAATTGCGGATGGCGGATCTCTGGAAGATCACATTGACGAATACCACCGGGCAGACGCTTCAGGTCTACCTCCGAGGATTCGTGACCGAGGTTGTGGCGGGTCAGATCGCTGACGCGCAATCAAAGGTCTTCTCTCTTCCACCCGGGACCCATTTCCTGACTGGGAACGATGTCTCACCAATCACGGTAAACGAAGCACGAGAGCCCTACAAGGGGATCGCAACGGCAACCGGTACGGTGCCGTCCGGTGAGTATGAGGTCTGTGTCTACGTTAAGCTCGCCAGCAACGATGAGGACCTGGGGCACGACTGCTATACGCAACGGATCGAGCAGGTCACACCTTCGATTCCTGTCTCCCCGGGGAATGAGTCGTATGTGATGGAGACCTGGCCGACATTTGTCTGGACACCCCCTGTCCCTCTTCCAGATGGGATCCGGCCCGAATACACCATCCGAATTGTCGAGGTTATTGGCGAACAGACCGGCTACGACGCGATGACATCGAATCCCGCATGGTACACACGCGATGGGATTCTCACCTCGATCTTCGTCTATCCAACGTCGGCGCGCTCGTTCCAGGTAGGAAAGAGATACGCGTGGCAGATCAGTGCCCGCGCCGAGACCCTTTCCCTGGGTGAGAGCGAAATCTGGTCGTTCACCTACGGACCCAACCCTGACGATCCCACCCTGAATGATGACGAATAGCGGAACCACTTCGCGATTCCTGATTCTCATCCTCCTCCCCGTGGTGCTCATGGCTGGAGGGATTGCGCATGCCCAGGTCGATACTGCGCGCGAGAAGGTTCCATTCTTCATCTTCTCTGGAAGCAGTACGGTCGACGCACAGTCATCCAATCGTCAAGGCGTTGAACAGGAAATCCCAACCGACCTGGTGCGGTGGCGAATCTATCCGACCATCACGCTGTTCGAGGTTCCGCTTAACCTCCGGCTCCTCCTATCAACCGAGCAGGACAATCGTCGCCAGCGGATCAACAGCATGCAGTTCGGGTTCAGTTTGGATTCGCGCGCGCTCTGGCGTGTCCTTCGTACGCGATTGCGCGACTGGTTGAAGCGACCAGAGAATGCTCAGACGATGGCTGAAGTGAGACGGCTCGACTCGATCGTCGTTCGTGCAGCCGACTCCACCACACGTGATGCAATGGGGCGGGCAGACCAGATCGTGGCCTCGGCGGACACCACCATTCCAGTGATCGGTCAGACGCTCGCGACCATACGCTCTGCGCGGCGCATTGCCCTATCGGTTAACGATGAACGGGACTCGTTGCTTGAGGCGGGGGACACAAGTCTGCGCAGGTCTGCCGCGCTTGCCTCGATGACGCAGCGCGAGGCGCCGCGTGGAGCGGAGGATGTCAACAGAGCGAACGATGCAATCGAGGGAGAGGGATTCGCAAAGGGATTCGAGCGCTTCTTCCACAAGTTCACCAGGTTCGGCGTCGGCGTCAACTATCCCATTTACACCCCTATGACCATGGATGGGATACCGGTGACCGGTGTGAACTTCGAGTACTCCCCCAGCTCCGAGAGCGTCTATGCCGCCATTGCAGTCGGTCGCAGTCAGACATCGATTCAGACGCGGGATACGGCGCTTGCCTATCATCGAAACGTCTATGCGGCGCGAATAGGATATGGACGACGTCGTGGAAGTCACGTTCACGTGACCGCCATCTACGCGCTCGACGACATCCACTCCATCGACTCTGTCTATCGGAACGATCTGACGCCGGAGGAGAACGTTGTCCTCGGGATGGACGTTGGTATTCCGATAATTGAGAACGTCTTGCAAATCGATGGAGAATTGACCGGTTCCGTACTTACTGTCGACCTGCAGAGTCCCGATATCCTTGCCAAGGACGTCCCCAAGGTGGCGAGTGATATCATCACCCCGAAGGTGGGAACGCACACGGACTGGACACTCTCATTGGGACCGTCCATTACCATTCCCGGCCTTGGCATACGCGTCAAAGGGAACTACAAGCGTGTTGGAGCCGGCTACAGAACGCTTGGGGCGCCGAGATTGCGAACGGACTACGAGCGGATCGAGGGTCAGGCAAACGGAAGACTCTGGAAGAGCAGAATCGGATGGGCGTTGAATGCACGCACCGAGCGGGACAACCTGCTGGCATGGAAACGGGCAACGACACGAACGACGAGCTTTGGTGTGGTGATGTCGATGATCGTGCCTGATGCACCGTCGCTCACGATAAGCGTCACTCCCGTGTTCCAGACAAACGACGCCACCGACTCCAATCTTCGTATCGACAACACGATTACGGTGATCTCGGCTACCAGCGCATACAGCGCGCGCTTCGGCGATGTCGTCAACGCGACAACGCTAAGCGTTTCTTCGCAGGGAACGAAGACGCTGGAACGTGACTTCAACCTTGGATCGAACGCCGTCACCCTTGCCGATGCCGTGATACTTCCAATCCCCCTCAGCTTCGCGACGAGCCTGACGTACTCGTGGCCACTGAACGCACTGAGCGAATCCATCTCACGTCGAATGGCTCTTGACATCAGCGGCACCTACGTTTTCAAGAACGTATGGCGGAGCACACTCGGTTCCACGATCGTCAACGAAGTCGATCGGAACGGAAAACTGACCATCTATGCACGGACCAGTTTCCCCGTCCTGACCTTCGGCGACGTAGAACTCCGGGCTGAGAAGACGATCTACGATGACACGATCGACAACGCGTTCAACTACGACGAACTCGTCCTCCGCGCCGGCCTTGCCGGGAGATGGTAGGGGG
>CAYWXV010000158.1:0-2949 GCA_964462535.1 uncultured Alphaproteobacteria bacterium
TTCCTCTCTCCACCCTCCGTTTCCTCGGTGGTTAATCTCCCACAACAATGCTCCACACCGCACAAGCATACCTGAACGCATGGAACGCCCACGACGCCGATGCGATCGTAAAGACGTTCGCCCCAGCGGGCACATACACCGATCCGACCACCGGCACGATTTCGGCGGATGAGATCCGTGCGTATGCAGGGCGGTTGTGGGAGGCGTTTCCGGACCTGACCTTCGAGGTCGCGAGTCTGGCCGAGGCAGGCGCCGGTCGGGTGGTGGCGGAGTGGATCATGAAGGGGACGAACACCGGACCGTTCGTCGGACTGCCGCCAACGGGGCGTTCGATTGCATTGCCGGGTGTGGATGTGATTGCGGTCGGCTCCGAGGGCATTACGTCGGTGACCGGCTACTTCGATACGCGCGCGATTCCCGATCAGTTGGGATTGCAGGTGCTTGTGCAGCCGAACACCCTGGGTCCGTTTTCGTTCGGCTTTTCGACATCGGTGCAGTCGGGGAAGAAGACGAAGCCGGGAGCCTTCGGCATCACGACGATCTGGAACGGCGATGCGCAGACGGATGAGATCCGCGCCTTTACCAGGGATACCGCAAAGGAGATGCTGACGATGGAGGGCTTCATCGGCCTGGCGACATTCCGCATCGGCAATCGGGGTGTGACCATCACCGCCTGGGAGAAACCGGAGCATGTGAAGCAGCTACGGAAAGCCGGAGCTCATCATGACGCGATGGAGAAATTCTGGGCCGATCTTGGCGATGCCGCCTTCACCAGCGTCTGGACTCCCGATCACATCAATCCACTCTGGGTTCGTTGCGGTGCGTGCGGCAAGATGAACGACCATGAGAAGAGGGAGGGGGTGTGCGTCTGTGGGGAGCGACTGGGGGAGCCACCAGCCTATTTCTAGGGGTAGTCGCATGACATGCCGTAGTCGCACCACATGTCATGCGACCACCTTGCATTTCTGCAGCGCGACTCCACGATTGCAAGGATGAGTCTTCAACCCCCTCGGGTGGTTACGTTCAGCTGCCAAACGCAAAGAACATCCGTTGATATCGTCTGGCCCCAGCAACCCGCATGTAGAATCACATGAGGCTCGCAACGCTCCTTATCACAGTAGGCATCTTCCTCACCCTGCTCATCGTGATGTGGGTGAACGATCGCTGGGTGAAGCCGCGAAAGATGCACGAAGCCGTTGCCCGGACACTCGCGAGAATGGAGTCCGGAGCGTTCGTAGCTCCGCCATACGAGTCGGACTTCGCTGTCTCATTCGATGGCGTTGGCGTCTCGATAGCCAGAGTGCGCCCGGCCCACGAAACTCTGTACTCAATGGGATGGAGCGATATCGTTCGCGTCGTTGCGTTCAAGCGTGATCTCCTGGCGGTGGATTGTATCTGCCTTCATCTTGTCACGGAAGACGGGGCGACGCTTGAGGTCAACGAGGAGATGGCTGGATGGGAGGAACTGACCGCCGCTCTCCCAACGCACCTTCCCGGCGCCATACAATGGAGCGAGTGGTTTTCGCAGGTGGCGTACCCGGCGTTTGCGACCAACGAGACGATCGTATTTGAACGCGCAGCGTGATGTAATCCTCGACTCCGGAACGGGTAGTGAAGCCAACTAAGACTATTGCCAGGATTCCATCTCCGATCTATGACCAACCCCGTTTGCTACTTCGAGATACCCGTTGTCGACCTCGAACGGGCGATCGCTTTTTACCAGTCGGTCTTTCAGTGTGAATTGCAGCGAGCTTCGATTGATGGCAACGAGATGGCCCTTTTTCCAGCGGACCCGCTTGCCGCTGGAGCCTCGGGTGCGCTGGCATGTGGCGATAGCTACGTTCCCGGACGGCAGGGAGCGCGGGTTTATTTCCAGGTCGATGATGTGGCCGCAGCCCTTAATCGAGCCCATGAGGCGGGTGGGCAAACGCTCTACCCACCGACGGATGTTCCCGGGTACGGGACCGTGGCTGAGTTCGAGGACAGCGAGGGAAACTGCATCGCCCTCTTCGCACCTGCCACGTAGTCGAGCCCGCCATCCACCGCGCTCTCGTTGATCCAGATCCGGCACGCGAAGGAGAGCGTGATCGTCTACCGGCTGGAAGGTCATTGAATCTCTGGCAACACAATCGAGGGAAGTAGAGGACGAACATGAAACGGCAACTCCCACTACCACTGTCGCGGCAAATCGTTGGTCTCGTCGGATGGCTGATTGCGGCGTTTGCCGCGGCAGCTATCGGCGGAATAGCATCAGCCAACTCCGCTGACTTCTATCGTGAGCTTGTTCGTCCGGAGTGGGCACCTCCGGGGTGGTTGTTTGGCCCGGTCTGGACGCTCCTCTACACGCTCATGGGAATTGCGGCGTGGCTTGTGTGGCGGGATTGTGGATTCGCCGGCGCCCGTCGCGCGCTCTATTTCTTCATTGCTCAGCTCGCGGCAAACGCACTCTGGACCTGGCTGTACTTCGTCTGGCGCATGGGTGGCGTTGCCCTTGGAGAGATCATCGTTCTTTGGATCCTGATTGCCATTACGATCCTTCACTTCCGGCGGGTCAATCGAGCGGCCGGATGGTTGCTTGTTCCATACCTGGCGTGGGTGTCGTTCGCAACCGCACTCACGTACGCCACGTGGCGGCTCAATCCGGCACTGCTGGGGGCGGGATGACATGTGAGATATGAAATATGAAAAATGAAATATGAAGATGCTCTCCGCCTCCACCGTCTCTCGGAATTGAGACTCGCGCGGGGCGCAGGGTGAGATGTGAGCAATGAAATATGACGGATGGAAAAGTTCTTCGGTCTCCCCCCTCTCTCAGAATTGAGAGATCCGCCACGGCGGACGAATCGGGGGCGTTGGGGGGAGATCGCAAGGATGAAGTATGAAGGATGAAGGATGAAGCAGTCTCCGGTCTCCCCCCTCTCTCAGCATTGAGAGAGGGGGGCCGGGGGG
>CAYWXV010000159.1:0-1518 GCA_964462535.1 uncultured Alphaproteobacteria bacterium
TCATGAACAAAGTCACACCCTTCCTGATGTTCAACGACCAACTCGAGGCAGCGATCGAGTTCTACACGGCAACCTTCCCGGACTCGGAGGTCAGGAACGTCGCACGCAATGGAAGCGACGGTCCGGTTACATCAGCTGAGTTCGTCGTTGGCGGTCAGGTGTTCATGGGATACAACGGGGGCCCGTACTTCAGCTTCTCCGAAGGCATCTCCTTCTTTGTTGATTGCGCGGACCAGGCGGAGGTCGACGAGTATTGGGACAAGCTCGTCAAGGCGGGCGCAACGCCTTCGCAATGTGGATGGATCAAGGATCCATTCGGCATCTCGTGGCAGATTGTCCCACGCCGATTCATGGAGCTGATTGGCGATAGTAATCCTGCGAGGGTGAAGGCGGTGATGGAAGCGATGTTGGAGATGGTGAAGCTCGACGTCGCGACGCTGGAGAAAGCGTACGATGAGGCGTAGTCGTGCCACACGCCACCGGTACGTATGCGGCCACAATGGGGACGTACCTGAAGGTACTGCATACCGATGGTGACCGTCGGAGCGCTAAAGGAACCCGAGGCCGTCTGGCACAGCGGTGAATGGGACGTGTCGCAGAGCTTCGGCGCATGGCAGACCATGCATCCACAACGTGAGGAACCGAGAGCCATGGCAATGACGGTTGGAGTCGTTTCGGACACGCACGGTCTCGTCCGACCTGAGATGATAGAGGCGTTGCGTGGTGTCGACCTGGTGATTCATGCAGGCGACGTCGGCGACCCGTCCGTGCTCGATGCCATTCGCGACGTCGCACCCGTTCATGCGGTCCGGGGGAATATCGATCGCGGTGCATGGGCCGAGGCTCTTCCCCTGACCGATGTCGTTGAGGTTGAAGAGACGTTGCTCTACGTCATTCACGACGTCAAGGAACTTGACCTTGATCCCACGACGGCGGGCTTCCACGTAGTGATCTTCGGACACACCCATCAACCCTTGCGCGACGTTCGCAACGGCGTCCTCTTCCTGAATCCAGGGAGTGCAGGGCCTCGTCGGTTTTCGCTCCCGATAGCCATGGCGCTCCTCCACGTCTCGGGAACCGACCTGGAAGTGGTTGACGTGAGTCTTGACGAGCGAACACGGTAGGCACCCCTGGAATCGCCAAGCCAATAACCCATACAGAAGAGTCTTCATGGCCAAGTATCTGATTTCATTTCCCAGCGCCGCTATGAACGTACCCGCGGATGAGCTGGAGAGGGTGGGGAGAGACGCGCGCGATGTGATCCGCGAAGCGAAGAGAGCTGGCGTCTACGTGTTCGCCGGTGGTATTGATGAATCAGTGCCACCGGTTCTCGTTTCCGCCGATGGCTCAATCGCCGAGGGCGGCTATCCGTGGGCACCTCCGATCAATGGTGGATTTACTGTGCTCGAGCTCCCGTCAACCGACGACGCGATCGCATGGGCAGCACGCATTGCGAAGGCGTGTCGCTGCGATCAGGAGCTTCGAGTATTCGGGCTGGATTCGGAGTCGTGAGGATGG
>CAYWXV010000159.1:1618-2910 GCA_964462535.1 uncultured Alphaproteobacteria bacterium
CCCGAGCCGCGCGGGTGCGGCCGCGGAATACGAACAGAACGAGTAGACCGTGTGCCACCGTCAGGTTAGCTCGGGGCCCCGTGGCACAGATGTGTTACGTCCACGGGTCGCTCATTCGTGGCACGTGAGAACAGGGAGCGAACGCGATTGTCTCTTTCCCGCAAACCCAATCCGTGAGGTGAAATTTGGCTGAGATGATGCGGGCCGTGGTCTTGGATGCGCCGGGGCCACCCTCGTCACTGGAGATTCGACTTATCCCCGTTCCTCGCCCGGAGCCAGGATGGGTTCTTATCAAGGTGATGGCGTTTGGACTGAATCGTTCGGAGTTGCATACGCGGCTTGGTCTGGCCCAGGGAGTCGTGTTTCCAAGGGTCCTCGGGATCGAGGCGACCGGCGTTGTGGCTCAATGCCCCGGAGGTGAATTCTCCGAAGGGGAGCAGGTCGCGGCGATGATGGGGGGCATGGGCCGCAGGTTTGATGGTGGATATGCGGAGTACACGTGCGTCCCGGCACGTCAGGTCATCAGATTCAAGAGCGACTTGGATTGGGGAACGCTCGGCGCCGTTCCCGAAATGCTCCAGACGTCCCATGGATCGTTGCGCGTGGGGCTCGATGCCCAACCAGGGCAATCACTCCTCGTGCGGGGTGGCACGTCCTCGATCGGAATGGCTACCGCCGCCCTGGCGAAGCACCTGGGGATGACTGTTCTGTCGACGACACGGAGTGAGTCCAAGGTGGAGGCACTTCGGGCCATTGGCGTCGACCACGTGCTTATCGACAAGGGTAGCGTGTGCGAACAGGTGAGAGCAATCCTCCCCGACGGCGTCGACTGTGCGCTAGAACTGATCGGCACCCCTACCCTTCCGGACACGCTCCGTTCCACGCGTGTACATGGCGTCGTCTGCTTCACGGGGATGCTCTCGAACGAGTGGACGGTGAAGGACTTCTATCCGATTGATTACATCCCAAGTGGAGTCCGCCTGACGGCCTATGGCGGTAATGCCAGCGACCTGTCGCCCGAGGCACTTCAGGCATTTCTCGATTCCGTGGCCACTGGCAAGATCAGCGTCCCTGTTCATCGTCTCTTCAGAATGGACGAGATCCAGGAGGCCCATGCGTACATGGAGAGTGGCAAGGCTTCCGGGAAACTCGTGGTCATCCCGTAATCGTTGTCATCGCCACGGTGACCAGCCGTGGTTTCCTCACTACGCTCCGTTCGCCACGGGATGAATCCCATGCCTACGCACGTTCCCCGTTCCACAGCGATGAACTATGAAATGTGAGATATGAGA
>CAYWXV010000160.1:0-2888 GCA_964462535.1 uncultured Alphaproteobacteria bacterium
CCATGAAGAATTCCTTCGTTCTTCCAGCAGGTATGGAGCGATATCAAGGGCGGAGTCATGGAGGATAGGATGGATACAGAATCGAGTCGTCAGGCCTTGGCATTATGTCACATATGACATATCTTGAGCCATTGTGAGTAACCCCTTGTATGGCTTCATGGTGAAGTGAAGACTCCTCCCTTCTCCGCAGCCGCTCGTGTCGAAGCGGGTGTGTTGCTACGGCGCCTGCAGAGCGGAGAACGGATAGGAATGCCAAGCTCTCGCCCAATGCCGGAGATCGGAACGCGATGCCATGAACGGCGAATCAACGATGACGGTGTCAATTGGAGGATTGTCTATCGTTTGGATTCGGATGCAATTGTCATCGCGACGGTCTTTGCGAAGAAGACCCAGGCAACACCGAAAGGCGTCATCACTATATGTCGTCAACGACTACGCGCTTACGATCGAACAGTAAACGACTGACAATCGCATGAACAAAAGGAAGCAGGAGCAATTGGCCGCTGCTGGATGGAAAGTGGGCACCGCAGCAGAGTTCCTTGAACTTACGCCTGAAGAGGAAGCCCTGGTCGAAATTCGATATCGACTCAGCCAGGCTCTACGTCAGCGTCGTCTATCTCGGAAAATGTCTCAGGCGGAACTTGCGCGCCGTCTTGGCTCAAGCCAGTCTCGTATTGCGAAAATGGAAGCAGCCGACAAATCCGTGTCCATCGACCTTCTGCTGAAAGGTCTGCTTGCACTGGGAGCAACGAGTCAAGATCTTGCCCGAGCATTCGTCTAGTCGACACAATACGTGTCGCGGAATTCACTCCTCCCAGAAAATCACCTTGTTGCCGAAGGGGTCCTGCACCGACATGTCACGCGTTCCCCAGGGCATTTTCTGGATTCCCGGTCGATAATACTTGTACTGCTTCGCCGCCAGTTTCTCCTGGTACTCCTGAAGTCCGACGACATGCACACGCACCGCCGATCCTGGCGTGGAGTCACCGTGATGCTCCGACAGATGGAAGGCGACCCCATCCTTCGAGATCTGCATATAGATTGGCGTCTCTGGCTCGAAGCGGTGCTCCCAGTCGACGGTGAATTCCAGAAAGTCGATATAGAATTCACGCGCCTTCGCCTCGTCGAAGATGCGGAGGATAGCGGTGGGGTTCGATAGCGTCATGGGGTTGCCGATCGTCTGTTGTTCGTTGTCAGTTGCGCAATTGCCGGTGTGGCAGGTGGGTGAGAGTTCCGGAGGACGTTTACCCACGCGACCGAGGCGAACGATTACCGAGCCCGACCAATCCGCTCCTCCAGTCGCAGCCGGATATCGGGCCATTCGTCAGCAAGGATGCTATACATGACCGTGTCGCTGATCGATCCGTCCTTCCGTGTGCGATAGCATCGAATAACGCCATCCTTCTTCGCTCCCAACGCCTCGATCGCCCGTTGCGACGTCGTGTTGAGAATATCGGTGCGAAGACCGACGACACTGCATCCAAGTGTACCGAATGCGTGCTCCAGGAGAAGAAGTTTGCACCCAGTGTTGACATGCGTCCGCTGCCACGAACGACTGTACCAGGTGTACCCGATCTCGACACGATTAACCTCAGGGATGATATCGTGGTATCGTGTTGAACCGACTATTCGACCGGTCGAGAGTTCTCTGACGGCCCACGGGAGCATATGCCCCTCGTGAAATCCCTCAAGGGCCGTTTCTATATAGCCCATCATTTCAGAGGGCTCGGGAACCTTGGTGAAGTAGAGTTCCCACAATCGGCCGTCCGATACGGCCGTGGATAGTGCGTCGCGATGTTCTTCTGTCAAAGGCTCCAGACGAACGCCATGGCCTTCGAGGGTGACAGGTTCGAATACTCGCATACCTATTTCTTCTTCAGAAACGTTCCGCTCTGCAATTCCTCGAACGCCTGCCGGAGCTCCTCCTGGGTGTTCATGACAATGGGGCCATACCAGGCCACAGGTTCCTCTATCGGCTTTCCCGAGACGAGTAGGAAACGAATACCTTCGTCCCCGGCCTGTACGACCACTTCATCGCCGCGATCGAACACCACAAGCGATCGATTTCCCACGTCGGAATCCGACGCGCTTGCGGCGACGCCATCCGTACGGACGGGTCGAGGATCAGAAGCATCCCGGAACGTCCCCGATCCGGCGAAGACGTAGGCAAAGGCGTTGCGCACGGTCTCGACCGGGAGAACCTTCCGTTTTCCCGGCGGCACCGAAATGTCCAAATAGATTGGATCGGCCGCGATCCCATCGACCGGCCCAGACTTCCCCCAGAACGACCCGCAGACAATTCGTGCGACCGTTCCATCATCGTCAATCACCTCAGGTATATCGCCGGACTTCACTTCCTGATATCGCGGTGACGTCATCTTCAACGCTGACGGAAGATTTGCCCACAACTGGAAGCCGTGCATTCGGCCCACTTCATCACCCCTCGGCATTTCCTGATGCACAATTCCGCTGCCGGCGGTCATCCACTGAACGTCACCAGCGCCGATCGTCCCCTTGTTTCCCATGCTGTCACCGTGATCAACCTCGCCGGCCAGGACGTACGTAATAGTCTCGATCCCACGATGAGGATGCCAGGGAAATCCTGCCAGATAATCCTTTGGGATTTCATTACGGAAATCATCCAGCAAAAGGAAGGGATCGAATTCCGTCGTGTCTCCAAATCCAAATGCTCTATGCAAATGAACGCCGGCTCCCTCAAGTGCAGGTTTTGACTGGGCGATTCTCTTCGTCGGTCGAATGGACATGGTGTATTGTTCCTTGTATGTAGAAGAAATATTTGCCTCGCCTGTGATACCGGTGTTGTCGCGCAACCGCGCTGACAAAGGCGTTAGAGCGTGTTCTGAACAACCAACACAGCCCCGCCCTCA
>CAYWXV010000161.1:0-2868 GCA_964462535.1 uncultured Alphaproteobacteria bacterium
CTGCTCCCCCCTCTCTCAGCATTGAGAGAGGGGGGCCGGGGGGGTGAGAGCCGGGGCCGGGGGGGTGAGAGCCGGGGCCGGGGGGTGAGAGCCGGGGTCGGGGGGGGTGAGAGCCGGGGCCGGGGGGGTGGGAGCCGGGGCCGCGATAGGTAAATTCAGCTCCAAAGAATGTCTCTTCTCGCTACCAAACTCTACGTCTCCCGGCCGCAGGCGAACCTCGTCCCGCGTCCAACCCTGCAGGAGTCGCTCGACGAAATCCCACGTCGACGACTGACCATCATTTCTGCCCCTGCCGGGTTCGGTAAGACGACCACCATCGGAAAGTGGATCGCCGAGAACGACTACCCCGTCGCCTGGGTCTCGCTGGATGCAAACGACAACGACCCGCAGCGATTCCTTTCCTATCTCCTGGCCGCGATACGGACCATCCACCCCGATATCGATATCCCTACGCTTGCTCCCCCTGCCCCCCCTCTCTCGGTCCAGATCGGTCTGCTCGTCAATCAGCTCGCGTCAAAGACGGATGACTATCTCCTTGTACTCGATGACTACCATGTGATCAGCGATGGAGAGATTCACGATGCAGTCTCGTTCCTGCTGGAGCACACGCCCCCATCGCTCCACATGGTGATGACCACGCGGTCCGATCCACCATTCCCTCTTGCGCGGCTTCGTGTTCGTGGTGAACTGGTCGAGCTTCGCGCGGCCGATCTTCGCTTCTCGTCGACCGAGATCGCATCCTTCTTCAACGAGCTCATGCGTCTCGATCTGGACAACGATCAGCTTCGTCTTCTAGCCGAGAAGACTGAAGGATGGGCGGCTGGTCTGCAGATGGCCGCCATCTCGTTGCGTGGTCGCGAGGACGTCGCCTCCTTCCTGGCAGATTTCTCCGGCGCCGATCGGTATGTGCTCGACTACTTGCTCGAGGAGGTTCTTGGTCGTCTCGACATCTCGTTCCAGGAAGCGCTGATGGCCCTATCGGTCGTCGACCGATTCAACGCCCGTCTCTTCGAAGCCCTTGTAGACGGTGGGTCGGGTGCCCGCCTCCTTGAAGACCTTGAACGGAACAACCTCTTCCTGATTCCGCTCGACAACCATCGCGAGTGGTATCGCTTCCATCATCTCTTCGCCGATCTCCTTCATCATCGACTCACGTCGCTCTATCCCGCGCGACTCGCCGATCTCCATCGCCGCGCCGCCGACTGGTATGCCAGAGAGGACATGCCGGAGATCGCGCTGACGCACTATCGCGAGGCGAACGACCGGGAGGGATTCATTCGTGTGATTGATCAACACTGGCGACGGCTGATTGCGAACTCGCTGGTGGAGAAGCTCTACGAGGACGTTCGAACCCTTACGCCATCCCTCCGAACGCCACGTCTTGCGATCGTCCTTGCCTGGGGGATGCTTCACGTCAACCTCACAGAAGGCGTGGCGGAGCTGGTGGCATCAGCACTGGAGGGGCTTGAGGGAGATCAGGGTGACGACGTTGCCGACGCGCGAGGACATATCGAGGTGATCCTTGCGCTGACGGCGCGCAATCGGGCGAAGCCTCAGGAGATGATTCGGCATGGTGAGATCGCCCTCTCGTTGATCCCGGACAGACGCCCCGGAGACCCCAATTACAGCTGGCTTGTCTCACATGGGATCATCCGTTCGCTCATTGGCGATGCGTGGCATGCGTTGGGGGAGATCACGCCGGCGTTGGAAGCATTCGAGAAGGCGATCGCGATCGGAAAGAGGGCGAACGATCTTCGCACGCTACAGGTTGGTAGTGTGAATCGCGGTCGTGAGCTGATGCTGGCCGGCCGATTCACCGAGGCGTTGGAGCAGTTGAACGATGTCGACGCACTTGTCACATCGTCCGGCGGCGTACTCAATCATCTTGTGCACGAGCGTCAGTGGTGCAGCCGCATCTATCTGACGCGTGGTGAATACGCCGAAGCCCGCACTCACCTGGAGCGCGGAATCGCGATCGATACAGGTCGAATTGGATATCGAGTCGAAGCCTATCGACTGGGATCGTGGATTGGCATGCTCTCGGGCGATCGCCTCTTCATGGAAGAGCATCTGCGGAACATCGACGGGCTACCGACACTTGGGGGGCAGGAGCGGTTTTCAATGGTCGGACCGGCCCTCCGCGCCGAGATTGCTCTCTATGAGGACGATCTGCGGGCGATCGAGCGTTGGACAGACTTTTTCGCGCCAGAGGGTGACGCGCAGTCGGTGCAACGTCGCGCATTCAACGCCATGCAGCGTGAACGGGGCATTCATGCGCGCGGCCTCTCGCGACTTGGACAACCTGCCGAGGGATTGAAGATCCTGGAAGAAGTCGACGAAGAGTATCGAAAGCGGGGGAATCTTCTCGATCGGCTCTCCATCACTATTGGTCGTGTAGGCGCGTTTGAGCGTCTGGGGAGGAGTGCCGATGCGGAACGACTCCTGGAGGAGACGTTGGCGATCACTGCGCAAGAGAGACTCCTTCTCCCCTTCGTGATGGGGAGACATGAGATCCGCGTAGTTCTCGAGCGGCTGGATGAACGGAGGATGACGCTTGATACCCGTGTCACACCGACGTGGATGACCGCTGTGATGCAGGCATGCGGGTCGCTCGTGGATGGGGATGCCACACCAGCCCCCGCGGGAGTCCAGATCTCGGACGATGCGCCGCAACTCACCAGTCGCGAAAACGAGATCCTCTCACTGATGGCACTTGGGCTATCGAACCAGAAGATTGCCGATCGACTCTATCTCTCGGTCAACACGATCAAGACACACGCCTCGAATCTCTTCGACAAGCTAGGGGCGACAAGCCGCGTTGAAGCACTGGTAAAGGCGAAGGAGATGGGGCTACTTGGGAGTGGGTAG
>CAYWXV010000162.1:0-2858 GCA_964462535.1 uncultured Alphaproteobacteria bacterium
ACGTACTCCGTCGTCACGGACGTCCACTTGATCGTGTCGATGTCGTTGACGTACGTCACGTCGCCACCATTTGGCTTCGTTAACGTCACGTTCGGCTTCTGAACCACGGTGAAGTAGCTATCTGACGTGTCCGCCTCGTTTCGGCCTGCGACCACTACACGGAGCAGACCCACGTTTGTCGGAGCATCCGCAATCGGCCACTGGAACGAGTTCAATCCCGGTACGTTCGTCGACGACAGACTGCTGGCGACCGGCTGCCAACTCGTACCACCATCGGCCGAGTAGAAGATGTCGACATTGAGTGCCGCGGTCATGTTCCGAGACTCCCACTGAATCAACGTCGTATCGGTCGGTACCAGATTCTCGCCCCCGTTCGGGCGGACGATTGAAAGGGCTGGGTGGACAATTGCGAATGCGTTCGAAGAGTGCGACTCGCAAATGTTACCCGTGCTGGTCACTCGGACACGCGCGACGTTTGTCTCAACGTACGGCGTCGTAAACGTGAAGCTGTTCGTACCAGCAACAGTGGGACTGACCAGACCGACCTGGGTCCAGTTGTCGCCGTCGTCCGTCGAAAGCTCGATCTTGACATTCAGCGGGCGATTAGTCGTGTACTCCATCGTCACCGGAACCGCGCTGGTGAACTGATCGCCAACGTTCGGGGACGTCACCCGGATACCGTCGGAGTTGTAATCACCTTCGTCTGCGCCAATATCCGACCTGTACGTGCTCCTCATTTCCCCATCGATGTCGTTCGGAACGTACGATAGGTAGAGACCGCGAGACTCTCCAACGAACGGGGCGCAGCCGCCTGGTATGTGAAGATCACCACCCGCCGGATCCGCAAACGTCAGGCTCTGCTGCGTCAGACTGTTCTGGTCCTTGCCGGTCGAAGACTGATACTGCGAGAATTGTGTCGCGTACACCGAACCGCAGCTTGTCGAGTAGAAGTAGACGGCGTATCCGTACGGGGCCTGCCACATGTTGTAGATGTTATAGTCTGAATACCACGTTGAACAGAGGTAGTAGACCATCCACGCATAGTAGATCCGCGGCCGGTTGAAGTCGTATATGTTGTTGTAGTGATGAACAGTAGCGACTCCGTCACCGCCGTTATAGCCGTACATGTAGAGCGGATAGTAGGTGTAGTAGTTGGTACCGACACCTCCGGCGATCCTGTACGAGTTATGACAGATATCAGCCGTAAAGCTGCTCTGGGCGTAATAGAGATAGGTGTACAACCCGTACCAGTAAAGATCGTCCTGGTCGTGGTTGATCATGTTGTTGATGAACTTGTAGTTCGAATTCTGCCCGTAGTAGGCATAGCAGTATGCCAGGAACCAGTATCCGTAGGAATACATCGTTCCTTTCTCTAGATCGTAGAACCTGTTCCCCTCGATGCGGGTGTTTCGCGTGTAGCCGTAGTACTCGTAGATGTACATACAATACGCGTAGTAGTAGTACGCGGGGTCCGGCTGATGGAACCGATTCCCCTGGACGATCATCCCCAGGTTATAGTAGTTGATATACAGCGCGTAGAAGCTGTAGGACCCTGAGGTCTGCCCCCAGTTCACGATCTCATTATTGAGGATTTTGTTTCCGATGTTGGGCGTACCCGTGCTGGATCCATATGACCAGACCAGGTACGATGAGCGGATGCTCCCCGTCGGATCGCCAATCACGCAATTCTGAACCGTGTTGGAGTCGTTGCCTCCATTCGAGAAGTGAACGACCGCGCCGTATGACGTGGTAGCGTAGTACGACGCCCCCATCAGATTGCAGTTACGAACCGTGTTATAGTCGGCGCCGCTGGCCCAAAGAACGGCCGATCCGTACGACGTATTCGAATTGTAGAGCGTCATGTCTTGCGTGGTGCCGCCAACAGTGTTCGAACCGTCAATTACGTAGTAATCGCCACCATTAAATCTGAAAATGCCGTCATTTCCGACGCTTCCGGATATCGTTACGGTCGCCCCGGATGCTGGACGAATCGTGATCGTGTTCGTCGAGTTCATCCCTGAACGGGCATTCAAACTCAGGGACGACGTGACTGTGTACGAACCAGAGCTGATTAGAAATGTCACCGGTCCGGAGACCGAGCTCGAATTGATTGCACTGACCATTGCTGTCAGCGATGTGTAGTCGTCACCGCTGGTGCCGACGGTGTACGTGCCGTTTAACTGTGCGAAGGCAGTACCCGCCGTAAGTACCGGGAGGATCAAAGCCAGCAGGAAGCCTCTCATCCGCCCCGACCACCATGTGTGTCGTGTAGACGCGTTGTGCATGTGCCTCACCTTGTGGATTGTTAATTGGTGCTCCTGAATTGACTGTCAGCGTCTGCCCGAGGGTGTACGACAATGGTCGAAGACCAATGCCGTTGCAGGTTACCAGGAACAGCTTCCGCTCGACAGGGTGATGCGTCGCCAGCATTGGACTGTCCAGATCCTAATGCGCGGCTCGCATCAATCGGTTGCCTTGAAAACCAAGACAATCCCGTTGACCGCAGTCGACGATGTCGGCAGTAACTGCCGCACCGACAGGGCAATTGGGTGAGTGGGTGAGTGGGTGAGAAAGGACTAAACAGCATCAACCGGAGGGTCGATTCCTGAAGCGTCTCCGGCCGCCCAACGAAGCGATTCCCACGGCAAAAGCCGCGATGTTGGGGTAATTGGGTGAGAAGCGGGTGAGTGTGGGGTGTTGCAGCTAAACCCGAGACAGGTCAAAAGGTTTCAACTGCGAGTCGAAATAGCAGATTCCCAACGGAATACGCAATCTTTTTTCCTCACCCGCGGCGTAACCAACGAAGGCCCCTCCGGTTTCCCGAAGGGGCCTTCTCGTTGCATCTATCTCTCCGGTCA
>CAYWXV010000163.1:0-2706 GCA_964462535.1 uncultured Alphaproteobacteria bacterium
CCTTGATCCTTGCATCGCGGGGGGCGTAACTTCTCCCCGGTCTGGCGGTTCATCGTTGTGGTGAATCTCCGAACCCCTCTTCCTCTTCGGCGCCCGGCTCTCGACTCCCAACGAACTCACAGCACGCATACCATACACATGGAGGTATCAACGATGTTTTTCGATCGATTGCTTCGCGGCGACACCCCGCGCCGGATAGCGCGCGGCGTGCTGTCGGTCGCGACACTGTTGATCGCTCTGGCGACAACCGCCCTGGCGACCAAACCGGCACCACCGATTGACCTGCGGGCCGAGTACGTGATATCACCCGCTGGTAACGAGGCCTATATCCAATTGACGTGGCAGGCCCCTCCGAACAGTCCGGCTGCTGATGGCTACATGGTCTACATGGCAATTCCGTCGAGCAACGGTGCCCTGGACTTTCAGATCGTAGGCAGAACGACGGCAACGGAGTTCAAGATTCCGAATCCCTCCCCGGGCCCTCACGCCTTTTATGTCACCTCATTCAACGTTGATGGCGAGAGTGGCCCGTCCGACTATGCGAAAGTGATTGTCGGCAACGGCGGACCCGATCCGAACAAGTCCATCTACTTCACCTCGAAGCCCACTTCTGATGCCAAGGTTGGTGAGTCGTGGCGATATGACGCTGATGCTGTCGATCCCGATGGGGGGACACTCCGCTATCGCGTAGAGGAGGCACCGCTTGGCGCTCCCTTCCCGTTCGCGGAGGGTATGACCATCGACGCCACGACTGGAGAAGTCGAGTGGACGCCAACGCGAACAGGAGTATTCGCTGCCGCGGTCATTGCCTCGCTTGAATCCGATAACACGAAGAGCGCCATGCAGGTGCTCATCATCAACGTGATGACGCCCCCGTGCGCAACGATTGCGGGAACCGTTGTGAACGCTGACGGCTCAACGATTGACGGCGCCTTTGTCGTGGCCATTCCGATCGACAACAATAACTCAGGTGCCAACACGCGTGATGTCGCGGAGGTGATCAATGGCGCGTATTCCGTTTCGGTCGGCGAAGGGACGTACGCCCTGTATCTGAAGCACCCTCAGATCGGAATGGTATGGTACAAGGATGCCAGCGACATTTCGGGCGCTGAGCGACTCACCGTTGCGTGCGGGGATCGGCTTATTGCCAACTGGGTTGTGACAACGCCACCCGAGCCAACCCGGTTTACGGTTGGAGGGCGTGTGACGCGCAAGACCGATGGGAGCGGCGCGATGGCGACGGTGCAGTTCGTCGCCTCGAATAAGAACGGCAGCCCCGATCCGGCAACAGGAAGCAACGGTGCCTTCTTCGTCACCCGGACCGACCCCAACGGATACTATCAGGTCGAATTGATCGACGGCTACAAGTACATCGCACAGGCGATGCCAATCGACGATGATCTCCTGTCACAGTACTACAAGGAGGTGTCGAACCCGACGGAGGCGACCCCGGTCTCTTCCGCCGATGTCAATACATCGATTGACTTCGCGCTCGATTCGCGGCCTGTCTACAACAACGGTGTGGGCGGAACGGTGGTCGATGCAAGCGGCAGCCCCGTGATGTCGCAAGTGATTGCCATCCGCATTTCAAAGGGGAGCAACAGCAACGTCCCGGATCCGAGTGGCAAGGGTGAGTTCGCAAGGTCGACCAAGACGGAGCAGGACGGGAGTTTCAAGCTGCAGAACCTGATGCCGGGCGACTACGTCCTCCTGGCAATTCCGAGCGACCGCGAGTACACGCCGGGCTACTTCGTGGCCGGTGGCCCAGCCTCACTGGGCTGGAGTGATGCGACGCAGATTTCAATGGGCGAAACCGACTTCTCGAACGGCAATACCATTGCGCTCCAACGAAGGGATGGAAAGCGTGGCTTCGCGCGGTTGGGTGGAACGGTCACCGTTCTCCCCGGAAGTAACAAGATCGGTCGTGATATACTGGGAGCCGACCCGCTTCCCGGTGTCTTTGTCTACGCCCTTGATGACCAGGGACTGGTCGGCGACTATACCTTCAGCGACGCGACCGGCAGGTTTGAGCTGACCGAACTGGGTGTCGGGACCTACCGGATCATCGCCGACAAGGTGGGATACCATCAGCAGGCCGTCCAGTCGACGCTTGACTACAACGGTCGCGCGTCGGTCGATCAGGATATCTCGATGACCGAAGCGGTCAGTGGTGTGGATGACGACTTCGTCGTCGGTATCGCCGCAGCAGCAGTCTATCCGAATCCCGCGACCGATCGTATGACCGTCCGCTTTAGCGGGCACGCCGGCTCCGCATTGGTCTCGATTGTCGATCCTTTAGGACGGACGATCGAGACGCGATTCATCGATATCGTAGATGGGACGAATGAGCTACCGATCGATGTCTCGGCACTTCGCGCCGGAGCGTATCGGCTACGTATCGAATCGAGAGATGTCAACGGGTCGATCCCCTTTGTCATCACGCGATAATCGAGTAGCGCCTTCATGACAACGCGCGCCCGGCTTCACCTGTTGGAGCCGGGCGCATGTTCAATTGGGAATGGCGAACCTGACGGTACGTGTGCCAGTTCTTAGTGCAGCGTGGGTTCGCAGTATGGTTAAACGCAGAGGGACGCTGAGGCGTGATCGGGATGTTCCCGTGAGCCTGACGACGGAGTCAGCAGTGGTGCCGGTGTCACCATGGAACGGTGCGCAAGAATTAGTGGTGTGGTCGGCGTACCAATATGG
>CAYWXV010000164.1:0-2627 GCA_964462535.1 uncultured Alphaproteobacteria bacterium
GGAGATTCCCTTGTCCAATCTTGAAGTGACTCCGCTGGGACTCGAACCCAGGACCCTCTGATTAAAAGTCAGATGCTCTACCGACTGAGCTACAGAGTCAACGCTTGCGTTGATGGTCCATCGCGGCGAAGCGGGCCAAAGTTAGCCCCATCGGCCTATCGCGCCAAACTCCGTCTCAGACTGACACAAGGGGACTGATGTCCTCAGGAAGTCCGATAAAGCGCCGCACCACCCGCGCGATTCCGTCCCCCAGCAGATCGAGTTCGCCCAGCAGAACGTTGGCATCACCATGCTCGACAAACGTGTTCGCGGGGAGTCCGTGGAGAAGGACATCGACCTTCTCGTGATAGGGCCGCGTGGCGACGTGTTCGAGTACGGCGGATCCAAATCCACCAGCCACCACATTGTTCTCCACCGTCAGGATCTTGTCGACACGCGAGCAGATGTCGTCGATCAGTTCAGTGTCGAGCGGTTTGACGTAGCGCATGTCGACCACTTCCACGGAGACGCCCTCACTCTCCAGGATCTCCGCGGCCTGCATTGCCTGCCAGACCATGTCTCCAATCGCGAGGATGGCAACATCGGAGCCACTCTTCATCACCTCACCCCGCCCAATCGGAATCGAACGGAAGTCTGACCGGAGCGGGACTCCGATCCCCTCACCACGCGGATAGCGAATGGCAATCGGCCCCTTGTCGTAGTAGACCGCAGTGTAGAGCATGTCGCGGAGCTCTGATTCATCACGGGGTGCCATCACGACGATGTCCTGAATGACACGGAGATAGCTGAGGTCGAGTGACCCATGGTGGGTCGGACCGTCGTTGCCGGCAAGACCTGCGCGATCAAGAGCAAAGACGACGTGGAGATGCTGGATCGAACAGTCGTGCACAATCTGATCGAAGGCCCGCTGGAGAAATGTCGAGTATATCGCAACAACCGGAATAGCTCCCTCGGTTGCCATCCCAGCGGCAAACGTGACCGCGTGCTCTTCGGCAATCCCTACATCGAAGAACTGTTCGGGACATCCTTTCTGCAGTTGGTCGAGCCCGGTACCGTCGGGCATCGCGGCTGTGATGCCCACGACACGTCGATCGCGCAGTGCAATCTCTGTGAGCGCCTTCCCAAAAACGTCCTGGTACTTCGGTGGCTTCACAACACCATTCGTCGCCTTCTTGATCGCCTTGCCTGTGATCTTATCCGTCGGCCCGCTCAATGCATGGAGACGCTGCAGCTCGTCTGCCTCTGCCGGCGCGAAACCCTTCCCCTTCTCCGTGGTCACGTGGAGGAGAACCGGACCGTCGATCGTCTTCGCAAATTCGAAGAGATCAACAAGCTTGTTGACGTTGTGTCCGTTCTCCGGTCCAAAGTATGTGAACCCGAGCGCTTCGAAGAGCATACCGGGAGTTATGACCGAACGGACACCATCTTCCAGGCGGGCGGCGAGCTTTCGGAAGCGATCTCCCCAACGACCGAACTCCCCGGCAAACTCCCAGACGCGATCACGCAGCTTGCGAGCGACGGACGTCTGCGCGAACTGCGTGAAGTAGTTGCTGATCGCCCAGACGTTCGGTGCGATCGACATCTTGTTGTCGTTCAGAACGACAATGATCTTCCTCTTCTGCAGCCCGCAGTTATTCATCGCCTCGTACGACATCCCCCCTGTCATCGCGCCATCACCTATCACTGCAACGACGTTGAAGTCCTTACCGGCCAGGTCACGGGCGGTGGCAATGCCAAGGGCGGCGCTGATCGACGTTGAGGCGTGTCCCGCTCCGAAGACGTCGTACTCGCTCTCGGTACGCTTCAGGAACGGTGAGAGCCCGTGACGTTGGCGAATGGTGTGGAGAAGCTCCTTGCGGCCGGTGATGATCTTGTGGGGATAGGCCTGATGGCCTGTGTCGATGACGATCTTGTCTTCCGGTGTGTTGAAGGCGTAGTGGGCCGCTACCGTGAGTTCAACGGTTCCAAGACCTGCGCCAAAATGCCCGCCCACACGGCAGATCACGTCGATCATATAGTTCCGCACCTCGTCACACACCTGACGGAGCTGTGCCGGGGGGAGTTGTCGAAGGTCGTGGGGCGAATTGATTTGAGCCAGGAGAGGGTAATCCCCCATCTCAACGATGTTCGTCGAGCCTGCCGTCTCGGGAAGCATTGATCTCAGCATGTTTCGGAAGAACGAAGCGGGTCCGTTCGAATTGTATGGCGGCAAAACTACGCAATCCCCGCGCGGGGGCGAAATGACGGCCTCTGTAGCGTTGTCATCGTTTGTGACGACGATTTGTGACGTCGGTTCCCGGGCTCTCTGTCCCACCGACCCGCGGCTCTCACCCCCCCAACCCCAGGCTCTCACTCCCCCATCCCCAGGCTCTCACCCCCCCAACCCCCCTCTCTCAATTCTGAGAGAGGGGGGAGCCGGACACTTCATATTTCATATTTCATATTTCATACGTCATCCAGGCTCTCACCCCCCCAACCCCAGGCTCTCACCCCCCCAACCCCCCTCTCTCAATTCTGAGAGAGGGGGAGCCGGAAAGGACCTTCGTCTTTCATCCTGCATCCTTGATCCTTGATCCTTGATCCTTCATCCTTGATCCTTCATCCTTGATCCTTGATCCTGCATCCTT
>CAYWXV010000165.1:0-2571 GCA_964462535.1 uncultured Alphaproteobacteria bacterium
GCGACAGAAGAAGATCTCCAGTCGACGGATCGCGCACCCACGTCGACGACAGTCCAACAAGCTGAATCTCTTCGACATCACCGGCGAAGATCCGCAGATCATTCTCAGCAATCCGCAACGCACAGTTGCCAGCGTTCTGAAGCACGAGCCACTTCGTCACCGACGTTCCGATTGGTGTCTTCGGGAAGATGAACGATTTCGGTAGTCCACCCTTCGGGTTGTCCGACAGAACGCTCGCGTTCCCTCGTCCGTATGTGTTGAATGCGAGCAGACCAAGGCGGAACTCCCCGCTCGTGTCCGGATACGTGAAGTTCTGTCCGTTCGACTCGACGAACATGCGCACGAACCGTTTGCCGGGACGACCGGGGACAAACGCAAGGTAGACCGTCTCGGTCACTCCCTGGGGAATAATGTGCGGCATTGTGAGCGGTGCAACGGGACCGTTCCCAGGCGCCTGTGCCGTAAAGAAGTACTCACCCGTCGGAATCAACCGGCCACGTTCGTCTCTGAGCAACGGATAGCTCGGCGTCCCCTGACGGTAGATGCTGTCCACCTGGAAGCCATAGATGTTGCTGATAACGAAATCGCCGTCGCCAATATTCCGCAAGGTGACGGGGTAGTAGAAGACCCCCTCGCCGACGCACGTAGCCTGGTTGTTGAACAGCGCGGACGTCGAATCAACTGCCGCCCCACCGATGAAGAACTGTCCACCGGGAGCTGCTGAATATGCGTAGAGAACGTACGTCCGGATCTCGTCCTGCGTGTTGACATAGAGCAAAGCCGGTTGGTAACCCACGCCCAGAGGCGAGAACGTGATGCGCGGCAAGGCGGTCTGTCCCCCGGCCAGCATTGTGTCTGGTGGTTCGATTCGATACTGTCCGGTGGGGTCGTCCAACGTGAACGTAATCTGCACAGGAGTGGGAGACCCGACGTTGACCAACTGCATTGGCGTGAAGGTGCCTGTGCCAAGGCGATTTACGCTAATACTCTTCATCAGGGTATCCCCCGTAGCCATGCCCGATGTACCACCTTGGGGAACTATGCCGCTGATATTGATCCTGGGGGCTGCTGCTGCAAGATTGAATGTCCTTGCATAGCCCGTGTTCGTCGTAACGGAGAGCGTAGCGTTGCGCACACCGGTCGCCGTTGGTTTGAACGTCATCTTCATCGTGTCGATCGCGCCGAAGGAGAGATCGACCACGCGAACTTGCGTGCCTGGCGTTCCAAAGTAGTAGTCCGACGCAGCCGGTCCACTGATCACCAGCGTCGCCTGCCCAGAGCACGCAGCATCCGTCAGGCGCATGATCATTGGGGTATAAAGCGACTGGCTGCCGAGCGACGTCCAGAAACCGTTGAAGAAGACATCGCCATTGTTAAGATTCGCGGTTCCACCCTTCCCGGGGCCCGTAAGACCTGTTGGGAAGAACGTGCACGGGAGGAATGTGTAGAGGGTGCCATCAGCAGGCTTCGTGGTACTTCCGCTCGTCACGTTGATGCTGTTGAACGATGTGGACGAGCTGACGGACGCTGACGTTCCATTCGGCGTTACGCTTACGAAGTTCGACGACGAGGCACCGAGTCCAATGGTGGCGGATGTACTGTAACAGCCGTACCAGCCATTGCAGCGATCGCACGGATCAAACTTGGTGTAGTAAAACTCAATCTTGTTCGAGCCTTCATACATCCGCGCCTGCCATGTTCCCCACGACGGCGTGTACGCATAGACGTCGATCTGATTGAAATTGACAACCAGGACACGCCCTCCGGACGACCCTTGAACCTCGTATGTGATCGATGGCTTACCACATCCTTGTACGCCACCAGAAACACGCATCTGATCCCAAAAGGGAGCGATGATCGGCTGGCTGTTGCTGGCGAGGTTGTTGCCACCGTTAGTTGACACCTGTGTCGACCCGAGTCCAATCAGACCATTCGTGCTCACGGAGAACTGCGTGTAAGCAGTGCCGTTGAAAAAGAACGTGAACCCTATGTTCTGGACGCTGGAGGACTGATTGTAGTACATCCCTCCACCCGGCGACCCTTTGAAAAGGGAGTTCGGACTGGCAAGGACCTTTTCAGTACCAGATCCAACCGAAAATGTGTAGCTGGAAAGTTGGGCGCTGGCGCGATACGGCAGTACCGCCAGAACGAACAGCCCGAACGCAGCTAGGAGTAAACGTCGTACCATGGTGGCTTGTCGCTCCTTCCAATGGGGTGCTAAGGGTGATAGACTATTGAAATATTGCTATGTGCAAAGGTCGACGCTCACGCGCAAGCAGTACGCCATCGATGCTGAATCGATCGTTGACCTTTTCGATATCTGCGTTTTGTGTGGTCCCGGCGCTATCTCTAGGACCCGAGGAAAATATCCTCATTCCAGCAAAGCGAAAAGCGATTTCTTGTGTGCACGTGCTAGCGAGGGGCAATTCCGTACAAAAAACGGGCACGGGGCCGATCATGTGATGATGATCGGCCCCGTGCTGTTACGTCAGACTCTATGTTTTGTGCCTAGCGGGTCACCACCAGGCTTCGGTTCAAGGTTACGCCACCCACCACCAGACGGTAGTGGTA
>CAYWXV010000166.1:0-2545 GCA_964462535.1 uncultured Alphaproteobacteria bacterium
GGGTCGCACGCGGCACCTTGACAATCGTCCGATAAGGAGCTGTCCGGTCGTCGCGGGATGACCGGAGAGATAGATGCAAAGAGAAGGCCCCTTCGGGAAACCGGAGGGGCCTTCGTTTATTGAGGTCGAGACAAGTGTCGTTTTTCGCTGAAATGGCGCTTGACGACCTGTCAGGAAACTTTCTCACATTCTCCGTGTTCTGAAGTGTATCTTAGGGAATCGACCATGCTCCGCCTGTTCTGGCGACTGAGTATTCGATTCATCTCGCGATTCGGACCAATCCGGCTCACCCAAATCTGCAAAGCCACCATAGGGCAGAGCAGACCGGAAAGGAATGGATCGACGAGCACCTCCTCGATAGCATCTCACATACCATTACTGCGATCGTGGCATCGTGGATGTTCGGGCTTGGACGGTCCGTTCATTCGGCATGCATCGATCTGCCGGTGGGCATGTGCATCAGGCACCTGCACGCGGTCCGTCGTTAATCACCCTGAGCGATAGACAGCGATTGCCTGCTCATGTACCACCGGCATACCATTCACCCTATCATCTTTTTAGGTGAGGAACATGCAAAGAGCAGTTACGCTCCAAGCAGAACGATGGACCTGGAGTAGATCCGCCGCGATCATGTCGGCGGTTCTGCTGGCCCTTCTTCTGTCTACGCCCGCAAGTGCCCAGATGAGCGGCACGTATACGATCGGCGGCACAAGTCCGACTTACACCACGATTGATGCGGCTGTTTCGGCCCTCAACTCCACAACAGTCTCGGGCCCGGTGACGTTCCTGATTCGCTCTGGAACGTACACGCCTTCCGCGGCGCTCAGTCTGACGCCGCGCACCGGAATGAGCGCGACGAATACCGTGACGTTCCGACCCGACGTCGGCGCCACGGTAACGATCAGTGCAAGCCTCGGAAGCAGTTCGATCTTCCGGTTCAACAATGGGGACTACTACGTCATCGACGGTTCAAACACCGTTGGCGGTTCGTCTCAGGATATGACGATCTACAACTCGAACACGTCGTACGGATCGTGTGTGCTGTTCGAGAACAATGCCGACTACAACGTTGTGCGGAATTGCAAGATGCTTAGTGCGTCCTACTACGCCACGACGTCTTACGGTGCCATCGTCCATTTCGCAACAGGGGGAAATGACTCTAACACAGTGATGCGATGTCAGCTCGGCGATCCCACCGGAACCGTGAGGGCCCAGTATGCTGTGTATGCGTATGGGTCAAGCACGTCGCAGTTTAACATTGGCGACAAAGTGCTTGAATGCGACATCGTCAACTGGGGACCGACAGGTTACGCTAGCACGCTCTATCCGGCCTACCTGTACTACTACAACCTCGGATTCATTTTCGAGGGGAATAAGATGCACAAGACCTCGCCGGCGTATTACTACTACGAGTACTGGCTGTACATCTACGAGTACTACGGCTACTCGCGCAATACCGTCGTCGAGCGCAACTGGTTCTACGGTATGAACATGAATACGTACACGTCGTACACGTACATCTACCTGATGTACCACTACGCGTACTACTCGGGCTCCGCAACGGGCGTCGGGACGTGGTTCAAGTTCAACAACAACATGATCAACTTCGACGCGCCGGGAACAGACAATATCTACTATTACGGCTGCTTCTTCTACTCGGGATACTACAGCCAGGTGGCCGGCATTGTCGACATTAACCACAACACGCAGCGATTCGCCAACGGAGTTGGGACAACGTACTATACGTACTACCCGATGTACTTCTACGGATATGGCACGAATGGTGGTGATGGCCCGGATACGTGGCATCACTACAACAATATCTACGAGTACAACAGGCCGTACGTCTATTACGGCATGATCATCTACTACGTCTGCGCTAACTGGTATTCGGACTATAACATCGTCAACTGGTGGCAGACTCCTTACCAGTATGCCGTCTACTTCTACTCGACAACCTGCGGCTCGATTTACGCGACGCAGTTCTCGCAGTATCCAAGCTCGACCGGCAAGGATCTCAACACCATGACGCAGGTGAACATCACCTACGCCGACCCGGCCTCGGGCGATCTTCACATACCTGGCGGTTGTGCACCGTTTGTCGGCGAGTCCCGCGGACTCTATCTGTCGTACGTACCCCGTGACGTCGATAACCAGCTAAGGAGCACCTTCCGATCTGACATAGGCGCAGACGAGGGAGATTTCAACTCGGACGGTATCCGTGTGACTTCTCCGACCACCGGCGACCAGTTTACAAGCGCGGTTCCCGTTACGGTGACGTATACGACCAACCGTCCGCTGAACGTTCGAATCGAACTCTCGACGAACAATGGAACGAACTGGACGCAGGTTGGATTGGTCAACCCCACGATCGCCGGAACGAATACGTTCACGTTTACGACGCCGTATGTCGAGACGAATGCGGCCCGCGTGCGCGTGACGAGCGTTGGCAACGCCTGTGAGTCACACACCTCGAACGCGTTCTCAATCGTACACCCGGCGCTGACGGTGGTTCGGCCAAACGGTGGCGAGAGCCTGGTTCCGA
>CAYWXV010000167.1:0-2517 GCA_964462535.1 uncultured Alphaproteobacteria bacterium
CGGCATTTGGCTGTGGACTCTTCACCACGGCCAGCCCCCAGTCCCGAGTCCCCAGTCCCTGTCCAGACCCCAGTTGCATTGCCAGATAGTAGACGAAGTGCCGCCGCACCAGCAGACTCCATTCGATGTGAAACCCGGACGCACGCGCAAGCCGTGTGTAGGTCTCCATCATCTTCTCGAGCGGAACCTCGTCCGGATGCGTCGTGCGGTAGAAAGCTGCTCGCCGAATTGCCTGTTCTCGATTAAAGAGGTAAGGGTAGCGTTCGCGCGCGGCGGGAGTGAGCTGGGGAATGACATTCAGCACCACGATCGCACGGTCCTTGACGAGTCGGAAGATTGAGGGGAAGAGATCGAAGTGCTCGCAGCGACCATCCCACGTCGACATCGGGTTGTCCACCACAATCATGTCGAACGTTTCCGTGGTCCTTTCGATTTCGGCAAACGTGTCGACAAAGCGGAGGTGAGCAGCAGGGAGATGGTGACGGAGTGATGCCTCGTAGCGCCGATCAACCTCCCACACTTCCAGCGACGCAACGCGCGAAGCATAATCCACGGTGTGAAACGTCCCGCTTCCTCCAAACAACTCGATGGCATGTAGTGTGGAGAGGTCGACGCCATGTTCACGCAGACGACGGAGAAGCCGACGCATGGGGCTTAAGCCCAGTAGTCTGCGGGTCGTTCGGAGCAGGTTGCGCATCGTGAAGAGCTATGTGTGTATCAGAATAGGTACCGGCATTCAAAAAATAGTGCTGGGACCGAGAGGGACAGCTCCCCAGTCCCTCTCGCCTGGCGCGGCATTCCTGGGGCGGAGGGGCGAAGGCAGGGGGCGGAATCAGATTCGTTCCGGGACCGAACCCGCAAGTTGACCTCTGGCCGTTATGCTTGAACAGGCCGCAGCTTCGGTCGAGGGTTCGAAAACCAACACGCCCCAGGCGGGGTGACCAGCAGTGAACAGTGGACCTTGATCGTTTGACCTGTCACATCTACCGTTCAACTTCTCTTTCTATTCCGGGTCGCAACATGACAACCGCCGATTGTGCGTCATTGGGTAGGTTTGGCGCACAATCGTTTTACATAGATCATGACCCATAAATCGGTTCTCTTTTTGATTCAGGCCGCGATCGTCGTGGCGATCGCGGCCTTTCATTTCCTGGCGATGCGTGCCGCGATCCGTGGTCTGCCGCAGGGACGGCCGGAGCTCCGCCGCTGGACACGCTACGGAATGATCGCCCTGATTCTCTTCCTGGATCTCCCCCTGATTCACAGCTTCATCCTGTACAAGGCATTTCATCCAGCCTGGATAGATGAAGTGATCCATCAGATGGTTACGCCATGGGTTGTTCTCCATCTGCAGGCCGGGCTCTTTGGCATCTACTTCCTGGGGAAACGACATCTCGTTCCGCTCGTCCACCGACTTCGTCGAAAGCGTGCCACGGTTCCGGTGCGGACGGTCCCTGGCCGATCGACCCCGTTGGAAGAGGTCGTTGACGAAATGGTGCAGGACTCGAGAAGAAGGTTCCTTTGGAATGGTGGGCTTGCGCTGGCGGGACTTGCAACAAGCGCGACCACCGTGAGCGCGCTCGATTCCACGGACGACTACACTGTTGAGCGGGTCGTCGTCAAGATCCCCAACCTCCCCGTGGAGCTGAAGGGGACGACGATCGCGATGATCTCCGATGTTCACTCGTCGGTCTTCATGAATCGGGCCGACATGGAGCGGTACGTGGATGTTCTCAACGGCATGGACGCCGACATCGCCGTGGTGACGGGCGATTTCGTCAACAGCAAGTTGCGCGAGGTGTATCCCTTTGGTGAAGCCTTCAGCCGGCTTCGGGCACGCCACGGTGTGTATGGTGTCACCGGGAATCACGACTACTACACCGGTGATATCGAGACCGTTTGCCGCGAGGTGGAGCAGGCCGGTATCAAGCTCCTTCGTGGATCAAACGTATCGATCGAAAAGGGAGGGAAGAAGCTCTATCTGACTGGGATCGACGATCATGACGTGTACGATATCAGGTCGTACGTCGAGAACGGCAGGACCGAAAAGGGGACGATCGAATCGATGCTCACGGGTATCGCCGAGGACGATCCGACGATCTTCCTCTGTCACAAGCCCTATCCGTTCGAAGAGTACAGTTCCTTGAATCTCGATCTGATGCTTAGCGGCCACACACATGGTGGGCAGGTGGTCCTCGCGCGAATTGACAACATCAACCTGTCGTTCGCCTCACTTGCCTCCAACTACATCGCCGGGCTCTATGGATCGAGGACAAATCAGCAATCGCAGCTCTACGTCTCGCGCGGCGTTGGTACCGTCGGCATTCCGATGCGGCTCAATTGTCCCCCTGAGGTGACACACATCGTGCTGGTGTAGAACGATGGCAAGCGTGAAGGATGAAGGATAGCGGCGAAGGATGAAGGATGAAGGATGAAGGATGAAGGATGAAGGATGAAGGATCAAGGATCAAGGATGAAGGATGAGAGGGGACGGGATCGGAGCCAACGACCGCGATG
>CAYWXV010000168.1:0-2506 GCA_964462535.1 uncultured Alphaproteobacteria bacterium
ATCATCTTCCCTGAAGGCACCAGAACCTCCGACGGCAAACTGGCGCCGTTCAAGCGAGGGGGCTTCATGCTTGCGATCCGTTCCGGGGTCCCCATGGTCCCGGTCGCCATCGCGGGCACGTATAACCTCATGTCGCGACACGACAACAGGGTGAAATCAGGACCAGTCAAGGTCCACATTGGATATCCCATTGAAGGGCGCGCCGACGCCTCGCGTGCCGAAGCGGCGGAGATTCAGGAGAGGATTCGAGCGCAATTGGTGGAGATGCTGGACGTCGCTGGTCTCTAGTTGGCGGTGAAGTCACAAACGTGCAAGCAGCTCGGACCCATGCACGCCCAGAACCCCAGCCGCCCAGAAGCCCCGAAGCCCAGTCGCCCAGAAGCCGACCTTTTGCTACCTTTGCGCTCCTTTCATTCAGCAAACCCAGTACAATGTCGGATTCCTCACTCGTCGCCGACCGTGTCGAGATACGCGACCTGCGCAACCACGTCGGTGAAGAGGTCACCCTGGCCGGATGGTGCTACAACAGTCGCGGCAGCAAGAATGTGAAGTTCCTGATCCTTCGCGATGGCGGAGGACAGGTACAATGCGTCTTCGGCGCGGGTAGCTCGGAGAACGGCGCGTTTGAGCGCTTCGACGAAATCACGCAGGAGAGCAGTCTCAGCGTGCGTGGCGTCGTCGTGGAGCATCCAAAGAAGCCGGGCGTGTACGAGCTGGATGCACGCGACTTCACGTTGATTCAGCAGGCAGTCGACTACCCGATTTCTCCCAAGGAGCACGGCATCGACTTCCTGTTCGACCGCCGGCACCTCCACCTTCGTTCGTCGCGCCCCTGGAACATCATTCGTGTTCGGCATCGAATCATCAAGGCGATTCGGGACTATTTCGATTCGCACGGATTCACACTCCTCGATTCCCCAATTCTGACCGCCAACGCCGGAGAAGGGACGAGCAACCTCTTCTCCACCGAGTATTTCGATCTGGGACACGCCTACCTGGCACAGACGGGTCAGTTGTATGGCGAAGCCGGCGCGATGGCCTTTGGCAAGGTCTACACCTTTGGACCGACGTTCCGCGCGGAGAAGTCCAAGACCCGCCGTCACCTGACCGAGTTCTGGATGATTGAGCCGGAGGTCGCATTCATGGACCTGGAGGGGAATGCCGCGCTCGCCGAGGACTTCATCTGCTATATCGTCGAGTGTGTCCTGAATGACTGCCGCGCGGAACTGGAGAACCTGGAACGAGACGTTGCGAAGTTGGAAGGCATCAAGAAGCCGTTCCCACGCATCACTTACACCGAAGCGGTCGAGATTCTTCATAGCAAGGGACGGGATATTCCGTGGGGCGAGGATTTCGGCGCACCTGACGAGACGCTGGTGAGCGAGGACTACTCCACGCCGGTGATCATCACGCATTATCCGACTGCGGTCAAGGCCTTCTATATGAAGAGGGATGCGACCAACCCCGATGTCGTCATGGCGATGGACGTGATTGCCCCCGAAGGCTACGGCGAGATCATTGGCGGTTCGCAACGTGAAGAGGACATCGACGTCTTGCGGGGCCGCATCGAACACGAGAAGCTTCCGATGGAGGTCTTCGAATGGTACCTTGACCTCCGCCGCTACGGCTCGGTCCCCCACTCCGGCTTCGGCATGGGTCTTGAACGGATGGTTGCCTGGATCTGCGGACTCGAGCATATCCGCGAAGCGATTCCGTTCCCCCGGACAATTCTTCGTCTCACTCCGTAGGAGGCTGAGGCTGTTGAAATGCGCGCGACCTCTGCGTTGCGCTCCTCATCGCTCACTGCGGCGAAAGCTGGTACGTCTCATTCGCACTTCGTCGCGCGGCTTGACCTCGCACGATTTGAACAGCCTCACGATCCGACGGACGTTCAATCGTCGTCCAAGACTTTCCCCTAACCTCACGTCTTCCGCTGACCGGTCATGACTCCTGATCGCATTATCTTCTTCGTCATCGCCGTACTCTCTGTCCTGAGCGCACTCGCCGTCATCACGCGCAAGAATCCGATCACAGCCGTGATGTTTCTGGTGATGCACTTTCTGATGCTTGCTGGACTCTATCTATCGCTGCAGGCGCAGTTCATGGCCGCCATTCAGGTTCTGGTCTACGCCGGAGCGATCATGGTACTGGTCGTCTTCGTCATCATGCTTCTGAACCTGGGGAACGAAGAGCGGCTGAGTCAGAACATCGTGTCGAAAGAATCGGTGGGCGTTGGGCTTGCGATCCTCCTCGGCGGAGGGATCATCTTCGCGGTAACTCGGTCGTCACATCAGATTACCGCCCTCTCTCCCAAGGCCATCGAAAACGGATCGATCGAGGGTGTAGGCAAGGCTCTCTTTACGACGTATGTCTTTCCCTTCGAGATGATTTCCCTGGTCCTTCTTGCCGCTGCCGTCGGCGCGGTCGTGCTGACAAAGCGACGTTTGGAGGGGGACGGGAGGGAGTAGGGAGTGGGGAATCGGGAATGAGGGAATTGGGAATTAGG
>CAYWXV010000169.1:0-2501 GCA_964462535.1 uncultured Alphaproteobacteria bacterium
CCCCTCCCACACCGGCAACGTCACGCAAAACTCCGTCCTACCTGGTTCCGATGTAACGGAGAGGCGACCTTCATTCTGCGCCACCAATCGCTGGACGATACCGAGCCCAAGCCCGGTCCCTTCTCCCACCGGTTTCGTGGTGAAGAAGGGATCGAATATCTGATGTTCGATCTCCTTTGGAATGCCCGGTCCATTGTCGAGCACGCGGACAGAAACGGATGTGCTGTTGTGCGATGCCGTGACGGTCACGCGCCCCTCCTCACCCACGGCGTCGATCGCGTTGTCGATGAGATTCGACCAAACTTGGTTCAGCTCGCTGCCAAAACCCATCACGGTGGGGAGTTCACCCTTCACATCGATGCGCAGAGCAACACCCTTGTCTCTAGCCTTTGCGGCAAGGATCGCAACCGTATCGGCCAGACCTACCTCCACATGCACCTCCATCGGCGCCGATGCGCGGTCCATGTACGTGTATCCCTTCACCGCGGTCACCAGACTATGGACGCGTGTCATCGCGTGTTCGATCTCGCGTGCCAGCCCCTGTAGCGCACACGCAGCAGCTACCCATCGAACTGCAGCGCTAAGCTTCTCCCCTTCCATCCCATCGGAGAGCCGCGTTAGCGGTTCGACCTCGACGTGCGCCTCGACCAGATCAGCCGCGAACGATTCGTCGATCCCATGATCGAGCAACCAGTCCGCAAAGGCCTCCTCTCGCTCGGCATGTTCGAGTGGCGTGACGTCCACGCGCCGTGTCGCCGCCAGACAATGCGTTCGAACTTCTTCCAGCGTCGCACGCTCCTCATCCCGTAGATGAACGGACTCCAACGCGCGCCACGACGCGTGCGATTCTGCAAGGGCCTCCGTCATCAGTTGCGCCCCACGAAGCGCTGCCGATGTTGGGTTATTGAGTTCATGCGCAATCCCCGCTGCGAGCTTCCCGAGCGAAGCGAACTTCTCCACCTGGACATCGCTGTACTTGAACTCGCGAGTTCGGTCGACCATGGCATGCACCAGCGACGCGGTGAGCACGGGGCAGACGACCGGAAGCGATTCAGCAATTGCGCGCGGGACCATCAACACTTCGGAAGGTTCGTCCGCATAGGTGTTCCCCCGTGCCTTGTCCATGCGCGAGTATGGGAGGTATCCGCTGATATCCCCCTCGTTCCAGTCGACCGCCTTTCGCCAGGTGCCATCCTGATTCGTGTAGGTCGCGAGACGCCCCTTCAGAACGACGATTGTTCCCGGGACGCGCTCTCCGCGCTCCGTGAGCAACGAACCTGCATCGTACCTCACAACCTCGCCATGCTCCACGAGCCACTCGACTTCGTTGAGAGGGATCTGTGACAGAAGAGGAATCGCGCGCAGTCGTTCGATGAGATCGTTACTGGTGGGTGATTCGGGTAGCGGGTTTGTCATTCCGGGAGGGATTGATCTGAGGTTTCGCCGCTGGGCTGCTGGGTTGCTGGGCGACTGATGTAGGATTGCCCAATCGGGAGCTTGCGTGTGCTCCCCGTGGTGAATCCGATGTATGAACATAGACCCATCACACACCGAGCTCGCTTCGCATCCGAACGATACCACGTTCCACGCGATCCGCATACTCCTGCTGCTCGTTGGTCCATTCACCGAGCCAGATCTTGTGCAGGTAGCCGTAGAGGATCAAGCTGCGATTTAACAACAGCCAGGGAATTGCCTCGACCTCTGCAGCAGGTACGGTGTACTCCTTCTCGTATCCCTTCCAGAAGGATTCGAGGAATAATGCATCGAAGTCATCGCCGTTGCCGGAGAACTTGCTAAGTCGAGCGTAGTAGAGCGCGACCGCAATGTCGTTGATGTTGTGTGCACGACAGGAGTTCTCGAAGTCGAACAGCATCAGCCTGCCATCGGGGGCGATCAGGTAGTTGCCTGCGTGTAGGTCGTAGTGAATGGGACCATAGCTCTCGGCGTTGCGGGGCATGTCGCGCATGTATTCATACGCCTTCAGGTTCAACGCAGGAAGTTCACGCACATCATCCGGGAGGTTTTGCGCAAGGCAGGCCTCGGGGACGCGATCCCATTCGTGGAGATCCAGTGCTTCAGGAGCCGAGTAATCCTGCGCCAGGCGATGGAGTGTGCCAGTCAACGCCCCCAGGCGTTCGAAATGGTCTGGTCCCCACTCCCCCTTCTCGACTGGTCTACCGACCATGCGCTCGAATCGCGTCACCGTAAAACTCTCCTCCCCGAAGACGAATTGCGTTGTCTCCGTCGGATCGTCGCCAACAACGCGAACCACGTTCTCCATGCGCGCCCCCACGTAGCCCAGCCACCGCAGCTCCCGCGTCACGTCCTCGATGGGACGAAACGCATTCGGCGTGAGCCTCAGAAAGACATCGCCGCAGTCATAGATCAGGTTGGTATTCGAGCGGACGAGAGTTGGCGGTGATGAGAGCGCAAGCAGGCTGCAGAGTTCCGAGACAAAAGGACCGTCGGCGTAGTTCATAGACAAAGAATGAGTTGAAGTC
>CAYWXV010000170.1:0-2480 GCA_964462535.1 uncultured Alphaproteobacteria bacterium
CCTTCACCCTTCATCCCTCCTCCACCGCCATCGTCCTCATTTCGTCTGGAGTTGCTTCGGCTCGTCGCCTCCACCAGCGTGCGACGTCGCGCGGAAGAGCCTTCCACGCATCGCCACGCGCCGCCATTTCTCTTAAGAACTCCTCGTAGATAGCCATACCGATTCCTTTCCGCAGGTAGTCGGGATGCGAAATCAGCAGGGCCATCCCCCCGTGCCCAGAAATGACGTCCACCTTCTGCAGCCAAAGCTTAGGCGTAGTCTCACGTAGCGTTTCCACAAGAGTGTGGTCTTGCACGAGCGTGTATGGAAGTTCGACGAAGCGCCCCATGAAGAATGGCCAGATGGCCATCGTACCACCGGGTATCGATTCAAATGGATCAGTGTCAAAGAACGAGCTGTCGTATTCGACGTCAAGCATCTGCATCCACTCTGGATTACGATGCGTGAAGGGGGCACGGAACCCGACGGCGTCCCACCGAATCAGGTGGGTGTTGATCTCGACTGCGCGACGGGCAAATCGTTCGGCATCGAGAAAGAGGTCGCCGCTGTGATCCAGGCCGTGAACGCCGACTTCAAATCCCCGCTCATGAAGGTGTCCGATCAATCCATCAGGAATCGGATACTCTCGGGGAACCAGATTGACAAGTGAGCGGAATCCGTACCGCTCTTCGAGGTCAAGGACTTCAGGAAGGAAGTCGAGACCCCGGGCCGATTCGACGTCATGCGTCAGGACGATGGAGAACCGGGATCCGTCAGGCCAGAAGGCCAGTCTGCTTGCCCGCGTCCCTCCGTCGATGCGGAGGGTGTTCTCCAGCGTGCGCCGCATGAAGCGGCTCCACCGTTCCTCGACCGGCCAGTCGAGGATGAACTCCTTGCGTTGTGGCGCAAGAAGGCTGCGACGCATGAGGGGCCGAAGGGATGATGGCATGAAGCGCCGCACGCCTCCGTAATAGAGTCGACGCGGGGGGCTCAGCCTCCAGTGATCCGCGCCGAATTGACCCTCGACCAGTATGTCCTCAATGAGCTCTCCAAGCCCCCGGTAGGCGAGCGCGGCGGGCAAATTGCCGAGTTCGCCAAGGGCCTCGCGGGCCCCCTCTTCCCAGGCAGCGAAAGAGGGATCGCGATCGACCAGCCGCCAGAACCTGGCGGGATGATTGGCCGATGTCAAGAGGAGACGGGAGGAATCAATCATCCGAATCGCTTGTAGAGGAGGCGTCCGAGAAGTGCCCGAAGGCTTGATGGCGCGTGTCGCGCAACGACGTGCATCCACTTCGACGAAGGCCCCCTCCTCTCTCCCCTTCCAGCACCGATTGCGGTGTAGGTGAGGGTCGATTCTTCTCCCCCCCAGGAACTCTTGAAATCCCGGAGACCCTGGGCAGATATGTCGGTCCTCCCAAGGTCAAGGAGGCGACAACCGAGGTCCGGGCTGCGCATGATTGCGTTCCAGAGGAGGAGATGATTGGGGGAGTGGGACCAATATGTCGGCATCGATGCGTTGTACTTGTACTCTATCCGTGCTCTATTCCAGACAAAGATCGATCCTGCTACGAAAACGCCTCCCTGTCTGGCAAGAAGGACCATTCCATGCCCTTGACGGATGATCATTGAGTCCAGTAGTTGGAAGAAACGTCGTGGCTGTGGGAGCGATCCGTGCCTTTGACGAGTTTGCAGGTGTAGCTGGTAGTACTCTTCCATACCACCAGCCTGTACGATCTCCAGGCCAGATGCGAGCGCTTTTTCCAGAGGTTGTCGGACACGCGTTCGATCGAAACGCGTCATCATGACGTGCGGGTCTGGATCGAGTGTAACCACGTGTCGGAAATATTCGGCCCCGGGGAAGACCTCGGGTGATAACGGATCGATGCTGGTGTGAAGATAGAGGGGCGGGGTGTCCGTTCTGGAGTGATGAGCGACGAGAGCTTCAACAAGTGAGCGACGGGAAGCGTCGTCAACGGCGAGGACGGGGACGTAGTCGCTGAACGGGAGCGAGACGAAGCGTCCACGTCCGGGGCGCCAGGGAATCTCCATAACCGGCAGTCCTGCCGCCAGTTCTCCCCCATCCCCCTCGATCGCATAGATACCCGGCCTGTACCCATAGCATTCCGCCATCAACCGACTCCAGGCCGGAAGGTGATAGATCGACGCATTGTCGTCGCGGTCCATCAGCCTCTGCCACCGTGGATCGTCGTGTCGAAGGAAGAGCATTGGGTGGGGAATTGTTCGTTTTCAGTGTTCAGATGCCCGTCGTTCGCGGTCGAATGACCGGGGGCAGATGTCGATCGACGTCCCCAGATCGAACCTGGAGGCACACTCGCCCCAACGCGGCAGATAGCCAACTTCCAGAACCTGGCCGCCTAAGATCCCTCAGCTCTTCATCCTTCGGCCTCGATCCTCAATCCTTCATCCTCAAACCTTCATACTTCAGCCTTCATCCTTCATCCTTCATCCCTCATCCTTCATCCTTCATCCTTCATCCTTCA
>CAYWXV010000171.1:0-2469 GCA_964462535.1 uncultured Alphaproteobacteria bacterium
CGACGTACGGTGTCGTGAACGTAAAGGTGTTCGTTCCGGCTACCGTCGGACTCACCAGACCAACCTGAGTCCACGAAGTACCGTTATCCGTGGAGAGCTCGATCTTGACGTTGAGCGGACGGTTGGTTGTGTAGGTCACCGTGACAGGAACCGCGCTTGTGAACTGGTCACCGGTCGTTGGCGCGGTCACGCGAATACCGTCGGAATTAAAGTCACCTTCGTCGGCGCCAATATCGGAACGGAACGTGCTGCGGGTTTGGTTGTCAACGTCACGAGGAACGTACGACAGATAAAGCCCACGGGACTCTCCGACGAACGGGGCGCAACCACCCGGGATGTGGAGGTCCCCACCCGAAGGATTGGCGAAGGTCAGGTTTACCTGCGTGATCGAGTTCTGATCCTTGCCGGTCGACGACTGATACTGCGAGAACTGCGTCGCGTAGACCGATCCGCAACCCGTCGAGTAGAAGTAGACGGCGTATTGATACGGATTGATCCACCAATTGACGATGTTGTAGTCCGAGTAGAAGTTGGCGCAAACGTAGTACAACATCCAACCGTAGTAGACATTCGCCCGATTGTACTCGTAGATATTGTTGTAGTGATGCCACGTATCCGGGCCGTCACCGCCATTCGTGCCATAACCATAGGCGTACAGCGGATAATACGTATAGTATGAACCGGCAGTACCGGCAATTCTGTATGAATTGTGATTCACGTCAATCGTGCCCGCGACTTGGCTGTAATACCCAGAGTAGAGATACAACCCGTACCAGTAGATATCGGACTGATCATGACTGATCATGTTGTTATTGAACCGGAAGTTTGTTCCGACTCCGGTCGCCGATCCTGAGTAGTACGCGTAGTGATAACAAAGGAACCAGTAGCCGTAAGCATACTGCGTCCCTCGAACCAGTTCATAGAACCGATTGCGTTCGATAGCAGTGTTACGTGAATACCCGTAGTACTCGTAGACGTACATCACATAGCCATAATAGTAGTACGAGCCGATTGGCTGATGGACCCTATTACCCTCGATGATCATACCGAGGTTGTAATAGTTGACATAAATGGCGTACATGCTGTACGAGCCGGATGTCTGCCCCCAGTTCACGATCTCACAGTCCAATACCTTATTGCCGATGTTGAACTGAGACGTGCTCGAGCCATACGACCACACGTGATACGACGAGCGAATTGAGCCCACCGGATCGCCGATAATGCAGTTCTGCACAAGATTTGAGTCATTGCCCCCCTGCGCGAAATGAACTGTTGCCCCATACGCCGTGGTGGCATAGGTCGACGCGCTCAACAGCTTCACGTTGCGAACAATGTTGTAGTCTGCATTGCTCTCGAAGAGGACTGCTGAACCATACGACGAATTCGAATTGTAAATCGTCATATCCTGCGTCGTTCCGCCCACCGTATTCGACCCATCGATGCGATAGTAGTCGCCGTTGTTGAAGCGAAAAATCGCCCCGTTGGCAATGCTTGCGCTTATTGAGACTGTCGCTCCAACGTCCGGACGGAACGTCACGGTATTCGTCGCACTCATACCTGTTCGGCTGTACAAATACAGCGTCGACGGCGTATACGTCCCAGAGCGGATCAGGAACGTCACTGGTCCTGAGACGGTCGTTGAGTTAAGGGCCGAAACGGCCGCGTCAATGGTAGTGTAGGTAGGACTCGTTCCACCAATTGTGTACGTGCCACTCATCTGCCCCCAGGCAGAGGATGACATCAGAAACGCTACCAACAGGGCAACGAGGGAACTCGCGACCCTGCCGAACGTCCGCCGGTCCAAGCGGATCGCAGCTGTTGAATGCATGTGCATCACCTCAAGATTGATTTGGGTGTTTTGGGATGTAGCCGATGGGAACTCAGCACGCGAGCGTCCGCGTCGTTGTGACGGCAGATCTAGCAGGCACGGCATGCGAATCCGGTTCGACAGGGCGATTCGCGGAAGAGCCAGAGTGTCCAGCTCCGGATGGCTCCCGCGCATCAATCAATTGCAGGCGTATGTCAAGATTCTGAGCCGACCTGCGCGGGGGCCCGACATTGCACGAATTCAGCCATCTGAACGGGTGTCATGCGAGGCCGCCGATCGTCTCGATTGGGCGAAACTGCTCCGGGTACCAATAACCCGGATATGGGGGTGTGTGCGGACGATTGCCCGCGGAAGGGTGATGGGGTGATTATTCGGAGAACCCAACCACCGCAAGAAAGTTTCACAACCCTCAGCACGAACTACTCGAACTGTCCACGTCGGCGTACTCCACAGTGCACCGTTCAGGTGCCGCTCTGGCTGATTTTCGCAAAAAAAACGCAATGCCGCACTCTGACCGTAACAGCCGTTCAGGTCAAAGAAAAGTCGCGTCAGGACAAGACTCGGCACCCTTGCGACATCCCACTGACCAACACGAGAAGGCCCCTCCGGTTTCCCGAAGGGGCCTTCTCTTTGCATCTATC
>CAYWXV010000172.1:0-2461 GCA_964462535.1 uncultured Alphaproteobacteria bacterium
TCGGAACCAGGCTCTCGCCACCGTTTGGCCGAACCACCGTCAGCGCCGGGTGTACAATCGCAAAAGCGTTGGACGTATGCGCCTCGCACGAATTTCCGACACTCGTTACGCGAACACGAGCTGTATTCGTCTCGACGTATGGCGTCGTAAATGTGAACGTGTTCGTACCCGCAATCGTCGGGTTGACCAATCCGACCTGTGTCCAGTTCGTTCCATTGTTCGTCGAGAGTTCGATTCGAACATTGAGCGGACGATTGGTCGTATACGTCACCGTGACGGGCACGGCGCTAGTAAACTGGTCGCCGGTTGTCGGCGCCGTCACGCGGATACCGTCGGAGTTGAAGTCTCCTTCGTCCGCACCGATGTCCGAACGGAAGGTGCTCCGCAGCTGATTGTCGACGTCGCGTGGGACATACGACAGGTAAAGGCCGCGCGACTCACCAACGAACGGAGCACAGCCACCTGGAATGTGGAAGTCCGCTACTGACGGGTTGGCGAACGTGAGGTTCACCTGCGTCATGGTGTTGAGATCCTTACCAGTCGCGCTCGGATACTGCGAGTACTGCGTCGCATACACGGATCCGCAACCCGTCGAGTAGAAGTAGACCGCGTACTGGTACGGGTTCGTCCACCAGTTGACGATGTTGTAGTCCGAGTAGAAGTTGGCGCACACATAGTAGAGCATCATACCGTAGTAGATGTTCGGCCTGTTGTACTCGTAGATGTTGTTGTAGTGGTGCCACGTATCCGGGCCGTCGCCACCGTTTGTGCCGTACCCATACAGGTAGATCGGGTAGTAGGTGTAATACGTCGTTCCCAGACCACCCGCGAATCGCTGCGTGTTGTGGTTGATGTCGACGATACCCGCGACCTGGCTGTAGTAGCCTGAGTAGAAGAAGCATCCGTAGTAGTAGATGTTCTGCGTTCCGTCAGGCTCGTAGCTGAGCATGTTGTTGTTGAACTTGAACCACGTTCCCACGCCCGTCGCAGATCCTGAGTAGTAGGCGTAGTGGTACAGCATGTAGATGTAGGTGTACGAGGTGTACGTGTTCATCGTCATGCCATAGAACCGATTCCGCTCGACCGCCGTGTTCCGCGAGTACCCATAGTACTCGTAGATGTACATCCAGTATTCGTAGTAGTAGTACGCGGCCGAGGTCTTATGCATCTGATTCCCCTCGAAAATGAATCCGAGGTTGTAGTAGTTCATATAGACCGGATAGAGCGTGCTGGCGTATCCTGTTGGTCCCCAGTTCACAATGTCGCAGTCGAGGATCTTGTTTCCCACGTTGAACTGCGAGGTGCTTGAGCCATACGTATACACCGCATACTGCGCGCGAATCGTGCCTGTCGGGTCGCCAAGAATGCAGTTCTGCACCAGGTTGGAGTCGTTCCCACCCGTTGCGAAGTGCACAATAGCGCCGTATGACGACGTACCGTAGTACGAAACGCTCATCATCTTCACGTTGCGCACAATGTTGAAGTCGGCGTTGGACTCAAACAGCACGCACGATCCGTACGACGTGTTCGAATTATAGATGGTCATGTCCTGCGTCGTGCCGCCGACGGTGTTCGATCCGTCAATTGTGTACCAGTCGCCGTTGTTGAAACGGAAGATCGCCCCGTTTGCAATGCTGGCGCTGATCGACACCGTGGCACCGACGTCCGGTCGGAACGTCACGCGATTCGTGGCGCTCATTCCGGTCCGGCTGTACAAATAGAGAGTCGAAGGCGTGTACGTTCCTGAACGAATGAGGAACGTCACCGGTCCTGAGACCGTCGTTGAATTGAGCGCCGAAACGGCTGCGTCAATCGTGGTGTAGTTTGGACTCGTCCCGCCGATGGTATACGTGCCGCTCATCTGGGCACTGGCGGGCGTTGACAGAAGAAGGGTTAGGAGAAACGCCGTTACGATCGCGGCGGCCCGTCCCAACGTCCATCGTTCTGCGTGGAGCGTAGCTGCTCTGTGCATCTGCCTCACCTCAAGGGATGATTAGGGTGAATGGATTGTGTTTGTCGATGAGGAGCTCGCAGGATTTCCGCGGGCAAACGTCGTGCATGCCACGGCGCAGGCGCTGACAAGAGCCTCGCTCGACGGGGTTCCGTGATGGAAGGCAGGGGTGTCCATTCCCTGGCTTTCGTCACGCACCTATGGTTTGATTGTGCAGGTGTTCTCTTCGGGAGGTGCCTTGTCGACCGCTCGTCCCCGGAACCCGTGCAGTTGGGTGCACACAGCGCAGGAATGTGGGTGAGCCGGTTGGAATCGATCGCAAGGTGGATCAGCATGCTCCCGTCACCCTGACTTGGTGGAGCTTCTGATCCTCTAGGTACATCCCATAACACAACGAATCGAGGAAAGTTTCCGAGGGGTCGCAAATCGCCTAAAAACAACAAGAATCGCCCAATAAATAGCAGAGAGGCCCCTCCGGTAACCCGGAGGGGCCTTCTCTTTGCATCTATC
>CAYWXV010000173.1:0-2424 GCA_964462535.1 uncultured Alphaproteobacteria bacterium
TGACCGGAGAGATAGATGCAACGAGAAGGCCCCTTCGGGAAACCGGAGGGGCCTTTGCATTTTTGCTTTGAATTTGCCGAAAAACGAGGCCTGCTCCCGTCGAACTTGACGGTTTCGCTCCCCATCGGAAACCTTTTGACAACTACCGGGTTCCGGATACGAGCCATCACCCCACTCATGGACGAATGTCCATAATCACCCACTACGCAGACCTGGGTCTGCAATCATCCCGCGTTACGGGCATGTGCCCGTAATCATCCCAATCATCCCCGTGAACGAGCGTGAGCTTGTTCATCACCCCGCCAGTCCCATTGCGAACGGACCGCAGCGCGGCTGTGCTGTACCGTTTGCGACCGGGCGATCGACGCCGCACGTGGTGTCGAATCCGAACATACGCCTGCAATTGATTGATGCGTGGCGGAATGGCGGGTCTGGACAACCTGTCCCCTCCACGAATCGCCCTGTCGAGCGAGAACTGCATGTGGTGCCTGCAACACCGATGGTCGTGAATACCACGATGATCACCTGCGGAGTTCTTATCGGCACATCCCATACACCCAAATCGATCTGAGGAAAGGCACATGCACAACTCGGCTACTGGACGCATGGACTGGTCGCCAAAGAGCAGCCTGAGGGGATTACTTCTGGCTCTCATCCTTCCTGTGTTGCTGTCGTCAACCGCGCTGGCGCAGTTGAACGGCACATACACGGTGGGAACAAGCAGCGACACGTATACGTCGCTCGCGGCAATGGTCACCGCAATCAACGGAAACTCTGTCAGCGGGCCGGTGACGTTCCTGATAAGCTCAGGCACGTACACGGTTACGTCCGCAATGAGTTTGAGTGCGCGCTCGGGCATGAGCGCGACAAATACCATCACGATCCGCCCTGCGCCTGGCGCGACTGTCTCCATCAGCGGGAGCGTCTCGAGCAACGGAATCTTTCAATTCAACGGCGGTGACTATTACCGCATAGATGGATCGAACACGGTCGGCGGCACAACGCAGGACATGACGATCTACAATTCGAACACGTCGTACGGGTCAACAGTGCTCTTTTCCAGCAGCGCCGACTACAACGTCGTTCGGAACTGCAAACTGATGAGCTCGTCGTATTACGGGACCAGTTCGTATGGTGCCATCGTGCACTTCGCGACCGGTGGAAACGACTCGAACACGGTGCAAAACTGTATTCTCGGCGATCCAACCGGAACAATCCGCGCCCAGTATGCGGTGTATTCTTATGGGTCGAGCACCTCGACTTTTAACATCGGCAACAAGGTCGTCGAATGTGATATTGTTAACTGGGGACCAACCAGCTATGCCAGTACACTCTACCCGGTCTACATCAACTACTACAACCTGGGATTCATTTTCCAGCGCAACAAGGTCCACAAGACCTCAGCGGCGTACTACTATTACGAATACTGGATGTACGTCTACGAGTACTACGGCTATTCACGGAACACGCTCGTTGATGGGAATCGATTCTACGGTATGACGCAGAATACGTATACGTCGTACACGTATATCTACCTGCATTACCATTACGCATACTACTCTGGGGCTGCCACGGGTGTTGGGACGAACTACAAGTTCATCAACAACATGATCAGCTACGAGCCTGACGGAACGCAGAACATCTACTACTACGGGTGCTTCTTCTACTCGGGCTACTACAGCCAGGTCGCCGGAACGATAGATATCTGCCACAACACGCAGCGTTTCGCAGGTGGACTGGGAACTTCGTACTACACGTACTACCCCATTTATGTCTACGGTTATGGCACGAATGGCGGTGACGGTCCTGACACTTGGCACCACTACAACAATATCTACGAGTACAACAGGCCGAACATCTACTACGGTATGATGCTCTACTACCTGTGTGCAAACTGGAACTCCGACTACAACATCGTTAACTGGTGGACCAACCCGTATCAGTACGCGGTCTACTTCTACTCAACGGGTTGTGGATCGGTCTATGCGACGCAGTTTTCACAGTACCAATCGTCGACCGGCAAGGACCAGAACAGTATAACGCAGGTGAATCTCACGTTCGCCGATCCGACGACCGCCGACTTCCACATACCGGGTGGCTGCGCGCCGTTCGTCGGAGAGTCCCGTGGTCTCTATCTGTCGTATGTACCGTACGACGTGGATGGTCAACCGCGGAGCACCTTCCGCTCGGACATCGGCGCAGACGAAGGTGACTTCAACTCTGACGGTATCCGTGTGACGTCGCCGACGACCGGTGATCAGTTCACGAGCGCCGTTCCTGTCACCGTGACCTACACAACCAACCGTCCGCTCAACGTCAAGATCGAGCTCTCCACGGACAACGGTACTTCGTGGACTCAGGTCGGTCTAGTGAGTCCGACGGTAGCCGGAACGAACACCTTTACGTTCACGACACCGTACGTCG
>CAYWXV010000174.1:0-2297 GCA_964462535.1 uncultured Alphaproteobacteria bacterium
TCTCTCAATGCTGAGAGAGGGGGGAGTCGGATGAGAGCTTCATCTTTCATCTTTCATCTTTCATCTTTCAAGCTTGCTCCCGGCTCTCACCCCCCCGGCCCCCCTCTCTCAATGCTGAGAGAGGGGGGAGCAGGAAGGGATCTTTATCCTTGATCCTTGATCCTTGATCCTTGATCCTTCATCCTTCATCCTTTCCCCATTCCCCATTACGCCCAATCGGTGAAGGATGCATAGGCGCATTCCTTCACCGATCGAGTTCTCGCGCCGCCACACTTTCGGCGCGATGTGCCTATCGATTACCCTCGGGTTTCGAGGGGATGGATTTCAGATATCGGTAGAGGGCCTGGATCTCGACATCCTTCATCAGCGAGGTCGCCTTCCAGGGCATGTAGTCTGATTTCAGGTTGCGGCCGTCGGGTGTCACACCGGTGCGAAGTGCCTTCATGAAATCTGCTTCGCTCCACTTGCCGATGCCGGTCTCCGGATCCGGTGTCAGATTGAGTGACGGTGGCCAGTCTGGTGGAGCGCCGGGAATCGGTCCTCCGGAGAGTCCCGGTCCGTGACAGCCGATGCATCCGCCAACCGTCGACATGTGACGTCCGTACTCGACCGTCGCTGCCGCCGGTGGAACCGGTGGCCGCTTGCCGGTGTGATCGATCGATGCCGTCGGGAAGAGTTCGACCTGCCCGAAGAGATTCATGACGCGAATCATTGGCCCCATGCGTAAGGCAGTCGCTTCGCGGTCGACCGGCGGGACGCTTTTGATGTAGGAGATAATGGCGCCAAGCTCTTCGTCGTCGTGATACCAGTACTCGCTACTTGGCATCATCACCAGCGGTGTACTGTCGCGATGGACTCCATAGCGAATGGCTCGAACAAAGTCGGCATCGGTGAAGCCAACCGTCACGCTCCCCTGTCCGCTGGTGATGTTCGGTCCGTAGAGCGTTCCAACCATCGGATCGTCGACGACGAGCTTTCCTCCGAAGTCCTCGCCATGACAGTCGGTGCATTTCGCGATCGCGTGAACGATGTGCCTTCCACGTTCAATCGACTGCGGATCGTTCGAGCTGGTGACCGCATCGTGCGGAATGTTGTAGACCTCGGAGGCGCGGCTGCTGGTAACGATGTAGGCGATCAGAACGACCACACCGACGACGCCGATGAGGCCGCCAATCACTATCCCCAGCCACTTCAGTACTCGTTTCATTCGTTAGGTCTGTTGATTATGGAGTGCCGGAATATCTCCCCGTTCACTTCTCTCTGTCTCCACAGAGTCACGACGCCTTTCCTTTCAATGCACGGGGATGCCATTGGGCGCCAATCGTACGAAATCTTTTCTGAAGAACTGATGCCTCGCGGCTATCGATTTCTGCTCCGGTTGCCGGTGCTCAATCAGTCTCCAGCAGACCGGTGAAACAGCCGGAGTGCATGAGACTGTTCAAATCGCGCGAGGTCAAGGCGTGCGAGGTCAAGGCGCGCGACGAGGAGCGCAACGCAGAGATCGCGCGCATTTCAACAGTCTCCTAGATCACACGCGCGTCGCCAGCATAGCGATCGCTCGTTACCGCTGCGCCGGCGGATGTCAGTGCGGCCTGGATCATGCGGGTGTGCATCGTCTGCGCAGGACGTGTCTTGCAGCAATGACCTGTTGCCCCGTCGTGCTGGCATCCTTCCGAGGCTGCCTCGGAGCGGGCAATCGTCCCGCTCTCAGGCTCGGTGAAAACCATCCCCCAGGTCACCACGCCAACCGGGACGCAGTTCTCCGCCACGACAACGTGTCCGGTGCACTGCTGCGTCGGTGTCCAGGCCAGGAGCGTCAGTATCGCGCCCAGGACGATCGAAAGCGAGAAGAGAATCGATGTGCGCATGATGGTTGACTGTTAGATGTTGGCTTTCGCCGTTGATTGACTGTCGATTGACAACTGGTTGATGGTCAAATGAATGCAGACCGTGGGCCGGATCGCCTACTCTCTACATTCCACCGCCAGGAGATGAAGTCCGAGCCGCTGCACACGGCTGATGACACCATGGAGAGCGGCCTGATCGGGGAGATACCCCGAGAGGATCGTTCCCTCTCCATCCGAGGAGACTGTCATCCCTTCGAACCATTCATCCCAGGTTGCCTCCAGTTTCTCACGAACCCGGATAGAGTAGTAGGAGCCTGTTGTGTGATCGTCTTCCATAGCATCTTCTCATTTCCCGGCATTGTGCCGGGGCGTTTAACAACGATGCAAAGATCGGGGGCCATCGGGGTGAGTCCGTTCACCCGATAGGGTGAAAGCGGAGGATGAAGGAGC
>CAYWXV010000175.1:0-2281 GCA_964462535.1 uncultured Alphaproteobacteria bacterium
CGGCGAGACCTACGTTCCCGCTACCGGGCCGACTACACTATTCTCGGTGCCAGTTCCGGGAAGGAAGCCCTTGCAACCGTTCGCGAGATGAAATCTCGCGGTGACTCGCTTGCGATGATGATCAGCGATCAACGAATGCCGGAGATGCTCGGCGTCGATGTGTTGCGAGAGTTGCGTACGATCTATCCCATCGCTCGTCGAGTGTTGCTCACCGCCTATTCGGACATTGACGCGGCTGTCCGTGCGATCAACGAGGTTCAGCTCGACTACTATCTGGCCAAACCATGGGATCCACCGGAGGAGCATCTCTATCCGGTCGTCGATGACCTGCTGGATGCGTGGCACGCTGAGTATCGTCCAGAGACTTCGGGCATCCGTCTGATCGGACATCAATGGTCTGCGCGTTCCCACGCCATCAAGGCCTTTCTTGGAAGCAACCTGGTCCCCTACAGCTGGTTCGAATATGGTCGTGATGCGGAAGGTCAACGTTTGCTGGACGCATCGGGTATTGACGTTGAAGATCTTCCCGTTCTCATCCTGGAAGACGGAACAGTCATTCGGAACCCGGAACTGGCCGATGTTGCAGCGCGGTTGGGTCGATCGCTGGAGGCAGCACACGAGCTTTATGACCTCGTTATCGTGGGTGCCGGTCCGGCGGGCCTTGCAGCTGCGGTCTATGGGGCGTCAGAAGGACTCCGAACCCTTCTGCTTGATCGTCATGCCCCTGGAGGACAGGCGGGAACAAGCTCGCGGATCGAAAACTATCTCGGGTTCCCAGCCGGTGTCAGCGGTAGCGATCTGACGCGTCGCGCGCTTACGCAGGCGCAACGTCTTGGTGCAGAATTCATAGCTCCTGTCGAGGTTACGAGCATCACGATCGACGGTGGGTACAAGCGTGTTGCGTTGAGCGATGGTCGGACTATCGTTGCTCGTGCCCTCCTGGCCGCAACGGGAATGGTTTATCGTGAGCATCCTGCACCAGGTATTGCCGATCTCACTGGGGCCGGCGTCTACTATGGTGCGGCCAACACCGAGGCGCAGGCGTGCATCGGGCACCGGGTCCTCATCGTGGGAGGGGGGAACTCGGCCGGGCAAAGTGCGATGTACCTGTCCCGATTCGCCAACGAAGTCCTCATCGCCATTCGTCGAGACGACCTTAGCGCTACGATGTCACAGTATTTGATCGATCAGATCGCGGCAACCTCCAGCATCACTCTATGTTCAAGGACGACGGTCGAAGGGGTGATAGGCGAAGGTCGATTGGAAGAGGTAGTTCTGAAGAATGTAGATGACGGTACCTGCAGAAGCGAGAAGATCGCCGCGCTCTTTGTCTTCATTGGCACGCGACCACACAGCGACTGGCTGCCCAAGGAGGTATTGCGTAACGAAAAGGGATTCGTCCTGACCGGGCGCGACGCTTCGGTCTGCGAAGGGTTCAAACGGTATTGGAAGGCAGGTCGAGAGCCGCTTCCGCTGGAAAGCAGCGTGCCCGGAGTGTTCATCGCCGGAGATCTTCGCGCGGGCGCCATGAACCGTGTTGCCTCAGCCGTCGGCGAAGGATCGATGGCCGTCAAGATGGTCCACGAGTATCTGGCGATGACGTAGTCGTGTTGGCAGTTGGCGGTTGGCAGTGGGTGGTTGCTAGTTGGGCGGTGTGAGTGATATCCGCGGTGACAAATCCCCTCTCGAGAGGGGACCGATTCATCGCTCGTTCAGAGCGATGAATCAGGGGTGTGTTAACTCGTCAATCCGCACCTGATACTCTCTGGTCGTCTCCTTCTTGATCATCTGACGATAGAGTTCAAGCGCCTGCGCTCGATGATCATCCGGCGACAGCGCCGTAGTCGTGTCTGAATCGTAGGCGTGGCTGGTCGAGATCTTCCAGATCCAGTAGTGCACGTTGGCGCGGTGTTGATCCGTTTCACTCACCTCAAGCATCTCATTCAGATCCCCTATCGCCTCCCCAATCTTCCCCTCCAGACCATCTATGCGCGCCAGGAGTATTCGCGTCATGTAGATCGTATCGGGCTTCGAGAGGTCGCGTGACATCGCCAGGCTCTCCTCGGCACATTCCCGGGCCTGTTGGAGCGAGGCGGATATCCAGTTCTCCTTGGTCGCCGTCGGAACATGTTCGGGAACGAATTCAGGCATGTCTCCTCCCACCTCCGCAAGTTCCAGCAGTCCCTGTGCCGTCCCGGCAAGCCAGTACGTCACGCCATGGCGATACCCTATTGAGCGATGGAGATCGGTGGCGCTACGCAGCTTCTCCAACGCGCTGGCA
>CAYWXV010000176.1:0-2277 GCA_964462535.1 uncultured Alphaproteobacteria bacterium
ATCCCGCCGCGTCCCCACCTGACATTCATCATCCGCCACCTCTCACGATAATCCCATCTTCTCCACCTCGTACAATCCTCTCACATTTTCAACCTGTTCTATCGTGCATCTCGACCCCATCATGAAACCCCGGTCGATCGCGGTGATCGGCGCGTCACGGTCACCGAACACGATCGGTCATCAGATCCTTGGAAACCTGGTGAAGCACGGGTTCACCGGGGCGGTCTATCCGGTGAACCCTTCCGCCACGTCCGTTCATTCCATCCATGCCTTCCCCGATATCGCCTCGCTTCCCGAACAGGTCGACATGGCGATCATCGTCGTCCCGAAACAGCATGTCCTGAAGGTGGCGACCGAGTGTGGCGAGAATGGCGTGAAGGGGATCGTCGTCATCAGCGCCGGTTTCCGTGAAGTGGGTGGTGACGGGGTCCGCATGGAGCGGGAGTTGATGGATGTGGTGCGACGCTATGGCATGCGAATGATCGGACCGAACTGCATGGGTGTCCTCAATGGGGATCCCGCGGTCTCGATGAACGCCACCTTCGCCCCCTCGATGCCACCGTTCGGCGGCGCCGCCTTCGTCTCGCAGTCGGGGGCCATCGGCGCCAGCATCCTCGACTACGCTGCCGGTTTCGGAATCGGTATCTCGCAGTTCGCCTCCATTGGGAACAAGCCGGACGTCAGCAGCAACGACCTCCTGCTCCAGTGGGAAGATGATCCGACCGTGAAGCTGATCCTGATGTATGTGGAGAGCTTCGGCAATCCGAGGAACTTCCTGGAGATCGCGCGACGGATCACACGACGAAAACCGATTGTCGTGGTGAAGTCGGGTCGTTCGTCCGTCGGTGCCCGCGCCGCATCTTCCCACACAGGCGCCCTGGCCGCAAGCGACGCATCGGTCGACGCCCTCTTCGCACAAGCCGGTGTTCTTCGCGCAGAGTCGATCGAAGAGATGTTCGACATCGCCATCGCGTTCAGCGATCGTCCACTCCCGGCCGCGCGAAGCGTCGTCGTCCTCACGAACGCTGGTGGTCCCGGTATTATCGCAGCCGACGCACTGGAGGCATCGGGTCTGGATGTCGTCGAACTGGAGAGCGGGACCATCGAGAAACTCCGGCCTCTGTTCCCACCGGAGGCGTCGCTCCGTAATCCACTCGACATGATTGCGTCGGCGAACCCAGCTGGCTACAGCGTTGCCCTCGATGCGATTCTGGACGATCCCGGTGTTGCATCTGTCGTCGCGATCTTCGTTCCGCCTCTCGGTGTTCGTCAGGAGGATATCGCCGAAGCGATCGGGCGCCAGGCGTTGTCCCATCCTGAGAAGCGGGTACTGGCAGTCCTGATGGGGAGAGAGGGGTTACCACAGGGGAGAGCGGAACTTCATCGCGCGGGTGTTCCGGCTTATGTCTTCCCCGAGTCGGCCGCTCGGGCGCTCGCCTCGCTCTGTCGCTTCAATGAGGGACACAACCGACCTGAGGTCGCATATCCCACACTCGATGTCGATCGCGAGCAAGCAGCGACTCTCATTCGCGCCGCGCGGGATCAGGGAAGGGACCGACTGACAGAGAGCGAATCGTTGCAGCTCCTCCGGGCCTATGGTATACCGACGGCCGACTTTGCGTTCGCCGTCACGGCGGATGACGCAGTTGCCGCCGCGACCTCCATCGGCTATCCAGTCGTCATGAAGATCGTCGCTCCCGAAATCTCACATAAGAGTGACATCGGTGGTGTTCGTGTGGGGATCGATAGTGAAGAAGAGGTTCGAAACGTCTTCGACGAGATCACCGAAGCCGCACTACGGGCGGGGTCGAGGGCGTCGGGTGTGCTTGTGCAGCGGATGGAGAAGGGGGGAACAGAACTGATCGTCGGCTTCGCACGCGATCCATCGTTTGGTCCGATACTGATGTTTGGACTTGGCGGAGTCTTCGTCGAAGCGTTGCGAGATGTCATTTTCCGCATTGCCCCGATAGACGCGTATGACGCCGGCGAAATGGTAAGGGGGATCCGAGGCGCCCGTGTCCTGCAGGGGTTGCGTGGCAATCCACCCGCCAATATCGACGCCATTACCGACACACTCCTCCGGCTATCACAGCTCGCCCTCGATCATCCCGACATCCTGGAACTCGACATCAACCCGCTGCTGGCGCGAGCGGATGGCGTTGTTGCGCTGGACGGACGAGTCGGGGTGAGGGGGCAAGGGGCAAGGGGCAAGGATCAAGGATGAAGGATGAAGGATCAAGGGGCAAGGATCAAGGATGAAGGATCAAGGAGCAAGGA
>CAYWXV010000177.1:0-2249 GCA_964462535.1 uncultured Alphaproteobacteria bacterium
CGCCGAGTTTCCATATCCAGAAATTCAGTTCCGCGCGTTGCGATTCCACCTCGAACACGCCCGCAACGTTGTCATCGACCGCTGCTGGAAGATCGTTCAATATGTTCGACAACTCTTGCACCGCGTGGTCTGCGTTCCCTTCAGCGGCATCGATTCGCTCAAGGAGTACGCGCGTCGTAAAGATCCTCTCGCGCATGTGAATACTACGAGCAATCTCAAGCGACTCCTCCGCATCGTTCCGCGCCGCGGAGATCGCAAATGTGGGCCACGCCAGATGATCTGCATCGGGAAAGCGATTGGCAAGATAGGAGGGCATCGTCGCTTGCCCTGACTCAGACAGGAGGACACGTGCGCGGAATTCAAGCACCTCAGAAACAAACTCACGGAGCCCGAGTTCGCGCAAACCCATCAGGGCCCGATCAAAACAATCAAGGCCTTGTTCGCGTTCTCCCCGCGCTACATACAACGCTCCCAGGCGAGCCATCGACACCAGCTCTGCGCGCCGGTCTCCCAGATGCTCGTTAATCGAAAGTGCCCTTTGCATTTGCTCCATGGCGCTGTCATAGTCACCGACCTCGTCATATAGTGCCGCGATATTCAGAATAATTGGAACGGTGAGGTTCAGCGCGCCCAGATCTTCGACAATTTTCAGCGACTGATTGAAGAGATCCATCGCCGTTTCATAGTTGCCCGCGAGGCTGTACGTCTGGCCTATGTGCAGATGCCCGAGGGCGACCCCAACTCGGTCTCCCAGCCTCTCACTGATAGCCAAAGACCGTTGGTAGTATTCAAGCGCTGCGCGGCCTTCTCTGCGGGCTAATAGCGCGCTCCCGATGTTGAAGAGGATGATCCCCAGATAGAACTGATTACCCAACTCCTCGACGGTCTTCAACGTTCGGTAGTAATGCTCGAGCGCACGATCGTATTCGCCGCGATCGAAGAACACCAGCCCAATGTTTCGTTCCGCATTGGCGGCAATGAGTCTATCTCCCACGTCGTCAGCAATCGACAGAGCGCGCTGGCAGCACTCGAGAGCGGGCCCGTACTCCCCACAAACCCTGTATATCGTTCCCAGGTTGAGCGTGGCGTCTGCGATGCCACGTCTGTCGGCGAGTTCGTCGTAGAGGTGTGCCGCGTGCTTCAGGCTCGTTATCGCCGCTGTATTATCTCCGCGCAGGTGCAATAACCATCCCAGCGCTCGTTCTGCGGCAGCAACATCGACTAGCGAATTTGCTTCGACGGCAACGTCGCTTGCTCGTCGAGCCATCTCGATACCCCCCGTCCAGAGACCCAACCGCTCGAGAACATCAGCAGCAACGAGTAACGAATTCACGTACGTGGCGTGATCCGGTCCGGGATTCTCTCGCGCGAGGCCCCCACGATACAGCGCCTCCACGTCCCGTCCGGCCTCACGTAGTCGGGAGAGGATCGTCAGTACTTCGAATTCGCCTGGACCCGTGTACAACATCCGGAGCACGTCGAGATCGCCTAGCAGTTGCTCGACCTCCGCAGGCTTTTTTGCTTGCGTGTATCCCCAGACAGTTTCCCACCCACTCCGCTGATCTAGCTTTGTTGTCCGGAAGTATTCCGCGATGCGAAGATGTGCTCGTTGTGCGTGGACCTCATCCGCGACGTAGCGCTTCTCTACCGCTCGGCGCAGATAGTCGTGGAAGAACGTGAGGTAGCCATCCTTTCGGACCAGGTGATAGTCGAGCCCTGCGGTCATCGATGCGATCTTCAGGCGAGAGAGACCGGTGATGTCAGCGAGTTCCCGTTCATCGAGTCCGCCGCGGCTAGCCCAGAGAAGCGTCATGACGTCACGCATTGGACGGAGCGAGAAGTCATCCTCCATCCTTTCCAACACGTGCTGGAAGAGATCTTCTGTTCCTGTGGCGGCCAGATAGTCATTGATCCGCTCGTCAAGCTCTTCGTGTCGGCCGACGAGCCGGAGTTCCTCAAGCAGGGTTTTGAGGAAGAGTGGATGGCCGCATTTGTAGTCTTCCGCGATGCGTTTGATCTGCTGCTGGTTCAACGACTTGTGATAGTCCGACAGATACCGTACAACGATCGCCTCCCGCTCGGATTCCGTCAGCGACTGCATGCCGAACTGGTTCCAGCCGCGGCTCTTCAAAGTGACTAACGATCCTTCCACGGTCGAACTGACGATCAATCGGATCGAAGGTGGGATCACATCGGGGATCCAACGCAGGTTGAGAGCAGTGCCTTGGAGTTGATTCAATCCATCAAGG
>CAYWXV010000178.1:0-2222 GCA_964462535.1 uncultured Alphaproteobacteria bacterium
GGGGGAGAGGGAACGACGCTTCATCTTTCATATTTCATCTCTCATCTCTGTCTCCGTGCCCCTAGAGTAACTCGTGACAAACCAAGATATTGGATTACCCCTCCCCGCACTATGCATACGACCTCAAGCGACTGACAACGGACATTGGAAACGAACAACTGACCACGAACAACGACAACTGCCAACTGCTGACCGCATGCTTCACTACACGCTCTCCCTCGACAACCCGGCTTCTCATCTTGCAACCGTATCAATTGACATAGAGACCGCAGGCGTATCGGAGGTCGAGATCGAGTTCCCGGCCTGGTCTCCAGGACGGTACTTCATCTACGACTTCTCCCGCAACGTGCAGGACCTGCGCGCTGTCGACGGCAACGGCAAGGGTCTCGATGCCCGGAAGGTGACAAAGGGGAGATGGCGAATCGCGTGCGCGGGAGTCGAACGCGTCGTTGTCTCCTATCGCATGTATGCCGCGACGTTGAGCGGGACGTTCAGCATGCTGGACGATCGCCACGCCTCTATCAACGGTTCATCGATGTTCGCATGGGTCGTTGGACGCCAGACGGAGGAGATCGCATTGGAGATCGTCGCCCCCGACGGGTGGAAGGTCTACACCTCGATGCCCCGACGCAGACGCGGAGGCCGGAGCCAGTGGCAAGCGTTGAACTACGATGTCCTGATCGACTCGCCGATCGAAATCGGTCGACCGATCGCGCGATTGTTCCGTCACGACGGCATTGCCTACCACATCATCCTCGATATCGCCGGCGCCGCCGGAACTGCCCGTAGCCGAAAGGTCCGCGCGCAGATAGAACGCTTCGTGAAGGAAGTGGAGAAGGTGGTTATCACACAGACGAGCACCTTCGGTCGGCCTGAGTTCGATGAATACTTTTTCCTGGTCAACATCGATCCGTTCGCGAATTCCGGCGACGGCATGGAGCACCTCTCCTCGACCCGTCTTGTGTTGAATGGATATATCACCGACGAGGATTCTTACAACGATCTGATCGGCGTCGCGTCGCATGAGTTCTTCCACATCTGGAACGTGAAGCGAATGCGACCGGCCGAGCTGGGGCCGTTCAATTATTCTGCAGAGCATCATACCACACTCCTCTGGCTGGCCGAGGGCTTCACGCAGTACTACGGTCACCTGATGCTCCGTCGCGCCGGCGTCTGGGACGACAAGCAATTCCATAAGGAACTGGTCTCCGAGATAAATACCGTCGATCGGTCTCCCGGGCGGTTTCACCGGAACCTCCGCGAGTCGAGTTTCGACACGTGGCACTCGGTCGGCAGACGGAGTCTTGCCGGGGCGACCAGTAATTACCGCAACACCTACGTCAATTATTATCCGAAGGGAGCCGTCGTCGCGCTGATGCTCGACATGGAAATCCGTCGCCTGACGAACGACCGGCGATCGCTCGATGACCTGGTTCGCGAACTCTACAAAACGACCTACGCCAACACGTCGATCGAAGGGTATTATCTCCGCGGGTCAGGATATTCTGAAGAGGATGTCCTTGCCGTATGCGAGCGGGTGGCGGGTCGCGCGGCCCGTCGTTACCTGGCTCGGCTGATCGAATCACGAAGCGAAATCGACTACAACAAGGGTCTTGCGCACGTGGGATTGCGTGTCGTGCGTGGCGGCGGAAAGAATAATGGAAATGGAGAGAAGAAACCGTTGTTCATGGGGATATCGACTGCCGATACGAACGGGAACGGAGAATTGGTCGGCATCGATAATATCCTTCCTGGATCACCGGCGGAGAAGGGAGGATTGAGCCCGAACGATATCATCATCGCTCTGGACGGTGAACGCGTGACGATGAAACGCTGGGAGAAGGTTATGGCAATGAAGCGTGCGGGAGAGGAGATTGAGATCGCCTTTTTCCGAGGCATCCGTTTGATGACGACGACGATCCGCGGTCTCGAGCACGATCACCGCCACTACCGGATCGAGTCGATCGAAAAACCGACCGCAGCGCAGAAGCGGGGGCGGAGGAAGTGGGAGGAGAGATGATGGATGATCAACGTAACGCGCGATGTGACATGCGGAGTAGCGGGCTCCACGCCCTTGCATTGAATCAGGGGAAACAACGCAAAGGCCCGAAGACGCAGAGCCGCGCTCAGGCTTTTGGACCCTAAAATGGATTCGTCGGCCACCGCGCAAACAATTCGGCTCCTACGGTGTTATTGAAGAAATGCTGGTGATCCGCATGAAG
>CAYWXV010000179.1:0-2219 GCA_964462535.1 uncultured Alphaproteobacteria bacterium
GCCGAGGATGCCGATGAAGTACGGCCGGCATCGATCGATCTCATCGAGACAGATGTGGATGATGCCTTCCTTCTCCGCTTCCTCTTCGGTGATGCCCCAGCGCAGGTCGATGTCGGTGAAGGTCACACCGCGCTCACGACAGAGCGCGCGGATCTCCGGGAAGATCTTCTTCACAAGATGCTCGCGCTCCTCCTGCAGATCGCGGAAGGTGGAGCTGATGAAGACGCGGAGTTCGCTCATTCTCGTTGATATCTGGCTTTCGGCCGTTACGTGGTTCAGGTCTGACGTTGAAGGTTCAAGATCGAAGTGTCCTGGCCTCGCGCGCAGGCTGGTCTCGTGATTTGCGCGGTGGGCGTCCTACGCACACGATACCCAACACGCGTTCTACTCGGAGTCTGCGCGGTTTGGAATGCGTGGTTTGGAAGGGGAAGGTCTGGAGGCGTGAATCAGCAACTGATATCGACGACGAGCTGGGGATTGGGAAACGTGCACCAGCGACTTGACGGACTTCGTCCTCGCAGGCGCGTCCCGCTAATGTCTGAAGGGGTCAGTCGATCCAGGCGACGTGGAAGTTCGATCCTTGAGGCCCTGGGAGCGTGGCACTGGTCGGTACTCACGGCTACGGAGCGCCGTTCGAAAGCTACATGCTCTTTTCAAGCTGAGCAATCCGCGAACGGCTCTGCGTCCGCGGTCGCGGGGTATCGATTCCACTGCTGCCGCGGATCGGCGATGCGAGTGGTCGATACATCTTGGACATTGTGCAAGTTGCTCCCTGCTTGCCTTCAAGCCCCCTTCCTGAACACTCACTCTACGAGGCCTACCCGTGGAACCGAGCCGCGATGAACTTCTCGAGCAGTTACGTCATCATCGAATGATGCAAAACGCCCCACCAGAAGAACTCGAATGGCTCATTGATCGCGGAGAATACCAACGTATCCCTGCTGGTCACACCTTTCTGGAGCAGAATCCCGAGGACCGGCGCGAAGCCCTGGGGATCATCTTTTCGGGTCGCATTTCGATCTCGGTCGATCGCGGGGCCGGCGTGCACAAGGTCATGGAATGGCGTGGTGGAGACATCACAGGACTCCTCCCCTACTCACGCATGACAAGGACTCCGGGTGCATCTGTTGTCGAGGAGACGGTCGAGTTCCTCTCAGTCTCAGCAGAGCATTTTCGAGAGATGATCCGCGAGTGTCATGGGGTCACCACCATTCTGGTTCACCACATGCTCGATCGGGCGCGGAGATTTACGTCGAGTGATCTGCACGATGAGAAGATGTTGTCCCTCGGTCGTCTTGCCGCGGGCCTCGCGCATGAATTGAACAATCCAGCCTCGGCCATCGTCAGCACGGCTCGGCAGCTGGCGGCTGGGCTCGACAACCTTGAGGAGTCGGCCCGACACTTTGGAGCAGTCGCGTTGAACGACGAACAGGAGGCGCTGGTCGACTCCGCACGCCGCGTCTGTCTCAGTTCGTCGCAGGGGACTCGTTCTCCAATTGAACATGCGCAACGTGAGGATGAGCTTGCCGACTGGCTACTCGATCACGTTGGCGACGATTCAGCTGCTCCACAGTTGGCCGAGACGTCCATCACACCCGATGTGCTCGAGAAGCTTGCTGCTCATCTTGAGCCTCAGGCCCTCAAGGACCTTCTGCGATCGATTGGTGTTGGATGTTCGATGCGCACACTGGCCGGGGAGATCGAGAGGGCGGCGGAGCGAATCGTCCAGCTGGTCAGTGCGGTCAAGGGGTTTACATACATGGACCAGACGGCAACGCCGCAGCCGACCGACGTCGCGCGAGGACTGCGTGACACAGTTGCCGTCCATGCGTCCATGGCCCGCGAGAAGAAGGCTAGAGTGGAAGTCCACATTGCAGACGACCTCCCAGCGATCGAGGGATTCGGTGGCGAACTGAATCAGGTGTGGGCGAATCTGATTAGCAACGCGATCGATGCAGTGGAGACTGGCGGTTCAATTGTCGTTTCAGCAGAGTGTGAGAACGACAACGTCGTGGTGCGTGTGATAGACGACGGACCGGGGATACCACCCGAGATTGCCAACAATGTGTTCGATCCCTTCTTTACAACGAAACCGGTTGGCAAGGGAACCGGGTTAGGGCTTGATATCGCGCGACGGCTGGTAGTACGCCACCATGGTCACATTACTGCCGACTCTCAACCCGGGCGAACGGAGTTTCGCGTGACACTTCCGGTAACCA
>CAYWXV010000180.1:0-2209 GCA_964462535.1 uncultured Alphaproteobacteria bacterium
TCCTTGATCCTTGATCCTTGATCCTTCATCCTCTCCCCGCTCCTTCCCCCGTGCTCTCCTTCCAGACCATCCACGACCATGCCATCTCCGTTCTCGGGTTCGACCTCGTGGGCGTGGCGCCGGCTGAGCGGCTTGAGGAGGAGGGGGTCCGACTTGAGGAGTGGCTTGCCGCCGGACGGCATGGATCGATGGAATGGATGGCCCGTGATCCCGAACGTCGCGTCGACGTGCGACGACTCCTACCGTCGGCCCGTTCCGTCGTCGTCGTTGCGAAGAACTACTACACGCCACGACAGTACGCCGAGCGTCCCGACATCGCGAAGGTCAGCCGGTATGCGTGGGGACGCGACTATCATAATGTCCTTCCGAAACGCCTGAAGCGTCTTGCGCGGTTCATTACCGAACAGGAGCCGGGTGCGGAGTCGCGATGGTTCGTCGATGCCGGTCCGGTGCTGGAAAAGGCATGGGCCGTTCGCGCCGGACTCGGCTGGCTGGGGAAGCACACGAACGTCATCACCCGCAGCCACGGAAGCTGGGTCTTCCTGGGAGCCCTTATCACCTCGGCTCTGTTCGATCGCTTCACTCCGGCCATCCCCGACTTCTGCGGCGACTGCACCGCCTGCATCGACGCCTGTCCCACCGACGCCATCTTCGCCCCCTACCAGCTTGACGCGACGCTCTGTCTCAGCTACGTCACCATCGAACAGAAGCCGAAGGATGACATCCCCGATTCCCTTGCGCGGAACATGGAAGGCTGGGCGTTCGGATGCGATATCTGCCAGGACGTCTGTCCCTGGAACAGCTTCCAGCAGCCGACCGTCGAAACGGACTTCGAGCCACGCGAGGGCATGACCGATCTGTCGATCGACGATCTGGAGTCGATGACCGATCAGGAGTTCGCCGAACGATTTCAGGGAAGTCCTGTGCGACGGGCGACCGCGGCCGGCATTCGTCGGAACGCGCGCGCGCTCAGACGATCGGATTGATCGCCGCGACCACCCAGAGTTCACCATGCAGCATCTCCATTTCGATCTTCCATCGAAATCGACCCTCTTTCGCCTCGCCCGAATCGATCATCATCCCTTTCCACCCGACCGCCACCTCGGCCCAACCCTTGTCTCCGTTCACCCAGCATGGTCCGACTGCCCCCGAAACGGACGTCACGATGGCGCCTCCCAGGATCGGCGACACCAGGCGCAAACGCGCGTCATCGATCGGTACGTGTTCAACATCTCCTATCCTGAGTTCATTCGTGCAGTAGAGATCGACCTTCCAACTGCAACCCTGGATCAGCCCTTCGGCGACGTCGAGGGCAGTCGTGGAGATGTCGTACAGAGCGTTGGGATGGAACTCCTCATAGATGAACGCATGTGTCATTCCGTCGATGCGGATGTCGTCGATCTCCTGGTCGAAGAGTTCGTCGACGATAAAACGATAGGCGATTTCGTCCGAGACCGGGCAGATGAAGTCGAGTCGCACGTCGTAGTCGTGCATAATCGCGGTCAGACGAGCAAGTTCAGCGGAGAGTTCATGCTCCGGAATCTCGTTGAAAGGGCGCACATCCGGCTCATTCAGAAATTTGCGCACGGTAATCGTCCGTCGATTCTCCCACTGTCGTTCGAATTCCTCGACGTAGGAGAGGAAATCAGCCTCCATTTCGGGAGGAACGTTTTCTGCGACGCGATCGAACGTCATGCCAAAGCGATCCTTCAACTCATTGCGCTTCGATTCATTGAGGGCGCGTTGAATACGATCGTGATGATCCTGAGGGAGATACTGCTCCATGGTGGTGGCTCCGGATTGTGGTGGTTACGCCTCCGCGCGCAAGGGACCGCTGGCGTGATCGCAGGAGAATACCAAAGGAATGCGATCCCGGCAATATCCCCTTTTGGGGTGGCCGGTTTGGGGACTGGGGGCTGGGGATTGGGGATTGGGATAGTGCGTCGGCATGAGTCTTCTGTGCACCCTCTGCATCATTCGGAATCTTCGGCAATGCAATTACCACGAATCGCGAAGGCCCGAACAATAGTTTTTCGGAACATCGTTTTGAAATACATGAATATTCGGCATCCCATATTTCACTCCCACATTTCACTTGACGGCGCAGACGTATGATTGTATATTACCGCCCCTGCAATTCAGATCGTTCCCGCGGCATGGCTGCTGGAAGCCGGCTTCCACCCGGCGCGCGAACCCCCGGATACTGAAG
>CAYWXV010000181.1:0-2196 GCA_964462535.1 uncultured Alphaproteobacteria bacterium
AACGACAATCCCGGACCCTTCTTCATCTTTCATATCTCATATTTCATCCTTCATCCCCCCCTCTACTCTCCCGATTCCTGCTCCACCAGAATGTGTACGCCGCGGGAGAGGACGCGTCCTTCGGCGATGTCGTTGGTGAAGCGTTCGGTTTCGACTCCAAGACCGACCGTGCTGATCGTTACCTCCGAGACGCGTTGCGGACCGAGGGCGCGGCGGAGATAGGTTTCGACCGCATTGGCGCGTTCTATCGAAAGGGTGTTGTTCCGCTGGGGATCGCCGATGCGATCGGTGTATCCTGTGATCGAGATGGTTGCCCCGGGGCGTGTCAGCTCCGCGATGTCACGTATCATCTGCTCGTTCTGTGCCCCCATCTCGGGTCGATCGAACTCGAACCCGACAAAGGTGTAGGAGATGCGTTCAAGATTTCCCGCTCGCTCGATGCGGCCGTCGATAAACCGAACGCGACGGATCATCTGCATCTCAACCGTATCGGCGACGGTAACGGTCCCCCCTTCCTCGTCCTCTACCCGCAACTCCACTTCGATCGGTTTCATCGTTGCCACCAGACGGCCATCCGTGATTCCCATGTCGAAGTGCCGACCGGTCATGCTCCGCTCATCGCTCCCATCGTAGCGGGCAACGACTTTCTCTCCCTGCTTCAGCACCAGCTCCCAAAGACGGACTCCAGCCTCTGCCTCCGCAAACGGAGACATTCGGATCGCCGGTGGTGAGAACTCACGTTCGACCTGTTCGGTGATCACCGGTGCAAGGATGGCAGGATTGTCCGATGCCATCTCGACGCGCCGATTGTCCGATCGCCCATCCTCCGTCACTTCGGTCGATCGGTCCATGAAGTTCGCCTTGTCGCGAATGATCAACCGCTTCGGGTCGATCTTCCAGACATTGATCAGATAGGTTCGTGCCCATTCGGCGCGCGGACGGGAAACGCTGTTCGGTTCGTCCTTCGACACCGAGCCAAACAGATAGAGTTTCGCCGTCGGATTGCGACGCATCCTGACACCGACGATATCGAGCGTATGATGCTGGATCTCGAGAACCGATGTTCCAGCAAGCTGGTTGATCGAGAACGAGTCAGCCTGTGAAGGTGTGCGGAGGTGATATCGATCAGAGAGGACAGAAGCCATCGAGTCGAAGAAGACGGCTGGCAGAAGGGGTGCTATCTGTCGTGCAACAAGCTCGCTGACACGAACCTTTCCCAATGGGATTGGATTGTTGCTGTGGTCGAGACCCATGATATCGACCGACGCCCGAAGCGTTGGGGGAACGACCGGAGGTGGCGTGTCGACAGCTGCCCGCGCCGGGAGATCGAAGAGGAGGGAGAGACGTGCACCGACGTTTAGTCGTTGCCAGTCTGCCTGCTCGACGGGTGAGCCAAACGTCGCGTGAGCGACAATACCGGGTTGCAGAAGCGTATGCTTCGCCAGAGGAATATCATAGAGAAGCTGCCCGACGGCTCCGACATCCAATCGTTGAATGCTCAGTGGTGTACGGTCCGGCATGCCGTGAGTCGGCTGGCCGTCAGGGAATCGATAGTCACCGGGTCCCAGAATGTTGTCGGTCTGATCCGATGAGAAGTTGAATCGATACCCGAAGGTTGGTCCCACCGCCAGAGTGATACGTGGCAGAATCCCGATCCTCCCCAGCAGTTCCGCAGCAAGCCCCCATTCATCGTGATCCAGACGGAACTCACGATCGAGACTGACGATCTCGCCCGATATGTCGTCGACAATGCGAACCGGATCGACGGGAGGGGTCGTGAAGCGCCCGGTGTAGGCCGAGATGCCGGTTGTCAGGGAGAGACCAACGCGATCACCCAGGAGCTTCGGGAAGACAACCGTGGCGCCGAACATCGGGAGAAGGCCATATCCGGTCTTGAACACCCCGCAGTCGGGCGAGCCGTCGTAGACGTTGATGGCCGTTGACTGCACACCCCCCTCGACGCCAACAGTGGCGCCGAAGCGGAACGATGGCTCCTGGGCAGACACCCGAAGCGTCATCGCAAATGCGCAGGCGAGGAGAACGTATCTATACATGGGGCCGAAGTTCGCTGCCCGAAGGCGATTACGAAAGGGATTGGAGGCTGGGGGCCAGGGGCTGGAACTAACCGCATGGACGCCCAACTGCCCAGACGCCCAGCTGCCCAGACGCCCAGCTGCCCAGACGCCCAGCTGCCCA
>CAYWXV010000182.1:0-2140 GCA_964462535.1 uncultured Alphaproteobacteria bacterium
TACCACTACCGTCTGGTGGTGGGTGGCGTAACCTTGAACCGAAGCCTGGTGGTGAACCACTAGGCACAAACGAATAGAGACGGAAAGATGCCGGGGCCGATCATTGAAAAATGGTCGGCCCCGCCTCGTTTCTGACACTATATCTATGGGAGAGAAAAGTTTGGGCACGAGAAAGTGCTTTTTCTTTTGCCTCAATGGGAATAGTTTCATTCGTTCCTGTGAGTTCCCCTAACGCATTCGAGCAGAGAATCCAAAGATCAGCGGTAGCACTACATCGCTCTCGTAACGATTGCATGTATTGAACCAGGTCTTGACCCATAGCAAGCTTTCAACAGTCTATCACCCTAATCACCCCATTGGAAGGAGCGAGTACGCCACCATGGTACGACGATTACTCATTGCGGTCTTCGGGCTGCTCTGTGCGGCAATCCTCCCACAACAGCTACAATCTCAGGTCTCGTCCTACACGTTCTCAGTAGGTACAGGGACGGCAACCAGCGCGTCAGGCGCAACAGCGCTTTGGACGGGCGGAACCCCGGGGAGCAGGACGTCGAACAGGGTACAAAGCATTACCCTCCCATTCACGTTCGTATATAACGGCGTTTCGTACACGCAAATATCGATTTCGTCGAACGGTCTGGTTGGCTTCGGAGCGACTAGCGTCACGACCACCTCAAGCAACAACATCACCAATGCGAATGTGCCGATCGCCGCAGCGTTTTGGGACAACCTCAGTGTCGCCGGTGGATGTTACTCGACCAAGCCGCAGGTGAGCTACCTCACGACCACGGGTGGCGGAGGGCGCGCCTTCGTGATCCTCTACAACCAGATGGACATGTACCAGCAGGGGGGCTATTGCTTCCTGAGCAGCGGGACGTTCGAAATCCGGTTGTACGAGAGCTCAAACAAGATTGAGTTCTACTACGGAAAGATGAATCCGTGCAGTTCGTGTGACAACGACTGCTATGACGCCAATACCTGCCAGAACACATCCGCTACCATCGGGCTGGCCAGTAGTTCGTCCGACTACCTGAGTGTGACACCGAACGGTGCCTCCGCCTCATCCAGCACGTCGTCGGCCAACAACAACTACAACATCAACGGGTCGGCCAAGATGCCGGAGGGGACGCTGTACACGTTCATTCCGTGCAAGGCGTTTGGCACTGGTCGCACGGGACCAGGCAACGGCGGGACGGCGAACCTGAACAACGGGGACGTGTTCTTCAGCGGCACGTGGGTGCAGACCGGCCAACAGGCGACGTTCCGTCCGATGTCGATGGAGATGACCTCGGGTTCGTGCCCGGGCAACGTCACGTACCTGATTAGCGGACCAGCTGCGGCTGACTACTACTTCGGTACGCCCGGAACCGTTGTTCGCGCGGTCGACCTTTCAAATGGCGCCAAGGACACCTTGAGCGTGACGTTCCGCCCGACTGCTTCCGGTGTTCGGAGCGCGACGCTAACCGTAATCGCCACTGGTGGGTATGCTCGCACGTTCAATCTTGCTGCTGCTGCCCCAAGGATCAATTTCTACGGCATCACGGCACAGGGGGGCAGTCCGAACATGCGCAGCGGGGATACGTTGATGCAGAATGTCCGCGTGGATCGTTTGACGACCGGTACGTTCACTCCGATGCAGTTGGTTAACATTGGATCTGCCGCCCCTGTTCAGGTCACCTACATTCTTGACGATCCAACTGGTCAGTATCGAATCGAACCGCCAGACACGATGTTGGCGACCGGACAGACCGCATTGCCACGCATCACGTTCTCGCCTCTGGGCGTGGGTTATCAACCGGCTTTGCTCTATGTCAACACGCAGGACGAGATTCGCGTCTTTGTCCTGTATGCCTACTCGTCCGCCCCCGGTGGGCAATTCTTCATCAGTGGAAGCGCTCTCGACTCCACGTCAGCCCTGTTCAACAATCAGGCGACGTGCGTTGGTGAGGGGGTCTTCTACTACCCGGTAACACTGCGGAACATTGGCGATGGCGATTTCGTGATCAACAAGATCTACGGATACCAGGTCGACAGCATCTACCGTCAGGGTACACCAAGCTATCCGCTACTCCGCGATGAGTTCGGTCGACTGATTCCAACGGGCGAGTACTTCTTCACGACGCAGCCCCCAGGCAACGGC
>CAYWXV010000183.1:0-2098 GCA_964462535.1 uncultured Alphaproteobacteria bacterium
TGGAAGAAACCGAGGAGGCCATCGCGGTAGAGCAAGTGATAGTCGAAGGCAAATAGAAGGCGCGAGAGTTCGAGCCGGCTCATTTGTGCCATCTCCAGCAACTCCGACTCACTCAGTCCCGTGCGGGACGCCCTAATCAGCCGCAGAAGATCTCCCACCCTCTCCCTACCGAAATCATTCTCCATGCGCCGCAGGACCAGGTCGAACACGCCGAGAAGGTCTTCAGCCCCCGTGTAGAGATCAATGGCGTCGTCGAGTGTCTCATGTGCCGAATGGAGACGCAGCTCTTCCGCAACAACACGGAGATAGAGAGGGGAGTTCGCCTTAGTGTCGCCGGCGACGCGTTCCAATTGATCGGTGGAGACACCTTTGTGGAATTCACCGAGGTACCGAACGATGATGCTCCGACGAATTCGCTCGTCCTCGATCGGCATGATCACCAGCTCGTCCCATCCACGCGAGGTAAGTCGCTCGTCACTCTCTCCTTCGGTTGTTGAAACGATGAGCTTGATGCCGGCGGGGACTATCTGTGGAAGCCAGGCCATGCGTTGCCCGACCCCGTCCAACTGGTTGACGGCGTCGATGACGATCAACGTGGACACCCCTTCCTCCCCCGCGCGATGCTCAGCTTTGAAGAGCCAGTCAGGGAAGCTTGCAGCAAGAGCTTCAGGTGTTGGAGGAACCGGCTCACCGATGGAGAACCGCTCGCGAATCTCCGAAATGATGTGACGCATCACCGACATGGCCGAACCACCATGCTCCGACGCCCCGACGTAGTGCTCGACCACAAACGCTGTCGGATGCCTCTTGCGATAGTATTCCGTCAGATACGCCACCAGCGAACTCTTCCCCAGTCCAGATGATCCTCGGACCACAAGCGGTGAGTCCCCTTCGGAAAGCCACCGCGTGAACTCCTTCAAATGGAGCGGGTTCGGAATGTAGGCGCGAACACGACTGGCGGCGAACGCGCGGTGGGCGCGCTGCTCCAACTCCAGCTCAGACGGGGACTCTCTCTCCGGCCAGTGTGTGTCGATCATCGTCAGCAGATCCTCCCGGACCATCGCCCCCAGGGTCTCGACATTCTCAAATTCACGGAAGGGGTGTCCACTCGATCGCGCGCGATCAATCAGCGCGCGGAGTCGTTCGGGATCATCTGCGTCGTTCAGATCTGCGTTGCGGTGATAGAAGAAGGCGCTCCCCCCCTTCAGGTCGTCCGCCCCGAAAACACCATGAACGAACTCCATCTCAGTGACGCTTGCCCCTTCCATCGCGAGCTCCTCCACGAAGGGATATCGTGCCAGCAGGTCCGGGTCCATCAGAATTTCATGGAGTTCCGGCACCCACCCGTATCGATTGCCAATCATGCCGATGAAGTAGGGACGGCACTTGTCGACCTCTTCGAGACAGGTGCGAACGACGGTCCCCAGGGCCGCCTGTTCATCGGTTAGTCCCCATCGTAGATCAACGTCAGTAAAGGTCACTCCCCGTTGCCGGCAGAGGGTGCGGATCTCGGGGAAGATCTTCTTCACCAGGTGCTCGCGCTCCTCCTGGAGATCGCGAAAGGTGGATGAGATAAAGACGCGGAGGTTGCTCATCAGTGCAGCGTTCAAAAGAGCAGTAGGCGGGACAGAATGTAAGATGAAAAGTGAAGGCGGTCAGGGAGAAACGTGTCGGGCGTTGCTGGCAGTTGGCGGCTTGCCCTCAGTCCGGTGGCCGCAATCTGTTTGATTGAGTCCGGCGAAGCCGGCGCGGCGGCGGTGCTTGACGAGCTTCAGCAACGCGCGAGAGGAGTGATCAGTTCACCTATCGTAAGGGTCGGCTGCCTGCGGTGCCGCGGTGGTACATACAAACGGGAGTTCGGCGTGAGAGGTGTAACGTCGAGAGGATCAAGGTTGGCGGCGGATCGACTCGACTCTTTGACAGTTCGCTATTTCGAGCGATAGAGGCAATGACCAATCCCCTCTCGAGAGGGGACCGATTGATCGCTCGTTCAGAGCGATCAATCAGGGGTGTGCAACCGTCAAGAGCCATCGCCTTGTTGAACGCGCCCCGTCACCTCATCAAAGTGCTGTCGGGATTCGTGGCTCAGCTGATTGGG
>CAYWXV010000184.1:0-2081 GCA_964462535.1 uncultured Alphaproteobacteria bacterium
CGGAATTCGTCGTTGACACTCTCGCCCGCTTCACGCGCCCCGGACGGGGTGCCTGATCCGGGCCCTGCTCTTCAGAGCGGGGGAAACGGGTTTTCACTGCCTTCCGTTCACCACCGATTTATCCCGTGGCGCGCGTGGCTGGGCGGGGCATGTTCACACCTTCAACGGTAGTCGTAGACTGTCAGGACCATCGCACCAGCAGCAATTGGTTGTGCACAAACACACCATGACAACCCAGTTCAAATGTGTATATTTGCGAGACATCATACACATTCTGGAGACTTACATGCGGACCAACATCGTGATAGACGACGACCTGATGGATGAAGCCTTGAAGGCCACCGGCCTCAAAACCAAAAGGGAAGCTGTGGAACTTGGTCTCAAGACGTTGATCAGGCTAAAGAAACAGGCTGCGATCAAGGGCTTCCGGGGCAAGCTGACCTGGGAGGGTGACCTCGCTGAACTGAGGGCCGCCCGGTGATAGTGGTCGATTCGAGCGTGTGGATCGACTACTTCAACGGTATAGCGAGCCCCGAAGCCGACATACTCGATGCCTTGCTTGGGGTCGAGTCTCTTGCCGTGGGTGACGTGATCCTTGCCGAAGTGCTGCAGGGCTTCCGAAACGATGCGGATTACAAGACCGCGAAGAGCCTCATGAGCTCTTTGATTGTCGTTGAGATGCTTGGCGAAGCCAACGCAATCAGATGCGCCGAGAACTATAGAGCACTCCGTAAACGTGGCGTCACGATTCGAAAGACGATCGACGTCTTCATTGCCACATACTGCATCGAGAACAAGTGCAGACTGTTGTTTCAGGATACGGACTTCCTTCCCTTCGTTGAGCACATGGACCTCTTGCCTGCCATCCAGAGCAGCTGACGGTCAAGCTCAGCGACCGCCCCTGGAGGTTGGCGTTGAGCGGACAATCGCGGTTGTAGTTCTATCAACTCGTTGAGCATGCGAGGAGGCATGGCCATTCGTTGAAAAGTCCTGGAAGAGTCCTGGTTCACATGCACCGTCATCCCGAAATCTGAATCATCTCCGCCTGCTGTCCGCTGACCTGTTCGATACGCTGGCGACTTTCCTCAGCGATGGTAATTGCTCTCTGCTCCGGAATCTTTCCCCTGGAATAAAATCTGGATGCCGGAGTCTTCGTAGGAAAAGGAGATCTGGCAACCGTCGACTTCAATGGACGCATCATTCAAACCATCGACCAGCAACAGAATGTCGAACGAGTGAAGTTATGGACGAGGTCCGGCCTAACTGTCTTGTTCAGCACTATTCTGGCGTTCAACCGGCCGCAATCCTGCAACTAATGTTTCAGGGGCGATATCCTGTTCGTGGGGCCACGTTACCGCGCCCAACACAATGCCCACCTGCGAAAAGTAGTCCTCGTGTTGAAGTTCCTTGAATACTCCATGATTCAGATACGGCTTCATGTCGAAGACGCCTTTCCGACCATCTTCCAGCTCGACGAAGATTTCGTAGTCGTCCAATGCGCGTACTCTCTTTACATCCCAATACATGATGACCTCATAGTGGATCGATTTTGTACGGCATTTCTCCTGCAACGGCCAACTCCCAATTCGCCTGGAGTTCATCTCGACGAAGTTCGATCCATGCTTGTACCAGGCGTAGCTGTTTGCGAGGCAATTCTCCCGCTAACACCCCACCATCATCGATGCGCACCGATGCCTCGAATTCCGAATACCTTGCATGAATGTGCGGCATACCGTGATGCTGATTATCCAGGAAATACATCCGGATGATGATCCCGTAGAACATTGAGATTACGGGCATATTTTCGACGCTTCCTTTCTGCGGTTGTTTCTGTTTGATTACGTCCTCGGCCTCACTACGGAAAGATCACTTCCCCTCTTCCGCCTTCCCCACATCCCGTCCGTCTCATGGAACGTCCCATGCGAACTCGGACCCTCTCTTGTCGGTGCCGCAAGGTAACACGCCAGTGTCGGTTGTTCTGCCCCACGCCTTCACAATCGAATCCATCCCACATAATCACCATCCCCTCACTTTATCGCAATAATCGCCGACCCACGCTCGACGTCCTGGCTCAGCTCCGC
>CAYWXV010000185.1:0-2043 GCA_964462535.1 uncultured Alphaproteobacteria bacterium
TGTACCTGCGCGTTGTTTCGGAGGAACTGCGTCTGCACGGTGAACACGAGACGCTGGACGCGGTGATTGACCGGTATGTCGGCGCTGAGGATTTGCTGGAAGTCTTCGACCGGGTGCTCATACGCTTTGAGCACGATTACGGCGTCGCGACGGTAACGCGATTGATGAGCGTCCTCTGGGCATCGCGGAGCGGGCTGAGCGAGATGGAGCTTATGGATCTCGCGGGCCTCAGCCGGATCGATCTTTCACGCCTGCTGTTTGCGATCGACTATCATTTCCTGCAACGCGACGGGCTGCTGGGCTTCTTCCACGACTACCTCCGGCGAGGGGTAGAGAAGCGGTATCTGGCCGATCAGGCGAAGCAGCGAACAGCGCATCTTCAGATCGCGGAGTACTTCGAGGGCGGGGTGACGTCAGCCATCAACGCGAAGGCTCCGGTATCGGTTCGTATGGCTGCAGAACTATCATACCAGCTACACACTGCCGGCTCAGTCGATCGCCTGCAGGAATGCCTGTCCATGATGGAGATATTCGTAGCGCTGTACGCAGGCCAGACGCAGTACGAAGTTCTGACGTACTGGTCGGCGATGGCCGAAGGGACAGACATCGAGGCTATTTATCGCCGTGGCTTGGCGCAATGGGAAATCGAGGATGCGGGCGAGTTCAGTCGGGGACGTGGATGTGTGGCGGACCTGTTGCAGCGACTCGGACTCTGGGCGGGGGCGATTGCGGTGGAGCGTGAACGTCTTGCCTCGGCGATCGCACGCGGGGACAGCAACGAGCAGGCCGTCTCTCGTCAGAGTCTGGGATGGCTGTTGTATTTGCGCGGAGCGTATGGCGAAGCATTGGAAGAGGCATCACAGGCGATGGAACTCTTCACGAAGTTGGGCGACCGTAGTGGTGCCTCCCGAGCGATCGGGACCATGGGGGTGGCATACACGGGTCGGGGGGACTATGATCGCGCGATGGAGTGCTACGAACAGCAGTTGAGTATCAGTGAGGAGTTGGGCGACCGTAGTGGCGTCGCCACAGCGATCGGGAACATAGGTAATGTGTACTCCCGTCGCGGGAAGTATGACCGCGCGCTGGAATGCTACAAGCGTGATTTAAGCATCTGTGAGGAATTGGGTGATCGTCGCGGCGCTTCCCGAACCATCGCGAACATGGGCGTGGTGTATCAGGGTCGCGGGGAGTATGATCGTGCGATGGAGTGCTACGTACGGATGTTAAACATCTGCGAGGAGTTGGGTGACCGCCGTGGCGTCGCCGTCGCCATCGGGAAAATGGGCAATGCGTACTCCAGTCGTGGGAAGTATGATCAGGCACTGGAGTGCTTCGAACGTGACTTGCGCATCTGTGAGGAGATGGGCGACCGCCGTGGCATCTCGGTCGCCATCGGGAACATGGGCTTGGTGTACTCGAAACGTGGGGAGTATGATCGTGCACTGGAGAACTTCCATCGTGCAGCCGCAGAGCATCGCGACATCGGCTTCCGCTATGGACTCACCTACTGGCTTAAGGGGATCGCGCGCGTGCTTGTGGATCTATCCGGATCAGCCGCCATGCCGGAGTATCTGCCGAAGTATGTTCCGGGCGCGACCGTCGGGACATGGCGAGCCATGTCCCTCGGATATGCCCGAGCCTGCGCAGAGGAGTGCATCGACATGAGCGATGCGTTGTCGAAGCCGGACACGCAGTTCAGCGGCAGAGTGACGCTGGCAAGGATCGAAGCCGCAGAAGGCAGTAGAGACGCTGCATCGCAACGTCTGGCCGGTATGCTGAAGGATGCGAGCGACGATGCGCAGCGAGCGGAACTCCATTACTGGTTGTGGAAACTGGGCAAAGCCGACCATGCAGAAGAAGCTCTGGCGTTGTACGAATCGCTGCACGCAGCCACGCCGAATCACGATTACCACAAATACGTCGAAGAACTCAAGGCAGCCGGGGAGGGAGCATGAGCACATCGAACGAACTCCGCGTCTTCATCAGCAGCACCTTCCGCGATCTGCAGGAGGAACGCGAGCATCTGATGAAGAAGATCTT
>CAYWXV010000186.1:0-2037 GCA_964462535.1 uncultured Alphaproteobacteria bacterium
ATGCGCGCAGTGCGAGACGTTCTGAGTCTTCTTTGCGTGAGTCGCAGCGGTCTTGATGAGAGCGAACTATGCGACATTTCTGGATTGGCCCGACTGAAGATCGCGACGATGACGGCCGGACTCGACTATCACCTAGTGCGGAAGGAAGGCCGTCTGACGTTCTTCCACGACTATCTGCGACGTGCGGTTGAAAAGCGATATCTGGCCAATGAGACGAAGCAGCGTTCGATGCATCTCCAGATCGCGGATTACTTCCAGAGCGCCGTGATGTCAGCTATCAGCTCAGAGGCTCCGGTGTTGGTTCGTATGGCCAGCGAACTGTGTTATCAACTTCAGAGCGGCGGTGCCCTTGACCGACTAAGGGAATCGATGTCGAGTATGCCGTTGTTTCTAGCGCTGTACGATGGTCCGACGCAATATGAGGTTCTTGGCTACTGGTCGGCAATTTGCGAGGGATCGGAAGTCGCCGATCGATACTCGCGGGGCCTTGAGTCGTGGTCGATGCAGGATCCGCAGGAGCGGAGCCGGGGGATGGGTCGCGTGGCGCATCTTCTGGAACGTCTTGGGGAGTGGTCGGGAGCGGTGGCGATCGGGCGGAAACGACACGCATGGGCTAAGGAACATGGTCTTGTGAGTGAGGAAGCATCCTCGCGGTTGAGTCTTGGTATGCTGTTGTTGTTGCGAGGGGAGTACGGCGAATCACTGGCGGAGTCGTCGCAGGCTCTGGACCTATTCTCAGAGTTAGGCGACCGCCGTGGCGTCGCCGCGACGATAGGGAGCATGGGAGTGGTATACTCCGGTCGCGGGGACTACGATCTAGCGTTAGAGTTCTATGAGCGGATGTTGCGTATCTGCGACGAGTTGGGCGACCGCAGTGGCGTCTCCGCGGCAATGGGGAACACGGGAACTGTGCACTACCGGCGCGGGGAGTATGATCAGGCGCTTCGATTCTACGAGCGTCAGTTGCGTATCTGTGAGGAGTCGGGCGACCGCGGTGGCGTATCGTCTGCACTTGGGAACTCGGGATTGGTCTACGCCAGTCGCGGGAAGTATGATCAGGCGCTGGAGTTTTCCGGGCGTCAGTTGGCGATCTGTACGGTGTTGGGCGACCGCCGCGGCGTCTCCTCCGCAATTGGAAACATGGGTTTCGTCTGCTCTAGTCGCGGAGAGTATGATCTGGCGCTAGAGTTCTACGAGAGGATGTTGCGTATCTGTGAGGAGTTGGGCGACCGCAGTGGCGTCTCCGTGGCTATGGGGAACATTGGGACTGTACACGCCAATCGCGGTGAGTATGATCGGGCGTTAGAGTGCTACGAACGAATGTTGCGCGTCTGTGACGAGTTGGGCGACCGCAATGGCGTCTCGTTGGCAATCGGGAACATGGGATTGGTCTACTCCAGTCGCGGTGAGTATGATCGGGCGCTGGACGGTCTTCAACGCGCCGCAACCGAACATAGAGAGGTAGGCAATCGTGAGGGTATGGTCGCGTGCCTTCTGGGAATTGCCGATGTCGTGGTGGATCTGGCTGCAAACGCGACGCAGATGCCGGAGTATCTTCCGCAGTATGTCACAGACGCGGCCGACGCGACGCCCCACCTATCCACCGTGGCAGAGCGACATGTCGATTGGCGCGCGATGGCGCTACGACGCGCCCGAGAGTGCACTGTAGAGTGCATTGCCATCGGCGAGGATTTGTCGAGGCCCGATACGCTCTTCAGCAGCACAGTGCTCCTGGCGAGAATCGACGCCGCCGAAGGCCGCAGCAACGTTGCATCGCAACGCCTCAGCGATATGCTGGCCGAAGCGACAGAGGACGCGCCGCAGGCGGAGCTTCACTATTGGCTCTGGAAGCTCGGGTCGCCCGATCATGGAGCGACCGCACTCACGATGTATGAGGCGCTGCATGCCCGCATACCAAAACATGACTACCACAACCGCATCGAGGAGTTGAAGGCAGGCGGGTACCAAGCATGAGCACCTCGAACGAACTCCGCGTCTTCATCTCCTCCACCTTCCTCGACCTGCAGGAAGAGCGAG
>CAYWXV010000187.1:0-1959 GCA_964462535.1 uncultured Alphaproteobacteria bacterium
ATCACGATCACCTCCGTGGCTACTGCCTGCACGAAGCGCTCGTCGTGCTCGACGAAGAGCATTGTCGGCTGGTAGTGGAGGATTGCCTCTTCGATTTGCTCGCGTGACGGAAGGTCGATGTAGTTCATCGGTTCGTCCCAGAGCAGGAGATGCGATGGCTCGAGGAACGATCGGCAGAGATCGACCTTCTTTCTCTCGCCTTCAGAAAACGTCTCCAACGGTCGATCGAAGATTTCGCCGCCTACCGAAAATGATCCCAGGATCGTTCTGAAGCGCGTCTCATCGATTCCGGAGGGTCGAAGATGATCGCGAAGAAAGCCGGTGTTCCAAAGGGGCGTTTGGTAGGAACGGACTGACCGGATGTGACGGGGTATGGCAATGATGCCGGATGCAACGGGAATCTCACCGGCGATCGCCCGGATCAGTGTTGTTTTCCCGCATCCATTCGGACCAACCAGCGCGATTCGATCTCCACGATGCACACGTAGCGACAGGTTGCTCAGAATCATTCTCCCCTCAATCTCCACGGTAGCCTCTTCCACCGACAGAACGATCTCCGGCCCGTTCTTCGCGTCATCGATTCGGAGTTGATTGATCGACTCAACATTGCGAAGGAGATCCTTCTTCTCTTCGATCATTTTCTCCACACGCTGTTCTGCATGGAGCGCGCGTTTCATCTGCCGCGCCGCGCGAGCACCAACGAAGCCCTTGTCGTAGGCGCCCTGCTTCTCCTTTTCACGCGACGACGACCATGATCGTCGTTGTCGTGCCGTCACTTCCAGATCGCGGATCTCTCTTCCGAGGTTCGCGTTCCGGCGTCGCTCGTGTTCCAACTCGCGATCCATGTCTGCTCTCCAGGTTGAGTAATTCCCCCGCACGGTGCGAACGTCGTCGCGATTGATCGAGATCACATGGTCGACGCATGCATCAAGGAAGGCACGATCATGCGATGCAACGATGAAGCCGTTCTTCGCTTTCAGATAATTACCCAGCATCCGTCTCCCTTCGATGTCCAGGTGATTCGTCGGCTCGTCGATCAAGGGAAAGACGCCTGCGCGAAGGAAGAGTGGAACGATTGCGGCGCGTGTCGCCTCGCCACCGCTGAGAGAGTTCCACGAGCGATCGAGCATTGCGGCGTCAAGGCCGATCGCCTCGAACTCACGTTCAATGCGGGCGTCGATGTCGTACCCACCCGCAAGCTGATAGCGTTCAAGGAGATCGCCGTACTCGGCAATGCTAGTCTCATCTGGATTCGAAAGAAGGCGCTCCATCCGCTGCTCCCATGCAGTGAACGGAGCAACGGCGGAACGGACAACCTCCCGCACGGTCATCAAGCTATCGACGACCGGCACGGGGAAGAACATGGTTGGAACGGGAACGACGACTGTGCCATGCGCGGGGTGAAGCGTTCCGCGCACGAGCTGAAGAAGAGTTGTCTTCCCTCGGCCATTCCTCCCCACCAGCCCTGTCCTCCAGTCCGTATCGATCTGAAGGGACAAAGCAGAAAAGACCTCGGTGTATGGCGAGGCGTAATGATAATCGACGGTATCGAGTTGGATAGATGGCATGAAGACTTCCGCTGATGTTCCGATACGGCGCAATCCACACTCCCGCGTCCCTACTTGCAGGGGTCGGCTCAGCATTCCGATTCGGGTTAGGAATCACCCCCTTAGGAAGGCTCCAGCCACGTATGGCGATTCGTTATGCGCGTAGCCAGCTTCTGCAGGGTTCAACGTCGCGATTCGAGTTGGCATGTTGTTAGCCCCCTTGAGCAGGGTTCAGCGTCGCGATTCGAGTTGGCATGTTGTTAGCCTCCTTGAGCGGGTTCAACGTCGCGATTCGAGTTGGCATGTTGTTAGCCCCCATTTGAAGGGGGCAGCCTCGCGAAGCGAGGCGGTATGTTGTTAGCCCCCATTTGAAGGGGGCAGCCTCGCGAAGCGAGGTGGTATGTTCTTAGCC
>CAYWXV010000188.1:0-1912 GCA_964462535.1 uncultured Alphaproteobacteria bacterium
GGGGGGTGAGAGCCCGGGCTGGGGGGTGAGAAGCCGATCCGGGGGGAGACGGCCTCAAACGCAACTATGTCTACAAAAAGCTGGAAGGGTGGTCAATTGGCTCGTCACATCATTGCCATCATGGCACTGCCGACGACACCGGCATCGTTCAGGAAGAGGGCGGGGCGGAGTTCGGCGACAGGGGCAATGGTCTTGAGTAGCCGACGCCGCATCGAGCGACGTGTCGGTCCGAGGAGCGACGCTTCGGCACGCGAGAGACCACCACCGACCACAACCAGACGTGTGTCGAGAAGGTTCATGGCCGATGCCAGCGCGGCGCCCAGAAGCTCACCCATCTCTGCCAGAAACTCGATTGCGAATTGATCGCCCGACATTGCAGCCTCGTCCAGGCGTTTCGGATCGACACCCTGACCGGCGGCGATCCAAGCATGCAGCATTGAGTCGGGCTCGCGCTCGAGACGGGCGGAGGCAAGTCGGCCCATGTACTGATTGCCGACGTAGGCCTCTATGCATCCTCGTGAGCCGCAGTTGCAGAGTGGTCCGTTGATATCGATGGTGATGTGACCGATCTCGCCCGCTCCACCAGTTGCGCCGTGCCAGATCTCCCCGTTACTGATCACACACCCGCCAACTCCGGTCCCGAGTGTGACGTAAAGAAAATCGGGTTGACCGACACCCGCACCCGCCCGCGCCTCTGCGAGTGCGGCGACGTTTGCATCATTCTCCACGACGATCGGGAGATCGAGTCCGTTCAAACGGGGACGCAGGCGCGCCGCAACGTCAACCACCTCCCACCCGGGGAGGTTTGGAGGATGAGCCACGTTCCCCTTCCGATCGACCACTCCGGGAACGCCCAGCCCAATCCCCGACGGACGAACGTCGGCCTCCGCTGCAAGGTCGTGAACCCCTCGAGCGACGGCATCGAGGATTGAATCAGGCCCAGCCATCGGCGTCGGGATATGTCCGTGGCGAACGATCTCACCGTCCGCCCTGACAATCGCGAACTTGATTGATGTACCCCCGACGTCAACACCGATGGCCGTCTGCTGGTGGTTCATTCGTCGATGCGATAGATGGTCTCACCCGGTCGAATCATCCCATAGCGCTCACGTGCGATCCGTTCGATCACGGATGTATCCTGTGTGACGCTCCGTATCTCGGCCCGCAGGGAATCTCCAATCGCCCGATCGCGATAGACCTGTTCGCGAAGACCGGAAGCCTCGCTCTCGAGCTGGACGCGTTTGAGAATGCCGCGGTTGCTGAACGTGAGAATGGCGAGAAGGGGTACGGCGACAACGGCCGCATAGAGCACCTTGCGCCTCGTCGTAATGTGTCCGCCGCGGACTCGACGCCGGAATCGAATCTTCATCGCGTCCTAGAGATTACCTTCGAATGACGTCTGTTCGCTCAGACCTTCATCATCAAACTCACCCATACGCGTGAGCTCGTCGAACATCTCGTTGATCTCGCTCTCCTCCGGATCCTCCTCCTGCGGGAGATCCCAGATGGAGTGGGTCCCCCTGGGGTCATCGACAGTCGGTTCGAGATGTCCATCTTCGGCGACGATGGTGATCGCGTAGCGCTCCCCGTCCCCGAACGTAACGAAGTAGTCTTCCCCTACTTCCAGCTTGTTGGCGAGTTCCTCTACCGAGATCCGGTCCTCGTCCTCGGTAACCAGATGGGTGATGACTCCATGGTCATCTGTCAGAAGCCGTGTGAGTTCTGGCATGGCTTCCCTCCGTTCGGAAAGAATTGTTGTAAGAAAGGGGGTTGAGGGACCCCGGCCGAAGGGTGTGGGGACTCTTGCAGGGGACGCCTCAAACATACGGACTTTCGCTCCACGCTCGTTAAGTTTGCCCGATTCCAACATCGTATCGAGTTGCACGTCACCGGCAGGGATGAAGGATCAAGG
>CAYWXV010000189.1:0-1910 GCA_964462535.1 uncultured Alphaproteobacteria bacterium
TCCAGCCAGGGTTGGCCCGTGATGTGATGACGCACGACAATGTCGCGCCACCGCGTCCCCATGCGTATTCCCGTTCCGATTGCCTTCGAAAACGCTTCCTTTGCGGCAAAGCGTGCCGCATATCTCTCGGCCATCCTGCGTGGCGTGCGGCGGCAATAGGCGATCTCGGAATCCGAAAAAACCTTCCGCTCGAATTGCTCGCCATACTTCTCCAGCGCTTCCGCGATTCGCGAAACCTCAATGACGTCTGTGCCGATGCCGATGATCATGACTTGTACGAAGTGACGAGTGGAGCGATCGAATCGAATATTTCTGTTCGATCTACGCTTGGCAGCTGTCGCCGCGGCGGACGGCCTGGCGGAAGGTCAACGATTCACGCGCCCTTGGATGGAATTATCGTGAGTAATTCGGTGATGTCGTCCAGGATGTAGTCGGCGCGGACAACCTGATCACCGAAGACATCACCATACCGCGCGAAAGCGGTCTTCATACCAAGCGCCGCCGCACCCACCATGTCACGCTCGACCCAGTCCCCTACCATCAACGTCTGCCCTGCGTCGACGTTCAGTCGCTCGAGAGCAAGAAGGAAAGGGGCGGAATCGGGTTTTCGTTTTCCCGTATCCTCGAATGTCACTACGGTATCGAAAATGTGATGAAAGTTGATGTAGCAGAGACGAAGCCATGCCTCACGTCGTGGCGCATCCGTAACAACCGCGAGAAGCGTTCCCCTCTTTACCAGCGCCGTCAAGGTTGCCGAGACATGAGGATACGGTTTCAACGCCGCCTCGCGTGCGCGGCGATATGCGACGATGCCAGCTGAGAGCATCTTGTAGTCGATCTTTCCCAGGACGGTCGTCAGAAGTTCATCGAAGACCTGCTGGTACTCAATCCCCTGTTCACCGTAGATCCGGTCGACATGCACCTTCACGTCGGCCGGTGACATATCGAGGCCGGCGTCGATCATTGCGGTGATAGCGGCATCGATCGCCTGCCGTTTCATCGCCATGAAGTCGACAAGTGTATTGTCCAGATCGAATATGACAGCGCGGTACACGTAATGCGGAGATAGTGATTGAGGGTTCCGAGACCGCCAAACCTACGCTAATCCGCTGACAGTTGTCGGTTGCAGGCCGTCGGAGCGCCAACGCAAGCCCCTCGGCTTGCGACTACTACTTCCTACTACTCTCTACTCCCCACATCCCAAATTCGTACCTTCGTCGCCATGTCTTCAACGCGAACCGCGCGGGGTTCACTGACTCCGCGGCAGAACGAGATCTACGAGTTCATCAGGCATCGTTTGCAGAAGGATCACGCGCCGCCAACCATCACCGAGATCGGCGAGCACTTCGGCATACGATCGACCAATGGCGTGAACGATCTGCTGATAGCGTTGGAACGCAAGGGGTATATCATTCGGCGGAAGGGGACCGCACGGGGCATCCAACTCCCCGAGGGGGCCCCAAACGCCGGAGCGCAACACGGGCCCGTGCGGAAGATCCCGATTGTTGGTGATGGGGACGCAGACAATCCCCTGTCGATCTTCATGAATCCAATTGGGACCATCTCCCCGGATCCCGTTCTGTTCCCCATCACGAACGGCTTTGCTGCCCTGGTGGCTGACGATGCCATGGACGGTGAAGGGATCTTCAAAGGGGACTATGTGATCGTCGCGCAGAATCCTGACCCGCCAGAAGGGTCGCTTGTGTTCGCGCTGGCAGGTACGCAGCAGGTGGTCAGGCGATTGAATGGAGCTCCCGGCAAACGCACGCTTATGGCGACCAACAGATACTACAAACCAATTCCCGTCGTGGACAGTGGGTATTCCGTGACGCTCCTTGGGGAAGTCGTTGGAATGATGCGGAAGGTGTCGACGGTTACGGACCCAGAGTGACGAGGAGACTGGGGAAGGA
>CAYWXV010000190.1:0-1906 GCA_964462535.1 uncultured Alphaproteobacteria bacterium
GCCATTCAAGAGCGTAATTGAGAGACAATATTGTTCATGCGGATATCGTTCGTCATAGTCATCCTCATCGTTCCGATGCTCCTCCATGCTCAGCCATGGAGCGATCCCGACACGAATAAGTTCCAGGTCAGAAATCTGGTCGAGTTGAACTCGTCGGCGGATGATTATGCCCCATGCATGACGCCGAATCGTGGGTGGCTCTATTTCACCAGCTCGCGTGTAGGGGGCGTTGCGAAGGTATTTCGGTCACCTCGATTCGGTGAGTTGTGGGGTGGTCCTGTGTTGCTGAGCAACCAGACGATCGGCGACTCGCTCGGCGATGACGGTGCGCTCGCAATCACGTTTCCCCTGCTGGCACAGTTATTCCCGATGAGTCAGGAGGATATGGGGGCGCTTGATGTCGTAGGAATGGGGACGTTCACATCGGGTCGCCGGCCAGACATCTACGCAGATGCCGACCTCTATCTGATTAGGGTTGGTGTGAATCAGATCGACTTCGCCGAGCGAAACCCGATCCCTGCTATCAATACTGACGACTGGGAGGCGCAGGGGGCGATTACTCCCGATGGAAGGATTCTGGTCTTCGCATCCGACAGAGAGGGTGGCAGCGGTGGAATGGATCTCTGGATATCGGTGAAGGACTTCACGGGCGAATTCGGCCCCCCAGTCAATCTTGGAACCCAGATCAACACTGAAGGGAACGAGTTCTCCCCCTCATTTGCGCCCGATGGAGCAACGCTCTACTTCGCAAGTACGGGGCATGGCGGGTATGGCGGCTCGGATCTGTTCATGGCACGTGTCGACATGCGTCATCAGACAATCACCGGACCGGTGAATCTGGGCTCGCGTATCAACACCTCTGCGAACGAAGCCTTCTTCTTCAGCGCCGGTCGTGAACAATGCTTCTTTGTGAGCGATCGAGACGGCGGAGCGGGTGGTCTTGATATCTACGAGGGGACGCCAAACATTTTCGCCGGTGGATATACGAATGTCCGATTCTCGATTTCCGACACTACGCTTGGCAAGAAACTCCGTGGAAAACTCCGGGTCGTCGAACCGTTGCTGAACCGGGTCGTTGCCGAGCTGGACGTTGACGCCGGCTTCACCGCGGATATTCCATTACCCGGAAATCTCGATTACCGCATCGAGGTGAGCACGCCCGGCTTCGAGCCCAGGACATTCGTGTTGAAGGATCTTCCAAGCGACACCACCTACGCTTTCGCGCTCAAGTTCGGGAGCCCTCCTCCCCCTCCTGAAATGGTCTTCACCATCGATGGCGTAGACGTCCCCCTCTTTGTCAGCGGCTATTATCGCATCAACACGCAGGTGTCTCTGGACGATCTTCGCAAGCGGCAGAACGGCGACCTGAAAAAGCAGACCTATATCGAAAACGTGGTCCGCGATACCGCGATCTACGAAGGCTATCAGCGGATGTCGGAGCGAGTGCAGGGGATTCTCGACGATTTCTATCACCGCTGTGTCGATCAGTACTTCCCTGGCTACATGCAGGTGAAGAAGCCGAACGAGAAACTCGAAATCCTCGTTTACGGTTATGCCGATCCTCGTCCGATCATCGGCCGGTATCAGGAAAAGACAATCACGTTCTATGACTCCAGCGGTGGGGCGCACCAGGTGAAGTCGGGCGAGAAACTGGACAATTTCAAGCTGGCCGGTCTCCGCGCCCGCTATGCTGTCGAATACCTGGACAATCGATTCCGCCAGGCAGCCTCGGAGGGAAAGGATGAGTATCTGCAGCTGGTGCGTGACAACGTGATCAGATGGATTCCTATCAGCGGCAACGTCGACGATTACACCGGGGATGATCTTGCCAGTAAGAGGCGGATAAAGCTGGTCTTCCGTCGCGTCGACTAGAGACTGTTGAAATGCACGCGATCTCTGCGTTGCG
>CAYWXV010000191.1:0-1904 GCA_964462535.1 uncultured Alphaproteobacteria bacterium
CCGGGGGGTATGCGGTAATGGCGGAGGAGAGGAGTGATTCTCCTCCGCCAACCGCTTGGCAAATATGAAATATGAAAGATGAGATATGAAGGATGCGGCGAACAACGAACCCCAGCCCCCAGTCCCTAGTCCCAAGCCCCTAGCATGACAACGATACAATCGACCATACGACTGATACGCTACCGTCCCCGGCTCTTCCTGCTGACGTCGCTCTGCTGGGGACTCTTCCACTCGCTTCCGCTGGCGGGGGGATTGTTGACGCGCGAAATCTTCAACACCCTTTCGGGCAAGGACTCGATCGGCTTCGATGTCTGGACCATTCTGGCTCTGGTGGTCGGTGTGTCGCTGGCCCGTGTGTCAATCATGGCCGGCGGCGTCTGGACATGGTCGACCCTCTTCTTCACGCTCGGCTCACTGATGCGTCGCAACATGCTCGCATGGCTGGTCGATGGACCGGGGACCCGTCGTGTGCCGGCCTCGCCAGGCGAATCGGTCACCCGCTTCCGCGATGACGTCGACGAAGTGATGGAGTACGTCGAAGGATGGACCGACTTCTCCGGCTTCGCCATCACGGCGATCGTCGCCATCATCATCATGTTCACGATCGCACCGACTATCACGGCGGTCGTCCTGATCCCCCTTGCCGGCATGCTCGTCTTCGGTCATCGGATGGGTGGCTACATCCGGAAGTACCGGAAGGCGAACCGCGAAGCGACCGGACGGATCACCTCGTTCATCGGCGAGGTCTTTGGCGCCGTGCAGGCAGTGAAGGTCGCCGCCGCCGAGGAGCGCGTGATCCGGCACTTCAAGGGTCTGAACGACGAGCGGGAAACGGTCGCCGTGAAGGACGCTCTCTTCAGCGAGATCTTCCGTTCGGTCAACGCCAACATGATCAACATCGGCACCGGCATCGTCCTGATCCTTGCCGCCGATGGAATGCGTGGTGGATCATTCTCTGTCGGCGACTTCGCTCTCTTCGTCTTCTTCCTTCAGCGGTTGACCTGGAGCATGTTCTTCTTCGGCGACGTCATCGCACAGCACCGGCGGACCGGTGTGTCGATCGATCGCATGAACGAACTGATGGTCGACGCACCGCAGGAATGGCTGACACATCACGCACCGCTCGACGAAGCATCGCCAGCCGATCTGAAACTCAGATCGAGAGAGAGGGAGATCGAACTGCCGGAGCATATGGAGTCGCTCGTCGTCCGCGACCTGACCTATCTCCACCCGACATCGGGGAAGGGGATAGCCAACGTCGATCTGGATATCACCCCCGGAGAGTTCGTGGTGGTGACCGGAAGGATCGGTGCGGGAAAGACAACGCTCGTCCGCGTTCTGTTGGGGCTCCTTCCGCGTGATGGCGGTCAGATCCTCTGGAACGGAATACCGGTGACCGATCCGGCCAGCCAGTTGACGCCGCCGCGCGCCGCCTACACACCGCAGGTGCCGCGACTCTTCAGCGACTCGCTGCGGGACAACATCCTGATGGGACGGATGACCCGCTATCGTGAACTGGATGACGCCATCGGTCTTGCCGTGATGGAACCTGATCTGGCGGAGTTGGAAGATGGACTTGAGACCGGCGTAGGTCCGCGTGGCGTGAAGCTCTCGGGCGGGCAGGTGCAACGGAGCGCCGCCGCCCGCATGCTGGTACGCGAACCGGAACTCCTGGTCTTCGACGATCTGTCGAGCGCGCTCGATGTCGAGACGGAGCACAGACTCTGGCACGGACTCTTCGAGCAACGGCAGGCGGCATGTCTTGTCGTCTCGCACCGGCACGCCGCTCTCCGTCGCGCCGATCGCATCTACGTGATGAAGGAAGGGAGGGTGATCGATGTCGGCACACTCGACGATCTACTGGCTCGATGCGATGAGATGCGGAACCTTTGGGCGGGACATGA
>CAYWXV010000192.1:0-1895 GCA_964462535.1 uncultured Alphaproteobacteria bacterium
AAACGCGAACTTAGAATACCGACATGCCATCCGATAACCCCAGCCTCCAGTCCCCAGCCCCCCGTCCCCCGTCCCCCGTCCCCAGTCCCCAGCCCCGCAGCATCGTTCCGTATGCGCTCATCCTCCTCGGCCTTCTCCGCCTGATCAACCTTGGATACCACGACATGCAGGCGTGGGACGAAGGACTCTATGCCGTGCGGACGATGGGGGTGGTGAACTTCGGTGCGTGGATTGATCAATCCGCAGTATCGATCTGGGGGCTCTACTCCGCATTCCATCCTCCCCTCTACATATGGATGAGCGCGGTATCCGTACAGATCTTCGGCAACACTGAGTTCGCGCATCGCTTCATCTCCGTCCTCCTGGGGGCGCTGACTCTACCGATCCTCTACTCCATCGGTCGCCGGTTATCGAGCGACGAGAACGAGGGGAAAGGGATCGGCTTGATCGCGGCTCTACTCTTCGCTCTCAATCCCTTCGTCGACTTCTATGCACGACAGGGACAGTTCGACACGGCTCTACTCTTCTTCATTGCGCTTGGCGTCTGGGGGTTCATCCGCGGTGTCGAGGGTCGATCGTTGAAATGGGGTGTCGTTGCGGGCGCTGCCATCGGTCTTGGATTGATGACGAAGCTGTTCGTCGCAGCAGGCGTACCGCTGGCCTACGTGATCTGGCTCTTCGCGTCGCGGCGCTATGGAGACGGACAACTCTGGCTCCAGGTCATCGTTGCATCGGCGGTCGCACTCGTCATTGCGGCGCCATGGCACGTATGGATGGTGATCGAGCACGGGAACGGTAATCCACTCTTCCTTCTCACGCAATCGCAGATGATGGAGCGATTCGTCACCGGAATCGAAGGGAACACGAAGAAGACTGAGTACATCTACTACCTCAATCAACTCCTTGTCCTCTTTCCACTTGGCGTTGCCTGGTCGTTCTGCGGACTCTGGAAGGGGCTGCGTCAGAGGGGGACAACGGAGTTCCTTCTGGCGATCTGGTTCATTCTCTTCTTCGTGGTCTTCACGGTCATGCGGACGAAGCTCGAGTTCTACACCCTTCCAATGCTGGCGCCCCTTGCTCTTCTGGGGGGGCGTGAAATCGTCCGTGCAATGCGTGGTGAGATGTCGAAAAGAGCACTGGGTGTCCTTGTTGGTGTGACGATGATCGCAGTGGCCTGGAGCGCGCAACAGGAGTGGAGGACTGGGATAAAACGGTTTGCCGGATGGGTGTTGGAGCTTGCCGGAAGGCATTCTACCGAGGGTGGCACGCATGCCGGCACGGTGGCGCAGGGTGGCCTCCTCTTGGGATTGATGGCGCTCGGCCTCGTGGTAGGATTTGTTGTCTGGAAGAAAGGACTCCCTCCCGGCGTTCTTCGTCGCTTGGTCCTCATCATGTTCCTGCCGGCGCTAGCGTTGTCCCTCTACAACTTCTTCGTTGCGGATAACTGGCGATGGGACGATGGTGGCCATGAGGTTTCCCGCTTCATCAACGAGGGACGGTTCTCGAAGCTGATTGCTATCGGCTACGAGACGAACCCTCAGCTCACCTGGTACCTGGATGGCGTCGACGTGGGATGGCGGAAGGACTTGTCGCTGACCCGTATAGATCCGACTGGACACGAAGAGTCGTTGAAGAGCTGGATCGGCGACACACTTGCCGTCTCTCCCGCCAATGCACTTGTCCTGATCGAGCGAGATCGGCTGGTGCGCGGAACGACGTTCACCTCTGCTGAAGTACGTCCCCCGGATTGGACGATGGTAATGGAGACGCGGAGGTATGCGGTGCTGGTGAGGCGTTAGACGCTTCGCGTTTGCCGTCCGCAGATTCAATCCTCTCCCCCTCTCTCAGAATTGAGAGAGGGAGTGGGGCGTGAGAGCCTGGCGTCGACCGTGCGT
>CAYWXV010000193.1:0-1889 GCA_964462535.1 uncultured Alphaproteobacteria bacterium
CCGCTCTCGCGGTAGCCGCCCGCGTACTCACCTACCAGCGAGCCCGTCACGCCGTACAGACGCACCGTCGCTTCGCTGCCACGTGACTGGCTCCATACGATCTCCGTCTTCCCTGCAAACGGGTTCGGGAAGTTCCCCACCAGTCGGAGCGCGCCTGTCACCACATCATCCGGCGCTCCGCCTGTGCCTAGCTCCGTCTTGATGATGAACACGTCGTCCGATACGTCGAAGTGTGATGGATCGTCCCCATTCGTCACACGAATCAACGACGAGTTCGACTGGTTCGCCAGCTGGCTCACCGTCCACTCGAAGTCGTTCGTCACACCCCCCGCCGACGCCACGTCGCTCCCGATCGTCGTCCAGTTCGCTCCGCCGTCGGTCGACAGCTCGATCGTCGCCTTCGTCATCTCCATCGGAGCCGTCCAGTACACATGTACCTTGTCATTGTAGTACCACCACTCCCCGCCGTTCGGACGCATCACCTGGATCGGACCAAGCTGACGCTTCACGATCGTGAACATCCCGTCCGAGTTGTCGTTCACCGTCGGATCATCCACGCTCTCCACCCGGAACATCCCCTGCGTCGTCACCGTGTTCGGTACCGTCCAGCTGTACTGGCCAGGCATCGACGGTGTCGTCGCGATGTCCATCCACGTTGCTCCTGCGTCCGTCGAGTACTTCAGCGCCACGTTACCCGTCACGTCCGTCGCACTCCACTGCAGCATCTGCGTCGATCCCGTCTCGTACGACTCTCCACCGTTCGGTGTCAGGACCGAGATGGCCGGGTTCAGCTTCCGGTTCACCGTGAAGTTCGCATCCGACTCGTCCTTGATCGACGGCGAGCTCGATGACACCCTCACACGGTACTCCGTCCCAGGATTGTTCGGTGCCGTCCACGCATACGATCCCGACGCCGCCGGAACGTTCTGCGCGATCAGCGTCCAGCTCCCTCCTGCGTTCGTCGAGTAGAACAACGACACCTTCGTCACCAGAGCGTATGTCCAACGGATCGAGATCGGATCCCCTTCCGTGTAGACCTCGCCTCCGTTCGGTGCTACCACTCGCAGTGACGGGTTCGTCGGCGTCACGATCCGGAACAGTCCGCTCTCTCCAACAACCGCCCCTCCCACTTCCTGGATCCGGATCTTTCCCTGATCCGTCGTCTGCGTCGGAACCTGCCATGTCATGCTCCCCTGTACCGCCGGTACACCCGTCTGAAGCGTCTGCCAGTTGGCTCCGCCATTCGAACTGTACAGGATGTTCACGTTCGCAATCCGAGGCGCGTCCCAGATGATCGACGTCGTCGTGCCGACCGCCAGCTCGTCACCCTGCGTCGGAGCAAGTACCGTGATCGACTTGTCCGCCAGGATCTCAAACGGTCCATCCGACAGATCACTCTGGTTCGAACGCTCCGAGTTCACCACGCGGACTCGCGCCAGCTTCGTCGGTACCGCGATCGGTGTGAACGTGTACGAACCAAGGCTCGCCACCACGTTCGATCCCACCTGCGTCCAGCTTCCACCGTTGTCCGTCGAGTAGAACACGTTCACGAAGTTCGTGTTCGTTGCCGTCCACGACACCGTCACTGGCTGGTTCAGGTTGTACTTCTCTCCACCATTCGGCGACACCAGATGGATGTCCGTCTGACGGATCGAGAACCACCGGTCCGACACGTCGCTGAACCGTGGACGCGTACGATCGGTGATTCGAACCAGTGCCGACTCCGTCGGCGTGTTCGGAATGATCCACGGCAGCTTGCCGAGGTACGCCGGCAGGCGGTTCGCGATCTGCTGCCACGTCGCACCACCGTCGGTCGAGTAGTCGAGACCGACATACTCGGTCGTGACCGACGTCCACTTGATCGTGTCGATGTCGTTGACGTACGTCAC
>CAYWXV010000194.1:0-1820 GCA_964462535.1 uncultured Alphaproteobacteria bacterium
TCTCCCGGACTGTAGTGCTGCAAGTTCCCTTCGGACCAGCCGCACAGAATGAAGCCATCGCCAAGAACATGAATCGACTCGCCGATCTCGAACGCGCTCCCGTCGCAACAGGCCGTCTGCATCCCGTCGAACATGTCACCGAATGTCCTCACCCAGCCCTTCACCCACAATGAATCGCCGTCAATCGGGAGAAGAAGCATCTCCATTCCGTTGTGGGGCGGGCCACCTGCCGCCGGGACCTGCACTGCACCGGTAAGCACAAGATCCCCCTGCGCCACGGTGCCATCATACAACCCGGACACTGTCACCTCCTTCACATCCATCGCGACCTCTGTCAGCGTCGAATCGTTCACCGACCCCAGGAGCATCTGCCGCCGCGTCACGCACGGATCCTCGCTCGATTTCACGACATAGATTTTCGTCGCTCGCTGTTTGTACCAACGGATCTGCCCCTCACCGACGAAGACCAGGTCACTCGTATCGACGCCGATCGACATCTCGCACACCCCATGGAACGCGTCGTCATACGCACCTCCATAGTACGTCGCGCCGCGCAACGGACCACCAATGTTTCCGTTGAGCCCGTTCATCCGCACCACGTATCCCTGCCTCCCCAATCCGGTCACACCGTTCGTCGCCTCGCCAACCGCGACGATGTCCCCCGGCTTCGACCCGTACTGCGTTTCGATCAGCGCGTTGAACCACTCGGCGCTGGTAGGTGGACCCGAACCCGCAGGCACCGCACCAACCATCACGGTAGAGCACCAGATTACGCTTCCAACGAAATCTGTGCGCATGATGAACCCGTCCACGCCACCATACTCCGGTTTTCGATCCACCTCGCCGCAGATCACGAGATCACCGGCAGATGTTCCAGGAGGAGATCCAAGACGCGTCTCCAGCAGGTCCAATCCTATCGAGTAGCCACCCAGGTAGTAGTACCTGGCCCACTGGACCACGCCGTTGCAATCGATCTTCATCAGCACCGCATTGCTGATCGTGTCATACTGCCCGGTTCCACCCGTAATCGCAAAGCCACTGGAGTCGGTGAGTTCGACAATCGAATACCCCTTGTCGTCAAGGTGGACCCCATGCAGGTCATACCGATACTCCCACAATCGAGCGCCCAGGCTGTCAGTGCGCACGACGTAGATGTCATCGTGTTCAACCCACGACTCGCCGTCCTGATCCAGGGCTCGTGTCGTGCCGACCGCTATGAACCCTGTACCACATCTGGTCACCGGAATGGCCTTGCGACCATACTCACCCAGATCGTCGCCGTACGTGTACTCAAACTTCGTCGTCTGCGCGTCGGCGAATCCCGCCGTGAGAAACGCGACTACAAGGAGAAACAGATAGGCAGTGAGAGTGCCGCCGCTGGGCGGCTGCACCGTTGGGCCGCTGGGCCGTGCGCGTTGGCTGAGCGGTGCCCCGAGCTTGTCGAGGGGCTTGTCCAAGCCCGTTCGTTCCGTACCGCCGTGCGGAACGTTGTGTGTAGCGCCGACACACTCGGCGGCTCCGCGGGGAGTCTCCGCCGCTGTGCGGGCGTTCACCGCTCGCACGGACGAATTCCAATTGAATTGAGTCATACAACCCTCCTGCTCGGATGGGGTGATTGGGATTGCGGACTCTGCGCGTGCCACTATGGACACGCCTGCACCCACACGTCGCACGGTGGCCGGTTCGTTCCCGAGCCACCGATAAGACAACAAGACCCTCGGATTGCCAATTCGTCGCTTGAATGCCCATATCGATGCCACTAGTGGCGCCGAATGCTCGGGGCTGCAATGGGAAGAGCGCGGAGTGAGGGTTCATCCGTA
>CAYWXV010000195.1:0-1820 GCA_964462535.1 uncultured Alphaproteobacteria bacterium
TAGCGTCCGCGAACGTCGATGAAGACGGAGCGGAGAGGACGTCCCCCTGTTTCGGCGGTGTCGGGAACATCGTTGCGGAATACCTCGATCTTCACTCCGGCTCCAACGCCGTAGGCAAGGACCAGATCGCGGTGATTGGTCGTCGAGGCGATCGTGCTGTTCTCGCCGCCGTCATCGCCATCCACTGAACTGACCGTCGCCAGATAGTTGATACCGATACCGGCGTCGATGTATGGCCGGATCATTCCGCTGTTCGGTCCGATGCGTGTGACCAGCATCGCGTTCGTGATCGAGTTCGTCGTCCGGACGGTCACGTCTACCTCGGGGATGCTCGGATTGAAGTGCTCGCGCCTGCTCTCGACTCCGTAAATGAGGAATGAACCTTCGACACCGACGGTGACCGGAATGGAACCGAACGAGTATCCGAACGAAAGCGACGGGCCGTAGCCGGTGTTGTCGACCGTGTCGTCGAAGGCTCCCTGTGGAAGTCCCATGGCGAAGCCGAGTCCACCCTGGAATTCCTGCGCGTGTGCTGCTACCGCGGCCGCGACGATCATGGTGGCGAAGAAGATGGCCAGGTAGAGTGGTCGTTGTCCAGTCATGATGGTTGGGAGATTGCGTGAGAGGAAGGGTCACCGAGCGTGCAGGGGTTTAGAGTCGAAAGCCGCCAGATCGTTCCCCCTGGATCCCACGTATCGGTCGATCAAGCTCGATGCGTACACCTGTCGCGTAGGTCGAGGGTCCGACGATGGCGTCCCCGTAAACAGTGAAGCCCGGGACGTTCTCCAGAACCAGATCCATGAATTCCAATACCCGCTCGGCATCCTCCGCCATGATCTCCGACTGAAGATGGAGGAAGTGTTCCTGTTCCACGAAGACGACGACGTAGGGGGATTCGCTGGGGTAGGGGAGGTAACATCCATCGTTTCCTTCGCGGGCGACGAAGAGACCGCTCTCGTGCCGGCAGAGAGTGACTTCTTCGAACGAATTCCCGGCTATTCCACGTCGCTGGCGGAAGAGCCGGGCGAAGAATCCTCCGATCGTATCCCCCCGCGCCCAGAGGACCTTTTCCAGCACCAGAGAGTCGTCGATCGAGGAGTCATGGGCCGATTCCGCGAGAAGAAGCCCGAATGTGTCGCCGATTTCGATCAATGTGACCGATGGGTCGGCCGTCGCAATGGCGATTTCGTCGCCGGAGACGCGATAGAGGAGGGGGCGGGCTTCGGCGTTCATGGCTGGTCCCGGAGATGTGAGGGGGGAATCCGCGGACGACGGGGATGGGCTGGGAAGGTTGCAGTGTTGGGGCCTCTGGGCGTCTAGGCGGCTTGGCATCTGGGCGGCTAGGTGGTTCGCTTCAGATAGCGGTGGAGGGCGGTGAGTTTCTGTCCGATCAATGTCAGTTTGTTCCGAGTGTCTTTGACGTTGGTGTCGGTGACAAACCCGAGTACAAGGGCAATCTCCAGAAGAGTCTCGAGTTCCGCATGCGATCCCCGCGCGATGGAGACGTGATTAGCATAAGCCGCGTCCGATTTTCTCCCTTTCCCTTCGGCAATGTTGGCTGGAATGGATACGGCGGATCGACGGATCTGCGAGGTAAGCCCGAACCGCTCAAAGGTCGGGAATGGATCGGTCAACCGGTAGATCATTGCAACCAGCTCGATGGATTCGCGCCAAACCTCAAGGTCTCTATAGCTTCGATTCATGACGTAAACATCAGAATGAATCTGAAGCGAGTCAACGGACCCTTTTGTGTCCATCCGTCGAGCGGCCCAGCAGCCCAGCAGCCCAGCAGCCCAGCAGCCCAGCAGCCCAGCAGCCCA
>CAYWXV010000196.1:0-1791 GCA_964462535.1 uncultured Alphaproteobacteria bacterium
TGGAGTTGTCGCGGCTGTTGTTCGCCTTGGACTATCACCTGATACAGCACGATGGTCTCCTGGGGTTCTTCCACGACTACCTTCGGCGCGCGGTGGAGCAACGCTATGCGTTCGATGAGCAGAACAAACGATCCGTGCACCGTCACTTGGTCGAGTATTTCCAGGGCATTGTGTACGCCTCGATCGCACAGAGCCGAAACGTCTCGCGGCGCATGGCAGGAGAACTGGCCTATCAACTCCAAGCGGCCGGCGAGTTGGATCTGTTGCGCGAGTGCCTGTCGACAATGGAGGTTTTCTTGTCGTTATACGATGGCGACACGCAGTATGAGGTGATGACCTACTGGTCGACGCTGGTCGAGGGACACGACATCGAGACGAGCTATCGCCGGGGTATAGAGCGATGGGAGGTGAATTCCGCCGAGCGTAGTGTCGGTGTGGGACGTGTGGCTCACCTCCTCAGGCGCCTGGGACGCTGGTCGGGCGCCATCGAACTGGAACGCGAGCGGTTGTCACTGTCGATCGCCCGAAGTGATAGGGGCGAAGAGGCGGCGTCGCGGCAGAGTATCGGTGGACTTCTGGTGTTGCAGGGAGAGTACTCCGAGGCGCGGGAGGAGTTGTCGCGGGCGCTGGAGTTGTTTACGGAATTGGGCGATCGCCGCGGCATCTCCGGCGCAAACAGAGACCTGGGAATCCTGTACTACGGTCGCGGTGAGTATGATCTGGCCCTTGAATGTTACGAGCATCAACTGAGAATCTGCGAGGAGCTGGACGACCGCAGAGGCGCCTCCGATGCTATCGCCGGAATGGGCCACGTGTTCTTCAGTCGCGGAGAGTACGATCGAGCCCTGGAGTGCTACCAACGCCGGTTGACTCTCAGCGAGGAATTGGACGACCGCCTGGGCGTGGCAGGAACACTCCACAACGTCGGCAATGTGTTTCAGCAGCAGAGGCGGTTGCGTGAGGCGCTGCTCCATTATGAAAGGGCGCTGGACATTAACACAAGCCTCGGCAATCGACAGTGGGTTGCGTACAATCTTGGGGAGATTGGCAGTGTACACGTCGGGCTCGCGGAGTATGAACATGCGCTTGAGAGTATCCAGCGTAAGGTTCGTATAAACGAGGAGATGGGCGATCGGACCGGCGCCGCCGTTGGGATCGGAAACATTGGGGAGATACACTTCAATCTCGGCGAGTATGAGCAAGCGCTTGAACAATTCCGACGTGCCGCCCAGGAGCATCGCGCCATCGGCTTTCGCTATGGGTTGAGCTATTGGCTGTTCGGCACAGCGCGGGTTCTGGTCCAGCTTGTACAAGCAGTCGGTGTCATGCCCAAGTATCTGCCCGAACATCTGCCCGGCGCAACCGCGGAGACGTGGCGCGTCGTGTCGCTTGCCCTTGCGCGCGAATGTGCCGAGGAGTGCGTCGTGATCAGCGACGAACTCTCGAAGCCGGATACGCAGTTTCACGGCAGGATCATGCTCGGTCGCATCGAGGCCGCCGAGGGGAATGTCGAGGGCGCCGTCGGAAGGCTTCGTAAAATGCTGGTCGACGCGACCGATGAATCGCAGCAGGCCGAGCTTCATTATTGGCTCTGGAAGATCGGGGCACCCGATCATGCAAGGACCGCACTCGCACTGTATGAGTCGTTGTATGCCAGCATACCAACTCACGAATACCACAACCGCATTGACGAGCTGAAGACGGCCGACGAGCAGATATGAGTACCTCGAACGAACTCCGCGTCTTCATCTCCTCCACCTTCCGCGACCTGCAGGAGGAACGCGAGCATCT
>CAYWXV010000197.1:0-1758 GCA_964462535.1 uncultured Alphaproteobacteria bacterium
AGTCTTTCACCTACGATTCCCCTTGCATGCAAACACAGTACCTCCGTGGTTTTCTAATCCCCGCACCCCATTTCTGAATAGGAGATTCCCGCTCTCCCCCCTACGTTCGCCCATTCATTCTCATATCCAATACCCCAATGCCAACCCAACTCCGCCTCCCCTCCGCGTCCCTCTGCGTTGTTCTTTTTCTTGCACTCGCAACACACGCCCACTCCCAACTCTCCGACACCATCACCGCCAATCCCAATGCCGTGAAGCTCAGGAGGATATGGTTGATCGTTGGGAAGATTGAGCAGGATCACATTGGATCGGCAGGTGGTGGCATTCCCGATATCAACGGGGACGGACTCGCCGAGATCGCGATCTATCTCACACCGCAGGGTTCGGATCGGCAATGGCGTGTCTATAACGGGGGGAGTCCGTCGCCGGACACCACTGCCGACTGGATCTTCTTCGGTGGCAATCCGTGGTTGCATAATCCTGTAGTCGGCGATTTCTGGGGAGACGGTCGTCGTTCTGTCATTATCGGTGACGAGGTTCGCCTTGACACACTCCAGACAACGTGGTTCCTGAAACGCATGCTTCTGTTTCGGGTCGACTCGACGCGGCTTCCGCTCGAACCGACCTTTATTCAACCGCTAGGAGTCACGACCTGTATGAAGGATGCACTCGCTTGCGACCTCGATGGCGACGGTGCCGACGAGCTGATCGTGGCCGAGGCGTGCGACGCCACGACGGTAAAGATCACGCGGACGCTTATCTACAAGGGGGGGCCCGCCTTCCAGTTGGATACGCCGACGGTGGTGGTCGATGATGGGGAGTTGAATCAGAGCAGCAACTACTACCTCCGCGTCGGCAACCTCGATGGCGATGAATACCCCGACATGGTCACCGGGGGATTCTACCCGGAAGGGGCGAAGCTCAAGTTCTGGTGGGGACGAACAGGCTCTCCGTGGAACTGGGGCAAGCCGGATCGCGTGATCCTCCTTTCGACGCTCGGGCATCCGCGTATTGGATACGGGCTCATCGTGTTTGACTGTGATGGCGATAGCGTCCTGGACTACTGGCTGCCGGGTCCGGACGGGCACGTCTACCTCTATCGTTCCGTCACCCGCTCGATTCGTTATCGCCCGCTCGACCTCGGCGACGCCGATGGTGACTTCTATCTCCAGGATTTCACTGTCCCTGATCGATTGGGGTATCTGAATGATTCGTTGGGGTTGTATGAAATGGGAGGTGTCTACGGTCCCGCTCCAAATTCCGGTGGAGCGCTCCTGCTTGGCCTGAGTGGCGGAGCCGCAGGCCCAGACCATTCATTTGATGCTCATCACGGCGCAAAGGAGGATGGGCTGGGCGTTGATAACATCTTCGCGATAACAAGCCCTATTCCTGACTGCAATGGAGACGGCTGGGATGATTTCTTCGCAGGCAATTTCAACTACGGCGGCTTCAACAAGGGCATCGCTCTGGTTCTTGCCGGCGGCCCCTACATCCCGCGCGACGACCCCAACACGTCGGTGGAGGAGATCGCCGTGGCGGGGAAGGAGCGGGCGATCTCGGTCTGGCCCAACCCGGCGCGCGAGGAGCTGAATATCGCCTGGCGCGGCGACCTGCGACCGATGCCGCGACGCTTCGCGGTCCACACACTCACCGGCGAACTGGTCGCTCGTGGCGAGGTGGAGTCTCACCTGGGCGCGGCGGTCTGGAGATGCGAGGGCGCTCCGGCTGGTGTGTATCTGCTGAGCGTCTATGGTGCGG
>CAYWXV010000198.1:0-1756 GCA_964462535.1 uncultured Alphaproteobacteria bacterium
GGCGTCGTTATTCCGCGTTCTACCGTGCACCACTCGTCACGGGCGATCACCTGCCGGTACGTGCCAATACATTTGAGACACCAGGCGAAAAATAATTACGCTAAGATTGCCAGAGTTTCCGGGGTTGTTTCTGGCGCCCTGTGAGTCGAATCGGGGGTGCCGTTCAGGTCTTCGTTCGTCTCGAACGGTTTGTTGATCCAGACGGTAGTCGGAGGTCGTTTTGCTGTCGGCAGTCCTTTGACAAAGCGTTCCGGGTGTTCCTGGTAGGCCGATGCAAGCACCTGATCGCGATGCGCCAGCAGGCGTTCGGCGTCGCCGTAGTGCACGGTCGCTGGCGTCAGCATCGCGATGCCGCTATGACGATGGTCCATGTTGTACCACGCGAAAAAGCCTCGAGAGAAGATCCGCGCGTCCAACAACGATCCAAAGCGCTGTGGAAAACCCGACGAGTATTTCAGGGTTTTGAAGTGCGCTTCGGAGTAGGGATTGTCATTCGAACAGTAGGGGCGCGAGTGCGACTTCCCGACGTGCAGATCCGCCAGAAGCTCGCTGACCTCCCGTGAGCGCATCGACGGGCCGCGGTCGGCGTGCAGTATGAGCTGATGCGGTCCGATGCCCTGTCGGCGACAACACTCCGCAATCAACGCACGAGCAATCCGGCTGTCTTCACGTTCCTCGACACACCAGCCCACAACGTAGCGGCTGAAAATGTCAATGATCACGTACAGGTGATAGCAGGCGCCGGGGTACGGTCCCTTGAGCTTCGCGATATCCCACGTCCAGATGCGGTTCGGTCCGAGGGCCACCAGGACGGGTGCTACACGCGTCGGATGGCGTCGCTGCTGTCGCCGGTCCCGCACGGGCGCATCGGCGCTCAGGACGCGGTAAAACGTCCGCACACTGCCGATGTACACGCCATCGTCCAACAAGGCGGCAACGATATGAGCCGGGGCGGCGTCGACAAAGCGCTCACTGGCGCACACGTCCAGGATCCGTTGCTTCGCCTCGGCACTCAGTGCTCGGGGATGCGATCGCAGCCGCGGTTCCACAAGTGGCTCCGGCACGACTGCTGTGTCCTGTTGCGCTGCCGCCTGCAGGCTGCAGAGCGCTCGGTAGAATGTCGCCCGCGGTACACCGAATGCCGCACATGCGCGGCGCCGTCCCACCGTTCCGGCGAGCTTCTCAATCTCCGCAATCAGCTCTACTCGTCCGCCTTCGACGGCGGCTCGAACATGCGTGCAATTTTTTTTTGAACGTCGATGATCGTTTCAGCCTGCTCGAGCTTCTGTTTCAGACGCGCATTCTCTCGCTCCAGCCGCTCCACCTCGTTCTTCAGCGGACTCTCCGCCGACGGCTTCCGCCCTCGCTTGCGCGGCTCCATAGCACCGGAAAACTCCTTCCTCCACGCATCGACCGTCGCCGCGTACAGCCCCTCCCGTCTCAGAATGACAGCTATCCCACCTCTCGGTGCACGACTAATCTCCTCGACAATCCGCCTCTTATACTCGGCCGTGTACGGCGGACCCTTCGGTCTGTCTCCAAGCTCAGTGTTTCCCAGCTCTTGCATCAATAGGTTCGTGTTGTTCATTGATCTGGAAGCGCCCTCAGTGTGAGTGTAATTTACCGATGGCCATGTGTCTCACACATGATAGGCACAGAGGGTGCCAACTGGCTCCGCGATCTTCACTGAATAGGATGATCCCATTCCTTCCCTGCGTGAGCGCGTTTCCGCCGGCGATGAACACCCGATCCGCGA
>CAYWXV010000199.1:0-1755 GCA_964462535.1 uncultured Alphaproteobacteria bacterium
GGCACCTTCACCTATGGGCCCTATCCGATGGGTGGGAGCGTTGTGGTCGATGTGGACAGTAACTCGGGGTCGAGTGTGTCGTGGGTGGAGACCAGTTCCATTTACTCCAAGGACTCCAGCGGCAACGTCACCGGGCTGGTGGGGCCGGGTGGGGAGGATGTTCACTTCGCGTTTAGCAGTCCAACCTTAGACAAAATTGGCGAGGTGGATGTGTGCGTATTTGCGCAGGGGCCTGACGGGCGATATGTATGCACTGATGGGCTAAATGCAACGGGCGGCGAGCAACAAAGGCAACTGTTCGTTGTCACGGGCGACCCCTTTGGCACTACCTATACGCGCAGTTTTTTGACAAAAACGCTTTACACGGAAGTCAGATCAGCGGGCGGGGTAACACCATCGGCTGGCTTGGGTATATGTGATGCATGGTGGTTATCGACTGGTGAGATATTGTTTGTTGCCGTTTTGACTATCAGCGGAACAGCTGGGAGAACCAATCTTTATAGAGCAAAGGAATCCGCTCCTGGTAGTGGCGTTTGGACGGTTGGGGCAAACGCAAATTGCGATGACAGACTTCCGGTTATCGAACTTGGCGACGTAGCCGGAACGCAAACACCGTATATCAGGACTCTACATAGCCGGTCTTTGGTAGAGGCGACTGTAGGTGGAGCAAAGCACATAATTATTGGCGAATACAACGTGGCTGCATCTAGAACCGGCGGCGGTGCAAATGATCAAGTTCGTTACTACAAGTCGACAGATGGTGGGCGTACTTTTGCCATCTTGATAACATTCAACCAAGGTGGCAGCCACCAGGTAGATCATGCACATTCAGTCGTGCAAGACCCCGCATCTGGCCGGATATTTTTCCTGCTCGGCGACAACGAAGACTCGGCAATTTTGAGCTGGGACGGGACATCGGCTGCCCCAGCGGCCAATACTGCCCCGAGTGCTTACGCTAGCACTTCCGGGTGGGACTACTACGGCACCGGACAAAGTTGCACAACCGGCGATCTATTATTTGATGCGGTGGGCGGACACTACCTGCCTGATGTTGATTTGCCAACAACGATTGCCGCTGGCGGCTTGCAGGCTATGTCGCTCGATTGCATGAGTACGCGCATTTTTGCCGGAATTCCCATCAGCAGAACAGATAATCGGGCCCCGCTGATCGGCGTCAGAAGTGTGACAACAGGGGCGTTCTATTTTTTTAGTTTGATTGCGGATACTGGCGCAGATGGGTATTTCTACGTTTGGGGTTCTGCTGACGGTAAAAGTTGGAGCAGCATTGGCTTGATTTCTCAAAAGCAGATTTCGGCTGGCGGTGGAATCATAAACAACGCCTTTTTTGATTCATCGGATCGGCTAATCATTTCCGGTGTGCGGGGCATCAAGGGCACCCAACTCACAGGGACCGTTAACAATGCCGCGATAAAGGGAAGTTCATTGCTCTTTAGTGAAAACTTTGTTTCCAAGCCATCGGCTACCGACGTTTTGAGCTAGTGGCTGCCTGATGCGCTGCCAGCCAACCGGCCCATATCAGCGAGCATGAGAACAAATCCATAGGAACCCTGACCCCGAACAATTGAAGGAGTAACAACCATGGCAGCAGGTGATTTTCGTTGGTTCACGACCCGGCTCATCGCTGCTCAAGGGTTCGGCGCGTATGTTAGATTCAGGAGCCACCGCCCCTCTGGAGTTCTGATGTTCGGGTTCATGGGGCTTAGGGATACCCGTTGACCGGAGAACACACCATGA
>CAYWXV010000200.1:0-1749 GCA_964462535.1 uncultured Alphaproteobacteria bacterium
GGGGGGGTGAGAGCCTCGAGCAAGGATCAAGGATCAAGGATCAAGGATCAAGGATGAATAGTCCTGCTCCCCCCTCTCTCAGAATTGAGAGAGGGGGGCCGGGGGGGGTGAGAGCCGGGGCCGGGGGGGGGTGAGAGCCGGGGGGGGTGAGAGCCCGCAACACCAGCAACCAATAACCAGCAATACACGTGGCTGACCAACTACCTGAAGTATGGGCATCGATCTGGAAATCGTCCATCCATGAGGACGACGATGATCACACGGAATTCAACGCACGAATACCACGCTTGATGGAGTGGTTGAAGCAATTGAGAAGTGACGGTCATCTGGTGGCGTGCGGCGGCGGGGCATTTGAACATCATGCCGGCGGCCTGACACTTCTTAAAGCGGATAGCTACGAACAGGCGAAGGAACTGAGTGACGGAAATCCCATGAATGAAATCGGCGCGTCGGAGCTTTTGATCTGGGATGTCTACTTTGCCGACCTTGCCGTGCCAAGAGAGATGTGAGGCGTTATTCAAAGAATACGTGTCGAATGTCAGCGGATATCGATCGCCCCCGACTCGGCGCCTTCGACAAGCTCAGCCACCCCTCCCGCAACTGACGACGGACTCCTGACAGTCGACAACCAACCATCAACTGACAACCAGCCACATCCATGTACGATCATCGCAATCGCGACCTGGCCGACAAAATCATCTCCTATTCGACGGCCACGAAAGCCGGAGAGAACGTCATGATCGAACTCTTCGGGACGAACGGCGTGCAGCTTGCGCAGGAGATGGCGCGTGCGGTGCTCGACAACGGCGCCGTTCCGTTCGTGGTAATTCGCGATACGGAAACCGAACGCATTCTCAGAGAGCGGGGAACTACGGAAATCTGGACAAGGCACCGCGAGGTGTCTGGTCTCCCCATGATGAAGGCAATGGATGTCTATATCGGCATCCGCGCTGCCGAGAACATTTATGAGCTGAGTTCGGTGGCGAAGGACTCCAACAAAGCCTACTCAGACGAATATCTCCTGCCGGTCCACATGACGGAGCGTGTCAACAACACCCGGTGGTGTGTTATGCGCTATCCATCCCCCGCCTTCGCGATGAATGCCCGGATGTCGACGGCAGCCTTTGCCGATTTCTATTATCGTTCGTGTCTGCTCGACTATGCGGAACTGAACGAACGGATGAAACCGCTCCATGAGATGCTCGCCGCCGGTGACCAGATCAGATTGGTGGGTGAGGGGACCGATATTTCGATGTCGATAAAGGGACAGACCTGGATTCCATGCGCCGGCGACGTCAACATTCCCGATGGCGAAATATTCTCATCGCCGATCATCGACTCGGTCAACGGACAGATTTCGTATGCACCAACGGTGTATGAGGGAAAACCGTTCGAGGCGATAACGCTTCATGTCAAGGATGGGGTTGTCGTCGATTTTCAGTCGAGCAATCAGGAGGGACTGGAGGAGATTCTGGATACTGACCTGGGGGCGCGTCGCTTTGGCGAGTTTTCATTCGGGACGAATCCCTTCATCGATCAGCCGATGTATGATATTCTCTTCGACGAGAAAATCTGGGGCTCGAACCATCTGACGCTAGGTAAATGCTACGACATAGCTCCCAACGGAAATCAGAGCGCCATTCACTGGGATCTTGTCTGCATCGGTCCGGATGTCTACCTGGATGGCGAATTGATTCGCAAGGGACGCCATTTCGTCCACGAGAAACTCCTGCCGCTGAATCCGGATCG
>CAYWXV010000201.1:0-1743 GCA_964462535.1 uncultured Alphaproteobacteria bacterium
CTAGACAACGCCTACACGTGTCACCTTCAACAGCAGGAATTCTGTCACGAGGTTGGGGACAAGAAGGGGGTTGCAAATGCCCTCCACAATCGTGGCATGATCCACGTAAAACGGGGGGAATGGGAGAAGACACTCGGGTGCTTCAGACAAGCCGAAGCAATCCGCATTGGCATCGGGGATCAGATGGGACTGAATGGAGAGTACCAGGTGCTTGGCGTTCTCTACACCGAACGAGGAGAAATCGAAAAGGGAGCAGAGTATCTCGATAAGTCAATTTCGATTGCCCAAAGGTCTGGGAATCCATACTTGCATGCGATGAGCCTGGCCACTAGCGGTACGATGTTGGGTAGCATGGGCGATCTTGATAGGGCAGCAACACAGCTGAACGACGCGCTAGAACTGTTAAATGGTGACACACCCGCATTTGCACCATTGCGCGCGAATATTGAGGCTAGTCTGGCCAGAGTTCATGACGCGCGGGAGGACTATGAGAACGCCCTTGCATGCGCTTGTCGGGCCCTCGACACCGCCAGGGAGTCAACCGCGAAGCACGCGATTGCATGGAGTATGGTTGCCGTCACCCACTGCCTCCTGGATCTAGTTGATGCCTGCGGTGACCAGGATGTTCCCGAATACGTGCGCGCCTATCTACCTGAAACGAATCACGAATCGTTGCGGCAGAGCGTGCTGTCATGGGGTAGCGCTCTTGTTGAAGAGGCGGGCCACCAAGGCGATTCCGATCCGCGGCTGCGACCACAGCTGAAATTCTACGCCGCTCGCATTGATGCCATGAACGGGAATCTTGATGCGAGCATTCAACAGCTTGAGAATATTCTTGCCGAGGCATCCACGGACGACGATCACTCATTAGCATACTACTTGCTCTGGAAGACTCACAGGCTACGACCGGAATCAGACCCTGCCACAATTGACTTCCATCGCACAGAGGCGTTGCGGTACTGTTCGGCTTTGCTGGCGGTGAAACCGGACTACGACGCAACATCGCGTATGAACGAGCTGAACGCCAATTGACTTCGGCGCAATTTCCGAACGCACTCGCAGTCACCACTCTCAATCCCGACACCAATTTCGCTCGATGATTGTCCCTCGACCCGAAATGGCCCTGCTCAAGGATATGCTGGATCGCGTCATCGAGACGGGAGCTGGCAGCACGCTCTTCGTAACGGGCGAACCGGGAATTGGGAAATCGACATTGATCGAAGAGTTTCTGAACCACTGCGACGAAGCCCACGAGCGGAATGTGCTGACGGCAACTGGCCGATGCATCGACATCGACGGTACTACGAGAGGGTTTCTCCCTTGGAAGGAGATTCTGATCGAGCTGGACGCGGATCGATACGCTGGGAACGACTCCGAGAAGAAGAACAGTCTGAAGACGCTTGTCAAAGCTCTGTTCGATGAGTCAGGCACGGAGTGGATGCAGAACATTCCGCAGGTGGGTGAGATATCTGCGGCAATCATCGAGACCGCCAGGGCAATCAAACAAACCGACGCTCTTGACACCACGACGGGCGAGACGCGTGAGTTGAGTTTTCGCGAGCGGCTCAGGCATGTCGTGGCCGAGTGCACTGGCGCGTGGCTTGGGGCGATTCCGGTGGTAGGTGGACTGGCCGAGGCAGTTTTCAAGACATCGAAGATCCTGGCTGCCGGGCGAACGGATATGCACGTGCGAAGCCAGCAGGATTTCTTTGAGCTCGTCATGCACCGGCTTCGTGCACTTGC
>CAYWXV010000202.1:0-1739 GCA_964462535.1 uncultured Alphaproteobacteria bacterium
CGGGCAACCAGATGGCATCGACGAGGGTGATGATTGTCCGGTAGGCGTGTGGCGAACGTCAGTACTAGCTCGCTCCCGTGGCAAGAGAGCCGGAGATCCGCTGCAGAGCAATGCGCCAGGATGCTTCGTCGATTGAAGAGAGACATGGCCCCACATGGCGACCATGAGATTTGACTCGTTTGATGCTGATATGTGCAATCGTCGACCTTCCCTGGAGGAAGAACGCTTCCTCGGGTGAAGACGCGCGCGGATCGAGTGCGACGGCCTACTCGTGACCACCGTAGATCATCTCGGCGCAGTTTGATTAATCGCCCCACACTTGTGGCGCGCGCACTTGTGGAAGTTTGGCCGAAGGCGGTGTGGGGTCATCCGATGTGTGAACACATTGACTGGCAAAGCCAACTATCTGCCGCGCGATGTTGACATTCATGGAGTTCCATCCCTACGTTTGCGGCGCTGACGTTGCAGACAACTGAAGAATCCGCGAAGGCTCCCGGTCGCGTTGGCTAACGTGTCGCCTTTCACTTCAGTAATTCGCACCCTTTTGACAGCGCGCACCGGCAGCCACCCCACCATGCTCCCACCCTTGTTGTTCGTAACGGACGTCGATCCGATGGACGAACACATACCCTCAGAACCCGGACCCGGCCCAGGGCGGTCCGTCCACTCTTGCGTGAACGCTCGACCTTCTCTGCCGCACTCGTGTTTCATGTCCACTGGATTCTTCCTGGTCTGTTGAGCAATCGTGTTGCTGCATCACAGGGCTGACACGTTGTCTATCGAATCCGTGTGCGCGGCGCAACAGCGGCCCTTCACTCGGATTACCCTCGCTCGATCGTGCGGAAACGATGGGTCGCTCGCTCCGCCATGTTCCGTTCCATTCACTCAAAAGGCATAGGTAGCACAATCAAGACTCTTCTCCTCTCGCTTGCGCTCGTTGCACTGGCGTTTGTCAGTTGCACGGATTCGTCCGCCCCGACGTCGTCGACCAACGCTTCCGCGGCCTGGAAGGCATTTGTTGGAAAGGAACTTCCGTTTGACTTTGGGTGTTGACAGTGGTGCGCCGAATGTGAATGCGTTTGCATCTCGGGAACGTTTCATGTCGTCGATAATGGGAAGGGCTTCCACATTGTAGCCAAGGGAAGCGGGACCGGTATCGATTGCGAAACCGGCGCTGCAACGGGTACTACGTACACATGGCATGACGTCATCAACGCCAATAATGGCGCGTCAGTTCAGACGACACACCTTACGAGTAAAGACGGTGGATGCGACTTCACGCTTCGCTTCACGATGAATGCCAACGGTGAGCTGGTCGTGTTGGGCGTCGACTGCGATTGATGCAATAGCTGGATAGCGTTTGTTGTACTTGTCGAGCTCCTGGGGAAGCCGCAAAGCGCTCTCCCCGGGAGCATTTTTTTTTCCGTTTAAAGCGGCGGCGCGACTAATCCGCTTGCACGTCCTGACTGTACTGCTCAGCGCAACGACCTCTCGATTTCCCAGATTCTCTACGCTCCGTCGACGATGCGCAGATACCACTTGCATGAATCGTTAGATCGTTGCGAGCCCGCGTGAAGCAGGTGGTTGAATGGGCCTGAGCAGCGCGGATTTCCGCGGCTGCCGGACCCGAATGTCGGGCCCCCCTCAACGCAGAACGCCCGGTCGATTGACCGGGCGTCCGTGTGTACTCCCAACGGGATTCGAACCCGTGCTACCACCTTGAAAGAGTGGCGACCTAA
>CAYWXV010000203.1:0-1671 GCA_964462535.1 uncultured Alphaproteobacteria bacterium
TCGGCGGCTATTCCTACGGGTTATCTACGGGGTGGGGTTGCCACATAACCCGCCGAGGTTGATGGATATCGTACTATCTCGCTCATTCCCGTACGTTTGTCCCCTGTTACTCCTCCCACCCTTAGCATCACCGTTGTGGACACAGATAAACCCGCGGATCTTCTGGAAAGGTTGGTCGCTCACCGTACGTTGGGTTCGGCACCACGAGAAGAGCTCGAGTGGCTCGTGGATCGTGGTCATTATCGGAAGTACGACGCCGACTATGTCGTGTCAGCAAAGGCAGCCGGGAGGCCTGAAGGCATGTTTGTCGTTCTTTCCGGCCACGCCTCAATCTCTATAGATCGCGGCGGTGCACTCCGGAAGGTGATCGAATGGCGAGGCGGGGATATCATGGGAACACTCCCCTACTCGCGACTGAACGCCCCACCGGGCGACTCGATTACCGAAGAGCCTACAGAGGTGGTGCTTGTTCATCGTGAGGACTTCTCCGACTTGATCCGTGACTGTCACGAAATCACGTCGATTCTTGTCCACATCATGCTCGACCGAGCCCGCATGTTCACATCGGATCGGTTGCTCGACGAGAAAATGGTTTCCCTCGGAAAGCTGGCGGCCGGACTTGCACACGAGCTGAACAATCCGGCCTCGGCTGTGGCAAGGAGTGCCAAGCAATTGACCACACGGTTGATGACGACCGAAATGGCCGCCCGATCTCTCGGGGCAATGAACCTCAACGAGGAGGAGCAGGCAACACTCGAGGCCACGCGGGACATCTGTCTCGCCGTTCCCGTCACGTTGATTCGATCGCCACTTGAACAGGCGGAGCGAGAAGAGGCGATTTCGGATTGGCTGGACGATCACGACGCTGACAACTCGCTGTCGGATCAGCTAGCTGAAACGAGTGTGACGGCTGACGGCCTCGATCGACTGGGAGAGGTGTTTGTTGGCGACAGGCTTGACGCCGCTCTGCGGTGGATCGCGTCAGGGTGCTCGACCCGAGTTCTCGCAATGGAGATAGAGCGAGGGGCAAACAGGATTTTCGAGCTTGTCTCTGCGATCAAGGGATTTACGTACATGGATCAGGCATCAACACCCCAGCCGGTTGATGTTCGCCAGGGACTACTGAACACGCTGGCAGTTGTCCAGTCCAAGGCCAAATCGAAAATGGTGAGCATCGTCGTGAAGGTCGATGACGACCTGCCGGTCGTTGAGGGCTTCGGTGGCGAGCTCAATCAGGTCTGGGCGAATCTTCTTGATAATGCGATAGATGCTGTCCCCGAATCGGGTCGGATCGAAGTGACGGCCGCACGCGAAGGTCACGTTCTGGTTGTGTCGGTCATCGACAATGGTCCAGGTGTGCCAGACGAGATCCAGGCACGCGTCTTCGATCCGTTCTTTACGACCAAACCGGTTGGGTCAGGTACCGGTCTTGGTCTAGACATCTCTCGACGATTGGTTACTCGAAGCAAGGGTGAACTTCGTCTGGAGTCTCGCCCCGGATATACGCGATTCAGTGTTTCGCTCCCGATCACGGAAATGCAAGAGTCTACCGAAGGGCAATGAACAAACCAGGAATCGTAGTCGTCGATGACGACCCGCAAGTTCTAGCTGCTGTGCGGCGAGACCTACGTTCCCGCTACCGGGCCGACTACACTATTCTCGGTGCCAGTT
>CAYWXV010000204.1:0-1668 GCA_964462535.1 uncultured Alphaproteobacteria bacterium
CCCTCTCCCTCCTGGCCCTGCTTGCAGGACCGGCCCCCTCTCACGCCCAATCCGACATCACCCCTCTGGATCCCGATTTCAAGCGATTGCCCGAGATCGCGCGACGGGGCGGATTCCTTCGGTGCGGGCCTGACTGGTACGAGAAGTATGGAATGTCTGTACAGGTGGTCGATCGAGGCATCAAGGACTCGCGGGACCGATGGATTGTAGGCAGGCAACGATGCGATACAACCATCGGGACCACAGTTCCTACAGAATTATTGATGTACGAGGGTGGAGGAGACACGATCCCGGGAGTGGCACAGGCGTCACGCATTGGTCCGACGGAAATCGGCTCGCGCACCAGTCTGCTGACCAGCGGAGACCTGGACCAGGACGGGTACTCGGATCTGGTCTGCGCGATCCGGATCATCGGCGATACGTCGTTCGGGAATCGATTCTACGGCATCAGTCGTGTCGTCGTCTTCTGGGGAAACCCTACTGGAGTATTCACGCTCGACGATACCTCGCGAATTCCCTCGCAGGCGTACATGTGGTTAGGCCCGAGCGGCGCGATTCATCTTCCGACGACTGGAGACTCCACGCGTCTCCTCATCGTGACTGAGAGTGCGGATTACGCCGGGGATAACACGGTCAGGCCAGAGCCGTCGTTACGAATCTTTTCTCTACGTCACGGAGAGCGATGGGGCCGAAACGGTGTCCCGTGCAGATTGGTCTGGACGATGTGGAATCGGCCGCCCGTCGGAATCGGGGGAAGCGTTTCCCTCTTAGATCACGATGGAGATAGAGCTGACGATATTGTGTTTTACGATAATCGTGGCACGTGGGATAGCGCCGGGTGGGTCTCGGTTCTGTATGGTCGAGCGGGCATGCTCCCTGACAGCAACGATCTTCAGACCGTTTACATGACTCGCTCGCTGGGTCGCTCCTCGCTGCTGCAGGACATCACTGGCGACGGAGTTCCCGAACTCATCGTCCACTGCGGCAACGACGAGGTCTGTCGGATCTACATCGGCATTCGCGGCCAGCGTCTGCTGGAGCAGTACGGATCGGGCGCCGACACGGCGCGTCCGGGACAGACGGAATGGTGGGGTCGACCGTGGGCGACGTTGCGACTGCCGCGGGCGTTCTGGACCGGCTGGAGTCCGTCGGACCGTCACATCTACAATCTCGGTGACGGCAACGGCGACGGGCTGGCGGACATCTGGATCGTGTCGAGCGCGTATCTGCTCTGCTACACGACGGGGGAGTGGCTGGACGAGTATGCTGACGGGATACTGGATCTGGCCCCAGGCCGGATGTATGACGGCGTGGAGTATCCGGAGAGCGTCACGTACGGTGATCTCGGGCAGTCGGCTTCAATAGAGGTGAAGATTCTTGGGATCACAAGTGGTATCCGGTACCTGGGAACCGATACGCGGCTACCCCACGCCGATCACCACGTCCACCCGTTGCCGGCCGGAACCGGGAAACCGACGACGGCGGTGCCGGGGGAGCGGACGTGGCCATGGAAGTTGGACTTGTGGTGAGCTGGGCGGCTGGCCCGTTGGCCCGCTGGCCGGCTAGCCCGCTCGGCATGCGAGCATGAATAATTGGCTGCAGGCTGCTAGCTGCCAGCGGCTCTGATATGTGGGTGCGTCGCTGCATCTATCACGGCCCGCGTCCGGC
>CAYWXV010000205.1:0-1597 GCA_964462535.1 uncultured Alphaproteobacteria bacterium
AGGGGACCCGTCATTTCGAATCGGTCCCCAGCGGGTGTCAGAAGTTCCGACTCGAGCACCATGCGAGTCAGCTCTTCCACGTAGAGTGGAATGCCATCGGTCCGCTCGATAATCTTCTCGAGTACGACGTCCGGTAGCCGCCGGCCCTCGGTGAGAGAACTGACAATGCGCTCGACCTCTTCCCGCTTCAATCGCCCAAGTTGAATCTGACGCAGGCGCTCGTTGGTCTGCCATGTGGGGTTGAACGTCGGTCGGCAGGTCATGAGCATCGCAACCTGAATCGTATCCAGACGCTGGATCACACCGCTCAGTACGTCGAGTGTGGAGGGGTCGGCCCAATGAAGATCCTCAACGACAAAGAAGAGCGTTCGCTCGTGTGCAAGCGCCTGGACGATCATGACGAGCGTATCGACCGTCATTCTGCGCTGCCGTTGGGGTGACATGCCCCTCGGACCGTCCTCGTCGGCCAGCGCAAGCAAGGAGGCGAGAAGTGGAATGGTCTCTACCTGTGGAATGCGAAAGCGTCTCAGGAGGATTTCGAGACGTCCCAGTTTGGCGATCCGCTCTGCGGGCGTGTCTTCCCGCTTGAACCCGATGATTGTCTCCAGCCACTCGACAATCGGGTAGAACGGCGTGCTCTGGAAGTAGGGGGAGCAGCGGAGAGAGATAGTAGGGTGGGGTGCATTTCCAAGCTTTTGGCGAAACCACGCCACCAGGCGTGACTTCCCGATGCCGGCTTCACCACAAAGCAGAACCCCTCCGCCGTGACCATTGCGGACTTCGCTCCACATGCCATCGATGATCTCCATCTCCGGCTCGCGCCCGATGAGCGGTGTCAGGATGGTGTGCGCGATATCGATCCTGTCACGCGCGTCGCTCGGACGATCGACGCGGAACACGACGACGGGGATGGAGATTCCCTTCAGAGACATCTCCCCAAGCTTTTCCCCTTCGAAATACCCGGACACCAGACGTCGCGTGGCCTCTGTAATCAGTACCGTATTCGGCTCTGCTAGCGACTGCAGGCGGGCGGCAATGTTGACCGTTTCACCAAGTGCGAGTTGCTCTCTGCGTCCGCCGGCTCCGACCTGACCAACAACAACAAGACCGGAGTCGATTCCGATCCGGACCTCGATATCGTGACCAATACGTGGTCGGAGTTGCTTGGCCAGCTCGCGAATTCTGTCGATGATGGTAAGGGCTGCACGGACTCCGCGTTGGGCATCGTCCTCATGCGCGGATGGATATCCGAAATAGACCAGGATGCCGTCACCAAGGTACTGAGCGATGTGCCCGTCGTAGCGATTGATCACCGTAGCGCACGTCTCCTGGTACTTCTGAACGACATCACGAAGGTCTTCGGGATCTAGTTGTTCGGAGAGATGTGTCGAGCCTACGAGGTCGCAGAAGAGAGCGGTGATCTGGCGGCGTTCGGCGGTTGCGGGGGGGACGTACTCAATGCGGGAAACGGATTCGGCGGGGAGCTGAGCCCCGCACGATCCACAGAATCTGAAGCCTGGAGGATTTTCGAATCCGCAGTGTGAGCAGGTGACGGTCATGAATGGCCGACGTCGGCAACCCGGGGAATGTAGATGAA
>CAYWXV010000206.1:0-1596 GCA_964462535.1 uncultured Alphaproteobacteria bacterium
GAGGAAACGGAGGGCATAGAGGTCGCGCAGAGAAGGTCGGTGGAGTCCGTTGACTGCGTCGATCCCTTCGCGATTCCTCATTCCTAATTCCTCACTCCTAATTCCTAATTCTCAATTCCTCCCTCGGGGGAGACGGTTCCGGGATTGCTGGTTGACGTGGTGTCGAAGCATTGATGACACCGACCGATCCGCTTCGATCGTACAAGCGAAATCCTTCCAGTCGGAAGGTCGCAAGGTTTCCTTCCACAAACTGTTCCGGAAAGTACTCCCCCTCTCCCCGTGTTCGCCTGCCCGTTACGCGTGCGCGGGTAACGTCTCCTTTGTCGAAATCGATAACGATAGTGTCACCAGACTGTCTGTTGACCCCCGAAGCGTTTTCCCCCTCGTAGATGAAGACGATACTCGACGCGAACTCCTCCGAACGTATCTGACGGATGGTGTCGCGCTGGACATCGAAGAAGAGACGGGAACCGGCAAGCTGATCGTATCTGCCGGTCACCTTCCCCTCGGTTACGGCGAAGGCATGCCCCAGAACGTCGATGTAGTTGAGCTTCTTCGCCTTGAGTCCCACCGTGATGGAGTCGCCGGTCAGCTGGGAGCGCTCGTACCAGACGACGGGGAAGGGACCACGTGCAAGAAGAGGTGGCGTCTTGACGACGCCCGTCACCGCGTTCGTGTCTGGTGGGGGAGTGGAGTCGGGGGGAGTTGTCTTCGCGTAGCGCCCCGGACCCAGCGCAACGACGTTTGAATCAGGAAGATAACGTGCGACCGCCGCGATTCCCTCCAGATCACCTCGTTGAAAGCGAACACTGTCGGTCGCCACGTACGCCTCTCCCTTCGACCGGAATGACTCCAGTTTCATGGCGGTGATAATGGTGGTATCACGTCGGGTTGTTCGCGCCGAGTCGTTGTTCCGGCTCGTGTCGATCTGGACGAGCTTGGGCCGACCTGTCGCCACCGAATAGCCCTCGGCGGGACGATGCCGGAGTGTGTCTCCGGTCAGCCGCGAGTTACTGGCGCGTGCGATCAGCAGCACGTTGCCGACGGCGAACGACTCCTGCGTCGTGCGCCAGTGTGTGATCCGCTTTGCCGTAATCGTACCCGAATCGTTCTCGACGCGGACGTTGTCGCGAAACTCGGCACGGGCTTCGTTGGAGTAGTAATCGCCCGAGCCGGCGCGCAACGTGTTCGATCCATCCTGGAGCGTAACGCCGCTGCGGAAATGGGCGATCCGTCCATTCATCTCGTAATCCCCGGCTCCGGCTTTCAGCGTCGCCCCATCCTCAACGATCGTAACACCAGCCGGAGCGGTCGCGATTCTGGTATTGCCGTCGTAATTCGCACGAGGACCGGTCATCACCATACCGGGCTGTGTCACACGAACATTTCCCGAAAGCTCAGCCCTGTTTCGCGAACGATAGAAATCGGCCCGGTCGGCGGTAATCAGAAGGACACCCTGCCGGATATGGACGTTCCCGAACAGCTTCTGAATCTCCTCACCCCCAGTCTGAATTCCCACAAGACTGTCCGCACTCACGTCGATCATCTGCAACGGCCCGACAGGCTGCGAGAGGAGAGAGGTAGGGAGGAGGAGGA
>CAYWXV010000207.1:0-1588 GCA_964462535.1 uncultured Alphaproteobacteria bacterium
GGAATCTGTTCCCCTCAAGTATCAGGAATGTGTCGGCCACTCTCCCCAGCGCTGGCAACGCCAGAACAGGTGATAGTCGCGTCACAGTGAACCCGCGATCGAGATCGACATGCAGGGGGTGGCCCTTGTCGGCCGGAAACAGGTCATATGTGGACAGAAGACCCTCATGATTCGTCAGCCGGAGTATGCCTGTCACCGTGCTCACGATGGTGTCGAGCAGGGTCATTATGTCGTTCGACAACTTTACCACTACCACACCTTCCCCCGGAGCCCCAAGAATCGCCCTGTCCGGCTGGAACGCTTCCGACAACATGCACGGACCCGCGAACGGAGACTCAACGCTGTCACGGATCTTCAGCCGTCCCTGCCCATCGAGTCTCAGCAGCGCGATCGACCGCCCTCCGGCGATGATCGTCGTGTCATCCAACCGCACCAGCGTCCCCGCGACGAACGGTATCGTGTCGATGATATGTAGCTCCGTCGTCGACAGGGAATCGACCACGTAGATCCCTCGATCCGTCGCCACCAGCATCCGACCCCCCATCGTATCCACTCCATTCACCCGGACGCCGCCCACGGGCCAGTGATCGCGCGTCACCGCCGGCGTGTCGGACCCGACCATGACTCTGGAGATTCCACCCGCGTCCATACTCAGGCATCCCTCCCCGGACATGGCCAGAAACCCGGCAAACCAGCTGTACTCCGGGAAGGCCGAGGTCGTCGTGCCGATCGCGGACCAGACCCCGCGACTCGCGTCCCGTCGAAACACCTGGATCGACGCCGGCGTCGTCGCACCGTACTCCTCCTGATAGAGAACAAAGAGCAGCGAGTCGGAGCAGACGATCCGGGCAACCGACATCGGCAGGATGCCCTCGACCTCCTCGGGCATCAACGCGTCCCCGATTCGGCGGTAGACACGAACCTGATCGAGCCACACATAACGGTAGGGATAACCGAGTGCCAGCGTGCTGTCGGAAGTCGCCCCGACCGTGATTTCCGGCTCGGTGTTGAACTGGCCCAGGTAGCGAAGAGTATCCCGATCGACGGCGAACTCCATCACGGCATTCCAATCGATCGAGCGGAGCGCGCGCAGGACGCAACGGTCACCGGTGAATCCAAGGATCGAACATCCCCAACTGGAGATCAGCATGGCGTCGATCTGTTCCAGTCGAGTGCGATCCGGACTGAGACGGGCAATCACCAGCCGGGAGATGTCGGCGAGGCGATCGTAGCTCGTCCAGGCGATCCGATTCCGCGCGGCGGCGAGGGACCATGTCCCACCTTCGGATCCCAGAGACGGGAATGTTCCGATGACACGGGCGGTCGTGGGGGTGACCAGATACATGTTGGAATCGATCGCGCCGACGATCGATGAATCGTCGACCGCGCTCATCCAGCCCAACCCTGATGGCAATGGGTGATCGGCGAAGGTGGTGAATCCGCTGTCGGTGATGATTCCGATGGTGCAGGAATGACCTGTCGAAAGGAAGACGTAGGAACCGGCGGCGGCAATGCCGCCGAGCGTGAATTTCGGCTGGAAGAAAAAACGCTTCGTGGCGTCGATGATCCAGTCGTAGTTCTTCTGCGC
>CAYWXV010000208.1:0-1585 GCA_964462535.1 uncultured Alphaproteobacteria bacterium
GCTCTCACGCTCCTGGCATTCGGAACATCGAGGCATCGGAGGGGACGTTCTGGTGGATCTCCTTTACCGTGTCGATCCAGCTCTCACGCGCTCCGGACCACTTGATCGTGTGGGGGATCTTTACGCCGTCGACTTCCTGGTAGTCGCTGAACTCGATGGAGAATGGGATGTTCCCGAGGGGTGTCGGTGCATTGACGTAGCGCCTGATCAGCAAACCGGATTCGATGTTGAAGTAGAGTCGTTCGATGCTGTGATCACGTGCGGTCGCGCTAACGACATAGTACCCCTGCTCATCGATGATGCTCTTCCCAAGGAGCTTCACATCGGTGTAGTCGGTCTTCAAACGCATGGCCGGGAAGAGCTCGCCCGAGCGGATCATCATTGCCATGGCGTCGTTGAAGATCGGTCCGGCTGAACGGTTCCCGTGCTTGACCCACGCGACCCGACCGTCGTATCCACGCAGTAGCTCTCCCCCCTGCTGGCGGGGATCGTTGAGGGGCATGCGGGAGTAGAACTTGCCGTCCGAGGTCTGGTAGAGAATCATCACTGTGCTTCTTCCCTCTTCCGTCTCGCGCCGACCTTCACGCATCTGTCGTTGCGAGAGCTTCATCGTCCGGTTGTTCACCCGGCCGAGCGCCTCCTTCCCACCCAGTGCGTCGATATAGCGGCTCACAATCTGGTCGACGGTGGTCGTGGAGTCTGGTGTGATATCGGCGGCGTTGGCGATGTCGGTCTCCTTCCACTCCTTCTGATGCACCGACGGAACTGCATCCGGGCGGGGCTGTCCGTGATGACAGGTGTTGCAGGTAACGGTCGGCACGGAGAAGCTCCGCTGATTGATGTCGTTCACCATGTGCATCATCGACCGTGCGGTCTCCTTCTGCGGCTTGTCATCGCTGGCGAAGTTCCCCTGCACATGGCAGAAGTTGCAGCCGACACCCAGGGCGTTCTCCATGAATTCCATGGCCCCTATCACCTCGCGCGCCTTCAATCCCTTCAACACCTTGATGTTCTTGTAGACCTGTTCAGCCGGCATTTCCATCCTGGCAACGGGATCGACCGAGTCGGGAAGGAAGTTTGCGGGGAGTCCGTACAACGGCTCCTTCAGACGATCGCTTCCACCACCACGAGTCATGGCAGTAGTGACAAGGAGGATCAGGGCGAGCCCGGCAACGAGCGTGGCATATCCAAACAGGAGACTTCTTCTGCGCATAGTTCAATGGTTGTTTGTGTCGATGATTCGGAGGGGCATGAAGATAGGATGGAAGGAGATGGTAGAAAGTAGAAAGTGGAAAGTGGGAAGTAGATAGTGGAGAGTGGAAAGTGGAGAGTGGATTGTGGATGTCCCTGTCGGAATCGGATTCGACAGAACTTGATGAAGGCGTTTCAGCAATCGTGATGGCTGGGGGTCGATGCAGCAATGGGACGTTTGCCGCGATGACTCGCATTGCCGACGAATGGAGAGTGCGGAGAACAACTACCATACGGAACACACCGGAGACGGGCTACGTGGTTGCGATGCTGGATACTGTATGGAGGGGTGCTACCGAGTTCATCCCCACAGAGAGAAGTTCGCTCCCTCCAG
>CAYWXV010000209.1:0-1561 GCA_964462535.1 uncultured Alphaproteobacteria bacterium
ATCCTTCAGCCTTCATCCTTCAGCCTTCATCCTTCAGCCTTCATCCTTCAGCCTTGATCCTGCGGCCTTCATCCTTCAGCCTTTATCCTTCATCCTTCATATTTCATCCGTCATATTTCATCCTTACGCCAGCTTTCAGCATCCACGAGCCGGAACCCAACCGTCAAGAACCAATAACCCCCTGCCATGCGACTACCTTGTCTGATCCTGCTTGTTTTCCTCCTTCCTATGTCCGTGACCGCCGGAGGATTGGGCGATTCGGTAGATGAGCCCCGCCCAGACGCCGACACGACTTCGACCGCGACGCCCCCCGACTTCGCTAACCCACTGAGCACAATTGGACACGTCGCGACGTCACCGTTGCGTTGGAGTGGAGATGAATGGCTTGTGGCTGGCGGGGTGGTGGCTGTGGGATTTGCGTCGGCAACGCTGGACGATGAAGTCCGGGCCGCCATGCGACGCAACAACTCAGGACTCAACGATGGCATCCGCGAGATTGGATACGATTACGGCGCACCGGAATTCGCGGGACCAGCGGCGATCGGATTCTATCTGGTCGGCGCGGTCACCGGCAATGCCTGGATACGGGGCACCGGTTTGATGCTGATCGAGTCAATGGTGACGATCGGCCTGGTTCAGATCCCTGCACGAATCATCGCTGGTCGCGCGCGGCCCCGAGCGGACGAGGGAAATGCATCGTTCAACCTGTTCAAGGGGGCCGATCAGAACCATGCGTCGTTCATCTCCGGTCACTCTGCGATCGCGTTCGCAGCCTCAACCGTTCTCTCCCGGCGAATCGACAACACATGGGCTACGATCGGACTCTATACGCTCGCCTCCCTCACGCCGTGGGCACGACTCTACGAAGACGATCATTGGTTATCCGACACAGTTGCTGGATCGCTTCTGGGCTTCCTGATCGGATCGGCTGTGGTGGAGTACAACCACGCGGAGGGATTGCTTGGCGCGAGGGTTCGAATTGTCCCGACGTTGAACGGAGCGACGATGACGCTGGCCTGGTAAACAGTATAGCTCGTTCACCTCCACGTTTTCCCGCGGCTCCCGCAATAGATGGCGCCGTCGCACGAACACGTCAATACCACCCCTCGCCAACAAAGCCCGGTGTTAACCGCTCCCCTCCGATAGCTTAACCACCCCCCGGTACCTGGATAGCAGTTCTTCGAAACAGGATCTGCAACCAACGTCAAGGAATCGTAGCCATGCACGCCCATCTGCTCGACAAGCCGTTTTCCGCCCTTCCCGCGTTCTTCTCCACCCTTTCTAACACGACGACACAATCCTCAAGCTCGCCCGCAGTGAACCGGCGCGGGACGTACGGCCCCTCCCAAGCGGGGGGTGGACCCAGCGCGCGCGCTTAGACAGTGAGGGAGACCTCGCCATCAATCACGATCGCCTCGACAATCACCCCTGCCAATTCCTTCGACATCAAACTCTAACGGATAGACCCATGGACAGCAAGAATTCACGTCGCATCGCACCCGGACTCTTCCCTTTCATGTGCGCCACTTACACACTCCTGATCACTGGACTACCGATTCTG
>CAYWXV010000210.1:0-1554 GCA_964462535.1 uncultured Alphaproteobacteria bacterium
CGGAACCAGTCAACGACCTTTGGACACGTTCCTGTCTAGTTTAAGCTACGTTCTTCCTCGTGCGATTGGCGCGGGTCCGGTTCATTGATCCAAACCTCGGCCATCAGGCGAGGTGCGGTCGGCACACCCCTCACAAATCGCTCCGGATGCTTCGCGTGCGCCTCGGCCAGAACGCGGTCGCGACGACGCAGAACATCATCGCCTCGGTCATATTGCACTGTGTTCGGGGTCAGCCACGCGATTCCGCTGTGACGGTGCTCGATGTTGTACCACAGGAAGAACGCCTCGCAGAACGTCCTGGCTTTCTCGATCGACGCGAAGCGATCCGGGAATGTCGGCCGGTACTTCATCGTTTTGAAGTGGCTCTCGATGTACGGGTTGTCATTCGAGCAATACGGACGCGAATGACTCCTGCCCACCTTCAATGCCTCCAGAAGTTCCGATACCATCAGCGATCGCATCACACTTCCACGATCGGCGTGGATCACCAGACGATCCTCCTGGATGTTCTGCCTCCGGCAGCTCTGCCGGATGAGCTTCGAGGCAAGTTCCTCGCTCTCGCGCTCGCCCAGCAGCCACCCGACAACCGAGCGGCTGAAGAGGTCGATGATCACATACAACGAGTAGAAGATCCCACGGGCCGGTCCCTTGAGCTTCGTGATATCCCAGGTCCAGACTTGATTGGGCGCGGAGGCCACCAACTCCGGACGGCTGTGCGACTCGTGCCGTCGCTGAAGACGTCGATCGCCCGAGAGTCCCCGACGACGCAGCAACCTGCCGATCGTGCTCTGGCTGGCCAGATAGATCCCCTCGTCAAGCAGCGTGTAGTAGATCGCCGCAACGGACAGGTCGCTGAAGCGTTCGGACACCACGATTGCCAGAATGTGTTCGACTTCCTGTGGCGACAAACGTCGCGGTGATACAACAGGCTCCTTCGGCGGAGGACTCGGTTGGCAGAGTATCTCCTTGTCCGCACACTCCGCAGCCCGCCGCTCCTGTCGCATGGCGTAGTAGTACGAAGAGCGCGGGATTGCCAGAGCTTTACACGCTCTGGCAACGCCGACGACCTCCGCAAGACGGCGCGTCTCCATCAGGAGTTCTCCTCGTCGTTCGGCGTCGTTGCGGAGGGTCTGGTCAGTATCTCCGAGACTTTTTTTTGTACCTCGATGATCGTCTCAGCCTGCTTGAGGCGTTTCTCCAGGCGTTCGACACGCTTGAGGAGTTCCTCATTTTCTCGTCGTAGCGAGCTGTCCGGATCGGGCTTCGGACCCCGCTTCCTGCTCTTCAGACCACGGTCGCGCTGCTTGCGCCAGTTGGCGACAGTGGCGGCATAGAGTCCTTCTCGCCGCAGGATACGCGCCGCCTGCCCGTGCTCGGCTCGGTCGAGTTCCTCAAGAATGCGCCGTTTGTACTCGGCGGTGAAGACGCGTCTGCCCTTGTTGGGCGTCACCTCAATTGGCGGATCATTGGGTTGTGACGACTGGTCGGAAGTCTTCTCGACATCGCTCATTGTCCATCTCCTGATACCCTCGTTTGGTGTCTAAACTAATCACC
>CAYWXV010000211.1:0-1553 GCA_964462535.1 uncultured Alphaproteobacteria bacterium
GGCCGGGCGGCGCTGCGTGAGCGGCGGCGCTGCGTGAGCAATCGGATGGCTACGTGGAGCCTCCGACCTACAAAGACAATCTGAGGCGGCGCCATGAATCAAGACGGCCCGGACGCGTCGGTCCCAGATCGCAAGTTCAGCGACGAAGAGCGATGAGCACCATCAGCACCACCCAAGCCTTCCGTTACGAGCTCGACCCGACGCCCGAGCAGGCCCGCACCCTGCGGTTCATGTGCTCGGTGTACCGCCGGACCTTCAACCGGTTCATCGCGGCGCGGCGCGCCTGGTGGGAGGCGAGCAAGGACCTGGAGGCTGGCCAGCGAACCAAGGCCCCAAGCCCGCAGGCCATGTCGCTCGAGCTCACGGAGCTCATGCGACAGAACGACGAGAAACCGCGGCCCGACCAGGACGCCGAGCTCGCCGCGATGCGGCGCGTTCCTCGGTACCTGATCACCATGGCGCTGCGCACGGCTGGCGAAGCCTTCGACAAGTGGTTCGCCCGTGGCAAGGCGGGCCAGTGGACCAAGCCGCCCCGCTTCAAGGCGAGGTTTCGGCCGGAGGACGCGTGCTTCGCCATGCAGGTGCAGCCGCTGCGCTACACCGAGCGGACCGTGACGGTCGGCCGCGCCGGTGAAGTGCGGGTGAAGGAGCCGACCTCGAAGCTCAAGGGGCGGCCGGTGCGGATCACCGTGGCCGAGCAGGCCGGCCGCTGGTGGGTGTCGATCTGCTGCCTCGAGGTGCCGCGGGAGATCCCGGAACGCTCCGACGAGGGGCGCGTGGGTGTCGACCTCGGCGTTCGCAAGCTCGCCACCCTGAGCACCGGTGAGATGATCCGCGAGCCCGACGAGGTCGCGGCCGGCAAGGCGCGAGCCGAGGCGAGGATCGAGCGCCTCCAACGCAGCCTCGACCGCAAGCGGCGCGAGGCGAAGAAGAACGGGACGTGGGACCGGCGCAACCCGAGCTCAGCCTACCGCCGGGTCCAGCTCAAGCTGCAGGCCGCGTACGCAAAGCTGTCGCGGGCGCGCCTGGACCAGGCGCACAAGCTGACGACGAAGCTGGTGAAGGAGCATCGCGTGGTCGTCATCGAGGATCTGGCGGTGCGGAACATGACGCGTAGCGCTGCGGGTACAACGGAGGAGCCAGGCACGAACGTGCGGGCGAAGTCGGCTCTGAACCGCAAGCTCCTCGACAAGGCCTTCGGGACGATAAGAGCGCAACTCGCCTACAAGGCCGAGTGGTACGGCGCGAGGGTGGAGACCGTCCCCCGCTTCTACCCATCGAGCAAGACCTGCTCACGCTGTGGCAACGTGAAAAGCGACCTCGGCGATGAAGAAGTCTATCGGTGCAACGTCTGTCAGCTCGTGATGGATCGGGACGTGAACGCCGCGATCAACATCAAGAACTTCGCCCCGGAGGCACCGGGGACGCTCGTGGGGCAGCCCACGGGTCAGCGTGTGGATCGGCGGAAGGCCCGAAAGGGAGCTACGCCCTCGAAGCACGTACAGCGATCGGAAGCGATTCGACCCGCTTCCCCGCCCGAAGGGGCGGCTCCA
>CAYWXV010000212.1:0-1532 GCA_964462535.1 uncultured Alphaproteobacteria bacterium
CCATCGTGCTGTATCAGGTGATAGTCCAAGGCGAACAACAGCCGCGACAACTCCAAACGGTTCAGCCCCGTCAACTCCATCAACTCCGTCTCGTTCAACCCGGATCGCGAGGCCCCGATCAAACTCAGCATCGAACGAATCGATTGCTCTCCATAGTCGCCTTCCATCCGTTCGAGAACTCGTTCAAACACTTCCAGTAGATCCGACGCCTGGCTGTACCGATCGATCGTTGCATCGAGCGTCTCGTGTTCTCCGTGCAGGCGCAACTCCTCTGCGACAACACGCAGGTACATCGGCGAACTCGCCTTCGCATCTTCGGTTACCCGGCGGACCTGCTCGGCGGATATCCCCTTGTGGTACTCTCCCAGATATCGCACCACGATGCTTTGACGTACTCGCTCGTCGATTACGGGCTGAACCTCAAGCTGTGACCACCCACGCTTCAGCAACCGGTCCTCCGTCTCTCCCGGAGTCGTCGAGACAACAAGGCGTATCCCCGACGGAATCGTCTCTGGAAGCCACAACATCCGGCGATCCGATGCGCCGGTTTGATTCACCGCATCGATCACGATCATCACTGATATTCCTTGCAGCGATGCAAGACGCTCGCACCGATACAACCAGTTTGGAAAACTCCGCTCAAGTTCCTTCTCGTTGACCGGGATCTCTTCATCGATCTCGAACCGAGCGGATATCTCCTCTATCACGTGTCGCATCACCGAGGTAGCCGACCCGCTTGACTGTGATGCGCCGATGTAGTGCTCGATGACAAACGCTGTGGGATTCTTCTTGCGGTAGTGCTCGGTCAGATATGCCACAAGGGAACTCTTGCCAAGGCCGGATGCGCCGGAGATGATCAGAGGTGTTAGGGGATGGCGGATGGATGTTGGAGAAGGAACCTGTTCTCTCTGTTCCTTCGCTAACCCGTCGTTGCTAACCCCTAACCCCTGCTCCCACTCGTTGAACCTCTTGAGGTAGTGCGGATTCGGGATGTATGCGCGGATGCGGCTTGCAGCATACGCCGCGTGCGCACGGCGTTGAAGCTCCAGCGCCGTCGGCGCCTCCTTCATCGGCCAGTGGCTATCGATCATCGCGACGAGATCGGAGCGGACCTGCTGCCCTAACCCCTCAACGCTCTGGAACTCGCGGAAGGGTTTGCCCGAGTTCTGTGAGCGTTCGATCAGCAAGGCGAGTCGCGCGGGATCATCCGACTCGGCGATGTTGCCCGGGCGGCGATAGAAGAACGCGTATTCGCCATCGATCACCGGTGCGCCGAAGACTCCGTGGATGAACTCCATCTCAGTCAAGCTTGCGCCTTCGAGAGCCACATCCTCTATCCACGGATATTTCGCAAGCAAGTCCGCGTCCATCATGATCTCGTGGTACTCGGGAACCCAGCCGTAGCGGTTGCCGATGATCCCGACGAAGTACGGACGGCACTTGTCGACTTCTTCGAGGCAGGTGCGGATGACCGTTCCGAGCACGGCCTGTTCTTCAGTGAGTCCCCATCGCAGGTCTATGTCGGTGAAGGT
>CAYWXV010000213.1:0-1515 GCA_964462535.1 uncultured Alphaproteobacteria bacterium
TGATCCTTGATCCCTGATCCTTGATCCCTGATCCTTGATCCTTGATCCCTGATCCTTCATCCTTGCTCCTACTTGTGTGCCAGCGGGTCCGGTGTGTTATCGGGATCGCTGCACGCTGTACCTGCACTGTTGAGCATGTTCAGCGCGAGGAGACCGGCGACGTGCGGCGCCGCCATCGACGTTCCGCTGATAGTCGCGTAGCTCTTTCCCTTCCACGTTGAGAGGATGTTCAGTCCCGGAGCGGCGTAGTCGACAGTGGTCGCGCCATAATTGCTCCACGAGGTCAGGCAGCCGTTCGTGCCGACGGCGGAGACCGTGTAGACATTTGCGTGATTGACTCGTGCCGGCGAGCTGTTGGCTGCATCGACACCGCTGTTGCCGGCAGCGATCGCAATCTTCACGCCCTTGTTCGCAAGGTTCTTCACGGCCAGGTCAAGCGCGTCCGAGCCGGGGCCGCCGAAGCTCATGTTGGCCACTTCGCCCGACTGTGCGATGGACGTGACGTAGTTGATGCCGGCGATGATCTCGGAATAGTATCCGGCTCCCGTGTTGTCAAGAACACGGACGGCGACCAGCAACGCTCCCGGAGCCACACCGACCACACCAGCGTTGTTATTCTTCGCGCCAACGATGCCACCGCAATGCGTGCCGTGACCGTTGCCGTCCTGCGGCGTGTTCTTCCCGCGACTGCAGAAGTTGCGGCTTCTGTTGGCATCGATGTTCAGCTCGGGATGTGGCAGATCCAGGCCAGTGTCGATGATGTAGACGGTATGAGGCGTTACGCCGGTGATGATTCCGCCAACGAACGTCACACCCCACGGTGTCGTCTGGGCGTTGGTTGTTGGCGGTGAGCTGACTTTGGCCGGCTTGCCAAGCGTGATGAAGCGATCAGGCTCGACAAACTTCACACGTGGATCGTTGCGGAGCAGGTTTGCCTCTGCTTCCGACATCTCACCCGCAAAGCCATTGATAGCGTTGTTGTAGACGAAATCAATCTTCGTTGCATGCGTGGTTGCCAGGTCGGCGGCCGTCTCCATCGCCCGATTCGAAGAGACATTGTCGTTGAAGACGACGATGTAGCGTCCGGGGACAATGGTGTTATCAAGTGCCGGAACCGGCTTGTCGGTCGGGTTCTGATCCGCAGCCGTCGGTACGTTTGACGACTGATCGCATCCAAGGGACAGCATGATCATGCCGGCCACGAGGAGCAGAAGTGTCCGTGTTCTCATCTGGTGTGGTTCTCCTAGGTGTATGTGTGCCGATACATCGGAAGCGTTAATCGACGTTCGCGCGTTCCAAGCCACGATCCGATTTCAGCCAAAAAAGGCATAAGAACAGGGGCGGCAGGACAAACCTGTCGCTTTCACGGAAATGAAAGAACGGATGGAACGGGGGAGTCTTCTGTGAGGGACCCGACAAACTGGTGATTCGTTTGGTAATTCACAAGGGAGGGCGGGCCTGGCTCTCACCCCCCCAGCCCTGACCCTGTCCGCCGTGGCGGATCTCTCAATTCTG
>CAYWXV010000214.1:0-1513 GCA_964462535.1 uncultured Alphaproteobacteria bacterium
GAGACTGCATCAAGTTTTGTGTAATTGGGTCGGGCATACCAGACGTAGCTTGCCGGAGCGGCTCCGGCTTCAATCCAAGGAGATGCTGATATGCCAGACCCGAGTTTCCACGAGAGTGCGGCTTTGCGCTCGCAGAAGAAGCGCAGTAGAAAGGAAGAGCCCGATGATTCCAACATCGTGCCCCCCGAGCTGCAGGAGCTGTTTTATGCGGCGGTGAAGGAAGCCGCCGGCAAACCGTTGTCGATGGCGCCAGGTTCCCCGTTAGGCAGAGTGATCGGCGCATTCGTCGAACACTGCCTGGCCGAGGAAATGGAGGCTCATCTCGGCTATGCAGCCCATGAGCGTCAGAAGGTCCCCGGGACGCCTGTGGAATCGCGACGGAAGAACACGCGTAACGGAAGTTCGACCAAGCGCCTCAAGACATCGATGGGGACAACGAAGATCGCGGTGCCACGTGATCGAGCCGGTGAGTTCGCGCCTCAGATCGTTCCGAAATACGCGACGATGACCGCGGAGATCGAACAGCGGGTTATTGCGATGTATGCACACGGGATGACGACGCGGGACATCGCCGAACACGTCCGTGAACTCTACCACTTCGAGGCGAGTGAGAACTTCGTCTCGCGCCTGACCGAACGGATTGATCCGGAGCTGGCTGCCTGGCGGTCACGCCCTCTGGAGTCGATCTACGCGATCCTCTACGTGGATGCCGTCCACTTGAAGGTGCGTCACGCGAATGGCGTGGCGTCAACAGCAGTCTACATCGTCAGCGGGTATGCCGAGAGCGGGTGTCACGAGATCCTCGGCATTTGGATCGCTCCATCGGACCACAGCAGCGGCCATGGCGAGAGCGCAAGCTTCTGGCAGACGGTGCTCATAGAATTAGAGAAACGAGGTTGCCACCGTGTGCTGATGGTCTGCTCCGATGGGTTGACAGGACTGTCCGAAGCCCTTGCCTCGGTCTACTCAGCAGCGCACCACATTCCGTGTATTGTGCATCAGATGCGTGCGAGTCTCCGGACCGTTCCCTATCAATATCGGAAGGAGGTCGCCCGGCATCTCAAACCGATCTATCAGGCTCCCAGCTATCAAGCCGCTGAGACTGCCCTTGTCGCGTTCACGGCGACCTACGGGATCACCTATCCAACGATCGTTCGACAGTGGGAAACGCTGCTTCCACGACTGGCGAACCTGTGGCGATACTCCCAACCACTGCGACGCATGGTCTACACAACCAACCCGCAAGAGAACATCAATCGCCAGATCCGCAAGGTCACGAAGTCTCGTGGCGCCATGCCGAGCATCGACAGTGCCCTGCGATTGTTGACCCTCGTCGTGCGCAAGATCGATCAACGAGGAACCGTCCACCATCCGCCTCGCCCCGATTGGTCGCGTATCGTCGACGAACTTCACATTACCTTCGCAGACGCCTTGCCAACCGATTGGGGGCGCCGCTCGTGACTCGACTCCCATTGTCGCCCGCTCCCAATTACACAAAAGGCGATGCACTCCC
>CAYWXV010000215.1:0-1480 GCA_964462535.1 uncultured Alphaproteobacteria bacterium
TCTCAACAGCACGGCGAAGGTAATCGTGGAAGAACGTCAGACGCCCTTCCTTGCGCACCAGGTGGTAGTCGAGTCCCGCTATCATCGTCGTGATCTTCAAGCGCGCAAGGCCGCTGATCTCTGACACCTCTCGCTCGTCGAGTCCGCTCCGACTGGCTGAGAGGAGGCTCATCACCTCCCGCACGGCACGCGGACCGTGATCCTCCTCAATTCGCTCGAGCATCTTCTGAAACAGATCCTCCGTCCCCGTTGACGACAGGTATTCGTCGATGCGGCGTTGCAGCTCCTCGTGGCGGCCAACCAGACGAAGCTCCTCGAGCAGGGTCTTCAGAAACAAGGGGTGACCACACTTGTAGTCACTTGCGATCTGCCTGATCTGATCCGGGTTCAACGCCTTGCGATACTCCGCCAGGTACCGCACGACCACGCCCTCCCGCTCGGCCTCAGTCAGGGCCTGCATGCCATACTGTTGCCACCCGCGCTTCTTTAGCTCGACGAGTGTTCCTTCGACAGTGGAACTCACGACCAGCCGGATTGATGGAGCGATCACATCAGGAATCCACCTGAGGCTCTGCGCTGCCCCCTGCAACTGGTTCAAGCCGTCGAGGATGAGCACCATCGTCTGGCCACACTTCTGCAGCTCGTGGTCGGCATAGCCCAGCCATTGTCCCAACGCCGTTTCGAGTTTTGCCGGCTCCGATGGGATCTCTTCTTCTCGACCGAAGCGCTCATTGATCTCCATGCAGATGTGTCGGATCACCGCGTAGTGATCAGTCGCAGTCGCCCCGATGCCAACGTAGTGCTCAATCACATGCGCTTCAGGATGCTTGCGCCGATACTGCTCGGCCCAGAACGCAAACAGCGAACTCTTCCCCGAACCGCTCTCGGCGTAGACGACGAGCGGAGGATCATCCGATGCGGCATGGTCGCTCAGACGTTTGAGATAGACTGGGTTGGCGATGTAGGCGCGACGACGACTGAGCGAGAAGGCTTCGTGGCGCATTCGCTCTTGCTCGAGCGGCGTCGGAGGTTTGGCATCGGCGAAGTCCCGCTTGATAATCTCGATCAGGTCGTCGTAGATCAACTCCCCGAGCGAGCTTGGATCGCGGAACTCCGAGATACCTGCCCCGCTGTTGCGAATGCGCTCCTGGTAGGCTTCCAGACGCCGACGTTCGTCGTCGCCATTTGAGCCTTCATCGAGGCTTGCCCGGTGGCGTCGAAAGTAGAACAGCGCTCGATGCTCGTTCGCTGAGCCCTCCGTCCTCTCGCCTCCGTCGGGATCCGCCTTCGGCGGGTTCGTCGTTTGCAGGACGGCATACTCCGCTTCCATCTCCGTGATGCTCATGCCATCGATCGCCGCCTCCTCGATCCATGGGTACTGCTGCAGAAGTTGCGGGTCCTTCTGGATGTCGAGGTACGATGGCACAAAGCCGTAGCGATCCCCGGTGATGCCGATGAAGTACGGACGGCATTTGTCGAC
>CAYWXV010000216.1:0-1451 GCA_964462535.1 uncultured Alphaproteobacteria bacterium
ATCCTTCATCCTTCATCCTTCCACACGTGCGTGCTCTGGATGGCGGATTCGTCGGGTATCCAGGCGCCGCAATCGTCGGCGACAACAAGCGTGCGGTGACGCTCGACATCGTAGACACGCATCCCGGTTATTGCCGGCGTGTACATATGAAGCGTAATGGCCGAACCGCGCGTGGTCATACTGTGGACGACACCGGGAAGAACTCTAACCATTGCCGGCGCGCTTAGTTCCCGATTCGTTCCCGGGCGCACTCCCTGGCCGACGGCGATCCACTCGTGCTCGATCCCCTCACCACGAAGAACCAACACTACACCTGTTGCAGCGCCATGATCGTGCGGGGCACAAGGACAATCGTCACTCCATCCCATGATCAATACCTCCCCCTCACTACCAGCATAGAGAAGATTGCGACCGTACGGTTCGGCACCAACGGGAAACCGCGCTGACTCCACCAGCTGATCGACTGGAAGCAGATCGAGCCATTGCTCGAGATCAAGGTCATGGAGATCGGGGCGGGTGAGGATCTCCATCCACATCTGCTTCATCGACTCTTCTCCACGAACGTGGCGATATCGCTCAACGGCTTCCGCCTGATATCAGGCACGACAGCGCCTTCCGCCGGATGACCGACGACCAGAAGAAGAAATGGACGTTCGTTGTCAGGACGATCGAGGATCTCGTTGAGGAAGTTCATCGGGCTGGGTGTGTGCGTCAGCGTGGCAAGACCGGCCATGTGACAGGATGCGATCAGCAGTCCGGTCGCGATACCAACCGACTCGACGGCGTAGTAGTGTTTGACGCGGCGACCGTCATCGAGCATCCCGGTTCGCTGAACGAAGACGGCGATCAGCCAGGGAGCCGTTTCCAGAAAGGGTTTGTGCTCGTCCGTCCCGAGCGGAGCCAGGGCATCGAGCCACTCCTGAGGAGCGCGGCCGCTGTAGAACTCCCGCTCCTCCTCCTCCGCAGCCTCCCGGATACGACGTTTGATTACTTGATCCGCAACCGCAACGAAGCTCCAGGGTTGGAGGTTCGCCCCGCTGGGGGCCGAACCAGCAGCGCGGAGACACGCCTCGATGACCTCGCGTGGCACAGGTCGGTCGGAGAACTCACGAATGGTTCGTCGCCGTTGCATTGCCTCGTCGAACGCGCGCGCCGCCGCGACAATCTGATCGTCGGTTAGCGTGGGAAGTCCGTTGAAGGGGATGGGAGGCAAGGATGAGAGATGAAATATGAACGATGAAGGCGGCGGCGTTATGTACTACAGGTCGCTGCGGATCGATACTCCCGTGACGTTTAACGAGGGATAGAAGGAACTGGGAACACGCGGTTCGGTCAAGGGATTGTTGGCTAGCGTAGAATCTCGAACGACATGAAAAGCCACAACCCATCGCTACGACCCTTCACGTTTCATCCTTGATCCTTCATCCTTCATCCTTCATCCTTCATCCTTC
>CAYWXV010000217.1:0-1442 GCA_964462535.1 uncultured Alphaproteobacteria bacterium
ACGCGGAGTTGGGGCGGTTTATCAGTGTGGATCCGTTGTGGGAGAAGTATGCGGGTCAAACCAACTATAATTATTCGGGCAACAATCCAGTGCGACTACTAGACGTTACCGGATTCGACTGGCTTTTGTATGATGGAGAAGGAGTGTATTGGTATGGGGGTGACGTTGGAGACAAATCGGAGTTGATGGCGGCTTATCCGGGTGTTTCCGGTGCGCAAGAATATCAAAACGCCGAGTATCAGCGAATGTCCGATCGTGGCCCAGTACCGGAGGGTGAGTTTTCGATCAACCTCCGACCTAATCCGAAACGGATTGCGAATGAAGTTGAAGTTGCTGCAGGCACTGCTTTGTCTCCTAGTGGGTCCGGCGGAATCGAACAGATCCCTTCGTATGTAGACGAGAGCGGTAACAGACAGACTGAATTCCCTGCATGGGGCTATCGTCGGGCTGCTTTGCAGCCAATTGGAGAAACAGCCGCACCGAAGAGACATAACTTCTATCTTCATGATTCCCAGAAAGGATACAGTCATGGATGCATTGAAGTCCCCGGCGCACTTATAGATAGATTAATCCAATACAGAGCAGACCACCCACGAGAATCGCAGATTAGGGTTCGCGTGGACTATCCCACGCCTACGTCACCAACGGATGGAATGAATGCTGCAACCGCCATGGAAATTGGTGCAGCTGTGGGGGCATCGCCATGAACGTAATCTCAACTGGCCTCGCATTCATACTGTTTATAGCTGCATCCGGGGCTGGGATGTGGAATTGCGCATCTCGCGATGATGTACGATCAGAGCAGTTGGCCACCGATTCTTTGCGCACGTGTGACAGTGCCACATTCGACTTTCCCGATCCTCCACAGGGATCATGGAGCATTGCGATCGACACGCTCGAATTCTCGGTGTTCAATTCATGTGACGATTCCCTGTTCATCACTGTTGATGTCGAACAGTGGATAGTCTCGAACTGGCGGTTGGTCAGTGACGATATATTCAGCCCTCCCATGTTCCGTCTCCGTGTTCTCACAGTGGCTCCAGGAAATCATCATACGTGCAGGTATCCCTTGTTCGAGTTGCATCACGAATCACTAGTCCGGAGAGACACGACACGTGATGTCACCGTACGGATTCGATTCCTTGTCAAATACAGCTTCAGGAACTGGAGCTTTGGGAATACATCTTATTCACCGGCATATGCCATCGTTTGGCCCATGGGAGTTCGAGAGAAGCTGGATCAGTGGCATGAAGTCGAACGAATGCAATTGGGCAAGTGAGCAGTAAAGTTCGTCGAATGTTATCACCCCACCGGCACGTCATCCACCGACCGGAACAATCTCCCACCACGCGCCAGAATACTCTCGACTTCCTGATCAGCTCCGCCGCTCTCTCCACCAATCCGGAGTATTCCGTCGCAACGTTCGGCCAGCGCCAGCGAGA
>CAYWXV010000218.1:0-1440 GCA_964462535.1 uncultured Alphaproteobacteria bacterium
TGTAGTACCACCACTCCCCGCCGTTCGGACGCATCACCTGGATCGGACCAAGCTGGCGCTTCGCGATCGTGTACAGCCCATCCGAGTTGTCGAACACCGTCGCGTCGTCCACACTCTCCACGCGGATCATCCCCTCGCTCGTTACCGTGTTCGGCACCGTCCAGTCGTACGTCCCCGGCATCGATGGAACCGTCGCTATGTCCATCCATGTCGCACCCGCATCGGTTGAGTACTTCAGCGCTACGTTCCCCGTCACGTCCGTCGCACTCCACTGCACCGTCGCTGTCGCGTCCACCTCGTACGACTCCCCGCCGTTCGGCGCAAGAACCGTGATTGCCGGGTTCAGCTTCCGCGTCACCGTGAAGTTCCCATCCGACTCATCCATGATCGACGGTGAACTCGATGCCACACGGATCCGATACTCCGTCCCTGGATTGTTCGGTGCCGTCCAGCCATACGTCCCCGCTCCCGCCGGGACGTTCTGCGCGATCAGCGTCCAGCTCGTCCCGCCGTTGGTCGAATAGAACACCGACAGCTTCGTCACGTCCGCCGCTGTCCAGCTTACCGTGATCCCATCACCCTCCGTGTACACCTCGCCTCCATTCGGGACCAGAACGCTCAGCACCGGCTGGGTCGGCGCCACGATCCGGAACAGACCACTCTCACCCATCACCGCTCCACCTACCTCCTGAATCCTGATCTTCCCCTGATCCGTGGTCTGCGTCGGAACCTGCCACACCATGCTCCCCTGTACCGCCGGTGCACCCGTCTGAAGCGTCTGCCAGTTGGCTCCACCATTCGAACTGTACAGGATGTTCACGTTCGCGATGCGAGGAGCATCCCAGATGATCGACGTCGTCGATCCTCGCGCCAGCTCATCCCCCGTCGTCGGTGCCAGAACCGTGATCGACTTGTCCGACTGGATCTCAAACGGTCCATCCGACATGTCACTCTGGTTCATCCGCTCCGCGTTCACCACACGGATGCGCGCAAGCTTCGTCGGGATCGCTGCCGGTGTGAACGTGTACGAACCAAGGCTCGCCACCACGTTCGATCCGATCTGCGTCCAGTCCGCTCCATTGTCCGTCGAGTAGTACACGTTCACGAAGTTCGTGTTCGTCGCCGTCCACGACACCGTCACCGGCTGGTTCAGGTTGTACTTCTCTCCACCGTTCGGTGAGACCAGGTGAATGTCCGTCTGACGGATCGAGAACCACGCATCCGACTGATCATTGAACCGTGGACGCGTACGGTCGGTGATACGGACCAGCGCCGACTCGGTCGGCGTGTCCGGGATGATCCACGGCAGCTTGCCGAGGTACGCCGGCAGGCGATTTGCGATCTGGAGCCACGTCGCACCACCATCGGTCGAGTAGTCAAGACCAACGTACTCCGTCGTCACGGACGTCCACTTGATCGTGTCGATGTCGTTGACGTACG
>CAYWXV010000219.1:0-1440 GCA_964462535.1 uncultured Alphaproteobacteria bacterium
AAATGGCCCGCTCCTTCCCGGCCACGGCCATGTCCTCCACCGAGGTGTTGGGATCGTCGCGCGGGATGTAGGGGCCGCCGGCAAGAACCAGGGCGATACCCTTGTTGAAGCCGCCGTAGTGAGAGTCTCCGACGAACAAGTCCTCCCACCCATCGCCATTGCAGTCGGGGATCAGGGTTGTCGTATTAAACAAGTACTCCGGACTCAGCCCGTCACGTTCTGGCGCATACCAGGCGTCATAGGTGTTGTTTGGTCCGTTCGGCCCACCACCCAAGGCCAGCATCATGATGGAGTTGGGATTGAACGGGCTGGTGACGTAGATCCTGACGGCCTCGTAGCGGCGGGTGGAATCGATGAGGTATCCAGCAGAGGCGTGACCACGGAGGTTGCTCTGCGTCCACTTGCGATCGGCTGAATCGACCTGAAGCGAACGTTCGGTGATCGTTCCTCCCAGCGAGGAGATGAACAGATAGTCTCCAAACTTCGAGCCTCCAACGCCCCTGAGAAGATCGGCCCGACCGTCACTCTCCACATCGAGAAGCGAGAAGAACTGATCGGATGCGGAATCGGTCAATGGCACTACCAGATCAGGACTCCTGCCGGCCAGGAGCGAGCCGGTGGCGCCGAGCCAGAACTTGAGTTTCACTCCGGCGGAGCCATACCACCCGCCCGTGACCAGGTCGGGCTTGTGATCGCCGTCGATGTCGCCTATCCGCATGATGTAATTGCTGCTCTGATTCCCCTCACCATCATTGACCACGACCGTGGGAGTATCGAGTTGGAAGTCGGGACCTCCCTTGTAGATCCGTGTTTCCGTCAGGCCGTTGCCCGTGCAACTGAATGCAAGGATCAACTCGTCGGCCCCATCGCCGTCCAGGTCGGCGGCCAGCAGTCCCTTCTGACAGTGATATGATCCATTGGGCGAACTCAGCGTCGGGTGCTCCGGCAGATGTCCGGCGGAGTCCAGACGGTATGCCTTCACCAAGAACCAGTAATCAAGCGGCGCCTTCGAAGCTGCAGAGAACACGACTGCCGGCTGTCCACTCCCCCAGAAGTTTCCCGCAACCGGATAGGGAATCTGTGGAGTCAGAGAATCCTCAGGTCGCGACATCCAGTTCGTGGCCGTGTCAGGAGCCGGATAGGCGCCGTAGCAAACATGCCACTGCTGTCCAAGGAAATAGGCGATGTCCGCGATCGAATCATTGCTTACGTCATTGACTGATCCGACACCCACGCCCACGCTTGCCTGTTCCTGCTTGCCGATGATCGTCCATATCCTCCTCAGCTTCACGGCGTTGGGATTGGCAGTGATGGTATCGGAGGGTTGAGCGTGGGTGCGGGGGGCTAGCGCTTGAAGAACAACAACGCAGAGGAACGCAGAGGGAAGGCGGAGTTGGGTTGGCATTGGGGTATTGGAATGAGAATGAATGGCGCGAACGT
>CAYWXV010000220.1:0-1436 GCA_964462535.1 uncultured Alphaproteobacteria bacterium
ATCCTTCATCCCTCGCCCTTCATCCTTGATCCTTCATCCCGCGACCGTCCTCCTTCATCCCTCGTCGGTCGCCCTTCACGGGTACGTCAGCGCGGGGACGTGCCCAGGTTCGAGTGGCCCTGAGTCAAATGCGAGGAGCTTCTCCGTGTAGCCAACGTTGAGCACTTCGATATGATGGCCGGGGTAACGACTCTCCAGATACCAACGATACTCATGCTCGGCACGGATGGGATTGTACTGCAACATCGTCTTCCATCCGGGATCGTTGACAAGCCGGCGAAGCGCCTCAGCGAAATGTGGATGACGCTTCCGTGCCCGGAACACCTTCAATTTCGATGAAACGAATGACGGGATATCGCGGAGACGAACGGGAGAGGCAGCCATGTCGACAATCAGGATGCGACCTCCGGGCACTAGAAGCCGTCGGATCTCGTTCATCATTGGATCCCAATCGAGATAGCGGAACGACATGAACGACACGACCACATCGAAAGACGCGTCAGCGAACGGTAGCGAAGGACCATCGACGGTCCGGAAGTCGAGGTGGGAATGATTCAGGGCTCGACGCCGCGCCCGCTCGATCATACCGATCGATCGATCGACGCCGACACCAAGCGAGAGTCGATCGGCTAGCTCTGTGAGGAGGGCGCCGTTGCCACATCCGATGTCCAGAAGTCGAAGAGGACGTGTGGCGGGAAGATGACGAAGGAGCCACTCCCACTCATCCTCCCGAACGGTGATGTCGTCGAATGCGGCGTCGTACAGATCAGCCACGCTGTTGTAGGTCTCATCTCCCACCACCTCGACCGGATCGAATCCCTTCATCGACTCCACCCTCGCAAGCCCGAGATGTTTTGAGAGCGAACCGGCCAGACCATGCGACTTCCGCCCGGGACAGCTGATGACGTAGAGCGGCCCATCTTTCCGGGAGAGAGCATCCCATAGATAACGGTCCGGAGAGCGTGAGATGGTGGTGTACCAGTGATAGCCGTATGTCCGCACACCGAACGTCCGAGCGAAGAACGGAGCGAACCAACGTGCCGTTCGGCAGGCATGGAACCACGCCTGACCGTCGGCGGCGAATGGGACGCGAAGCTCGCGCCACTCGTGCGGACTGAACTGTTCCGGCCACGACGTCGTGCCAAACATCACGCCATACATCCCGCTGTGACCGATGAAGTGAAGCTCCTCGATCTCTTGACCACCCGCTTCGATCGCGACCATCGCGTCCGCGAACTCCCTCTTCGACTCAACGGCCTGACGACGCACGACAGCGTCGGGACGCCGCGCAAGCAGCTCCCGCTCCATCGTTATCGCGACGCGCTCGAACTTCTCGCCGCCGTCGCGGTATCGCGTTGTGTAGCCGATCCAAATCATTCTGGGGACTGGGGACTGGGGGTTGGAGAGTGTGTGCGAGTTGTGGTCAGTCGTCAGCC
>CAYWXV010000221.1:0-1392 GCA_964462535.1 uncultured Alphaproteobacteria bacterium
GGGGGTGAGAGAGCCCCATCTACAACTAGTAAAAGCATCTCCCCTACCGATACCCGATATTGGCAGCCCACGTGAGTATCGGGTCCGCCCCGGGCGGATTCCTGCCGTAACCATCGCCAAAGCACAAAACGAGATCACGCTATGTCTGATACCAACAAATGTCCGGTCCACCACGGAGCCGGCGGCGGCATGTCGAACCGAGACTGGTGGCCGAATCAGTTGCGGCTCGACATCCTGCACCAGCAATCCTCCCTCTCCAATCCGATGGGAGATGACTTCGACTACACCGAGGAGTTCAAGAGCCTCGACTATCAGGCATTGAAGAACGACCTGACGGCGCTGATGACCGATTCGCAGGAGTGGTGGCCGGCCGACTTCGGTCACTACGGCGGGCTCTTCATCCGTATGGCATGGCACAGCGCCGGTACCTACCGCATCAGCGATGGCCGCGGTGGTGGCGGCACCGGGCAGCAACGCTTCGCCCCCCTCAACAGCTGGCCCGACAACGCCAACCTCGACAAGGCACGCCGCCTCCTCTGGCCCATCAAGCAGAAGTATGGAAAGAAGATCTCCTGGGCCGACCTCATGATCCTCGCCGGTAACGTCGCCCTCGAGTCGATGGGCTTCAAGACGTTCGGCTTTGGTGGCGGTCGCGCCGATGTCTGGGAGCCGGAGGAGGACGTTAACTGGGGTGTGGAGTCGACGTGGCTTGCCGACAACGATCGCTACTCGGGTGAGCGAGACCTGGCGAATCCTCTGGCCGCCGTGCAGATGGGCCTCATCTACGTCAACCCCGAAGGCCCTAACGGTAACGGCGATCCACTCTCCGCGGCGAAGGATATTCGTGAGACCTTCGCCCGCATGGCGATGAACGACGAAGAGACGGTGGCGCTGATCGCCGGCGGCCACACATTCGGCAAGACCCACGGCGCCGGTGATGCCGCCCATGTCGGCGCGGAGCCGGAGGCAGCCGGCATCGCAGAGCAGGGCTTCGGATGGAGGAGCAGCTACGGGAGCGGGAAGGCGAGCGACGCTATCACCAGCGGTCTGGAAGTCATCTGGACCGAGACCCCGACGAAGTGGAGCAACAACTTCTTCGAGAACCTCTTCAAGTACGAGTGGGAGCTGACCACCAGTCCCGCCGGCGCAAAGCAGTGGAAGCCGAAGGGTGACGCCGGCGCCGGTCTGATCCCCGACGCCTTCGATCCCGCCAAGCATCACCAGCCGGCGATGCTGACCACCGACCTCTCACTCCGCTTCGATCCCGAGTACGAGAAGATCTCGCGTCGCTTCCTCGAGAACCCCGATCAGTTTGCCGATGCGTTCGCACGCGCCTGGTTCAAGCTGACCCACCGCGACATGGGACCACGCGCCCGCTACCTGGGACCGGAA
>CAYWXV010000222.1:0-1381 GCA_964462535.1 uncultured Alphaproteobacteria bacterium
GGACAAGTGCCATAACCTAGTAGTCACTGAAGTGCCATAACCTGGTAGTCACCTGTTAGGTGTGTAAGGCCGATTTTCAGCGACGACATCGTTCATTGAGAAGAGAGTATCATGGCAAAAAAACGGCATCGAGACCAAGCGTCGCCGTATGGTGGAAGCGGTTCGGCGCGGTAGGTCGCAACGATCGGTTGCCAGAGAGTTTCATGTCAGTCTGCGCACCGTTCAAAAGTGGGTTGTGCGTGCCGAAGGAAGACGCCTTGACCGCGTGGACTTCTCGACGCGGCCAAGCCGTCCGGGGCGGGTCGCACGCAAGACAGACCATGTCATTGAACGCCAGATTCTCCAGCTGCGCTCCGAGTTGCGCGAGCAGAGCGCTCTCGGCGAGTACGGCGCCGCCGCCATTCGTCGTCACCTCGTTGATGTCGGAGGCGTCTCGGCATCGTCTGTTCCTTCGACCAGAACGATCAATCGCATCCTGGAACGGAACGGTGTCTTTGATGGCAAGCGACGCGTTCGTCGACCGGCACCACCGGTGGGATGGTATCTCCCCGATGCATGTCAACGACGAGCCGAGATTGATTCGATGGACCTGGTCGAAGGCCTCGCCCTGAAGGGAGGCATCCAGATCGAGGTGCTCAACATCATTTCCGTCCATGGCGGAGTGGTCAACTCGTGGCCGCACAGCGGCTCTACACCGGCTTCGATGGTCGTTGAGCGCCTGCTTGAGCACTGGCGTCAGTTCGGTCTACCGTCCTACGCGCAGTTCGATAACGACACGCGATTCCAAGGACCGCACCAACACCGCGACGTTATCAGTCGAGTGATGCGCCTGTGCCTGAGTCTAGGCGTCACGCCAGTGTTTGCTCCGCCGCGTGAGCACGGATTCCAGAACGCGATCGAGAGCTTCAATGGTCGTTGGCAGGCCAAGGTCTGGCTCCGCTTTGACCATGACTCCGAGGAGGCGCTCGTCGACGCTTCACATCGCTACATCGTCGCAGTGCGTCAGCGATCGGTGGCCAGAACCGATGCTGCTCCGAAGCGACGTCCCTTCCCGACGACCTGGAGGCTTGATCTGCAGAAGCATCCACGCGGGACGATCATTTATCTGCGACGCGCCTCCGAACAGGGACGCGTTGAACTGCTCGGACGCACGTTCGATGTCTCAACAGACTGGCCGCATCGTCTGGTCCGCTGTGAAGTTGACCTGCGCGCACGGCGCATTCGCATTTATGGATTGCGACGTCAACAGCACAGGGTTCAGCCCTTGCTGATCGAGCATGCGTACCAACTTCCCAAACGACCATTTCAAGAGTGACTACCAGGTGTTGTCACTTGCCATGTTTCAACACTCGAAGTGACTACCAGGTGTTGTCACCTGTCC
>CAYWXV010000223.1:0-1362 GCA_964462535.1 uncultured Alphaproteobacteria bacterium
CTGTATGCCGAGAACGGTCAGCGAGTACGCCGAGAGTTCCTGAATCTTGAGCGTGACCGCGAGAGTGAGTTGGGGGATCACGGAGTTCGGAAGTACGACGCGGAGTTGGGGCGATTCATCAGTGTGGATCCGATGTGGGAGTCATATCGGTCAGCCAGTGGCTATACGTACGCCGCCAACAGCCCTTTAGTGAGGATCGATGTTGATGGGAAACGGATCAATTTCGCATCGGATCGAGACAGAGCACTCTACATGGAGGCGCTGGAGTATCTGGAGTCGAAAGGCGTGGATGGAGCGAAGTATCTACGAGATCTCTTGGAGTCGGAGGAGTACACGATCAATCTGCAGTTGACCGATGCGTTGGATGGCGATATGAGGAGCGGAACGAGTTCAAACCGTTGGAGTAGCGACGGTAACACTCTATACTGGAATCCCTACGCTGCGACGAAGTACGAAAACGAGGACGGGAAGCTGGAGCGCTACTCGCCAGCGATATCGTTGCTGCACGAGGGAGCACACGCATGGCTGGACAAGAATGGCCAATCGAAGGCTCCCGCAACCGAGGAAAGGTGGATTATTCAGCAAGTCGAGACCCCAGCGATCATCCAATCAGGCGAGGCGATGAAAGGACGAACACGACACAACTGTCAGGGGGCGGACATTCCCGACATCAAATGTGGGGTGAGCTACCGGACAAGCGGCCCAACTTCGCGTGATGAAGTTCAAAAGTCGACACCCACCTCGAATCCAAAAAGGAGGAGGTGATGATGAGACTCGTGGCCGTTTCGTTGCTTACGGCGTTGTGCATACCGATACTAGGGCACATCAGCATAATGGATTCTCCATTCTGTTGTTCCTCGAATCAGGTGATCTTTGCAGCGATACACTACCAAGACCGGAGGACAACCGCCTTGTCTGCGAAACAGTTGTTGTGGTTTCCGATGGCGTATCGAGACACGATTGAGAGCTCTGCTCTATCTCAAATGTTATGCGAACGTCATTCCTCATGGGTTCGTGTGGTAGAACGTCGTCTGGACGCTCGTATTGTGGCTGTGGTGTGCTGCGACGGGACAAGACGGGACACGCTGGCGTTTGGTCAGGACGTGATGGAGATCCGAGGAGTGGAATACGAAATCGACACGACCCTACTACACGGGGTGGCGGTGTATCTGCCGGACGATCATCGGCGATCAATCGACGAGGAGTTCCGGAAATGGTATCGCAAATAGAGATCGACATCACACGAAGAAGAAGCAGAGGTCTTGTCTCCGCTACCGATTCGACGGGTGTGCGGACGTACACGGTGAGCGACCACCTGGGTTCATTGCGCGCGTTGGTGAACGACACGGGGACGGTGATCCG
>CAYWXV010000224.1:0-1349 GCA_964462535.1 uncultured Alphaproteobacteria bacterium
CGGCTGGGGGGATGGGCGGAGGGAGGCTGGGAGGTTGGGGGGCTCGGCGCAACCTTTCGGGGTGTCGGTCGTTGGGGGGCAGATCCCTTCGGCTTCCAGGTACCCACAGGAGTTATACCCATGCTAGAAATCGCTACCGTTCTTCTCGCCTCCGTCAGCATTGCAGGATGTGCCACCTTCTCCGATTGCGTTCAGGGATCTGGCGAGCCAACGACGCAGGGTCGCGAACTGACGACGTTCAACGGCATTACTATCGAGGGGAGCATGGACGTCGTTATTCAGCAGGGGCCGACGCAGAGCGTTCAGGTCGTCGCCCAGGAGAATCTGCTCCCCCTGATCACAACCACAGTCGCCGACAATCACCTCACCATCGGCTCCAAAGAGTGCTACTCGACGAAGAAGGGTGTTCGACTTCTTATCACCATCCCCGACTACAACACATTACGGATTGAAGGCTCCGGCTCCTTCGTCAGCGAAGGGACAATAACCAGTGACGCGCTGACGCTGGGTATCAACGGATCAGGGAATATGAACCTCGATCTTGCCATCAACGATCTGCGAAGTGAAATCGATGGCTCCGGTGACATGGATTTGAAAGGGAAAGCAGCAGGGCATGTCGTGTCCATCAATGGATCGGGCGACGTTCATGGCCTGGAGTTGCTCACGGAACGGTGTGGTATTGAAATTAACGGCTCGGGAGACTGTGATGTCAATGTTGCGTCGTCGCTCGACGTCGAAATCAACGGCGTTGGAGATGTCAGATACAAAGGAGCCGTAAAGGATGTTCGACAGAACGTCAATGGCATCGGCGACGTCGAGAGAATTCAATAGGAGAGAATTTCCTTGACATCCGAGAGAGCGACTCTCTATTTTTGCCCACTTCAACACGAGCAATAGCGCTCGAACAAGAACGATGATTATTTCCTGCACATTTCGCGTTTCGGAAGCGACCCGCCAGACCATTCGCGGGTACCGTAATTCCGCACATATACGCGACGGTGCAGTAAGGCTCGAATAATCGCTCGAGCACACGAGAAATCGTGAAAAGCCCGCCGCTGCAGAATGAGCAACGGCGGGCTTTTTTATCCCCCGCCTCGCTTCGCGAGGCTGCCCCCTTCAAAAGGGGGCTAAGAACATACCGCCTCGCTTCGCGAGGCTGCCCCCTTCAAAAGGGGGCTAACAACACGCCAACTCGAATCGCGACGCTGAACCCTGCTCAAGGGGGCTAACAACATGCCACCTCGGTTCGCGAGGCTGCCCCCTTCAAATGGGGGCTAAGAACATACCACCTCGCTTCGCGAGGCTGCCCCCTTCAAATGGGGGCTAAGAACATACCACCTCGCTTCGCG
>CAYWXV010000225.1:0-1306 GCA_964462535.1 uncultured Alphaproteobacteria bacterium
GCAGGGGACAATCACACGGAGGCACCAAGTCACGAAGTGACGAAGGGCAATGCCTCGACCCACCTTCTTGCCCCTGTGCCTTCGTGCCTTTGTGTGATATGCCCTCCCCGACCAGCAATCGCGTCGGAAGTACGACCACCACAACCAAACATCACCTTCGATGCACGAAAACGACAGTAGAGAGCAGCGTCATCATCGAGCTGATCGCTTCGGTTACTTGCTGAACGTTGGAAATGAACACTGAGAAGAAAGGCGGAACGCCCGTGAAGTGCGCAGGGACAATCACACGGAGGCGCCAAGTCACGAAGTGACGAAGGGCAATGCCTCGATCCACCTTCTTCCCTTTGTGCCTTCGCGGCTTTGTGTGATATTCTCTCCCCGACCAGCAATCGTGTCGGAAGTACGACCACCACAACCAGACATCACCGTCGATGCACGAAAACGATATCGGGCGAGTTATCGTCGACTCCGCCGTGAAACTTCACATTGCAATTGGATCGGGACTTCTCGAGTCCGTGTACAGTGTATTGCTTGCCGACCTTCTCGTGCAGAATGGTCTGTTCGTCGAGCGCGAGGTTTCCATACCCATCACCTTCGGCGGCCGAACCTTCGTACAGGGGTTTCGCGCCGACATGATCGTAGAGAATAGCGTTATCGTCGAGCTGAAATCTGTCGAGCAGATCTCTCGTGCCAACAGAAAGCAGTTGCTCACCTATCTGCGCATGTCCGGATTAAAGCTCGGTTACTTGCTGAACTTTGGAGCGGACGTCATGAAGAACGGCATTTCGCGCGTTATCAACGGCACCTTGTAGGCTCCCGCCGAAGCCGCCGTCGATCCACCACCGCGTCAGGCGATCGATGTTGTCGTAGTAGTACTTGTGTATCGATTCCGACGAGACACCGTGCTGGTACCGCTGTGTCAGGATCTGACCGCTGGAGTCATACGTGAGAGCCTGCTTGAACAGCGAGCCGCCCGACTGCGTCGCCGTGATCGAATCGAGCCAAGGCGGAAGCCCGGTGAAGTGCGCAGGGACAATCACACGGAGGCACTAAATCACGAAGTGACGAAGGGCAATGCCTCGATCGACCTTCTCGCCTTTGTGCCTTCGCGGCTTTGTGCGATATCCGCTCCCCGACCAGCTATCGTGTCGGAAATACGACCACCACAAGTCGTCGCACGTCGTCCGCGTGTTCTGCATGTGGCCGACTAAGTTCGGTCCCACTCCCCCGGCATCGCCGCACGTGTAGAAGCCCTCGCGCCACGACAGCGTGTCCCGCGTCCGGTTCCCACCGCGTCGTACGAGTA
>CAYWXV010000226.1:0-1303 GCA_964462535.1 uncultured Alphaproteobacteria bacterium
GGGTCTTCACTGAATCGTGTGGGCGTGCGCCTCGAGAATCAGGGGGATGAAAGATCGAGTCTCCCGCAGTGGAAGTAGATCGCTGTACGGAAGCGGGTCAGACTGCCGTAACCGCATGCTCGAGCGCGAGCCATTTTGATGCGGGCGTTTGTGCTCTCCGCCTTGGCGTTCGTGCGATTGTGCACAATGGCGTTGATAATGCCCCATAGGTATCGTCGCAGAGTCTTGGCAACTCGTTGTATCGATGGAATCGAAGTCGCTAGACCGTCTGCGATTACCTCATCCCAGGCCCGGCGCGCCCAACCGCGATGCACGTAGTGCCATAGACTCATGACCAGTTCTTTGAATCCCCAGGCCTGAGCCGTTCGCAGTGACGAGTTCCGCAATTGGTTCAGACGTGCCCATTGCTCACGTGGCATCGTCAACGGGTTGCGCAGCCACAAGAATCGCGTCGCCTTCAATGAGCTGTCGCCCGTCTTCCGCAGCTCTGAGTGTTCGGCTCTGCGTGCTTCGTCGACCGCAAAGCCGAGTAGCATCGCGACATGGAACTTGTCAAAGCAGATCTTCTGGTCGGCTCCAGGGACCCACTCGCGTGTCGCGAGGATGTATGGGTCCCACATATCCATGCTGACCGACTGAATCGCAGCACGTTCCTCGTGGGTCAACAGCGCATAGTACTCCCCGAGACTCTCCGCACGACGCCCTTCGCTCACACGCAGAACTGCTCCACTCTCAGCGTCAGACACGACTGTGACATATTTCTGCGGACGCTGCCAGACAACCTCGTCGACGGACACGTGTACAACTGCCAGTGAGTCCCGTCGCTCAAGTCCACGTGCAACTGCAGCGGTATAGACGCGATCGACGACCGACCACGACAGCTTCAGCTGTCGCGCCGCAGCTGCACGAGACGTCTCCTGCAACAGGGACACAATGCGAGCCTCGAACGCACGGGTGAGACTGGAGCCGGGCCCTGCCCACGGTACCTGCATGAGTACGATGCCGTGATCTGGACAGGCCACTCTCGGTATCTCCGCAGTCACGATGGTCTTGTACTCGCACATGTCGAGGTGCCTCCACCTACGCGTACGCTTATCGTAGCGCGGGGCAGCACAACCACAGGTTGGACAGAAGCACGGTGCATTCGCTCGATACGCCACGTGCACATCGACTTGCTCGGCCTCAATGTCAACATTGACCCGCGTCACACGCCAGGGCGCTGATATCCCGAGCACATGCGTGAATACCTTGGTGCTGTTCATGGGCACAACGTACGTCGACCCACACAAAAAGCGGAAGACCC
>CAYWXV010000227.1:0-1290 GCA_964462535.1 uncultured Alphaproteobacteria bacterium
GCAGAGCCGCGCTCGTTGGACCTTGAACGCTTGACTTGAACGAGCGAGCTAACAATTCAATTTCGGCCGTGTTATCGATGATACCCAGGTAATCATCATGAGCCTCATCCCCGCACGCCCCGCTCCCCTCGACACCCCCCGCCTCGCCCGCCGCGTCTCGGGGTTGCTCTCGTTGTTCCGTCCTTCTCTCTTCCTTCTTCTTTCTTGCATCGCCCGCCGCGCACTCCCAAACCTCCCCCTGCAACCAGGGCCGCGCCAAGCCGCCCCGAATCGATCCCCGTGATCCCGATCTCGTCTGCTTGCCGGAGATTGCCCGACGCTTTGGACTGATCCAGCAGTGCCGACTCGGCTCGGAAGGATACGGTGGAGCGGTGATCCCGATCAAACCTCATCGCAACGGTGCCCCATTGTCGTGGATTGTCATGCACAAGCGGTGCGATACGATCGGACCGGGCCCTCGAGAAATCCACGAAGCACTGATCTATCATTCGGAATCGGGAACGATACCGGCGTCATCAAGTGGTGTTCGGGTTGGTCCGCGCGAACTCGTAGCATCAGTATCGGTGATCGCCACCGGCGACTGGGACAACTCCGGGACGACGGACATCTGCATGCGCGTGCAGATCAAGGGGGATACCAGCGCCGGAAATGCTGACGGTGGGTATGACATTGCCACCTTGGTTGTCTTCTGGGCCGACCAGAACGGGGAGTATTCCATCGACGACACGACGCGAATGCAAGGCGAATGTCAGCGATGGCTTGGAGTACGCGGAGGTCTCGGAACCGACAGGGATGGTGATGGGGTTGACGATCTATTCGTGCTTGGCGGCGCAAACGGATTCAGTGACGGTGTGCTGTGCCCGCAGTCGCAAGTGTTCCTCTTCCACGGTCAGGACGGCCGACGCTGGGGTCGTGACGGCATCTCGCGTCTTCCGTCATGGAGATGGTGGAGGGTGCCGATAACTACCGATCATTTCGACGGCTATTATTCATGGCTCGGTGAACAGGATCAGGATGGCGATGGCAACTACGACGTTGTTCTGTATGGGCGTCGGACACGTGTCGACCTGGTGCGGATGGGAGTCCTCTATGGAAGAGCCGGTCCGGGTGATCCGGATACACTCTCCTTCGAAGACATTGAGCTGACCAACACCAACGCCCATGCCGTGCTCCTGACCGACATCTCGGGAGACGGCGTTCCGGAACTGATCGCCCACTGTGGAAGCGAGGAACAGCTCGCCATCTTCGTCGGTCAGCGAGGCATGCGTCTGCGCGAGCAGTACGGTCCCG
>CAYWXV010000228.1:0-1285 GCA_964462535.1 uncultured Alphaproteobacteria bacterium
GGTACTCGGATCTGGTCTGCGCCATCCGCATCATCGGCGATACGTCGTTCGGGAATCGGAACTGGTACGTCTATCGCGTAGTTGTCTTCTGGGGCCGACCCGATGGAACGTTCATGCTCAACGATACATCGCAGATCCCGGCCGTAGGTGCTCTCTGGGGCGAGGCGCCGCGTGGAGCTTCGGTGGTGAATGCTGACGCAGACTCAGTCCGCCTGGTCGTCGTTGGAACATACTGGGACTACGCAGGGAGTAACACGTACATGTGGGCCCCACCGGTACGAGTGTTCTCCCTTCGGCATGGCGAGCGATGGGGACGCAACGGTGTCGAATGTAAACCTGTTTGGACCATGTGGAAGCGCGTACCGCTTGCTCACCTCAATTCAGTTCGAGCCCTCGATCACGATGGTGACGGACATTGGGATATTGTTATATATGACAACGTCGCATCCGACGACAGTGCCGGCTGGTTGTCTGTACTCTATGGTCGGGACGATGGTCTTCCCGATTCCAACGATCTGCAGACCGTCTACATGACCACCGCGCGAGGACGCGCTTCGCTCCTGCAAGACATCACCGGCGACGGAGTACCCGAACTCATCGTCCACTGCGGCAACGACGAGGTCCTTCGGATCTACATCGGTATCCGCGGCCAGCGTCTGCTGGAGCAGTACGGATCGGGCGCCGACACGGCGCGTCCGGGACAGACGGAATGGTGGGGTCGACCGTGGGCGACGCTTCGACTGCCACGGGCGTTCTGGACGGGGTGGGGAGTGTCGGAGCGTTGGGTGTTCGATCTTGGCGATGGAAATGAAGACGGTATTGCGGATCTGTGGGCAGTATCGAGCGGATATCTGTTGTGCTACACCACCGGTGAGTGGCTGGACGATTACGCGGACGGGATCTACGATCTGGTCCCCGGGGCCGTATACTATCCTAGGGACTATCCGGAGACATTCACGAGCGGTACGATTCTCGGAAATGCGCGTGGGGACGTCAAGTTGGTTGGTATCACGAGTGGCACGCGGTACGTGGGTACTACCGCCTTTCTACCCCGGGCTGATCGCCACGTGCATCCGCTACCGGTTGGAACGGGAAGGCCAGCAACGGCAGCGCCAGGCGAGCGTGCGTGGCCGTGGAAGTTGGACTTGTGGTGAGCTGGGCGGCTGGCCGGCTGGCCGGCTAGGCCGCTGGGCATGTGAGCGTGAACAACTGGCTGCAGGCTGCTAGCTCCCAGCGGCTCTGATATGTGGGTGCGTCGCTGCATCTATCACGGCCCGCGTCCGGC
>CAYWXV010000229.1:0-1281 GCA_964462535.1 uncultured Alphaproteobacteria bacterium
TCTCCTATGATGAGTTGTCTACTCCAAGGGTAAGTTTTAGCCCTCGGCGAGGACGTAATTGGGGAAATCTGCGAACACCCAATTGTTTTTCAGCGTCCGATAGATGATCCCCAGAAACTTATGGGCCGTGGCAATGATGGCCTTGCCCGATCCTTTTTTCACTTTCATCCGCGTGTAGTAGCTCTTTAGGTAGTCGCTGTACTTGATCGCCACCAAAGTGCATTGCACCAACGTCGTCCGGCCCAGCTTCGAGCCGCGCTTGGTGATCCGACCGTGATGCACCGTCTCGTTCGAGTTCGACACGCGCGGCACGATTCCAAAATAGCTCGCCAGTTTTTCCTCATCAGCGAAGTCATTGACGTTGCCAATTATTGACAGCAAGATCGCCGCCGACTTGTCACCGATTCCCTTGATACTCGTCAGATTCCGATGGCCTTTCATCTGCTGGCCGTGCTCGGTGATCTGTTTTTCAAGCCTCTTGATGTTTTCCTCCAGCGATCGAAGTTGACTGATGATGATTTCCAGCTCTACTCGCTCGAGCACATCCCACTGGCGTTCTAGTACCGCTTTCAATCCCTTTTCGCTGCCAAACTCGCTCTTCTTGCTCTCAATCCCACGCGCCCGATGCAGCGCGTGAATCTTGTTGATCAGCGTAGTGCGCAACTCCACCAGCTTCTGCCGCGTCTGACACAGGCTTTCCATCTGAGCCGCCGTCTTGTCCTTCAAGCGCGACTCCGGCAGCAGGTCTTTTTGAAGGAATTGTGCCAACGCGCGTGCGTCGTGACGATCTGTCTTTTTGACGCTCTTGCGGATGACTTCAAACTGGCTTGGGTTGACGATCACCACACGCGACACCAGTGGGCGAATCTGTTCGACGAACCAACGCACATTGTTGGTCGCCTCCACCGCCACTTCGTCATCGGCAAGCAGGCTTTCTTTGAAAGTTTGCAGTTCCTTCAAGCTCAGTGTCCTGAGTTGCTCGCTCTTGTCCTGGTTCAAATAACAAGCTGTCAAACTGTTTGAATGCAGGTCTACTCCAATGCTTCTCATTGCTGTTTCCTCCGATTGGGTTGTTTGGAGTAGACTTCTGTTGCGGCGGTCACCAGCCTCCTATTCAGGGTCAAGCCCTACGGTGGCGCTTCGGTTAGCAGGTCGAGTAGTCTCCTTTACGTGGTCCAAGCCACAAGCAAACATTCAACCTCTAACCTATCTACTCCAGCTACTCATTGCTTCGTAGCCAGAGTTTACCGCCGCTCACTTCCTCATCATGCCGTCTCCTTT
>CAYWXV010000230.1:0-1215 GCA_964462535.1 uncultured Alphaproteobacteria bacterium
AGCGTCTCGTGTTCACCGTGCAGACGCAGTTCCTCCGAAACAACGCGCAGGTACAGTGGCGAGGACGCCTTCGCATCCTCGGTCAGTCGACGCGTCTGCTCGCGCGTGATGCTCTTGCGGAACTCCCCGAGATAGCGGCTGACGATCTGCTCCCGCGTTTGCTCGTCGTCGATCGGCGTGACCTCCAATGTCGCCCACTCGCGTTCGCCAAGATGCTCTGCGCATTCTCCCGGCGTGGTCGAGACCACGAGCTTGATTGCTGCCGGGATCGTCCTCGGCAACCATGCCAGGCGTCGTCCTGCCTCGTCGAGCTGATTGACCGTGTCGATGACCACGAGCATCTCGATATCCAGTTCTCTCGCATAATGCTCGGCGCGGAACAACCAGTTCGGAAAACTCTTCTCAAGATCGTCGGACTTGACAGGAACTTCGTCGGTGATACCGAACCGCTCACGGATCTCCTCGATGATGTGGCGCATGACCGATGTTGCCGAACCGCTAGTCTGCGATGCGCCGATGTAATGTTCGATAATGAAGGCAGTCGGGTGAGTGGTTCGATACTCGTCAACCAGATATGATACCAGAGAACTCTTGCCCAGACCAGATTCACCGGAGATAATCAGAGGGGTTGGCGAGAGGATTGGATCGCAGGAGACATTCGCATGTTCCTGTTCCGTCTCTGATCTCTCGATCCACGCATAGAACTGATTGCGGTATTGAGGGTTCGGGATGTAAGCGCGCGTACGACTGGCAGCAAACGCCTGATGGGCTCGTCGCTCGAGTTCCAGCGCGCTCGGTGTCTCACTCGCCGGGTGCTCGGCATCGACGACCCGACGCAGGTCTTCCTCCAGCCATGCCCCGAGTTCGGCAGGACTCGAGAAGTCTTCGCGCACCGGAAAGCCGCTCTGGCGTATGCGGTCCTTCAGAGTGTTGAGTCTGCTGACCGTATCCGGATCGGTGTCAATGAACTCCTCGGGCGTTGCCGCACGATCGCGGAAGTAGAAGAAGGCATGGCCGGCCATCGCAGGATTAGCCAGCACGCCGTGGACGATCTCCATCTCGGTGATGCTGGCGCCATCCATCATTGCATCGGCGAGGATCGGGAACTGGTCGGCCATGTGTTCGGCATCCGAGCGAGGCGGTGTCCACCCATAGCGTTGGCCGAGGATGCCGATGAAGTACGGCCGGCATCGATCGATCTCATCGAGACAGATG
>CAYWXV010000231.1:0-1209 GCA_964462535.1 uncultured Alphaproteobacteria bacterium
GAGCAACTGTGTTGCGGAATTAGTTGGCAGCAAGATGTTCAGGGTTCCAACGCGTGCGGTTCTTAATCATTGCGTTGAGGATCGTCAAGATCTTTCGCATAACGGCGACGAGTGCAACCTTGGCTGGTTTGCCGGCATCGCGCAGGCGTTGATAGAATCGCTTTATGACTTCGTTGTGTCGCACGGCTGAGAGGGACGCCATGAATAGTGCTGTACGTACGGCCGATCGCCCTCCCCATGTGCTGCGTTTGCCTCGAAGTGTGCCGCTGTCACGGTTTAATGGAGCCACGCCCGCCAAGGCTGCGATCTGTTTGTTGGACAGGGTTCCCAGTTCGGGGAGCTCGATCAGCAGCGTCCTTGACGTGACCGCGCCGACGCCACGAAAACTCTGGAGAAGATCATCGTGTTGACGCCATACTTCAGAGGAGTGAACCACGTGCTCGATATCGTCATCAGTCTTCTTCAAACGCCGCTGCAGATAGGCGATGTGATCACGGATGGATCGCTGCACGTTCTTGGGTGCAGCAGATAACCGGTTCTTCTCTGCAACAATCATCTCCAGCAACTGCCGTCGGCGTGTGGAGAGGGCATCCAACTGCTCGAGCTCAGCACTCGGCACGGGTCGTGGCGTAGGTCGCACACGCTCGGCAAAGAGTGCGAGGACCTCGGCATCGATGCTGTCAGTCTTCGCGAGACGGCCAGTGGCTCGAGCGAACTCACGAATGTTCCGTGGGTTGGCGACGACGACAGAATAGCCGGAAGAGGCCAGAGCGGCAACGGCAGCCATATGCAGTCGAGAGGTCGCTTCGAGGACAACGAGCACCTGATCTGGGGAGGTGGTTTCCTGGTCAAGCAGGTCAAGCAAGGCTTGGACACCGGACTCAGAATTGGCGAGGGTCGTAGCATACTTGCTCGGAAGAAAGTGACAATCGAGCCGACGCTTCGAGACGTCAATGCCAACAAAGGCGACAGGAGAGTTCATCAGTAGACACGATTGATGATGGCCCAGCAGAGGAATGTCATCGATAGAGGTCGCCCGAGTCCAGCCTTGCCAAATACGTGCTCATAGCACAAGCAACTGTTCGGACTTTCAGCGACCCAGAAGGCGACGCCCACGCTCTCAATCGGTCTGTCTGACCTCGGGGACACCGGGCTATCGCCTTCCGATCGATTACTACAAACTATGCTGAGTCAGTACATACAAGGGGA
>CAYWXV010000232.1:0-1194 GCA_964462535.1 uncultured Alphaproteobacteria bacterium
GTATTCTGCCACCGCTTCGCCTGGACATAAATCGATTCCAGGCCGAGACGATCTTCCCGGATGATTCCGTCAATGCCCTCGTCACCACTTCGACCCACGACCTCCCCCGCATCAAGGCGAGAGCCACCATATCCCAGGCCGACCAACACATCGACGACGAGGCGCTCGAAGCTCGCAGGCGCTACGGCCTTTGCTCGCTCCAGGAGCTGTGCCGCCAGTGCTTCGCGCAGCCTGCGATAGCCCAAACGGATCTGCTCGTCTGGCGTTAGAACCGCGATGTCGGCCGACGACGATGCAGGTTCAGGATGCGGCTCGTTGGACGATTGCCGGAAACTCTGAAACTCGGGGAATCGGGCGAGGAAGCCGATATCAATTCGGGCTGGCTGCTCGTCAAGTACCTCGATGCCGCGAGGAGTGATCTCGTAGATGCCACGACGAGGAGACGAGATCAGCCCAGCTTGCTTGAGATACGAATACGCCCATGCCACGCGGTTTGCAAACGTAGTTTGGCGGCCACTGGGCAACAGTTCGGTGAGATCCCTGTCGGTGAGTTGGAACTCTGTCGCCAACGCTGCTCGTACGTCTGCCGTCGCTGCTGGTGATTCTTTCGCCAGCACGCGCAGTGCGGGGAGCATGAGAGTTTGAAAGTCTGGAATGGCCATTGGATGTTGTTTGCGCGAGCTGGATGAAGGCGGACTAGCGTGGCGTCTCCGGTGGGATAACAACGCCAGCAATTCAAATGACTGGTTCGCTGGTCGGCTTCACCTTCATTCAATGTCCCTGTCCGATTCCGGAATTACAACGACGTCGATATCGTGTGCGGTGCAGAGCCTCTCCATCTCGGAATCTCCGATCGCGCAGATCGCGACCGTTCTTATGGAGGCGGGCCCAAATCGACGGATAATCTCCCGCGAGAAGAGGGCCTGACCCATCAGGTACATTCCCAGGCGATACGCCTTCGTTTGCACAACCACGATATCTCGCCCACGAAGATCGACCGTTCCGCCGGTTTGAATCCGTGGCCTCTCACCGAGCACAATGATTCCGTCGATCAGTCGCTTCCCCACATTGCCCGATCGAGACGGTGGAATCGCCAGGAACTCCTCGATTAGAAGGCCGTCTCCCAACGATTTCCAATACTGCCGCGTTCTCCACGTTTCGTGTCGACTCATGCGCGCACTTGACGGTTACAGG
>CAYWXV010000233.1:0-1134 GCA_964462535.1 uncultured Alphaproteobacteria bacterium
TCCCTGATGCTTGACCTCTGCGTACCTCCGCGTACTCTGCGTTAAAACAAACTACAGACCGACCATGCAAGAAGAATAGATGTGCACAGAGACAATCGTGTTAAAACAAACAACAGACCGACCAGGCAAGAAGAACAGATATGCGCAGTGATATTCGACTTCGCGCGTCTTACACCTAACAGCCAACACGCACAATGTCCCGAGTAGCAGCAGAAGAAGTCGTCGCTCTGGGCGGCGAGAATTCATCGATAGAATCGTATCCCAATCGCGAGGTCGAGCTGGGGAATATCTCCGTGTGGCGGGCGTTGCCGATACGTGAGAGGAGAATGGTCGGGCCGTGGTGCTTCCTGGATCGGTTTGGTCCTCACACGTTCCAGCACGAGAAGCCGATGGATATCGCTCCCCATCCTCACATCGGCCTGCAGACGGTCACCTGGCTGCTCGAGGGGGAGACGCTCCACAACGACAGTCTGGGATACGAGGTTCTGCTTCGCGCCGGAGGCGTCAACGTCATGACGTCGGGATCGGGAATCGCCCATGCCGAACAGACGCCGTCGAAGAACAGCGGTCAACTGAACGGAGCCCAGCTCTGGGTCGCCCTCCCCGACGCAGATCGGAATATCGACGCAACGCTCCAGCACCTCCCGGAAGTCCCGCGACTGGAACATGCCGGCGGTGTCACGCAGGTCTTCGCCGGAGCGATCGGCGATGCTGTGTCACCGGCGCATCACTTCTCCGATATCGTCGGTGCCGATATCGCACTCCATGCCGGGCATCCTCTCCCCCTTCCATTGAACACCGCTCACGAGCACGCGATCCTGCTGATGAACGGCGATTGCGAACTGGAGGGACAGCGACTCCAGCCGAACATGCTCTACTACGTCCCGCAGGGGCGATCGGATCTGAGTTTGCGGAGTGTGGAGGGTGGCCGAATACTTCTCGTCGGCGGTAAGCCATTCCCCGAGAGAATCCTGATGTGGTGGAATTTCGTCGCGCGGACGCCTGAGGAAATCGTCCAGGCGCGTGAAGAGTGGGAAGCCGGCCAGAGGTTCGGCGACGTCGCCGGCTATCGTGGCGCCCGCCTCCCCGCCCCCGACCTCAGGAGATTCGCGCGACCGAATCCGGGGAGTTGAG
>CAYWXV010000234.1:0-1130 GCA_964462535.1 uncultured Alphaproteobacteria bacterium
TGCCCCGAATGATGTACGCTCGCTTGAGCCGTCCCTCATACGTCATGCCGACGTTCTCCAGCAGTCGGATCGAGGCAATGTTGTCCGGATGGCAACGAGCCTCGATTCGCAGCAGACGAAGCTCGTCGAATCCGAAGCGTATCAACTCGCGGACGGCCTCGGTTCCGAGTCCCTTGTTCCAGTGGCACCGGGCGAGGGAGTAGCCAATCTCGGAGTGCCGGTGTTTCTCGTTCACATTCCCAAATCCACCCGTCCCCACCAGCTCGCCCGTTTCCACCAGTTCAAATCCCCAGACGCCCGACAGACCGTTCACGTAGTCTTCCTGCACCTGCGAGATGAAGGCGCGAGCGTCATCGATCGTTGTGTGTGTGTCAAAGAGGGTGTAGCGGGTCACTGCCTCGTCAGAGGCGTAGGCATAGAGGGCTTGGGCATCGTTGTACTGCAACGCCCGCAGCCGTAAGCGTGGGGTGGTCAGCGTCGGAAGCGCACGAAAGACGTCGGTGATCTGCATAGTTCAGTCCGATCCCAACGCGAGGCGGGCCATCAACGCTACTGGCTGGGTGACTCCGGCGTTGCCCGTAGGACGGCGGATCAGCGCTTCCCGCTTGAAGCCGCACCGATCAAAGAGTTCCTCGCAGCCCGAGTCGGGGTCGACAAGGGCCTCGACCCGAATTGCCCCAAGGGTTGTGAACCCCACCTGCACCAGAGCCTCAACTACGTCGTCCGCAATCGTTAGCGTTGCCGGTGCTACCGCGATTTCGATTGATGAGTTTGCGAGATCCCACGTCACTATTGCTGCAGCGCCCACCGTGATGTTGCTTCGGAGATCGACAATACGCCACGGAGGAAGTGTGTGTCGCTCGATCGAGGCCAGCTCTAGCGACATCGGCGAGCGGGGAATCATCGAGTCCCGTATCCTTTGTGCCGACGTCGAGACGTAGGGGGCGATGATCTGCCACACGTTCCCTGGCCGCAGAAGCGCGTTCCCCCTGCGGATATCGGGTACCTGCCGCTCGAGAAACCGTGACAACAAGGCGTTCACGGGGGGTGGGTTGGTTGATTAGTTAGATGCTTCGCGGACGATGCTTCGCGGACGATGCTTCGCGAATGATGCCAATCTGGAGAAGTGC
>CAYWXV010000235.1:0-1123 GCA_964462535.1 uncultured Alphaproteobacteria bacterium
TCGGCCAGCGATGGCCGCGTCTGATAAGTTGCGTCGTCACGCCACAGTGCATAGATCAGACGCAGGATCTTTCGTGCTACTGCCATCAAAGCCGACAACCCCGATCGCGTATTCTCTTTGATCCGCCTGAAGTAGATGTTCAGTTCCGTGTTGCTTCGCGATGCAGTCAGGGCCGACATGTAGAGGATACGTCGGATCCGTGCGTTTCCCTTCTTGCTCAGATATCGTCGTCCGATGTACGTACCCGAGCTCCGCTCGACGACATCCAGGCCCGCATAACTGATCAACTGCTTGACCCGTTCCACCTGGTTGAACCCATTTGTTTCGGCGAGGACCGTCACGATCGTCAGGATTCCGACGCCCTTGATGGTCGCAATCTTGTTGACTCGTTCGTACAAGTCACTATCATCCTTGACGAGTGCGTGTATCTCTTTCTCGATCTCCTTGATCTGGTTCTGCAGAAACGTTCGGTGCTGTTCAAACCGTCTGAGCGTCGCTGCTAGCGGATCATGCTGATGACCGACAGCCTCGCGCTGCACTGACAGCTCAGCGGCCTGCTCGACAAGATTCTGTCGCTCGCGGGTCAGAGCCCTGAGCCGACGCATCTGCTCAGATGGCGGTATCCACGCCTGTAGCGGGCGTTCCAGTCCCATTTTGCAGAGCATCCGCGCATCGATTCTATCGGTCTTGTTCTTGACCTCGGTGCTCTGGATGTAGTGCTTCACGCGGCTGGGTTGGAGAACCGCGACGTTCTGCTTGTGATTGCTCAGATAGAACGCCAGGTCTTCGTAGTACACTCCGGTGGCTTCCATAACATACCAGACCTCGGCCCCCGTCTGTCGATGCTTCTTCGCCCAGGAAAGGAATCTCTTGAACCCCGACGATGAGTTGGAAAACCTGGACGAGGCGATGTGTGTGATCTGTTGCGTGGTCGTGATGACACCGGTGTGTGCCTCAAATGAGTCCTTCGCGATATCGACGGAGAACACTTGCTTGAACGCTTCCATGGTGTGTACGGAATGGTGAACGAGTGCTCGCTGGTTCGCAGTTGTTCCTATTACCTATCGGCAGACTACCGAGAAGCTCCCACCGCTGGTTACTCGCATTGGATAGTTACTCGACA
>CAYWXV010000236.1:0-1113 GCA_964462535.1 uncultured Alphaproteobacteria bacterium
GCCTCTCTTACCGGAAGCTGCTGGCGGTTCGGGAATAGGTATCCCGGCTCGACACGCTTCGGCTGCTTACCCTTCTTCGGCGTGATGAACTTCCGATTGAACGGCTCGTCCTTGATCTCTCGCCTCTTGATCGCCGAACTGAACCGCCTCATATCGCCGGATTGACGTTCTTCGGCGTTCAAAGACCTTAAGGCGTCGAGCGTGTCCTTCGGCCTCGCGGCATCACCGAGCTTCTTATGGATCTCTCTTACGCACAGCGGCTTCTTTGCCTTTGCGAGGATCGCCTTGATCGCCTCGATGTATTCAATGCCCTCGTCCGTCTCAAGGAACGGAACGAAGTCTCTCGAATGCCCTTCTATCCCGTATTTCGTCGGGTCGGCGAACTGCGTCTGCGGATCCAGCGTCCTTAGTTGTTTTGCCGCGTGTGTCATTTGGTTTCTTGTTCCGTCTCCTCGATATGATCCGCGTCGAGCGGGTCGTCTGTTTTCGTATTTTTTGTCGGGTCAATGCCTGTGAAAAGATGAACGCTTTGTTTTAGGTTCTCCACAAATTCAACAGCCACGGTGGATTTCAAACTGTCCGGCAGTTTGCAGAAGTCGGGATTCTTCCACGCCAGCGAATGGGCGACACTGATTAAAATAATTATGGTGTTTGAGAGGTCAGTCTCTGTCCACTCCCGTGCCTGGTCATCGTGAGAGCGGATCTTCGCCAACACCTCAAGAACTTCCTGCTGTTTTTTTAGTGGTATTTCCGGTGTCATAAGTCCCCTATTCCGTCCAAAGGACGATGAAAATATAGAAAAAGGCGATCAGAACGACGGTCAGGCCAAGCCCTAAGATCGTGTCCATCACCTTGTCGCGAGCATCGGCGGCCTTTGCGTTGTTGGCCTCGACGTTAACGCAGGTCGGGCAAATACCGCTCTCTTCGAACACGCGGACGGCAATACACTGTCGGCAGAAATAGACGGGTGGATTGCGAACGCCGGTCTTTGCGAGTTGTAAGTTAGTTCGTGTCATTGTTGTTCTCCTTTGAAAGCCTCATTCACCTTCTCAGCGAAATGCTCACGTTGAGACTCTCCCGCCGCTGAATACGCCGCTGAATACGCCGCTGAAT
>CAYWXV010000237.1:0-1112 GCA_964462535.1 uncultured Alphaproteobacteria bacterium
GATCCCGGGAGGGGTCTACGTCGCGAGAGTGAGGGATGGGGCGTCCGTCGCGGTTTCCCGTTTCGTTGTGCTGCGTTGAGAAGAGTTGAGAGCGTGGGGCAGGGTCGCGGGATGTGTGCCCCTGCCCGAGTCGTAATTTTGGAGCGATCGTAACGATTCGCGTCGCAACACGATCGCCACGTCCGATCGATAGCGGGCGGCGGCCGGCGCGAGTATTCGACAGGTCCATTGGCTGTCGCTGATGGCGCGTCTCGTTACTATAGTAACGGGTAAGGTTGTTTCGTATGTTCGCTCGACTCCGTTCTGGGATCATCACGCAACCCCTGATCCCCTCTATCACCCCGTCTTCGGAGAGCCGCCATGAAGCACAACCTCATCTGTTCGAGATCGTTTTCGCGCCGATCATTCTCGCTTGCGAGCATCGTTCTCCTCCTTGCCTTACTCCTCGTCGGCGCACAGACCGCGACCGCCGAGACCGACTCTTGCGAGTCGCAATGCACGAGTCCGTCCGCATGGGTGGAAGAGTCGATCTTCATAACACTTCCCCAGTGGCCCAATTGCGAGCTCGAGGTTCATCTTCGGTGGAGGACGTGCGCGGAGGGCACCGAGGCGGACTTGTTCTGGATCGATTGGCCGGCGCCGGAAAATGAGAATGATACAACTCATCCGTGCTCCGATCTACATATGTATGTTCTGGGACTTGCTCAAGATCCCAGGGCAGATTTTCTGCGCAATCACTACAACACGTCGTTGCAGGCGTACACGGAATTCCTTTTCAATCGTGATTATACGTCGGACTCGCTCCTCGTCGTTGCGTATCCGAACAATCCTGTTTTTCAACAGCACCTCGCCGAGCGTCAGTGCCCGAATGGCCAGACAATCTTCCGGTCGACGCACGCGAAATGCATGGTCGTCCTGCTTCGCCCCTTCGAGACGACGGAGGGAGCACGAAAAGACGTGGGCGAGTGGCGAACGCTGGCGAGTCCTCTCGGCAAACGTATGCGGGCCCGATACGAGCCCTGCGACGTGAACATCGCCTACTGTTGTACCCGTGTCTACACGATCTGCCGGAACACGGCCACGAATCAGAACGTGCGGATTCTGACGAGCAC
>CAYWXV010000238.1:0-1099 GCA_964462535.1 uncultured Alphaproteobacteria bacterium
CAAACGACTTCATGATGGTGTCGCCGGTGGGATCGGTACTGCTAGCTCCGGTGGACAGCGTGGACGTGGTCGTTCGCTATACGCCGTCTGGAGCCGGTAGTCATGTGGACACGCTTGTGCTGCTGGCCGATCGTTGCGGTATCGTGCAGAGAATCATTCTGCGCGGCGCGAAGGATGCGGCGATTGCACGCGTCGCGCCGAACGCGATCGACCTTGGATCGCGTCTTGTGTGCGATACGTCGATTGTGCGCGGAGTAGTGTGGGTTCACAACCTCGGTGGCGATCCGATGACGCTCACCGACCTTGCGACCGACGCGCCGTTCACGACCACGGCGATCACGCTGCCGGCGACCATCCCACCTGGAGATTCGTTGTCAGTCGAATTCACGCTTCCCACAACGCCAGGAGTCTGGAGCGGCGAGGCGCGCATCGCCTACAGCTCGGGTAGTTGTCGTGATACGCTCCGTGTGACGTTGCGTGGCGAGATCATCGCGCCGACGCTTGATCTTCCCGATCCCTTCGACATCGGGGTCATCACCGGCTGCGCCAGCGCTCTTGATACCATGCTCACGGTGAGCAATCCGACCTCGCTGCCGATGACGATCGTTGGTATCGACGGAGGAGCGATCGTCCGGACGCAGCAAACATTGCCGACCACGATCGATCCGTCATCGAGCGCGTCGCTGCCACTTCGCATCCAGCCCTCCGCGCGCGGCCCGTTCACGCAGCGAGTGATAGTTCATTTGGCCGAGTGCGACACGATGATCACGTTCGAGTTGACCGGCGATTATCGCGGTGTGGTCTTCACGCATGTCGATACGATCGACTTCGGAACGATCATCGCCTGCGGCGACACGACGGCTACGGTGCCGTTCGAGCTGACCTACAGTGGCGGCGGCGGCGCCACAGGGAGTGTGGTAACCGCGACGATCGACACGCCATTCGGCATCGATCCAATTGACGGCACGCGTCTCGACAGCGGCGTAGTCTATCGAACGCAGGTGCGCTTCACGCCGACGAGCGACGGATTGTTCAGCGGACGGATGACGCTCATGCTGGAGCCATGCGGCTCGACGCGCGAGGTCGTGCTGATCGGGAG
>CAYWXV010000239.1:0-1097 GCA_964462535.1 uncultured Alphaproteobacteria bacterium
CCCGCTACTTCCTGATCCAACTCTTCCGCACGGTCGTTTCGTTCGCGCGTGACTCGATGGCGACGGCGTCGTCGCGATCGTGCGTGATCACCTGGTTGTTGGCGTCGATGTTCTGCGTCGATGCTGTCCCCTCTCCGGACGCCGGCGCAATGAACTCCTTCGCGGCGCTGACGGGAGCGACCGTCGGTGTCCAGACCGTGTCGATTTCTGCAACGGCCTCGATGGATGCAGCGCGAAGGAGCTTGGGCCAGCTCCGTGCGAAGAGATCGTTCGAGGCATAGACCTCGGCGCCGTTCATGTCGCCATTGATGGCGAAGATGCAACCGACTACATTCTGATTTCCTACGCCCAGACGCCGCAGCCCATCCACATACTCGTCAATCTTCTTGCGCAGGCGATCGTTCTCCAAGCTCAGCTGGAGACTGGAGGATGATTCGTTGGCGTTGACCCGTTCACCGACCTTCTCGCTCAACTTGTCCTGCGACTGCTTGACGTTGGCCCAGACCTTCGACTGGTCCTTGTTGTAGCGTGCTGCCAGCTTCAGATCGCGCGAAACCAGCTGCTCCTCCGACGAACTGAATTCCTGCGCCGACTCCCCACCTCGCCGGCTCCAACGCCCCGACTCGACACAGTAGGCCGCTATGGGAACGCGGCCGGACCGAGGCGCAAGCACAAGGTCGATGCCGAGCGTCCGGTCCTGCCGCCCCCCTTTCACTATCTCACCGGCCTGAATGAAAATCGATTGTGTCGATGAGATGTTCTCAACCTGAAGCTCGTTCACGTTGCCGGTTTCGTACACACGGATCTTCTTGCGACGCATCGCTTCCGCCAGCGTCAGCATGTTCTTCGTCTTGATCTTATCCTTTCCATGGACGAGATAGACACTGAGATTGTCGTGAGTGTACGGTCCGGAGAGTGTGTATTCACCGACATGAAGCGTGTCGGATTGAGCTGCAAGGGGAGCGGACGAAGCAATCAGGCAAACAATAGCCAGGAGCAGGAAGACTCCGCTCCGCAAACGTGTGGTCCAGGGCATAGTGGTTCTCCAATTCGTTGCACGAGAGCTACTCGTGTCCGCGCGAACGGATTGAAGACGC
>CAYWXV010000240.1:0-1056 GCA_964462535.1 uncultured Alphaproteobacteria bacterium
ACTTCCTCGTACATTGCGCCACTTTTTCCACGCTCATCCAATCATCGATGAACATCGCACTGGCTCTTCATGGCGGCGCGGGTACCATTCTTCGATCGGCAATGTCCGCCGAGAAGGAGACCGCCTATCGTACCGGTCTCCACAATGCCCTTTCCGTGGGTTGGCGCTTGCTTCAAGATGGGGCCGGCGCGGTCGACGTCGTTACGGAAGTTGTGCGCCAGCTCGAAGATGATCCGCTCTTCAATGCCGGAAGAGGATCCGTCTTCACCAACGACGGTCAGCACGAGATGGACGCTTCTGTCATGGATGGAAGGACGTTGGAGGCAGGGAGCGTGGCGGCAGTGCGAAACGTCCGGAACCCTATCCTACTTGCACGACGTGTCATGGATCATTCCGAGCACGTCCTTCTTGCCGGAGCGGGCGCCGAGGCTTTCGCACGCATGGAGAACATCCGGTTCGAGGACGATGAGTACTTCTTCGACGAGTACCGCCACAACCAACTCCTTGCGGCACGTGCAGGAAATCAGACGCTACTCGATCATTCCGACGACAGGAAGTTCGGCACTGTCGGGGCGGTGGCCGTCGATGCCGCGGGCAATCTTGGTGCAGCGACGTCAACCGGAGGCATGACGAACAAGCGATTTGGACGTGTGGGCGATTCGCCGATCATCGGAATCGGAACCTATGCGAACAACCGTACGTGCGCCGTTTCTTGCACGGGGCACGGTGAGTATTTCATTCGAAGCGTCGTCGCATACGATGTCTCTTGTCTGATGGAATACAGGGGCTTGTCTCTTCACGAGGCCTGCGAGCTCGTGGTGAACGACAAACTGCGGAACATCGGAGGCGAGGGTGGATTGATTGCCGTCGATGCCGCGGGGAACATCGCCATGCCCTTTAACAGCGATGGGATGTACAGAGCGTCGGTGTCGAGCAGGGAGGAAATGAGCGTGGAGATTTGGACACACCCCTGATCGATCGCTCTATACGAGCGATCGATCGTCCCCTTGTATGTACTGACTCAGCATAGTTTGTAGTAATCGATCGGAAGGCGAT
>CAYWXV010000241.1:0-1009 GCA_964462535.1 uncultured Alphaproteobacteria bacterium
GCTGAATTCACCCCTCAATTAGGACACCTGACTCAAACAAAGATTACTTTCTTTCAATACTACACCATTCTCCCTTGCCACTTCTAATGCCGATCGATACCCGAGGATTTTCCTCGGTTTTTCATTGATGAGCTTCACAACCTGATCGATTGCTTTCTGACTGATTTCCTGGAAATCAGTCCCCTTGGGAAAGTATCTCCGCAGCATCCTGTTTGCATTCTCCACCCCTCCCTTCTGCCAGGAGGAGTAGGGATCGCAGAAGAAGGTGGGAATACCGAGCCGTGCATGTTTCTTATTCTCGATTCCATTGTCGAAGGTGATGCTTTTCATACGCATATTTCTTCGCATATCTTGAATCTTTTTCAGATTCTCTGTCCCTGACAGAGAATCAAGCTTTCTGACAGCAAGGAAACGACTCTTTCTCTCCAGGAGGATGCTCATTCCTCCGCTTCCGCCTCGTCGTGATACCACGGTATCTCCCTCAAAATGCCCATACCTCGTACGATTGGTAGCCCCCAGAAACCGCTTCCTCACGCTCACTCGGTCTGGAATCATCACTCGCTCCGTCCTCTTTTTCTTTCTTCTTCTCCTGGTATATCTCTCGGCGTAGAGATACTGGCAATACCGCTGTCCCTGCGCACTGTACAGCCATTCATAGATGGCTGTTTTCGAGGCGTAGAAGGGAGTCTTCTCCCTTCTCATGCTTCCTGCTATCTCATCGGGATTCCAGTGGAGTATGAGCTTTTCGATGATGTATTCACGAAGTTTCTTGCAGGCATTGATTTTCTTCCATTGATACTTCGCCATCCGTTTCCGGAGTCTTGCCTTGGCATCTGCCTTGAGAGGGTCATATCTCCCTCTGACACTGTTCTCCCGTACTTCGTACGAGATGGCATTGGGGCTGCGCCTCAAAGCCCTGCCGATGGCCCGGAAGGAGTATTTCCTTTCCAGGAGAATGCTGATTTCCAATCGTTCTGCCCGGGTCAATTTTTGTTTCTTTTCCATACTG